>CAMFBM010000005.1 GCA_945948555.1 uncultured Bacteroidales bacterium | reverse complement strand
ATCTGAGGGCAAAACTATTCAACGAGGTTTAATGAGCAATGCGGATTTGTGGACGCGTACGCTCCTAATACAAAGAAACTTTCAACTGCTTTTCCTGAATCTTCAACTCTGCACAATATTTCTCCTTGAAATACTTTATCTTTACCTGACGTTTTGTGTCTATTGCTGGTGCTACATTTGTACTGATAACATACGCATGTCTGTTATCAGTATATTCACCCAAGTGCTTTATCGTTTCTTCTAGTTGTTCTATGGCATGCATGACATCCGTGCCTTTCAGCTCTACATAGCGTTCTTCGCGTTCATCAGCAGAGAGAAGGAGTTTGTCACATCTAACACCTTCCTTGATTGTACACCCGTCAACATCAACACACTCATAGGGAAACCTACTCAGGTTCTGAAATATAATCTTTCGCTTATTCTCCTCGAACTTTATTTGTGAATCAGTAGTTTCACTAATACACGTTTCTACCTTGTTTCTCATACGTTCAAAAGGAAGTTATAGTCATCAGCTATCTCCTGAGATGCACTATCCAGCGCCTCGGCAGAGATCAGTCTGAAATCCTCATCCATAATTGACTCAATCATGCCGTCCTTCATGGCGAAAGCGGCCACATCATCATAAGGTATTGTCTGGCGCTTCGGGAAACGTTCTATTATCTTTGCTGCCTTCTCATCCGATTCAGATATCGTCTCAGCCGCCTGAATCAGATTATTCAATGCTGTCAGGATATATGGACTATGTGTTGCAATAAAACAGAAATGCTTCCTGCGTCCATTGAGCATGTTCATCAGCGAATATATAAAATCTTTTTGGGTAGATGGATATATGTGCGCCTCCGGCTCTTCAATATACATATCAGTACGGCTCGGCGTCATAATCCCATTTACTATCTCCTGCTGTTTTTCCTGTGTCTTATTCGGAAACTCACGAATCACTATTTGCTCCAAATTTTCGCGGAGGATAGTATCTTCGACCTTCGTATGCTTATCCTTGTAAAAATCATCTGTCAAGTATCGCAACATGATGTACAATGGTGTTAAAGACTGAAGGCCGCTGGACGCATTTGTCAGGTTCAACTCCTTACCATCAGACATCACAATATGGTCACCCTTGTCGCTTGAACTGTATCGATAACTGAACGGCAGGCCAAGAATCTGTTCTTTCTTCAGAAAGTTTTTCCGGGCAAACTCCCATTCCTTCATAAAATCGAGAATGTTGTTGTTACTCATTGACACCTGATACCAGTTCGGAATGGCTGCAATCAAATTACGTTCCGATGGGATATAAGCTATCTTTACACGCCTGTATCCCCAACGCTTGGAGGACGACAACGACCAATGGTAATTGCACTTGTTTGTCTTGGCATTGTATTCAAACGATATGACATCATTGTCATAACGGATATATGAATCGTCCTTCATAAAGCCCTCAAGTTTATGAAAGGACACTAGATTATATTCAAAGAATTTCGGATTACAATAGCGGTCAGGATCTTGTGTCAAAACAATCTGACGCTCCATCCAGTCGCAGAAACAAGCTACCTTCAGTACGGTACTCTTTCCCGAACTCTGAGGCCCGAGAATAACATTGATGCGCTTCAGTTCAATCACGGCCTCTTTTACAGGACCGAAATTGCGAATAGTCAGCTGCTTCATATCCGTGTCTTTAAATATAAAATAAAACTTTATGACGCATTGCCTGGCGACATTATTACTTACTTTCCAGCCGACTCCAGTCCGCTGCGGTACCAGTCGAAGAGTTTCCGGACACCATCTTCGACTTCGACCTTATGCGTCCAGCCCAAACTATGCAATTTGCTGACATCTACAAGCTTGCGCATTGTTCCGTCCGGCTTGCTGGCGTCGAACTCAACTGTGCCTTTGAAGCCTACTGCATTGACCACCAGCTCCGAGAGTTCCCGGATGGTGAGTTCCTTGCCTGTGCCCACATTGATGTGGCAGTTGCGGATTTCGCCGAGGGACGGAATGGCGCCGCCGCGGCCGGTGCTATGGTTGCGGTCAACAATGCCATCGGCCTTGTTGCCGTAATGGACTGAGGAGTACTTCTCTATCCCGATTATGTCCTTGAAATCCACGTTCAGAAGGACGTGGACAGATGCATCGGCCATATCTTCGCTCCAGAGGAACTCACGGAGTGGAGTGCCTGTACCCCAGAGGATTACCTTGTTGTTCGATATTCCGTAAAAAGCAAGAACTTTCAGAATCGTCGCCTCATCGGAGTTGCCGTCAATGACGTAACGCACATTTTCACCATTTTCTTTGATGTTCGCTCCTACAGGTCTGATGCTCAAATCTTTGCGTATAGCAGTCCAATTCCCGTCATTGATGAGTTTGGAGAGATAGACCTTGCGCATCATAGCCGGCATTACGTGGGAGTTCTCAAGGTGGAAGTTGTCGTTCGGGCCGTAGAGGTTGGTCGGCATCACGGCGATGTAGTTGGTGCCGTACTGGAGGTTGTAGCTCTCGCACATCTTCAGGCCGGCAATCTTTGCAATGGCGTATTCCTCATTGGTGTACTCCAGCGGAGATGTCAGCAGGCAATCCTCTTTCATCGGCTGAGGGGCGTTCTTCGGATATATGCACGTGCTTCCGAGGAAGAGCAGTTTCTTGACTCCGTGGGCGTAGGCCTCGCTGATGACGTTGCACTGAATCTTCATATTCATCATTATGAAGTCAGCACGGTACAGGGTGTTGGCCATTATGCCTCCCACAAAGGCGGCCGCGAGCACTACGGCATCCGGCCTTTCCTCGTCGAAGAACTTCTTCACTGCAGTCTGGTCAGTCAGGTCAAGTTCCTTGTGGCTGCGGCCCACGAGATTCTCGTAGCCACGGCTCAAAAGGTTGTTCCAAATCGCTGAACCTACCAGACCGTTGTGACCGGCTATGTAGATTTTTGATGATTTTTCCAACATTGTTTCAGATTTCTCCACTATCTCTACCCTATCGAGAAGACAACACTATTTCACAATTCCTTTTTCGAGGTACTCGGCTAGGTTGGTGCGGACCTTGGCGGCAGCACCTTCGGAGGCAACCTTGGCCATATCGCTTTCGACCATCAGCTTGACCAGTTCCTCGAAGGATGTCTTTGATGGATTCCAGCCGAGTTTTGCCCTTGCCTTGGTCGGATCGCCCCAGAGGTTGACCACGTCTGTCGGACGGTAAAAGTCCTCTGAGACAGCCACGAGAGTCTTTCCTATGAGAGACTCGGGAACATTGCCGCTCACGGCTGTGCAGATGCCTTTCTCTTCAAGCCCCTTGCCTTCGAACTTCAGTTCGATGCCTGCGTGCTTGAAAGCATAGTAGGCAAATTCCCGGACAGAATGCTGGACTCCGGTTGCGATGACGAAGTCCTCAGGCTTGTCGTGCTGGAGGATGAGCCACATACACTCAACATAGTCTTTCGCATAGCCCCAGTCACGCAGAGAGTCCAGATTGCCGAGGTAGAGGCAGTCCTGCTTGTCCTGAGCGATACGGGCGGCAGCGAGGGTAATCTTGCGGGTTACGAAAGTCTCGCCTCGGCGTTCGCTCTCGTGATTGAAGAGAATGCCTGAGCAGCAAAACATACCGTAGGCCTCGCGATACTCCTTCACAATCCAGAAGCCGTAGAGCTTGGCCACCGCGTACGGTGAATATGGATGGAACGGAGTGTTCTCATTCTGAGGAACTTCCTCAACCTTGCCGTAAAGCTCACTGGTTGATGCCTGGTAGATGCGGCAGGTCTTTTCCAAATGGTTGGCACGGACGGCTTCCAAAACGCGGAGGACACCCGTTGCATCAACGTCTGCTGTGAACTCCGGAGAGTCGAAGCTGACCTGAACGTGGCTCTGGGCAGCAAGATTGTAGATTTCATCCGGTTGTACCGCACCGACGACCTTGACCAGCGACATTGAATCCCCGAGGTCTCCATAGTGGAGGTGGAAATGAGGATGTCCCTCAAGGTGAGCTATGCGCTCACGATAGTCCACTGATGAACGTCGGATGATTCCGTGCACGTCATATCCTTTTTCAAGGAGCAGTTCGCTGAGGTAACTGCCGTCCTGGCCGGTAACCCCGGTAATCAATGCTTTCTTCATATTCTATCTAATAACAAGTGTTTGTGTTTCCGGAACTTTCCGTGTAATTGATGGGCGTAAGGTTCGAGTCAGGAAGAGTCATTTGAGACGGATACTTTGATACATTTTTCCTATTACTAAATCAGTCTATGACAAAGCACGGTTACTTTTACTCAATTTACCTTGCGATTTTACTCAAATATAGCAAAAATTTTACTCAAATCTAGCAACAATTTTACTCAAATCTTCTTCCTCCAAACCATCTTGTTGACTATCCCCACGTAGCTCTGGATGATCTTGACGACCTTGGTGGAGACGTTTGGCACCGATTACGCTCAGGCAGCTGTTGGTGTCGCCAATTTGAATTCACACTTGGCAAAGATAAGTTCAGACTTACCAAATCAATATCTCGAGTCAGAGTTATTAAAGGTAAAAATGAATCACTGATACTCGTGCCTCATGTCATCCTGCTTTTTCTCATCGCGGGAGAAGATTCTGATTTCCGCTATGTAAATTATTGTCTTCTGATATGTATTTCAATTGCTTCCGGTCTTTCGGACGCAAAGGATTCTGCATCTCTGACCACAAGGGCCAGGTAGCCTCCTCCGCCAGCGCCTGCAAGTTTCCAGGCAAGGACATCCGGAAGAGAGGAATATTTATCAATGTAGGGTTGTACACTCGCCTGCTCACACAGTTTGCCGTCAACGGTCGGATTTATCATTCCCGGGAACATTGCAGTCTGTGCGTCAAATGAGGCACGGTATGCCGTTGCAAAACTATCCAGATCGTGACGGAGAATCGCATCCCAGCAGTTGTCTGCAGCCTGAGCCAAGGCACGGACTTTTTCTGATGTGATGTCCTTGCCTTCAACGACACTGCAACCTTTGCGGCGTGGCTCAAGAGGAATCAGGACAATGTGGCTTTCAAGGAAGCGGAGAGTCATTTCATCGACAGTGTTCTCAATTTTCAGAGGCCAGAAGTTCTTGTCGTAGTAATGGCGGGCAAGTCCCGGGACGCAGATCCCGACTGAATCCTGGGCTCCGGAAATGTGGTCACCTTCCTTCTCCGGATTGTTTTCAAAGCAGAAAACCAGTCGTGCAAGCATCTCGGGATCCATCTTCGGGAGCTTAAGAGGCCATATTTTCTGAATCATATTCCTGGTGCTGGTGCTGAGCCCGCAGCGATCCCTGATTTCAAATGTCGGTTCCAGGGAAATCGTCAGAGCCCAACCCGGGTGATACTGGCTGACGTAAGGCTGGTCAATCCAGGTACCCGCCAAATCAAGCCTTGTCGGAATCCCCGTCACCTGTTCAGAAGAATCGTCCTTGCCCAAAGAAGCTTTCAGGGAAGATGAACTACGGGCCTGAAGTCCCTCGTGAGGGGTTCTTTCCAACTCAATGTACTGAATCCCACGGCTCTCGCAGACACTGCGCTTGAGCTCACTGCCGCCTTCGGCATTGACCACGAAAATGTCCGGTTTCACTATGTCAAGTGTCGGGAGAAAGTCAATGACCCCATGCCCTGCATTTATGTAGGCATCTTTCACATAGCGGATGCTCTTCACCATAAAGAGGCGTTCCTCCTGGGGGAACATCGGCTTTCGGTGCTTGTATTCCAGATAGGTCGCGTCGGAGCCGATGCCGACGTAGAGGTCACCGTAACGCGATGCCTGGATGAAGAACTCGATGTGGCCACTGTGAAGAAGGTCGTAACAACCACTGACGAAAACTTTCTTTGCCATTGCCGGATTACTTTTCGGAATCAAAAATCTTGTCCATCATCTGCCACTTCTCTGCGGAGGTGGCATTGGGATTACAGCCCTGAAACTGACTGACATATGCTTCCCACTCGGCCTGGCGAGGGAGAGATGCAAGCCTTGCCATATCTCGCTCCCAATCAAAGTCATCAACTGTCTCGACAATCATAAAGAGTTGACGACCAAGGGAATATATTTCCATTGAGAGGATGCCAACCTGATGCTGGCCCTCGATGATTTCCGGCCACACGTGGGAGTGAACCTCTATGTATTTCTCGACCAGGGCAGGGTCCTGCTTCAAAGTGAGTGTCTGACAGTATCTTTTCATTTTAATGAATATTTATCAATCCCTTCTGAAGACGTCCCTCGTGTAAACCCTTTCGCGCACATCGTCAAGAAGAGGGTCGTAGCGGTTGGCGATGATGGCCTGGGCCTGGGCCTTGAACTCCTGCAGGTTGTTCACTACCCTGCTTCCGAAGAAGAGGGTGCCGTCTGCGAGAGTAGGTTCGTAGATGATTACCTCGGCGCCCTTCGCCTTGATGCGCTTCATAATGCCCTGGATGGCGCTCTGGCGGAAGTTGTCGCTGTTGGACTTCATTGTCAGGCGGTAAACACCAATCACACAATGCCTTTCCTGAGTGCTGTCCCACTGGATGGTTCCGCTGTAGCTGTAGTAGCCTGCCTTGTTCAGAACCTGGTCGGCGATGAAATCCTTCCTGGTGCGGTTCGAATCGACGATTGCGTGTATGAGGTTTTCCGGCACATCATTGTAGTTGGCCAGGAGCTGCTTCGTGTCTTTCGGGAGGCAGTAGCCGCCGTAACCGAACGAAGGATTGTTGTAGTGAGTCCCTATTCGCGGATCAAGGCAGACACCGTCGATGATTGACTTGGTGTCGAGGCCTTTCATCTCGGCATACGTGTCCAGTTCGTTGAAATAGCTCACGCGCAGGGCGAGGTAGGTGTTGGCGAAGAGTTTGACCGCCTCAGCCTCGGTGCTTCCCATAAAAAGCACAGGCACATCCTCTTTCAATGAGCCTTCCTTGATCAGGGCGGCAAAGGTGTGTGCTGCCTCCTCAAGTCGGGAATTGCCAAGTTCGTATCCAACAATAATCCTCGAAGGATACAGATTGTCGTAAAGAGCCTTGCTCTCCCTGAGGAATTCCGGGGCGAAGATTATGTTCGGGGTGACGACCTTCATAGTTCCGTCAGACTGACGCTCTCGGTAGGAGAATTTCTCCCGGACGGAGACAGTGTAACCGACAGGAATGGTGGATTTTATCACCATAACAGCTTCAGGGTTTACTTTCAGCACGAGGTCAATCACCTCTTCCACGTGGGATGTGTCGAAAAAGTTCTTTTTGCTGTCGTAGTTCGTCGGGGCGGCAATCACCACGAAATCCGCATCACGGTAGGCACTCTCTCCGTCTAGGGTTGCGCGAAGATTCAGGTCCTTCGTCCTGAGATATTCCTCAATGTAGTCATCCTGAATCGGGGAAACACGATTGTTCAGTTTCTCAACCTTCTCCGGAATGACATCAACTGCAACCACCTCGTGACGCTGGGACAAAAGTGTAGCTATTGACAGGCCAACATATCCCGTCCCGGCCACGGCAATTTTCAAGCTATCGGATGCGTTCATATTGTTAAATATTTCCTTGTCTTGTTAAATATTCACTTGTCCAAAATTTCATATTTCGAAGAACGGCTCTTGTACTCCGGAACTATCTCCTTCATCAACTTGACTGTCGCCATATCGTCAAAGCCCCGGGACATTTCCAGAAGGCGTTCCTCATTTGCAAGGGCTGTGGTGTAGTCGTACTCGCGGACCTTAGCAACCATAATCTTCGGATGGGTGGTTGGTATTGTGCCCTCCTGGTCACTGAGGACTTCTTCGTAGAGTTTCTCTCCGTCACGAAGACCGGTGTACTTGATTTCCATGCCCTGGGCCCCCGAGAGGGCAATCATTCTCTTGGCAAGATCGACAATCTTCACCGGCTGACCCATATCGAACACGAAAATCTCGCCTCCCCTGCCCATCGTGCCGGCTTCAAGAACCAGACGGCAGGCCTCCGGAATCAGCATAAAGTAACGGATGATGTCCGGGTGGGTAACCGTAACGGGACCTCCACGGCGAATCTGCTCCTTGAAAATCGGAATCACGCTTCCGTTTGAGCCGAGTACATTGCCGAAGCGCGTCGTCACGAACTGGGTCACGCCCTTCACCCTCCCCTCCTGGATGGCCTGGTTCAGACTCTGGCAGTAAATCTCGCATATACGCTTGCTGCAACCCATCACATTAGTCGGGTTCACCGCCTTGTCAGTCGAAATCATCACGAACTTCCTCGTGCCGAACTCAACGGCAAGGTCTGCGATTACACGCGTGCCGTAGATGTTGTTCTGGACTGCTATCGATGGATTGTCCTCCATCATCGGCACGTGCTTGTAGGCAGCTGCGTGGAAGACATACTCAGGACGGTGCTCGCTGAAAAGGCAGCGCATATGCTCGTGGTTAGTGATGCTTGTCACCACTGTCAGGCATTTGACGGATGGATAATCGCGGGTCATCATCAGGCGGATGTCGTGCATCGGAGTCTCAGCCTGGTCCACAAGGACCATTTCGGATGGCAGGAAGGAAGCAATCTGGCGGACCATCTCTGAACCTATGGATCCTGCCGCTCCGGTGATCAGGATGCGGCGACCTCTCAGGAGGGTACCGATGGCGCCCATATCCACTTCAATCTTCTCACGCGGGAGAAGGTCCTCTATCTCAACCTCGTGGAGCTGATTGTGCGTCACCGGACTCTTTCCGTCCCATTCCTCGGCACTGGACATCATCATTATGCGTATGCCGTGGGCAATCAGGTCGTCAATCATTCCCTGGTTCGAGCGGATGAGATCTGTCTTCAGAGGCGACACCAGGATTGCACGTACGCCTTCGCGGCTCAGGACCTCTCCGATGTCAGGTCCGTTCAGGTAAACGCGCTTGCCCATCAGGTAGCTGTTTTTCATCTCGGCCCCGTCGGTTATGAATGCACGCAGGGTGTATTTTTTCTTGCGGATGTTCTGGATGCTGTTCGCGATGCTGATTCCACCGGCCTTTGTTCCGTAAATAGCCACAGGTATTGCTCCCTCCAGGTTGAAGGTCTCGAAGACACGCTTGACTATTACTCTTACCAGCCACATCATCAGAGTGGAGGACAGGAAAAGGACAAGACAGGAGACCACTCCCGGGAACAGCACGTAGTTCACTGATGACGGCACGAAGGTAGAAAACAGCAAACCAAGAATCAAGGTGCAGAGGGAGCCAAAGAAGGATGCCAGACCGACTTTCTGAAGATCGACGAATGAAGAAAAGCGGATGATTCCCGAATAAGTGTGGAAAATCCGGAAAAAGACAATGAACAGGACAAGGCTCAGCAGAAGTCCTGCCACAACCCTGAATGGATGCGAGAACATCCAGCTAAAGCCGTACTCGATCGTACAGCCAAGAAAACCTCCGATGAAAACACAGGCAGAATCCAGAAGCAGGATGCACCAGTATGGCAAGGTCCGCTTCGAAAAGTACCAGTCGGCAAGTTTGTGTAAGAGTTTCATAGTAAGTTTGTTTTTCCAAGTCAGGTCCTGATTTACCTTTGCTCGTCAGGACGGATGACTCGTATATAATCTGATGAGATTTCCGCCATTGCGACCGAGGCAAGACCGGGCAGTGAGACCACTACCCTTTTCTTGCGAGCTCCTTTCACTTTAACAAAAATCCCTTCTCTGCCGTCAAATGTTCCTCCGATGATGCGCACCGGAGTACCTTTTGTCAGGTTGACCTCTTCAGGCTTAAGGTAAATCAAATCGTCATTGAATGTGTTGCAGACAGAAATGAACTGTTCCATCTGTTTGTCCGGCACTACGATGGGATTGTTCTGCCCGTTCTCCCTTAGGATTTTGTACTGAAGGTAAGGATAGCCGGTCTTGACCATCTGAATCAGTTTTCTTGTCGAGTGGGCAAAAATCAGGTTGTGAATGGCAGGCACCAGACGCCTCTCCTTTCTTGAGCCGCCCATTTCGACCATACAGTAACGCATCGGGATGAAACTCTCGATGTTGTTCCTTGCCAACAAGTCCTTTGCTTCAAGTTCCTTTCTGTATGGTGCGCTCATAGCAAACCACACTGGAATTTCCTTGTCTGCATTGATGTGCATAGTCACAACTATTGCTCATTGATAAACATTCCCTTGGCTCCTCGGACCAATGATATCACATTGCAGCCCAAGTAATTACATAGCCTCGTAGTGCGATTCACCGACATAAATAGCCTTTCAAATTCAACACTAACAATTTGCAAATTTAAACATAAAAAAGTCTATAACAAAATCATTTAGGTTCATTTTAGCAAAAAATTTCCCCCCCCAACATTCGAAAAATACTTGATACACAGATTCTTGGAAACAGAGGGGGAGGCAGAGACTACAGTATTATTCCTCAGGAGAATCAGAAGACAAGGGAAAGTCCGGCGTAAATCTGGTAACGGTTGGCGGAGTATTTGTCATTCCTGTATGCCTTTGACATTCTGTTGACAAGGCCATAGTTGCAGCCTGCCCTGAGGTCGAGATGGCGAATCAGGTTGAAGCCAACTCCTCCTCCGACAAGGATGTCGAACGGCTGGAGAATCTTTTCACCTTCCTGTTTCTCCACAAATGCCTTCAGGTCAGCGGTGACGTTCTCACTTCTGATTCTGCCATTGTAAAAATTGTAGGAGACGCGGGTGTTTTCAACTCCTGAACGGCTGATTATCAATGAGGAAGATAGTCCGAGGCCAACAGTCGGCCCTGCAAAGACATACATTCCGAAAACCTCCGGAAAAAAGTCGAAGGTGTACTTCAGATATGCAGGGATTTCGAGGTAATGCTCGACGATGTCAACTTTGTCGGACTGCTTGAAACTTCCAAATTTAATCGTGGACTCATCTCCTTGAGCCACATACGAATACTGGATTCCCGGCTGTACCGAAAGACCTCTCACAATGTCAAAATCATACTCTATCCCGAGATGGAAACCGTGGCATTTCAGCGGGTCGGATGACTTGGAAGTCTTGAAATCGGTCACCGAATTTACATAGCCTGCGTGAATGCCGAACTGGGCATTGGCGGCCTCACAGACTGTCATCAGAATGACAACGGTCAGAACAGTTAATCTTATCTTTTGCATATCTCTTGAATTTGACGCAAATATGGGAAATATATTCTCCGAAACCAAATCCCACTGTCCCCTATTCTATTACAGGAACACGAAGATATTCAGCATCAGGGAAATATGTACTAATGTAGTTTTCGAGATATTGCCTGGTGTCGTCGGCTATTCTCGTGTCTTCCTCGACCGGGAAATCGTTGAATACCAAAGCTTTCAAGGTCATATTCCTTGATTTGAGGGCCTCAAGGCTCAGGAGGGTGTGGTTGATGCTTCCGAGCCGTCCCGAAGTCACAAGAATTACGGGATATGACTTCCTCTTTACATAATCTATTGTCAGCAAGTCTCTTGTAAGCGGAACCATCAGTCCTCCGGCTCCCTCAAGAAGGACGGCGTCGTATTTTTCGGAAAGGGTTTCCGTCGCTTTGCTTATTTTCTCGAAATCAATTGGTCGGGAGTCAATCTCGGCGGCAAGGTGAGGCGAACAAGGGTAGGAATAGATCTCGGGCATTGTCAACCCTTCAAGGTCATCCGCCAGGAAGCCGCAGCCCATTATGCGGCGGTGAATTTCGATGTCTTCAGAAACCTTCTCATTTCCAGTCTGGACAAGTTTCTGGGTAATGGTCCTGATTCCCTGCCGGTTCCATTCTGAGGCAAGCCAGCCGGTCACATAGCTTTTTCCTATGTTCGTGTCTATGCCGCTGACGAAATATATGTTGTTCTTCATTTATATATAATTAATATTTACTGTTTTACAATTAGCATACGGACCGGATGAAAGGTCAGCGTGACCTCCCCCGTTCCAGTAGCAAACCGTCGTCCGTACTCCCCCACGAACGCTTCCAGAGCAGATTTGGACCAGACCCTGCCCGACAAGCCGTTCACACCAGTGAGTTTCAGATGTCTGAGCACATCAAAAGGCGAGCCGAAAGTCTCGGTCACAATCTCCTGTTCACAAGACACGGCCCTCAACCCATCCGGGAGAAGTCCGAGAAGTGTCCCGACATCATAGTAGTCAAGCCCCTCGCCTGTGACTGCACTCACTTCCCTCAGGTTCTCCGGTCCGAATGTTCCCAAGGCGAGCACTCCGTCAGGAGCAAGGCTTGAGGCACATTTCGCGAGGAATTCCCTCAAGTCGGTCATCCACTGGATTGTTGACGAGGAAATCAGCAGGTCTATATTCTCCGGAAAAGGAATCGACTCGGCATCCCCGGGGATGAACTCCGCCCCGGATTCAAGGACATCGGAGATGTAGGCTGCGGATTCTTCGCACAGGTCGTTGACAAAGAACTTTTCAAAGCCGGGCTGCAGGACACTGGAGCGATCCGGCCGTCTCTCCGCTTCGTTCAGTCCCAGCAGCATTCTTGTGAGCAAACCGTCGGCACAACCAATCTCAAAAACCCTGCGCCAACTTCTTTCCGGAAGCATTGCCAGCAGTTTGGCTGCAGTGTCGTTCTGCACGGAAGCATTGCGTGAGTAGGATCCGAGGGCACGTGCAAATCTCCTGTGTACCAATTCCTTGTCAATCAATGCTCTGTCCTCCTGTCAATTTTTCAAAAATCTCCGGGGCATAATGCGGGGCGTCTGTTTCCCGACAAGGCACTCCCTGTCTTGTCCAGGATCTCAGCTGGTTGGCCGGCGGGAAAATCATGTCATCGTTTCCGACATACGCCTGCGTCCAGAAAGTTTTCAGTACTGAATGTCCTGACCTGTTTCCGTCTGTCTTTTCAGCCGACAAGGCCCCTGCCACTGCCTTTAGTTCGCCGTCAAGGTCATCAAAGCTGCGTCCCGGGAGATGAGCCTCGAAATGATTCAGATTTGCCCCGCACATCCTCCTTCTGAATTTCTTCAGGGAGACCGGAGACATTCCCCGGACAGTTGCCTCGAAAATCGCTTCAGGAATGCCGCAGAGGTCATCCGCAAGTTCCACGGTTCCTCCGAATGCGATTGCGGAGTCCACTTTCAATCCATCGAAGATTCCCTCCGAGAACAGTCTGGAGGCAGCCCAGACGCCCATAGACCAGGCAACCACCCTGATTGATGAATATTCCTTCAACACACCCGGGTCGAAGTCAAGGTCGTGGTAGTCGTAGCAAAGCATCAGGTCGGAATCCTTTGGACGGCATTCGGCAAAGAGTTCCGCGCCGGAGCCCCATCCGCCGAAAAGGAGGGTCAGGGTACCGAAGTCAGGGGTTTTATGAAGGTATGTCTGTTTCATAAGCTTTCTCCATTCGGACGGTCATCAGTTCCCTGTCGGGGATGAGTATGATAATGCAAAGCATAGATCAGCTGCAGGATGTCCTCCTCGGTGACAGATGCCGTCAGGGATATTCTCAGGCGGGATGTGCCTTCAGGGACTGTCGGCGGGCGGATGGGCAGAAGGTAAAAACCATAGGATCGGAAATGTTCCGCCAGGGCAACGGCATCGTGACTGTCCCCCACCATCAGCGGGACAATCTGGCTCTCTGACGGGCAAGGAATTCCTTCATCGGTGAGTTCCTGCCTGAGCGCAGCCGACATCTTTGCAAGATGATTCCTCCTTGCAGAAAATTCCGGCAGATGCCTCAGCACGTAATCTGTCCAGGCCACATTCAGCGGCGGAAGTGCAGTGGTGAATATGAAAGGTCTCATCCTGTTGACGAGAAACGAGCGTATTTCACTGGAGCACACAACGTAGGCCCCGACAGATGCGAGAGCCTTCCCGAAGGTGCCGCAAAGGAAATCCACATCTTCAATGCAGCCCTGTTCCTGTGCAATTCCCAGTCCGGTCTCTCCCCTGACTCCGATGCCGTGGGCCTCATCCACATACAGCATCACTCCGGGGAATTCTTTCTTGAGTGCCCCAAGGCGCCTCAGGTCGGTCACGTCCCCGTCCATACTGTAGATGCTCTCCACCACTATTATAATAGATGAGTATTTCCCGGCATTTTCTCTCACAAGTCTCTCAAGGGAGTCAAAATCCTGATGTCTGAAACGTATTGTGCGGGCGCTGCTCAGCCGGATGCCGTCAATCAGACTGGCGTGCACGAGTTTGTCGGCAAGTATGAGGGTCCCCTGGTCGGACACCGCCGGGAGGATTCCGGAGTTCATTGCATATCCGCTGCCGAATGTCAGGGCGGCAGGCCTTCCGAATGCTTCTGCCAGATGTTTCTCCAGAGTGTCATTCACACTGAAGTTGCCCGTCAGAAGCCTTGAGGATGAGGACGAAAGCAGAAGCTGACCCGCATCCGCCGTACCGAGGAAATCGTCTGCAAGGATTCTGTCGGAAGCAAGGCCGAGGTAGTCGTTTGAGGAGAGATTCAGCATTTTCCTGCCGTTCTCCACCAGGTAACGTCCCTCGTGGACGGCCGTGGGCAGCGTCCTGAGATTCCCGGAAGTCTCCAGAGTGTTCAATATTTCGTTAATATTCATATTCTTTTCCTCAAGTTCATATATTCTTTTTCTCAGGTTCAGAAATTCGTTTCCTCAGGTTCAGAAATTCGGAGATTACCTATATTTCCGAGACAATCCTGACCAGGGCGGAGGTCAGATGGGTCAATTGTTCCCGCGTGATGATGAACGGAGGCATTATATATACCAGTTTTCCGAACGGGCGCACCCAGACGCCCTCCTCGATGAAGCGTCTCTGAAGGCGCGCCATGTCAACAGGTTCCTTTGTCTGGATTACCCCGATTGCACCGAGTACTCTCACATCGTCAACCGCCTTCAGGCTGCGTGCAGGAGCGAGTTCCTCCGAGAGCTGCGCCGAGATGGCATCCACCCTTGATTTCCAGTCGCTTTCCAGCAGGAGTTTGATTGATGCGGAGGCTATCGCGCAGGCAAGGGGGTTACCCATAAAGGTCGGACCGTGCATAAATGCGTATGGGTAATTGTCCGAGATGGTGTCGGCCACATTGTCCGTCGCAAGGACTGCCGACATTGTTAAATATCCTCCTGTCAAGGCTTTACCTATACACATTATGTCCGGAACAACCCCTGCATGCTCCCACGCGAAGAGTTTTCCCGTGCGGCCGAATCCTGTGGCAATCTCGTCGAATATCACGAGGATGCCGTTTTCACGGGCCAGCGCGGCAGCTTCCACCAGGTACTGCGGATGGTAGAACCACATTCCGCCCGCACCCTGGACGACCGGTTCGAGAATCAGGGCAGCAATCTTGTCGGAATTTGCCCGGATGACCTCTTTCAGAGGTTCGATGTCGGATGGGTCCCATTCTCCGTCAAAGCGGCTTCGGGGCTGGGGGACAAAGTATCGGGAAGGGAGGGCCGGCCCGAATATGCTATGCATTCCCGTCACGGGATCGCATACCGACATCGCGTTCCAGGTGTCTCCGTGGTAACCGCTGCGAATGGTCACGAAGTCGGTCCTTCCGGGTTTCCCGACGGCATACTGCCACTGGACCGCCATCTTCATCGCCACCTCGACCGCCACCGAACCGCTGTCAGCGTAGAAAATGTGGGAAAGTTCCTTCGGGAGGATTTCTCTCAGCTGTTTTCCCAGAGTGATTGCCGGCTCGTGGGTAAGCCCACCGAACATCACGTGGGACATCCTGTGCAGTTGATCCTCGGCAGCCTTGTTGAGTACAGGATTGTTGTAGCCGTGCACCGCGCACCACCAGGAGGACATTCCCTCAATGAGGGTAGTGCCGTCGGCAAGGGTGATTTCGCAGCCCCGGGCGCTGACCACCTTGTAGGTCGGCAGCGGATTGGTTGTCGAGGTGTAGGGATGCCAGAGGTGGTCCCGGTCAAAGTCGTCCGTCAGCTGTTCTATATTCATAATACGTTGATTTCAATATATTTACATTATTCAATATTCCGAAATATTAAATATTCAATATTCAGGAATGTTCAATATTCCGAAATATTCAGAATTCGTAGCCGGCCTGGCGGATTCTTTCCACGTTCGAAGATATGTCGCGTCCGGCAGTGGTGAGCATATCCCCGATGATGGCGGCATTGATTCCAACCTTGTAGGCCTTGACTATTGTCTCGTCGGAAAGACGGGCCACTCCGCCGGCAAACCTCAGGTAGGCAGTAGGCATGATGAGCCGGTAGAGGGCTATGGTTCTGAGAATGTCCTCGTCGCTCATAAGGGGCATCTCCCCGAGCGGTGTTCCCGGAATCGGGCTGAGGATGTTGACTGGAACTGACTGTGTTCCAAGATTTCGCAGGGTGAAGGCCAGTTCGATTCGCTGTGCTTCGCTCTCTCCCATCCCGAAGATGCCTCCGCTGCAAATGTCCATACCAACCCTCAGGGCAGCCTTCAAGGTCTCGATTTTCTGTTCCTGGTCGTGTGTGGTGCAGAGTTTTCCGAAATGGGACGGGGCGGTCTCAAGGTTACAGTGATACCTTGCCACACCGGCCTCGTGCAGCCTTCTGAGCTGGTCTTCGGTGAGCAGTCCGGATGACATACAAAGGGATATGCCGCATTTGGATTTGATTTCCTTTGAGACCCTGCAGAGGGCACTCACCTCAGCATCATTGAGTTTTCTGCCGCTGGTAACGTAGGAGAATCTGCCTATGCCTTTTTCGTGGCACATCAGGGCAGCCTCCACTATCGGGCCGTCCTCAAGCAGGGAATAAACCGGAGCGTCCGTGTGCCAGTGTGCAGACTGGGCACACCAGTGGCAGTTTTCCGGGCATTTCCCGGATTTTGCATTTATAATAGAACACGAGTCGAATTTAACCGGGACACACGCCAGGGTCACTTTTTCAGCCGCTCCCACAAGCTCCCCGGTGGAGCATTGGGAAAGCTCCAGTGCCTCTGACTCAGTCACTCCCTCACGCGTCCTGATGATTCTTTCGAGCAATTCGCCAGTTTTCATATTTGTCTCTCCTTACATTTGTGTAGAGCGGGCAAAGATAAGAAAACATCCGTTTGGTGCGCTCAAAAATGTCTTATTTTGAGAGGTGAGAGTCCTGGGGAGGGCGGGGCGGCGGGGAGGGCGGCAGCGGGAAGGGCGGCTAGAGAGGCGGCGGGGATGGATGGCAGGGACGGCGGGAGGACGGCGGGGATGTCCTCAAAAACGGCCTTCTGGGAGGACGGCACGGCATTGGAACTGCACTTGTCCTCAAAAAAGACTCTCTCTGAGGACAAACCCGGAATGAAAGCCTCCCCATCCTCAAAAAGCCATATCCCTGAGGACAATCCCAACCAACGTCATTCCCGACCCGATCAGGAATCTCCCTCTTGTCCTCAAAACAGACCCTTCCCGAGGACGACACGGCATTGTGACTGCGCTTGTCCAGGTCACAATTGACAGCAGCCCACCCCCTGACATGCCAATCTAAAAATCATCTGAAACACAAAGAAAAGACTTCCCGTGAAATTCATTCGCCACATCCATAGGCAACAGAATGACCTCTATGGCCATCTCGCGTGGCGAATGAGGTAAAATTTACCGCATTGGACACAGCGGATGCCACTACAAAGGCCTCCAGGCAATGTTCCTGTGCCGAATGAATTTCACGGGAGCTGATTACGATAATTCTTAGCAAAGCTGATAATAGAGAAGATGTCAAATCGCGTGTCTGTCTGCAATTAGATTCCCGGTCAAGCCGGGAATGACGAAGAATCTCTGAACCGGAAATGACAGAAGGTCAAGCCGGGAATGACGAAAAGTCGAACCGAACGCCCGACCTGATTGGGCATCTTGAAACAACAGAATGACGAGGGGAAATTTTAAATAGTACTCCCGTGGGGAATCGAACCCCAACCGTCGGAACCGGAATCCGAAATTCTATCCATTAAACTACGGAAGCATTTTTCCACCTGAGGCACACCTCTTGCAGAATCGGGTGCAAATTTAATAAATTTTACTATTTTTGCCGCGCGTTTTGGAAAATAATTGATTTAATATTTATTTTTATGAAGAGAGCGTATGTTTTTCCCGGACAAGGATCCCAGTTCCCGGGAATGGCAAGGGAACTGTATGACACAAATCCCTCAGCCCGCGAAATGCTTGAAAGAGCAAATGAGATTCTTGGGTTCAGAATTACCGACATAATGTTTGAAGGAACACCTGAGGACCTGAAGGCCACAAAGGTGACACAGCCTGCCATATTCCTGCATTCAGTGGTGCTTGCGAAATGCTATGAGGGTTTCCATCCGGACATGGTGGCAGGTCACTCCCTCGGAGAGTTCTCCGCCCTTGCAGCAGCCGGGGCGATGGAGTTTGAGGATGCACTCAAATTGGTGAGCATCAGGGCACAGGCAATGCAGAAAGCCTGCAACATCAAGCCTTCGACTATGGCAGCCATCATTGCACTCCCGACTGAGAAGGTCGAGGAAATCTGCGCAGGATGCAGCGGAATAGTCGTTCCGGCAAACTACAACTGTGATGGGCAGCTGGTCATTTCCGGAGAGGTCGAGGCGGTGAACGAGGCCTGCGCAAAATGCAAGGAGGCAGGCGCAAAGAGGGCTCTTGTGCTTCCTGTCGGCGGTGCTTTCCACTCCCCTCTGATGGAACCGGCAAGGCTCGAACTTGCGGAAGGTATTGAGAAGACATCTTTCAGGACTCCTGTGTGTCCTGTCTATCAGAACGTTACGGCAGAGCCATCCACTGACCCGCAGACCATCAAGGCAAACCTTCTCGCCCAGCTGACTTCACCTGTAAGATGGACTCAGAGCATCAAGAGGATGATTGCCGACGGGGCAGATTACTTTATGGAAATCGGGCCGGGAACCGTGCTTCAGGGTCTGGCCAGGAAAATCGGCGGAGATTCCATCGTCATCGAAGGGATTACGACGATATAGGGTTAAGAACAAGAGAATATTTGTAAAAAAGTTTGATTCCGAATCACCGGATTCAAACTTTTTTGCTAAATTTGCAGGGATTGTGCGGCCGTGTTCGCTCACGGAAACACAATCAATTATCTCTCAGATAATTACAAAAACAATTAACATAAACTTTATCGATTATGGCAAACGAGAAAAAATTTATCACTTGTGACGGTAACTATGCGGCTGCCCATATCGCTTATCTTTTCAGCGAGCATGCTGCCATCTACCCTATCACCCCGTCGTCAACAATGGCTGAATATGTTGACGAGTGGGCTGCCCAGGGCAAGAAGAACCTGTTCGGGGAAGTCGTAAAGGTTACCGAGATGCAAAGTGAGGGAGGAGCCGCCGGAGCAGTTCACGGTTCCCTTCAGGCCGGAGCCTTGACTACCACATTCACGGCATCACAGGGTCTCCTTCTTATGATTCCAAATATGTACAAGATTGCCGGTGAGATGCTCCCATCCGTCTTCCACGTTTCAGCGCGCGCACTTGCATCACACGCCCTCTCCATCTTCGGAGACCATCAGGATGTGATGGCCTGCCGTCAGACAGGTTTTGCAATGCTCGCATCCGCTTCCGTTCAGGAGGCTCTTGACATGGCTGCAGTGGCACATCTTTCCACAATCAAGTCAAGCATACCTTTCATCCACTTCTTCGACGGTTTCCGCACATCACACGAAATCCAGAAGATCGAGCTCATCGACGAGGACAAGCTCAGGGAGATGATCAGCACCAAATCCCTCGCAAAATTCAGGAACAGGGCCCTTTCTCCTGACGTTCCTGTCACAAGGGGAACAGCCCAGAACAGCGACGTCTATTTCCAGGCACGCGAGGCTTGCAACCAGTACTATGATGCAGTTCCTGACATCGTTGCAAGGTATATGGGCGAAATCAGCGAGGCCACCGGGCGCAACTACCGTCCTTTCGATTACTACGGTGCACCGGATGCAGAGAATGTGATCATCGCGATGGGTTCTGTAACCGAGACCATCAAGGAGACAATCGATTACCTCGCAACCCAGGGCAAGAAATACGGACTTCTCATCGTCCGCCTTTACAGACCTTTCTCAACAAAGTATTTCCTCAAGGCCCTTCCTAAGACAGTCAGGAAGATTGCAGTCCTCGACAGGACAAAGGAGCCGGGATCAATCGGAGAGCCTCTCCTTCTCGATGTCAAGGCAGTTTTCCAGGGAGAACAGAACAGCCCGCTCATCATCGGCGGACGCTATGGTCTCTCTTCAAAGGACACCACTCCTGCACAAATCGTTTCAGTTTACGAGAACCTCGAGCTCGCAGAGCCTAAGGACGGATTCACAATCGGCATCGTGGATGACGTGACATTCAAGTCCCTCCCTGCAAAAGAGGAGATTTCAATCGTGAAGCCGGGCACAACGGAGTGCAAGTTCTACGGCCTCGGTTCCGACGGAACAGTCGGCGCAAACAAGAACACAATCAAGATCATCGGCGAGCACACGACCAAATATTGCCAGGGTTACTTCGACTATGACTCCAAGAAGTCCGGCGGTTACACCTGCTCACACCTCCGTTTCGGAGACTCTCCAATCAAGGCGCCATACCTTGTTTCAACTCCTGACTTCGTTGCCTGCCACGTTCCTTCATACCTGAGCAAATACGACGTCCTCAAAGGAATCAAGCAGAACGGTACCCTCCTCCTCAACAGCATCTGGGACGAGGCTGAGACCCTCAAGAGGATTCCTGAGCACGTAAAGGCCATAATCGGAAAGAAGAACATCACTCTCTACATCATCAACGCCACCAAGATTGCTTCTGAAATCGGACTCGGCGGAAGGACCAACACCATCCTCCAGTCAGCATTCTTCAAGATTACCGGCATCATTCCTTACGAGGACGCAGTAGCATACATGAAGAAAGCCATCGACAAGAGCTACGGCAAGAAAGGCGAGAATGTCGTCAAGATGAACTACGCTGCCGTTGAAAGGGGTGGAGAGTACACTAAAGTCGAGATTCCTGCCGACTGGAAGGACATCACTGCCAAGTTCGAGAATCCGAACAAGGACAGGCTCGCTCCTGAGTTCGTGAAACAGATTGCCGACATCGTGAACGCACAGTGCGGAGACACCCTCCCTGTAAGCGCTTTCGCAGATGCAGCTGACGGAACAATCCCTGCCGGAACAACCGCCTACGAGAAACGTGGTGTGGCCGTGAAGGTTCCTGAGTGGAAGGCTGAGAACTGTATCCAGTGCAACTCCTGCTCATTTGTCTGCCCTCACGCAGCAATCCGTCCGTTCCTCCTCACTGCCGATGAGGCCGCTGCAGTTCCTGCAGGTCTTGTGACAGTTGACGGAAAGGCAACTTTCAAGGAGTACAAATTTGTAATGCAGGTTTCTCCTGCCGACTGTACGGGTTGCGGCAACTGTGCCGATGTCTGCCCTGCAAAGGAGAAAGCCCTCGTTATGGTTTCAGCAGAAAGCCAGAATGCACAGCAGGCAAACTTCGACTACCTGCATTCACACATCGGTTACAAGGACAACGTCCAGCCTAAGACCCAGAACGTGAAGAACTCACAGTTCGCACAGCCTCTGTTCGAGTTCTCAGGTGCCTGCGCAGGTTGCGGCGAGACTCCTTACATCAAGGCAATCACTCAGCTCTTCGGAGACAGGATGATGATTGCGAACGCAACAGGCTGTTCTTCAATCTACGGTGCATCCTACCCGGCATCTCCTTACTGCACAAACGCACAGGGTCACGGTCCGGCCTGGGCCAACTCACTGTTCGAGGACTTCTGCGAGTTCGGTCTCGGTATGAAGCTCGGTTCAGACAGGGCACGCGCAACAGTTGCCAAATATATGGAACAGGGTCTGAGCTGCTCTTGCTGCACAGATGAGATGAAAGCCCTCTTCACCAAGTGGCTTGAGAACCGTGAGAATGCTGCAATCACACGCGAGGTTGCCGATGCTCTCGTTCCTCTGATGGAGCAGTGCGGATGCGACACCTGCAAGAAACTCCTTGAGTACCAGCACTTCATCCCAGCACGCAGTCAGTGGATTATCGGTGGTGACGGTGCCAGCTACGACATCGGCTACGGTGGACTTGACCACGTGCTCGCTTCCGGTGAGAATGTGAACGTCCTCGTGCTTGACACCGAGGTTTACTCCAACACCGGTGGACAGTCATCCAAGGCTACTCCTGCAGGAGCAATCGCCAAATTCGCTGCTTCAGGAAAGAAGATCCGCAAGAAAGACCTCGGAATGATGGCAATGAGCTACGGTTATGTTTACGTTGCACAGGTGGCAATGGGAGCAAGCCCTGCACAGTTCTTCAACACCATCAAGGAAGCTGAGGCTTACGACGGACCATCACTCATCATCGCTTACGCTCCTTGTATCAACCACGGTCTCAAAGCCGGTATGGGCTTGAGCCAGAAAGAGGAGAAACTTGCAGTTGAGTGCGGTTACTGGCATCTTTACAGGTTCAACCCTGCTCTCGAGGGAACAGACAAGAATCCGTTCACACTCGACAGCAAGGAGCCTGACTGGAGTAAGTTCCAGGACTTCCTGAAGGGTGAGGTGCGTTTCGCATCCCTCTACAAGATGTTCCCTGACAAGGCTGACGAGCTCCTCCAGAAGACAGAGGAGTTTGCCAAGATTCGCCTTGAAACTTACAAGAGACTGGCCAACAAATAATCAGGGGATCCGGTCTCCACAATCCAAAGGCGGTGTCCCGGAAATGGACATCGCCTTTAGAATTTTTCTGAAGAATACTTGAAATAGTAAAGCAATGAAAAAATTACTAACTACCATAGCATTGACACTGGTAATGGCCGCAACTATCAACGCACAGCCTGCAAGCAAGCTCAGGCCTAACAAGACAGTTCTTCTCTATGGAACAGAACTGGTTGACAACAATGACCCTGTCGTTGGGAAGACCATTGAGAGCGCCGGATTTGAAATGACGGAGCAGAATGGACTTTCCGGACAGGAGACTCATCCTGCAAACGGAAACATCGGCAACATCAGCGTCAACGCGCGCTTTGACCTGTATTTTCCTAAAAAACCGAATGGACAGATGATCATAGTCTGCCCTGGTGGCGGCTACAGTATCGTGTCTTCCTACAATGAAGGTGTGTATGTCGCAGACTGGATGCTCAGCAAGGGCATAACCGTGGCAATCGTGAAATACAGACTTCCGAACGGACACTGGGAGGTTCCCCTGACAGACGTTCAGAACACTTTCCGCTACTGTCGTGCACACGCACAGGAATGGGGTATCAACCAGATCGGTGTGATGGGATTCTCCGCAGGAGGGCATCTTGCCGCAAGCGCGACGAACCTGTTCACCGACGATGTGACCCGCCCGGACTTTTCCGTCCTAATATATCCGGTGATTTCCTTTGACATGGCAATCACCCACAAAGGGACAAGGTTCAATCTCATAGGCAAAGACGAGTTCTGGAATGACCGTAACAAGCTTGTTGACGAGTGGGAAAAAGCTCAGGCCAGACACAATGAACTTGTGGAGTACTACACTCTTGAGAATCAAATCACGGAAAAGACTCCGGTGACTTTCATCGCACATTGCACTGATGACAGGACAGTTCCGATTGAGAACACGATCAGGTACTACAGAAAACTGGTCGAGAAAGGAGTCAGCGCAGAAGTGCATATCTTCCCGAGAGGAGGACACGGCTGGGGATTTTCAGCCGAAAAATTCGTCGGCAAGGGTAAAGACAAATTTGCGTATGCACGCAGTGAATATGAGACATCCCTTGAAAGGTGGCTCTCCTCCCTGCGATAGTTAAATATTAAATATTCAAGATGAAAAAAATTTTTTCCATTATCGTAGTTCTGACGACGTCAGCCTGCGCTCTCTTTGCGCAGAACCAGTTGCCGAACGACCCTGAGGTCAGAAAAGGGAAACTCGAGAACGGGATGACATACTACATCAGGCACAATGACAAGCCGCAGGGGCGTGCTGAATTTTACCTCGCGACAAACGTCGGAGCAATTCAGGAAACACCTGACCAGGACGGACTGGCGCATTTCCTTGAGCATATGTGCTTCAACGGAACGAAGAACCTTCCTGACAAGATGCTGCTGGAGTATCTCCAGAAAATCGGCGCGGAATTCGGGCGCAACATCAATGCTTCGACAGGAGTTGAACATACTACCTATATGTTGAACAATATTCCCGTCACACGTGAAGGAATAATTGACACCTGCCTTCTGGTGATGCACGACTACTCGCATTTCGTTACCTGCGATCCCGTTGAGATTGACAAGGAGCGCGGAGTGATCATCGAGGAAAAGAGGACCAGAAACAATGCCTCCTGGAGGATGCACGAGAAATCCCTCCCTTACCTCTACGGCGACTCCAAGTATGCAACCTGCACCCTCATCGGAAGCCAGGAAAACCTTGAAACCTTCAAGCCGGAGAGCCTGACAAACTTCTACCACACCTGGTACCGTCCTGACCTTCAGGCAGTAATCGTGGTTGGAGACATAGACGTGAACCAGATTGAGGCAAAGATCAAGGAGCGTTTCAGCGACATCCCGGCAGTGGAAAATCCACAGGCTAAGGTAATGCCGACCATCCCGGGAAATGAAACTCCGCGCATCGGCATCATCACCGACCCGGAGGCTTCTTCAACTGAAATTATGATGCTCTGGAACGGAGAGGCGACTCCAAAGGAGATGAACAGCACAGATATGGGCTTCTTCTCCGACCTCGTCAAATCGATTATCTCGACCATTATGAGCGAAAGGCTCTCTGACATCGCGTCGAAACCTGACGCACCGTTCATCAGCGCGGATTTCGGAATCGGTTCACTTTGCGAGACTTGCGAATCAGTGTTCGGAGAGATTACCTGCAAGGACTCCGAAGGAATCTCTGCCTACAAGGCCTACCTGACCGAAATCAGGAAGATGCAGAAATACGGATTCACAGCTGCCGAGACCGCAAGGGCCAAGGAAGTGATTCTCAGGAGATATGAACAGGCTGTCGAAGGAGCAGCGACCAGGAAGAACAGCGAATTTGTCTGGTCCTACATCAACAACTTCTTCAGTAACTATTCATATATGACCCCTGAGACCGAATTTGAAGTTGCAAAGATGTTCTGCGCAAACATCAATGAGGATCTTCTCAATCAGGTTGCCTCGCAGATTATCACTCCGGACAATATGGTCATCATCTACAAGGCTCCTCAGAAAGAGGGATTGACTCACCCGAGCGAGGCTGACTTCCTTGCTGCAATTGCAGAAGTTGATGCATCAGAGATTCAGGCAAATGCGGAAGAGGCTGTCAATGAGCCGCTTCTCGACCCGGCCACTTTGAAAGGCTCAGCAGTAAAGAAGGAAAAGACAACTCTTCACGGTGCAACCGAGTGGACTCTCAAAAACGGAGTCAAAGTGGTGGTCCTTCCGACAGAGTTCAAGAAAGACCAGGTTCTGATTGACCTGAGGATGGACGGAGGTCTTACCCTCATTGAGACTGAGGACCTGCCTTCATTCGAGGATAACATCATCGGATTGTTCACCAACAACAGCGGTATTTCGAAATTCCCAGCCACTACCCTGCGCAAAATGCTCTCCGGCAAGTCTGTAAATGTCTATCCTTACGTCAAAGAGATCAGACACGGAATCACCGGTTCAAGTTCTCCAAAAGACCTTGAGACGGCTCTCCAGATGCTCTACCTTGAGTTTACCGACCCGCGTTTCGACGAGGATGAGTACCAAACAGGCATCTCGCAGATTAAGGCCGTGCTCCCTAACCTTAAGACAAGACCGGACTTCATCTTCCAGAACACTCTGACAAAGACTCTCTACGGAGAGAATCCGAGGAAAGTGGAACTGAATGAGGAGACGATTGCAAAGGCCTCCCTGCAGACCATCGAGAAGAATTACCGCAGGCTGTTCAAGGATGCAGCCGGAGCGACAGTCTTCATCGTGGGTAACGTTGACCTTGCGCAACTCAGGCCTCTCGTGGAGAAATATATCGGATCCCTGCCAAAAGGAAAGAAGGCAACTTCCTGGAAGGACAACACTCCGACATTCGTGAAGGGCAAGGTGGTGAACGAGTTCAGCACTGCAATGCAGACTCCTATGGAGACCGTCCTTCAAGTCTGGTCAGCCTATCTTCCTTACAGTGTCAGGAACGAGGTCATGATGGATGCAGCTTCCTATATTCTTGACATGATTTACACCGACACGCTCCGCGAGGAGGAAGGCGGGACCTACGGTGCTTCTGCCTACATCGGTGTCCAGAAGGTTCCTCAGGAGAGAGTTGTGGCACAGGTATATTTCACGACCAACGTGGATCAGGTGGCAAAGCTCCGCAGTCTTGCAGTCAAAGGTATGGAAAGTCTTGCAACCGATGGCCCTACAGAGGAGCAGCTTACAAGGACTGTGGAGAATTTCAGGAAAAAGATGCCTGAGTCAAGAATCAGCAATAACTACTGGCTGAATGTCCTTCAGGGATATTACAGTGCCGGAATCGATCGCGACACCGAGTACGAGGCTGCGATTGCCGAAATCAATGCAGAGAATATAAAGGCTGCCGTGAAGGCGCTGCTCGATGAGGGCAACTTCATCGAAGTCGTTATGGGTCCTGCTGAATAGATCCCCGATCAGGTCGGGGATGACGTTACGACATTGTTGGGACTATATTAAAGTCGGGGATGACAAGTGCCATCCCCGACTTTTCGTCATTCCCGGCTTGACCGGAAATCTCATCGAAAAAATTCCACATTGAAAAAGTTGGATAAAAAAAGGCTAGTTCAAGGCGCAGTCTGAAGTCAAATGCCGCAGCAACCTGTTGGTTGTGAGGACTTTGACGAAGGCTGCAACGAAGAAATAGCCTTTTTTTGCCAACTTTTAGTTGAATTACTCTGCTACGATAGCATCGTTAGGACAAACAGAAGCGCAAGATCCGCAATCAACGCAAAGATCAGCATCAATAGTGTAAATAGCGCCCTCAGAGATAGCCTCTACAGGACATTCAGCGATACAAGCTCCGCAAGCTTTGCAAGCATCAGTAATTTTGTGTGCCATAATAAATATTTTTAGTTTGTTTAAAGTCTTTGAAAAGACAGGTTGCAAATTTATATCAAAGATTTGGATTTTCATACTCGTCCCGAAGGTTTTGCTCTTCTTTTGGATAATATTCAAGAGGAATAAACTATATTTGCAGCCTGTTTGTCCCTGTCAGGGACTCATTTGAATGGAAACGATGAGAAAGTTCGGAATTGTTTTAAGCCTTGCATTGTTTTGCATCTGCTCTTCCCTTTCCTACGCCCAGGAAGTGAAGGAAGGTTGTGTCGAGTTTGACAGGACCGTGTTCGATTTCGGTGACGTACTCCTGAGCGACGGCCCGATGAAATGTTCGTTCAATGTCAGGAACATCAGCGACAAGCCCCTGGTCATATACAATGTGACGACCTCCTGCGGCTGCACTGACGCACAATGGACAAAGGAACCTGTCCAACCAGGCAAGAGCGGAGTCATCAGTGCTACATATACCAATGACGAAGGTCCATATCCATTTGACAAAACCCTGACAGTCCACATCTCAAGCCTCAAAAAGCCCGTCGTGCTGAGACTCAGGGGCTACAGCCACGAAAAAAAGAAAGCCCTCAGTGAGACATATCCCGTACATTTGGGAAATTTCGGATTCCGCGAAGCAGAGATCAAGTGCGGCAACCTCGACATGGGCGAGTCAAAAAGCACTGTAGTCAAGGTGGCGAACCTCTCCGCAAGTCCTCAGAAACTTTCCTTCAGTTCCGTGACAGAGGGATTGACCCTGAATGTCTCCCCCAACCCGGTTCCAGCTTCCGGAGTAGCGACACTAACCTGCACTGTCTCAAGCCGGGAGGGTGTCTGGGGAAAGAATATCTACTCGGCCACCGTCAATGGGACAAACGGCGGAAAGATTTCCGTAAATGCATTCACCAAGGCAAATTTCGACAATCTCACAAGGGAACAGAAGGATGCCGGTTCAAGACCGATGTTCAAGGAAAGCACTTTTTCATTCGGGAAAGTGAAAAAAGGGACTAAAGTGACCGCTTCCTGGGCATTCAGCAATGTCGGCAAAAGCGATTTCATTGTTTACAAGGCAGATGCGGACAAACCGGGATGCAAGGTCCAGTCTGTCCCGAAGGTTACGCCCGGAGGAAAAGGCGGCTTCAATGCCGAGCTTGACACAGCGGGACTGCCTGCAGGTGAAGTCCTTGTAATTGTAACACTGACGACAAATTCCCCCATCAGGCCGATAGTCAACCTGTTCATCGCCGGGTGGATTGAATAATTGAAGAACTTGACTTATGTGGCATATTTTAGAAGACACACTTTTCAACTCCGTGTTTGTCACGGGGATGGTTGTCATTATGATGATGATCATCGAGTCACTCAATATCGAATCTAGGGGAAGGCTTCTCAACAGCCTCAGGGGCAAGCGATTCGGGCAGGTTGCCACCGGAGCACTTCTCGGAATGATTCCCGGATGTGTCGGCGGATTCGCGACAGTTTCGCTCTACACCCACGGACTTCTGAGTTTCGGAGCCCTTGTGGCAATGATGATTGCCTCATCCGGTGACGAGGCCTTCGTGATGATGGCAATGACTCCCGAGAAAGTTGTGCTGATTTTCGGAATATTGCTCGTTCTTTCTGTCATCGTCGGATATCTTGTTGATTTTCTTGGTATTGGGAAGAAGCATGGAGTCAGGACCTGTCAGGATGGGTACCGGATTCACCCGGATGACAACGGCAGCAATGACTCCTGCGAGAATCATGGCGAGGAGCAGGGAAAGCATCATCACAGCCATAAAAAATGGCATTTCAGCCTGAAGAGAGCGCTTCTGTCTTTGCTGGTGGGAGGCTATGCAGCGGCCCTCGGTTTCGGAATCCTTGAGCACGAACACGTTGAGGAAATCAACGATGTCTCATTCAATATCCTTGACGAACAATGGATGAACATCTTTTTTGCCGTTCTGAGCTGCGTCATTTTCGTGATGATTCTCTGCGGTTCAGACCATTTTGTCGAGGAGCATCTCTGGCAGCACGTGGTCGTGAAACACCTCGGGAGCATTTTTGCGTGGACTTTCGGAGTGCTCCTTCTGGTCAACACGGGGCTTTACTATTTTGACATCAGGCAATGGGTCAGTGACAACACAGCCCTGATGATTCTGCTGGCTGTTCTTGTGGGAATAATCCCGGAATCGGGACCGCATCTGATTTTCGTGACACTCTACGCAAACGGAATCATCGGCCTGCCGGTTCTGCTTGCCAGCTGCATCTCCCAGGACGGACACGCATCCCTGCCGCTTCTGGCCGAAGACCGCAAGGCATTCCTCAAGGCCAAGGCTGTCAACTGTGTCGTGGGACTTGTGGTCGGCTATTCCACCTGGCTGTTGATGTAGGTTTACATATAGTAATCGCAATTGTAGATATTAAGTATATCCATCTGCGTGTAATTGTCCTTCCTGGCGACAGGTTTTCCGAGAATAAGGAAATCCACCATAGCATTGACCGCAGCAACAGTCTGTTTATCAGTGTGTTGCGCAATCAGACACTGTACATATCCCTCTTTCATCAAGGCGACATTCTTTTCCAGAACATCAAAACCCACAACCCGGCAACCGGTCAGACCTCTCCTGCGCAGCCAGTCAGCGACAAGGTGCACACGGGAATTGAACATCACGATGTACTTTCTGCCGGAATCCTTTCCGATGGTCGCATCCAGGGCTTCGTCAATTTTTTTCCTGTCTTTCGGGTCGATGAAGACATTCTCGATTTCTGTTCCGGGACAATGCTCCGACATATAGTCCAGAAAACCTGTCCTGCGCGTCACTGTAGGGTCGGAGAGGCCCCGCTTGTCCCTGGCAATGCGGACGACGTAGGCCTTCGGAATGGGATTTCCGGAAGTAAGAATGTCGGCACACAGGTAACCGCTCTGATACATAGGCATACCGAAATATGCAAAATAGTCGTCGTCCTCAAGTTTTGAGTCTATATATATATAAGGTATCCCCATCTTCGATAGTTCCTTCACGAACTTCAATGTCTCTGCGCGGAACATAGGGGCAATCAGCACTCCGGAAGGCGGTGATTCGAGTACCTTTTCGCAGACGGCCTGAAAGGACTCGATGCTGTACTGGTCATATCTGACAGGCAGGACCTTGATGCCGTAGCGGGCAACAATCTCCCCTGCATCCTGAATGCCTTTGTCGGTCAGGGACCAGAACTCTCCTGTAAAGTACTCCGGAATAATGCAGTAGATGGTGTGCTCCTTCCTTGTGGCAAGCATCGAGGCGTAGAGATTCGGCTTGAATCCAAGTTCGTCTATGGCCCTGAGAACTTTCTCCCGGCTTTTGGAAGAGACCTCTCCCCTGTCGTGAAGTACACGGTCCACAGTACCTTTTGAAACCCCTGCCGCCCTTGCGACATCGTTTATTGTTGTTTTGCCGGGTTGTTCAGTCGTTGCCATAGTCAAATGTTTCAGATTGTCGCCTTTAGTACAAAGACCGACAAATATCCGAAAATAATTACAAAACCCAATAGATATTTTCCAAAAAATACGTCTTTGAGAATATGAAATATTAACCCTGGATGAATTTTTCAAAGGCAGAGGAAAAAAACTGATTAAATTTTCCGTTACCGTACACGGAATATAAAAATATTTACTACTTTTGCACCGATTTGTCAGAATCCGACTGAAAACAAATTTAATATTTTTGAAATATGCCAAAAGTTATCACATTCGGAGAGATTATGCTCAGGCTTTCTACTCCAGGTTATCTCAGGTTTTCACAGGCTCGTCAGTTTGAGGCGACTTTCGGTGGCGGAGAAGCAAACGTCGCCGTTTCACTCGCCAATTACGGCATAGATACGGAGTTTGTAACCCGCTTCCCAAAGAACGACATCGCAGCAAGCTGCATCAGGGATTTGCACAGCTACGGTGTGGGAACAAGTCACTGCGTTTTCGGAGGTGACAGGCTTGGAATCTACTTCCTTGAGACCGGTGCGGTTGCCCGTCCGAGCAAGGTTGTCTATGACAGGGCAAATTCTGCAATCGCGCAGATTGAGAAAGGAATGATTGACTGGGAAAAGGTTTTTGAAGGTGCAGACTGGTTCCACTGGACCGGAATCACTCCTGCAATCAGCCAGGGAGCCGCTGACGTTTGTCTTGAGGCCATCAAGGCAGCCAACAGGCTCGGCGTGACCGTTTCCTGCGACCTCAACTACAGGAAGAATCTCTGGAAATACGGCAAGAAGGCCTCCGAGGTGATGCCTGCCCTTGTTGAGGGCTGTGATGTCATTCTTGGCAACGAGGAGGATGCGGAGAAAGTCTTCGGAATCAAACCTGAGGGCTTCGACGTAACTGCAACCAAAGGCGAGGTGAACGCAGCTGAATTCGAGAGCGTATGCCGTCAGCTGATGACAAAATTCCCTCGTGCAAAGAAGGTCATCATCACCCTGCGCGGTTCAATCAACGCAAATCACAACACCTGGGGCGGAGTCCTATTCGATGGAACAACTCTCTATCAGTCACCTCGCTACGACATCACCCACATCGTTGACCGCGTCGGTGGCGGCGACTCATTCATGGGCGGTCTCATCTACGGCCTGCTCACCTACACAAATGACGACCAGAAGGCCCTCAATTTTGCAGTTGCAGCTTCCTGCCTGAAACACACTATCTTCGGTGACTACAATCAGGTAACCGTTGCAGAGGTGGAGAACCTGATGAACGGTGATGGTTCAGGAAGGGTTTCAAGGTAGTTCCGGACAATCTCGAATGAAATATTGAAATATGGCAAAATACAACAAACTACAGGTAATTGCAGCAATGAAGGAGACAGGAATGGTTCCTGTCTTCTACAATGCTGATGCAGAGACTGCAAAGGCAGTTCTCAAGGCTTGCTTCGACGGTGGCGTACGCGCCTTCGAGTTCACAAACAGGGGCGATTTTGCCCAGGAAGTATTCGCCGAACTGGTGAAATATGCCAACAGGGAACTCCCGGGAATGATTGTCGGGATAGGTTCCGTCGTTGATCCGGGAACGGCTGCCCTCTACCTTCAGTTGGGCGCAAACTTCGTTGTCGGTCCGCTCTTCAATCCGGAGATTGCTCCTGTCTGCAACCGCAGGCTCGTGCCTTACTGCCCGGGATGCGGAACCGTTTCAGAGGTTGGCAAGGCCCAGGAACTGGGATGCGACCTTTGCAAGGTGTTCCCGGGAGACGTTCTCGGCCCTGCATTCGTCAAGGGTCTGCGTGCCCCTATGCCGTGGAGCCAGATTATGGTTACCGGCGGTGTCAAACCAACCAGGGAGAACCTCGAAGGCTGGTTCAAGGCCGGAGTTACCTGCGTGGGAATGGGCAGCAACCTCTTCCCGAAGGAAGTGATTGCAGCAAAGGAGTGGGGCAAGATTTCCGAACTCTGCCGCACAGCCCTCGACATCATCAGGGAAGTAAGAAAGTAACAACATTCTAACCTCTTTTAAAAAAAATAATGGAATCAACATCTAAAAAACTGATGACCAACTGGAGATGGTGGATGTGCGGACTTCTGTTCATCGCCACAACAGTCAACTATATGGACCGACAGGTCCTCTCACTCACATGGAAGGACTTCATCGCTCCGGAATTTCACTGGACAGACAGCGACTACGGTACAATCACTGCAATCTTCTCGATTGTGTATGCCATCTGTATGCTGTTCGCCGGGAAATTCGTGGACTGGATGGGCACAAAGAAAGGTTACCTCTGGGCAATCGGCATCTGGTCAGCCGGTGCGTGTCTTCACGCTGCCTGCGGATGGGCAACTATGCACATCGAGGGATATGAGAGCGTCCAGGCTATGGCAGCCGTGCAGACAGGTTCTGCAGCAGCCCTGGCAATAGCTTCCACAAGTGTCTGGCTTTTCATCGCTGCACGATGCATCCTCGCCCTTGGTGAGGCAGGCAACTTCCCTGCAGCCATCAAGGTGACAGCAGAGTACTTCCCTAAGAAGGACCGTGCATTTGCGACTTCTATATTCAACGCAGGTGCATCAGTAGGTGCCCTTGTGGCTCCTGCAACCATTCCGCTTCTCGCCCAGTTCTTCAAGGACAAAGGCATCGGAGGCGGCTGGGAGATGGCTTTCATCATCATCGGTGCCCTCGGTTTCATCTGGATGGGACTCTGGGTGTTTATGTACAGCAAGCCTAAAGACTCCAAATTCGTCAACAAGGCTGAGCTTGAGTACATCAACCAGGACGACAAGGAGGATGCTTCCGCAGCAAAGACTGACAGCGAGGAAGTGAAGATTCCTTTCTGGAAATGCTTCACCTACCGTCAGACCTGGGCTTTCATCACAGGCAAATTCTTCACCGACGGTGTCTGGTGGTTCTTCCTGTTCTGGGCTCCGGCCTATTTCTCCGACCAGTTCGGCTACAAGTCATCCTCAGGAATGGGAATGGCGCTGATCATCACTCTCTATGCAATCGTTACGGTAATATCCATCTACGGTGGATACCTTCCTAAAGTGTTCATTGACAAGAAGAAAATGAATCCTTACCAGGGCCGTATGCTTGCAATGCTTATTTTCGCGTTCTTCCCTCTCGTGGCTCTGTTTGCCCAGCCTCTCGGAGCATTCTCAGCTTGGTGGCCTGCAATCCTCATCGGTATCGCAGGTGCCGGGCACCAGGCCTGGTCAGCAAACCTGTTCTCAACCATCGGAGATATGTTCCCGAAGAGCGCCATTGCAACCATCACCGGAATCGGCGGAATGGCAGGCGGAATCGGTTCATTCTTCATCCAGAAGGGTGCAGGAATGCTTTTCACCTACACGGATGAACTCGGACAGGCATTCAGCTTCCTCGGTTTCAGCGGCAAGCAGGGAGGCTACTTCATTATGTTCTGCTTCTGCGGCCTGGCTTACCTGATTGCGTGGAGCATTATGAAGACTCTGGTGCCGAAGTACAAGAAGATTGAGGCTTAAGAATCTTCTGATAACAGCATAATCCATAATACCAAAAATCTATAATTCCTGGTATGGGCCGGCTCGTGAGGGTCGGTCCATATTATTGCCCCTCCCGTCCCCAAACTGGGGAAGTGGCGACCTTATACCCTTTCCGTATTTGCTATCGCAAATACCCGGGACGGTCGCGGCGTCTGATGACGCCATTGATGCTTGCGCATCTCAAATATAAGGTATAATTATTTATAATAAATTCACAATCATCGTTCACGACCCCATTGTGGGGGAAGTGGCGACCTTATACCCTTTCCGTATTTGCTGCGCAAATACCCGGGACGGTCGCGGCGTCTGATGACGCCTTCGATGCTTGCGCATCTCAAATATAAGGTATAATTATTTATAATAAATTCACAATTATCGTTCACAACCCAATTGTGGGGGAAGTGGCGACCTTGAACCCTTTCCGTATTTGCTATCGCAAATTCCCGGGGATTTCTCCCTGGTCACAGTGGATGACAACAGATATATGAAATTCGTCGCCCCGAATATCACCCGCATCAGCCAGTCCATCGAAGGTATGGCCCACACCAGCTGCACCCTGCTCAATGGAATGATTCAGGAAGGCCGCTCGAATTCGACATCCATCATAAGACTGAAATCCACCCTCATCCAAGGCGATTCCGTCGCAGCATATCATCCTGAGCCAAAACCTGACGACATCACGGTCAACACTCAAATTCGCCTCGGGGCAAGTGATTGAAACAATAAATTTGTATCTTTGCACAGGTGTGATAAAGACAATGTTATGTTGTACCCGATAGGCATACAGAATTTTGAGGATTTGCGCAGAAGCGGATACGTTTATGTGGATAAGACCCATCTCATTGATCGATTGGCTTATACAGGCAAATATTATTTCCTCAGCCGCCCGCGCAGATTCGGGAAGAGCCTTCTCATCTCCACGATGGATGCTTATTTCTCAGGCAAGAAGGAATTGTTCAAAGGATTGGCGATTGAACAGTTGGAGAAGGACTGGATTGAATATCCAGTACTGCATCTGGATTTGAACAGCGGCAGATATATAAATCCTGAAGATCTGGATGTCGTTTTGGATCAACATCTTAACAATTGGGAGGCACAATACGGAGTCATTCGCAAATATGATGACTGTTCCGCCAGAATGAATGATGTCATCGATGCAGCCTGCAGCAAGACCGGCCGAAAAGTGGTCATTCTGATTGATGAATATGACAAGCCTATTGTGAACAATCTGGGCGACGAAGCCCTGGTTGATTATTATCGCAGGACCCTCCAGGGATTCTACAGCGTGCTGAAGGCAAAGGACGGACAAATAAAGTTTGGTTTCTTGACGGGTGTGTCTAAGATTGGGAAATTGAGCGTGTTCAGTAGCCTGAACAACCTTCGGGACATCTCAATGGAGACTGAATATTCCGGCATCTGCGGAATCTCGGAGGACGATTTGCACAAATACTTTGAAGGAAGTGTCGCTGAACTGGCCCTGGCCAACCGGTTGAGCATAGAGGAATGCTACAACAAGCTCAAATACAAGTACGACGGCTATCATTTCTGTGAAGATTCCCCAGGGGTGTACAACCCGTTCAGTTTGTTGAACACCTTCAGTTCAAAGAAATTCAAGGACTATTGGTTCGAAACCGGCACTCCGACGCTGCTCGTCAATGTGATGAAGAAAACAGAGTTCGATGTAACAAAGCTCTCTGATAATGTTGTGGTATCCGAGGATGATCTAAGCGGTATGCAGGATATAGTAAACAGACCTGTGCCATTATTCTTCCAGACAGGATACCTGACAATAAAGGACTACGACACGGAATTCAGGGAATACACACTCGGATTTCCAAACGACGAGGTAAAGAACGGTTTCTTGAAATTCATCTACTCGTACTATGTCCCTGTCAACCCGGCAGAGGGCAACACGACAACATCAAAATTGGCCAAAGCACTCAGGTCCGGCACTCCAGATGTCTTTATGAGCACCCTGGAAGCACTGTTCGCAAACACCACCTACCAGATTCAGGGCGATGCGGAGAAGAATTTCCAGTATGCTATGTACATCATAATGGAACTTGTAGGAGAGTATGTCCAGGCCGAACGAAGCACCAGCAACGGCAGGATTGACCTGCTGCTCCAGACAAAGGATTATATCTACATAGTCGAACTGAAGATTGACAATACCGCTGACGCCGCCCTGCAACAAATTGACGACAAGGGTTATGCAAAGCCTTTTGTCAATGACCCCCGGAAACTCTTCAAGATTGGCGTAAGTTTCTCAACCGGAACCAGAAGGATTGAGGACTGGAAAATCTCTGAGTAATCAGGCTTGGGGGGAAATGCCCTGTATCTGCCAATATGTCAGTACGCCTGCCAATGGCAGGCTATTTGTTTGTCCCGATGTGCCATTTCAGCATTTGCGTATGATTCGCAGATTGTTGAATATACCGTAATGAAAAAAGGAGATTATATATATGGAAAATAAGAACAAAGAGGAGAAAGATCTGAAACAGGAAGAGGTTGCAGCCGCAAACGAAGAGCAGACCGAAGCCGTTAACGGAGAGCAGACTGCCGGTAAAGAAGAACATAAATCAGGGAAAGAGAAGAAAGCTGAGAAGAAGGCCGAAAAGAAGGCATCTGCAAAAGTGGCCGAACTGGAGAAACGGATTGCCGAGCTGGAGGAGAAGAACAACAAATTTGAGGAGAAGGCACTCAAGGACAAGGACGACTACATCCGCCTGATGGCTGAATTCGACAATTTCAGAAGAAGAACTGCTCAGGAGAAACTTGATCTGGTAAGTACAGCATCAGAGGAAATCATCAAGGGCATTCTACCTATTCTTGATGACTTCGAGAGAGCTGTGAAAGCACTTGCCGAGACTGAGGACAGTGCGTCTGCGAAGGAAGGGACCGAACTGATTTACAACAAGTTGGTTGGTTTCCTCAAGTCAAAGGGCCTTGCGAGAATTGAGACAGAGGGAAAAGATTTCGACACGGATTTCTTCGAGGCTGTCGCTCAGTTCCCTGTTCAGGAAGAGGACAAGAAAGGTAAGATTTTCGATGTCGTGCAGGCAGGATACACCCTGAACGGAAAAGTAATCAGGTTCGCCAAAGTGGTTGTCGCAATCTGACAGTGCGAAAGTTTTGTTGATTTGTAAAGGAGAACAATTTTATGGCAGAGAAAAGGGATTACTATGAAGTGCTGGGTGTTGACAAAAATGCCACGCTCGACGACATAAAGAAAGCGTACAGGAAGAAGGCAATCCAGTACCATCCGGACAAGAATCCGGGCAACAAGGAGGCCGAGGAGAAATTCAAGGAGGCTGCCGAGGCTTATTCCGTGCTCAGCGATGCTGACAAAAGGGCCAGGTATGACAAATTCGGACACGCAGGAATGGGTGGACAGGCAGGACCTGACTTCAGCGGAGGTTTCGGAGACCTGAACGACATTCTGAACAACCTTTTCGGAGGCGGATTCGGAGGATTCAGCGGGTTCGGCAGAGGCTTCGGAGGCGATGAAGGTCCTTCACAGAGAGTCAGCAGAGGACGGGACATCAGGGTTCGCGTGAAAATGACTCTTGAGGAGATTGCCCGCGGAGCAGAAAAGGAAATCACCATTGAGAAGAATGTTCCTTGCAGCGAATGCGGAGGAAAAGGCACGAAGAACGCCTCTGACATCAAGACCTGTCCGGCTTGCCACGGAACCGGCCAGGTGAAGAGGGTGATGAACACCTTCCTTGGACAGAGCATCACCTACTCCACCTGCCAGCAGTGCGGCGGAGAGGGAAAAGTCATCAGCAATCCTTGCAGGCATTGCGGAGGAACAGGTCTTGAGCGAAAAAGGGAGACTGTCAAGGTGAAGATTCCTGCCGGTGTCGAAAACGGTATGCAACTCACAGTCCGGGGAGCGGGACACGCTGCAAAGAACAACGGCGTGAACGGAGATCTGCTCGTTCTTATTGAGGAAGTGCAGCACCCGGAACTCAAGCGTGACGGGAACAACCTCCTGTACACCAAGATAATCTCAGTGACTGATGCAATACTTGGGGCGGAGGTCGAAATTCCTTGCCTTGACGGGAAGTACAACGTGAAGATTGAGCCCGGAACCCAGTCAGGAACCGTCGTAAGGCTCAAGGGCAAAGGCCTGCCTTCACTCAATTCTGGTACTGGCGACCTCTATGTAAAGTACATTGTCTGGATTCCTAAGAAATTGTCCAGGGATGAGAAGGAGACACTGGAGAAGATGAGGAGCAGCGAGAGTTTCCGTCCGAACCCGAGCCGGGAAGACAAAAATTTCTTTGACAGGCTAAGGGATATGTTCTAGGAAGCGCAGGAGGGGTAGTTTTTGAGTGTTTCTCAAATTTGAGTATTTCTCAAAAAAAATATTTACAGAAAAGTTTGGAGGATTGAAAATAATTTGTACCTTTGCAGTCCCAAAAACAAAGCAACCTCTTACGCAGGGTTAAAACAAGTTGAAAAGTCGTAACGTTGCCACTAAAAACATCTACAATTATGGATTTGATGAAAGTTGTTGAGCAGGCTTTCGCGAATGAGAAAGTTGCTTCATACCCTAAGTTCAAGGCAGGTGACACAATCACGGTGACCTACCGTATCAAGGAGGGAGACAAGGAAAGACTCCAGAAATTCAGAGGAGTGGTTATCCAGCTCAGAGGTGCAACTCCAACCACAAAGACCTTTACTATCAGGAAAGTGTCAAATGGAGTAGGCGTTGAAAGGATTTTCCCGTTTGAGTCTCCGTTCATTGATTCAATCGAACTCAACAAAGTTGGTAAAGTTCGTAGAGCAAGAATCTTCTATCTCCGCAACCTCTCCGGTAAGAAGGCTCGCATCAAAGAGAAGAAAAGCGGTCTCATAAAAGAGGAGACAGCAGAATAACAACAGCAGACCGACAGGTCTCTGATTCGGCCCCTTAGCTCAACTGAATAGAGCATTTGACTACGGATCAAAAGGTTACAGGTTTGAATCCTGTAGGGGTCACAAAAAAGTCGACTGAAATTCAGCCGACTTTTTTTGTTGTCCGGGGAACTACAGTTCCGTGAAAGGCCCGTCAGGAGAGCCCGACCATTTGTAGAGCCGTGCAGTGCAGGATTCCTTTCTGGTCTTTTTGTCCTTTGTGTTTTCGGATATGTACCAAAGTCCGCCTCCCAGAGGGCAGATTCCTGTGGAACCCCATTTGAATTTCCAGCCGGTGATGCCGGTTGCATCGTCGGACAAAGGGTTGACGAAGAAAGGTTCTACAGGCTGTACTAGAGTGAGCTGCAAATGTTTTGACCTGTCGCGGCCTCCCTTCAGTGCTGCCTTGAAAGGTTTCTGGTTGACACTTAGGGCAAAAAGCCTGTAATTAGGAAAATGTGGTTTCGAACCCTTGTAAACGGCAAGGAAGATGCACTCCGTGTAAGGATCGTATGCCATATTCTGGATTCCGTAATTGGTGTTTCCCGTGTAAACGAAATATTCCCTGTCCGGTTTGTCCGGCCCCTCGGAATGGGTCTGTCCGAAAATCACGGGACGGGCCAGAGCGTTCAACTGGTCGATATCATATCTCTGAATCACCTGATAGTCATTGTCGGTGCGGTTCACGTCACCGTAGATTCCATATCCCACGTAAAGATACATTTTCCGGTTCACTGCCGGGGAGGACTCTTTGGAAGATGCATACTTCGCAGGTTTCACAGGAGCAATCTCCGGAGCAATTGCCACTCCGTCAATGCCGGAGCATCCGTAGCGATGTTCGAAACTTCCGTCAGGGGACTTGAAGGAATAGTCCTCAACGGCTTTCCTGACACAGACAGTCTTCAGAACATCATTGTTTTCAGGATCCGTCGCAACGGAGTCAAGACGGTCAACGTCGATTATGGCAATGTAGAAAGTCGATTCGCTCCGTGAAACGGCATCCACATTCAGGACCTTGGCAATTCCGCGTCCGATTTCGTCATCCTTGCATTCCAGCGAAGCATAGACCTTTCTGTCGGCAGGGTTGAAAGTCATCGCTCCGAGATGGCCCTGGATGCGGTCTATGGAGGCAAGAATGTTTCCCTGCATATCGACTTTCAGAAAACGGCTTGTGAAAGACATATACATACAGCTTTTCTGCGCATCGTATGCAATTCCCTGGACATGCTGGGTCTGGCCACCCACAAAGACAGTACGCGGAAGTGCTCCGGCATCGGAACCGGAAAAGGTTGAAGGAACACGTGCAAGCAGGACTGAAGGCAGCAGAAAGGACGGCAGCAGAAATGAGACGGCAAATGCCGAAAGGATTTTCAGAACAGAAGAAGATATTTTCATTTTATTACCTTTGTTGGCTTTTCACCCTCAAAGATAGAAAGATATTTTCAAATACTTTCCTATATTTTCGCAATCCTGAAAAAGGGTCTACAAAAGATTGTGTCTCACGGCATACATCACATTTGCGGGGGCGCGCCTGGCAAGAAGTTCATTCTTCATAAATTCCATCGCAGGCGCACAGTGGCGAAAGAACCGGTGGTAGCCTTCACAGAGATAGTTCAGGCCGGGTTCACCGTCGGCAGTGTGGCAGAAACGGTTCTTAGGGCACTCCCCGTTGCAGGCAAAGAGAAAGTCACATTCACGGCACTGGCGTGGAAGGGAAGTCATTTTCGCATCTCCGAAATCCTGCTCGATGCTGCTGTACATCATCTCGGTCAGGGTATGGGTGCGGATGTTCCCCAACTTGTACTCCGGGAAGACAAAGTGGTCACACACATAGACATCCCCGTTGTACTCCATCACTCCTGCGTGACCGCAGGTGCGTGCCATCGTGCAGACTCCCGGCTGCTCCCCCAACCAGTTTGCAAGAGTGGAATCGAAAAGCTGGATGTAATACCGCCCAACGTCATTGCGCACCCACTCGTCAAAAATGGTGCAGAGGAAATTCCCCCACTGCTTCGGAGTTACCGAGAACGGTGCAAGAGGCAGGGAGTCGTTGTCAGCCGGACAGGCTAGGGTCCTGCCGTCAGTGTGAGGCATAATCCTCTCCACAATCGGAGTGAACTGGATGTAGCGGCAGTCTATGCTCTTGAAGAAATTGTAGAACTCCAAAGGATAGTCGGCATTGAAGTCATTCACGACTGCCAGGGCGTTCCATTCCACACGGTATTTGTTCAGCAATTCTATTCCCTGCATCACCTTGGCGAACGACGGCCTGCCCTTGACATTGTGGCGGTAGCGGTCGTGAAACCTCTGCGGACCGTCGATGGAAACACCCACGAGCCAGTTGTTTTCCTTGAAGAACTGGCACCATTCGTCATTCAGCAGGGTCCCGTTGGTCTGAATCGAATTGTCGATTGTCCTCCCTCTTCCGTACTGTTTCTGGAGCCTGACAACCTTCTTGTAGAAAGACAGGGGCCGCATCAGGGCCTCGCCGCCGTGCCAGGTAAAGAGGACCTGCGGCATAGTCTGCGACTCGATGTACTGCCTGATGTACATTTCAAGAATCTCGTCGCTCATCTCGAACATCCCCGAGGTCTGATTATCCTTGTAGAGATTCTTCTTCTCAAGATAGTAACAGTATTCGCAGGCAAGGTTACAGGTCGGTCCCGCCGGCTTTGCCATAACATAAAGGGGACGCGCAAAAGGTGCTATCGTGCTCATTTTTCCGGTTGTCTGGCGTCCTCGATGGGACGGAGTGAAGGAAGGCTTATTCCGAAATGTACTGAAAGGACTCTGGTGAGAATCACTGAGGTGGCAGCAAGAATCTGCGTAAGTATGTGTCCGCAGCCTGCAAGAGAGCAGATGTAATACACCACCCCTCCGAGTACACAGGCAACGGCATATATGTCCTTTCTGAAAATCAGAGGTACCTCATTGATGAATATGTCTCTGAACATACCTCCAGCGGCACCGGTGATTGCTCCCATTATGATGTTGACCCAGAACGGATAACCTTCCGCAAGGCTTCTCTCGACCCCCACGACGGTGAAAAGTCCGATTCCGATCGCGTCGAAGATGAAGAAGGTGTTGTCCAGACGGATAAGGTGTTTTCTGAAAATTATCACGAACAGCAGGGCTACAGCGGTGATTATCGTGTAGGAAACATTCTCCATCCAGAACGGGGTCAACCCGAGCAGAAGGTCCCTGAGGGTTCCGCCTCCGATTGCAGTCACGAAGCCTACCACATACGCTCCAAAGATGTCGAAGTTCTTTGCTGCTGCGAGACGGATTCCGCTGATGGCAAATGCGAATGTACCAATGTAGTCTATTATGGTAATGAAATCCATATCTGAAATTCCTAAAGGACGACAAAGATATGCAAAATGTTTCAGAAAAAGTTTCCGCAAATCAGGCAAATAGCGTAAATTTGTCGGCAGCGCCCACCCGGGACAGAGGTTTGGGCACGATTTGAAATAGAATATGGAAACAGCGTTGAAGGAAAAGCTCATCTCTTGGGCTCAGAAATACAACTCTCCGGAGTACTTTGTGGAGGACCCCATTGCCTTTCCGCGGAATATGGCCGGTGAGTACCGCAGGGGGACGGCCTCGCTGCAGGATGTTGAAATCACAGCAGTCATTGCAGCACATCTGGCGTGGGGAAGGAGGGCGATGATTGTGAGGGACTGCACCCGGGCTCTCGACGAGATGAATTGGAAGCCTTACGATTACGTTATGCGCGGGAAATACAGGGATGAGGATTCCAGCCTGCACCGCACGGTGAAATGGAGCGAATTTGCGGCAATATGTTCCAATTTACGGAATATTTACAATTGTCAGGATTCCCTCGAAGGGCTTTCCAACGCACAGATCCGCACCCTGGTTTTCGGGCGGAAGGAAGACCCGAAGGCTCCTGACAAGAAAATCAATATGATGCGCCGCTGGATGGTCAGGAACGACGGGAAAGTGGACCTCGGGGTGTGGAGGAACTCCTCTCCCGCAGATCTTCTCATCCCGCTTGACGTTCACGTTTACACTCAGGCAACTGAACTGGGACTGACCTCACGCAAGCCAAAGGACATAGTGACAGTCAGGGAAATCACGGATGCCTTCAGGGAGATTTGGCCACTGGATCCCTGTATGGGAGATTTCGCCCTGTTCGGCTACGGTGTGACCCACCCGTCCAGATGAATGCCGGGTATTTACTTTCAGGTCAGTAACTTTTAACAGTTGATATGCCAAAACTTTACATAGTCTCAGGATGCAACGGAGCCGGCAAGACGACAGCTTCCTACACCCTGCTGCCCGAGATGCTGGAATGCAGCCAGTTTGTCAATTCGGACGAATTTGCCAAGGGGCTCTCCCCTTTTAATCCGGAGGGAGTGTCGGTTCAGGCAAGCCGGCTGATGCTGATGAAGATACGCTATCTTTTTGCCCGGAAGGAGGATTTCGGAATAGAGACAACTCTCGCGACACGGTCTCTCCTTAAAATGATAACCCTGGCACAGGCTGAGGGTTATTATGTTACGGTCTTATATTTCTGGCTCAACTCCCCCGACCTTGCCGTAAAGAGAGTCAGGGCAAGGGTTGCAGCAGGCGGGCACAACATCCCGGAGGAGACAATCAGAAGGCGTTACCGTGTGGGTATCAACTACTTCTTCAATGACTACAGCCAGTTGTGCGACCGTTGGATTCTGGCTGACAATTCAAAGGTTCCTTTCAGGGTAATCGCCGAGGGAGGCAAGGAAAGACCGTTGAGCATCAAAGACAGGGAAACATACGAAATAGCGCGCGCAATTGCATCTGCGGAGGAGGATTGACAGATATGAAATTAAGCAGGGACTACTTTCTTAAGACATTCCGGACGGATGTCGGACAAATGGAAAAGATTGTCGCACAGGCCTTGAAAGAAGGAGGCGACTGGTGTGACCTTTATTTTGAATATACAACCTACAACGAACTGACACTCAGGGACTCAGAGGTAACCTCCGGAGGTTTTCACATTGACTACGGCGTCGGTGTCAGGGTTTTGAACGGTGAGAGGACCGGCTATGCATATTCCGAAAGTACGGACTACCAGGATATGCTTTCTGCTGCAAAGGCTGCATCAGTGATTTCCCTGTCATCCCGGGGCGGAGACACTCCCCTGTCATCCCGAAGCGGTTCCCATCTTTCTTCCCGACCTGGCGATGCCACAACACTGTCTTCCGGGTCGAGCGCAGTGAGTGGAGAGATCTACCCCAAGCCATATTACCAAAGCCTCCACCCCTGGGCCGAAGCCTCTTCCGAGGCCTTCATCCCTTTCCTGAAAGACCTCGAACAGAGAATCAAGTCCCGGGACAGCAGGGCTGCGAAAGTTATTGCAAGGCTTTCATATTCCTACACCGACACCCTGATGTTCAATTCATTGGGCGAGTTGACATGCGACTCAAGGCCTCTCGGAAGCGTAACCGTCTCGGTAATTTATTCTTCTGAAGGCAGGAACGAGAGCAAAAGTGCGTCGAGGAGTTTCAGATGCGGGGCGGAGATGATCGGTGAAAAACTATGTGAGGAACTGGTGTCAGAAGCCACACGGGGCATTGACGCCCTGTTTGAAGCCAGAAGACCGAAGGGAGGGAAAATGCCGGTGGTTATGGGGGCGGGAGCCTCGGGGATACTCCTTCACGAAGCAATGGGCCACGCTTTTGAAGCGGATTTCAACAGGAAAGGGCAGTCGATTTTCGCGGAGAAAATGGGACAGAGGATTTGTCCTCAGGGAATTGACATCATTGACGACGGGACTATCCCGGGGAACAGGGGGGCCTGCAATTTCGATGACGAGGGAGTTCCGGGACAGAAAACATATATGGTCAGCGACGGAATCCTGACTTCCTATCTTCACGACCGCATCAGTGCAAGGCATTACGGGGTTGAACCGACAGGAAACGGCCGAAGGGAATCTTTCAGATTCGCTCCCCTGCCAAGGATGAGGGCCACCTACATGGGCAACGGAACGGCTGACCCGGCCTCAATCATCGCCGATGTCAGAAAAGGAGTCTTTGTGGACGAGTTCTCCAACGGGCAGGTGAAAATCGGCGAGGGAGACTTCACCTTCTACGTCAAGAGCGGATTCCTGATTGAAAACGGAAGACTGACCGCGCCGGTAAAGGACCTAAACATCATCGGAAACGGCCCTCAGGCACTTGTGGACATACTCGCTGTCGGGAACGACCTGAAAATCGACAACGGGACCTGGACCTGCGGAAAGGAGCAGAGCGTTCCTGTCTCGGTCGGCATGCCGACCGTCCTTGTCAAATCACTTACCGTCGGAGGGGAATAATTATGAATATAAGATATGGAATAACAGAAAAGGAGATTGAGGCGGCAAGGTTCTGCATCGACTGTGCCTCCAGCCTCGGAGCAGAGGGCGCGCGCGTGTCGCTGAGCAAGAATGTGCTTGACACAGTGGCTCTTCTGAACGGCGATATCGACAAGGTCACACACTGCGCTGACAGGTCAATATACCTGTATCTATATATAGACGGTAAATATGGTACATATTCCACAAACCTGCTGGAAAATGAGCAGCTCGAGGACTTCGTCCGCAGGGCCGTCGATGCGACGAGGATGCTGACAAGGGATGAGTTCAGGAAACTGCCGGAAGCGTCAAGATGCGAAAGGAATGCAGTTGACGGACTTGAACTCGGTCTGTACGATCCCGCATACGCTGGAATCACTCCAAGGCAGAGAACGGAAATGGCGATGGCGGGGAGCATTTTTCCGGGGGATGATGTGCGGAAGAATGTCCCCGGGGATGCCACGGATGATGCTCGTGATGATACCAGCGATGATGCCCGCGATGATGCCCGGGTAAAAGATGCAGCCCCCTACAGGATAATCTCCGAGGAATGTGAATGGAACGATTCCGTAGACGACAACTACCTCATTGATTCACAAGGTTTTGAAGGGAGGCACACCGAAACGTCATTTTCGTTCTGGACGGAGGTGACAATCTGTGCAGAAGATGGCAAGAAATACAGCGGCTACAGTTGGAAGGCCTCCACACGACTGAAGGATGTCAGTGCGGGAGGATGCTCACAGGAAGCCCTGGAAAAAGCTGTCGCACAGATGAATCCCAAAAGGGTGAGGTCCGGAAAGAAGACGATGGTGGTGGATTGCAATTCGAGTTCGCGGCTGGTCTCTCCCCTGCTTTCCGCCCTCAGCGCCTCTGCAATACAGCAGAAGAATTCATTTCTGGAGGGCTGCCTCGGCAAGAAGGTGTTCAGTCAGGATTTTTACCTTGACGACCTTGCACGCACTCCGGGGAAAGCCGGTTCGAGACTTTTCGACACTGAAGGCGTGGCCACTGCCGACAGGGTGGTCATTGAGGGCGGGGTGGTCAGGATGTTTTTCGTAAACACCTATATGGCAGGCAAAACCGGTCTTGAGCCAACCATAGAAGGGGTTTCCCGCCCTGTTGTCCGCCCTTTCTCCTCATTTGGCAAGTCCTCCGTTCCAGACCATTCCCACAACATTCCCGACACTGACACCAAAGTCATTCCTGCTTCTGCCCGTACCAATCCGGACACTCAAGTCATTCCCAACCTGAGCCGGGAGGAGATAATGCTACAATGCGGCGAAGGCATCCTCGTAACGGGATTCAACGGCGGAAACTGCAACCAGACCACCGGTGACTTCTCCTACGGCGTCGAAGGCTTTCTCTTCAGCAAGGGCAAAATCATCCATCCGGTCAGGGAAATGGTCATTACAGGAAATATGACCGAACTGTGGAATTCCCTCCTCGCTGCCGGAGACGATCCACGAGAAGGAACACGCTGGCAGATTCCCACTCTCGCTTTCAAGGACGTAACCTTCAATTCCTGAGACCTTTTCAGGAATATGCACACTAAACAATATTCCATTAAACTCTGCCATTGGATTTGAGATTTGAAAAATCCGTCTATATTTGCAAGGTTAAAATATAACTGATCAACAAAATTTTCTATGTGTAAGACATTCAAGTTCCTGAAACATCTGATGTTTACAGCCTTAATGCTTTCTGCATTGGTGAATGTTCTATCTTCCACATCCGCTTTCGCCCAGGGGAACACATACACCGTATCTGGAACGGTCAGCGATGAGACCGGCCCCGTCATCGGTGCAACAGTGATGGTGTCCGGCAGCAAGAACGGAGTCATTACCGACACCGACGGGCGCTACACCATCGGCGGAGTGATGCTGAATGACATTCTGAACATATCCTGTCTGGGTTACAACACCGTGGAAATAGCATTTACCGGCCAGACAACCCTTGATGTGACACTCAACACCTCCTCTGAATTTCTTGAAGCCACCGTGGTGACGGCCCTCGGCATCAAACGTTCGGAGAAAGCCCTGAGTTACAACGTTCAGGCTGTTGACGGGAGCGCATTGACGGCCGTGAAGGACGTGAACTTCGTCAATTCCCTCAACGGAAAGGTTGCCGGAGTCACTATCAACTCCGGAGCCTCCGGTTCAGGTTCTGCAACCAGGGTTGTGATGAGGGGCGTGAAATCCATCAACAAATCCAACCTGGCCCTCTATGTGATTGACGGTCTGCCGATGTACAATCAGGGCAGCGGAGGTTCCGGCAGCATAATGTCAGACCAGCCGGGAACCGACGGCGTGGCTGACCTGAACCCTGAGGACATCGAGAGCATTACGATGCTGACAGGTCCGTCCGCAGCTGCCCTGTACGGTAATGCAGCGGCAGCCGGTGTCGTACTCATAACCACGAAGAAGGGAGAGGCGGGAAAGACGACCCTGACATATTCCAACAACACCACCTTCTCGACCATCGCAATGATGCCGAGGATGCAAAGCCGCTACGGCAACGACCCGAACGACATTATGTCCTGGGGCGAAAGGGTTGACAACAACTACAACCCGAAGAATTTCTTCCGCACCGGTCTTGATGAAATCAACTCCATCACTTTCTCGACAGGAAACCGCCGCAACCAGACCTATGCATCAGTATCCTCCACGAACTCCACCAACATCCTTCCGAACAGCGGCTACAACCGCTACAACTTCACAGCGAGGAACACAACGACCTTCCTTCAGGACAAGATGGTCTTCGATTTCGGAGGAAGTTTCATCCTTCAGAACGACAAGAACCTCACTGCCCAGGGGATCTACTACAGCCCGCTGCCCGCACTGTACCTTTTCCCAAGGGGTGAGGACTTCGACAGCATCAGAATGTTCGAGAGATGGGATCCGGACAAGGGATGCAACGTACAGTACTGGCCTTACGGGAATGTCACCGCAGGTCTCCAGAACCCTTACTGGGTGATGAACAGGGAGGTACGCGAAAACAAGAAGACACGCTACATGCTGAATGCTTCCCTCAAATACAACATCACCCCGTGGCTCAACATCGTGGGACGCGTAAAAATCGACAACTACAACAATCGCCAGACCTACAAGATCTACGCTTCCACCAACGAGCTCTGGTCAGGAGAGAACGGAAACTACAGGGACATCCACTCCACCCTGAAAACCACCTACGCAGATGTCATTGCAACATTTGACAAGAAATTCAGCGACTGGTCGGTGAACGTGAACCTCGGCGCCAGCATCAATGACCAGCAGTCAGAAAGCATAGGCTACATCGGAGGACTCAAGATTCCGAACTTCTTTGCCGTACACAACATCTGGTACGAAAGAGGGTGGCAGTCTCAGCAGGACGGATGGCACGAACAGGCCCAGGCCATCTTCGGAAATGCCGAAGTCGGCTGGAAATCAATCATATTCCTCACTATCACCGGACGTGTCGACTGGGAATCCCAACTCGCATACTCCGACTACAGTTGCTTCGCCTATCCGAGTGTCGGACTGTCAGCCGTCATCAGCGACCTTTTCGATGCACCGAAATGGCTGTCCTTCCTGAAAGTCAGGGCTTCCTACGCCGAGGTGGGCAACTCCTACGGCAGGTATATGACCCTCCCGACCTACTCCTATGACGCACAGAGCAAGACGTGGAACACCACGACAAGGTATCCGAACTACGACCTCAAGCCGGAAAGGACCAGGTCATACGAGCTCGGCATTGACGCAAACTTCTTCACTGACCTGAGTCTCAAACTGACTCTCTACCAGTCCAATACTCTGAACCAGACCTTCTCCGCAGGCCTTCCTTCATCTTCCGGTTACTCTTCCGTCTATGTTCAGAGCGGAGACATCAGAAACAGGGGAATCGAACTTGCAATCGGCTATGACCACAAATGGAACGACATCCGGTTCGGTGCACATTACACCCTCACCTGCAACCAGAACAGGGTTATGAGACTTGCCGACGGAGTGATCAACCCTTACACAGGTGACCCTATCGAGATGCCTGAGCTCGGTGTAGGAGGTTTCGGAAACACCGATGCGAGCATCATCCTTCGCACGGGAGGCTCCACAGGTGATGTCTATGCCAGCAATGTCATCGCACGCGACAAGAACGGCTACATCCTCAACGACCCGAAGACCGGCCTGGCTGTCAAATCAGTTGAGAAATTCAAAATCGGATCCATCCTTCCGAAAGCCAATATGGGACTGACCCTCGACCTCGGGTGGAAAGGCATAAACCTCGGGATGACCTTCACGGCCAGAATCGGAGGCATCGTCATCAGCGAGACCCAGGCCAATCTCGACCGCTACGGAGTGTCCGAAGACAGTGCCATTGCCCGTGACAACGGAGGTGTCAGCATCAACTCCGGTCTGGTTTCCGCACAGAACTACTACCAGACCATCGCCAGCATAGTGACCCACTACACCTACAGTGCGACAAATGTCCGCCTGGGAGAGCTTAACCTCAGCTACACCCTCCCGCGCAAATGGTTCAAAGACAAATGCGGAATCACGGTGGGCTTTGTCGGAAGAAACCTTTGGATGATTTACTGCAAGGCACCGTTCGACCCTGAAGTGACCACTGCCGCCTCATCCAACTACTATCAGAGTTTCGACTCCTATATGATTCCAAGCACGAGGAATCTCGGTCTGAATGTCAAACTGCAGTTTTAATCCTTAAAGAGAATGGAAATGAAAAAAATATATTTCATACTGCCGCTGCTTGCGGGCATCCTTTTGGTTTCAGGCTGCACAGGAAAATTTGAGGAATACAACAGGCCTCCATACCAGCCGACGGAGTTCCCTGACAACGACCTGCTTGTCAAGATGCTCAATGTCTATGCAAGTCCACAGCAGAACGACTGCCAGTTCAACAACTGTATGTGGGCCTGCTACAGCGGACAGATTACCGCTCCTTACCACTGGGGACGAAAAACGGGTATCTTTGCATACTTCAATGCCCAGGAAGATTGGAATCAGGTAACCACAAACAATTTCTACTCGAAAATATACCCTAACTTCTTCGAGTTGAAGGAAAAGAAGGGAGGAGATGGACTGATTTACTCAATCGCCCTCCTGACAAGGGTATATGCAATGCAGGAAATCGCCACCCTCCAGGGCCCCCTCCCCTACACTACCGTAAAGAAAGGTGACATCTATGTCAAATACGACAGCGAGCAGGCAGCCTGGACGGCAATGTTCGAGGACCTTGACTTTGTTATCTACAATCTCAAGAAGGCGGCTCCTTCAGGTACAAATGCCGACCTGCAGCAAGTGGACTGCATCTACAGGGGCAACTGCGCCAAATGGCTGAAATTTGCCAACACCCTGAAACTCAGGATGGCAATCAGGCTGAGCGGCGTCGCTCCCGAATTTGCGAAGCTCAAGGCGGAAGAGGCTGTTGCAGACGGCGTTATGACCAGCACGGATGACAGCGCCTACGACACCACCAACAGCGGACAGACCAACAACGGTTACAAGATTGTTGACGGCTGGGGCGAACTCAAGGCGAATGCCTGTCTGGTCTCCTATATGAACGGCTATCAGGACCCGCGCCGGAGCGCCTATTTCACTGAGGCCTCGGAAGACCTCGGTGGAGGATACATCGGTGTCAGGAGCGGAACGACCAACCTTCCTATTCCGAACACCTACTCAGGCTATAGCAGCTTCAAAATTGCAGTAGAAGCCAATCCGGGCCTGATCAATGCGGGGGCCAACCCGATGCCGATAATGTACGCCAGCGAGGCGGCATTCCTGCGCGCCGAAGGAGCGGTCAGGGGATGGAACATGGACGGAACCGCCAAGGCTCTCTACGAAGAGGGAATCAGGCTCTCTTTCGAGGAATTCGGAGTCAGGGGCGCTGACGACTATATGAGGAACAGCACCCTCACACCAGGTGACCACAACGACCCGGTTGTCCAGGCCGACAGCTACGTGAATCAGTCCAGTATCACCATCGCCTGGGAAGAAGGTGCGACAATGGCAGAGAAACTGGAGCGCATCATCACTCAGAAATGGATTGCAAGCCTCCTGAATCCGATGGAAGGATGGGCAGATTTCAGAAGAACAGGCTACCCGCGCATCTTCCCTCCGGTGGTTTCAGCCTCACAACAGGAATGCGGTCTTCAGAGACAGATGAGAAGACTACACTTCCCGAAGAGCGAGTACGACACGAACGCCGAGAACACGAAAGAGGCGGTCAAACTTCTTTCCAACGGAGTTGACAGCGACAACACCGACCTTTGGTGGGCTCTCAAATCCAACGGACAGTATTGATTGGTAAATATTATTTCATATATAATATATTTATAATCAACGAAATATGAATTACAGACAGATATATGTCGCGGCCCTGGCCGCAATTGCACTGACTTCCTGCAAGGACTGGACTACCCCCGAGTCCAAGTTCAAGGATCCGGTCAACATCAACGGAAAGGAATACTACGAAGCCCTCAGAGCCTACAAGGCATCTGACCATGCCGTCTGTTTCGGATGGTACAGCGAATGGAACGGGGGAGGTGCCGACCTTCAGAGCCAGCTCAGAGGCATTCCGGACTCGATGGATATGGTATCCATCTGGGGAGGAAAGACAGGGCTTTCGAAGGATCAGATAGCCGATATGAGGGAAGTCCAGCAGCTCAAGGGGATAAAGGTGCTCTGGTGTCAGCACATTGTCGACATCGGAAGGGAAATCACCCCGTCAGGCGTTGACGTGGCTGAATACTGGGGCTGGAACAGAAAAGGTTACGACTACACGGAGGAAGCCGACGAAGCCATCCGCAAATACGCGCGGGCCATCGTTGACACCTGCAAAAGATACGGCTATGACGGCTGTGACTTCGACTACGAACCGAACTATGGCTACTCGGGAAACATCTCCGGTTCTCCTGACGCAATGCACGTCTTTCTCTCCGAGATGGCAAAATATATGGGTCCCCAATCAGGAACCGGCCTGATCCTCGCCGTGGACGGAGAGCCACAGACCCTCAGGTCTGAAAGCGGTCCCCTGCTTGACTACTACATCATTCAGTCCTATTACTGCCGCGGATACTGGGATCTGGACAACCGCTTCAACAGACTCCTGAACAAATTCGGGGCACTGGAGGACGAGAGCACCATACTCCGCAAGACCATCTGGTGTGAGGACTTTGAACGATACCAGAAAAACGGAGGAGAACAGTACACCGACAGGGACGGCTCGATTACATATTCACTGATGGGTATGGCAAGGTACAAACGGCCGAACCTGCCCGGGGAACGAATCGGAGGAGTCGGAGCCTACCGTTTCAACCTTGGAGGCAAGTATGATGATTACAGGATTATGCGTGAGGTAATCCAGGAAATGAACCCTTCCCCGGAAACACTGAAGAAGAGGGAGGAGGAGAAACAAAAAGAAGAACAGACGGAAGATGAGGAATAAGACTATGAAAAGGATATTTGCATACGCTACCGGCATTCTTGCCACTGCCCTCGTCTGCCTCAGTTGCGACGACGCAAAGTACGGTATCATCACCAATGCAGTTTACATTGACGAGGCTGCCCCTACCGACAAGTTTACCCAGCAGGTTGAGACTGTCACAATGAATGGGACATTCGAGAAGACAATGAACATCAGGCTGATGAACTATGCCGAACAGGACGTAACGGTCACCCTTGGCGTTGACAGGGATTTCATCGATTCATACAACCGGCGCAAGAATGCATCCTACGAAGTTCTGCCGGAGCAATACTGGACATTGGACAAGACCGTGAAGATTGCCGCAGGAAGCCTTTCCAGCCAGTTCCATCTGAAAATAGAACCTTTTGAGGCAACTGACGGCAAGGTCTTCGCCCTTCCGATCAGGATTGCCTCCGTGGAGGGTCCTGTAGAAGCCGTTTCTGATGCCAGGCACATTATGTTCCTCTTTGCCACACCTCTGGTGCAAAGGACACCGATTTTCTTCAGCACCAATCAGGGTTGTGGTGGATCATTCGCAACGAAATTCGAGAATCTGGAGAATCTCACCCTCGAGTTCTGGATGAGGATGGGCAACAGCTACGGAGGTCAGGCTTTCAACGGCAATTCCTCACCTATTTACACAGGAGACTTCCTTTTCAGATGGTGGCCAAAGAACAAAGAGGGAGACGGTCCGTGGTTCCAGAATCAGATGACCGGAGCATATCTGGATGACCTGACACATCCTTGGGTTGCCGAGAAGTGGTTCCACATTGCCTACACATTCGACGGGAATGATATGACCCTGTTCATCAACGGAGAGAAAGAGGTAAGTATGACTCTGGCGGGATACAAGTACTCATTCGAGCATATGACTTTCGTAAACTCCAGTTACACCATCGGGCAGAACTCCTCGCTCGCACAGATCAGGCTCTGGGACAAATGTCTCAGCCAGGGGACAATCCGTGACAATATGAGCAGGGAAGTTCCTTCAAACAGCAGCGGGCTGCTTGGTTACTGGAAACTTGACAAGGAGGAAGACGGTCTGCTCAAGGACTCCACAGGCAACGGGAACGACCTCCCGATCAAAGGAACTTTGGAGTGGTCTGACCCAATCAACTTCCTCAATCCTAACAGCGCAGTTTCTTCCGAAGAATAATGAGACTTGTTATACAAAGAGTTTCCCAGGCAAGTGTCACCGTTGCCTCCGAAACGGTTTCTTCCATTGACAAGGGTCTTCTGATCCTTGTCGGTGTCGAAAAGGGTGACACACAGGATGATGTGAAATGGCTGGCTGGGAAAGCCTCCGGACTGAGGATTTTCGATGACGAGGACGGGGTGATGAACAGGAGTGTGGTGGATGTCGGAGGGGGAATTCTTGCCGTCTCACAGTTCACCCTGACGGCATCCACCAGAAAAGGCAACAGACCTTCATATATACGCGCTGCCGGCCACGAAACTGCAATCCCGCTCTACGATGCTTTCTGCAAGGAGCTGGAGGCGGTTTCCGGAATCAGCGTGGGAAGGGGAATCTTCGGGGCGGATATGAAGGTCTCGCTGCTCAACGACGGTCCGGTCACCATCATCATCGACTCCCGCCTTCGGGAATGATTTGCAATGCTTTTCCCGTCATACCCGGCTCCGACCGGGTATCCGAAACGAATAGTTCCCGGTCCGGCAAGGAACAAAGAAAAAGGTAGGAATGGAATATTGAAAATAATGACAACAATACGAAAAACAATACTCATCACCGCAGCACTGCTGACAGCACTGGCAGCAAGGGCGGACGAGGGGATGTGGCTCCCCTCCCTTATTTCGGAAAGAATTGCCGATATGCAGTCCAAAGGCTGCCGCCTGAGCGCCGAGGATATCTACAGCATCAACCAGGCTTCCCTGAAGGATGCAGTCGTGCTTTTCGGACGCGGATGCACAGGTGAGATGATTTCCCCGGACGGCCTGCTTCTCACCAACCACCACTGCGGTTTTCCCCAGATTCAGAAGCATAGCAGCGTTGACCACGACTATCTCAGGGACGGTTTCTGGGCAATGAACCGCTCGGAGGAACTCCCGAATGAAGGGCTCAGCGTAAGTTTCCTTGTCCGTATGGATGATGTCACCTCCAGGATTCTGAAAGGCTGCACTCCGGATATGCCCGAAGCCCGAAGGAAAGAAATTGTAAAAGCCAACTCCGATGAGCTCATTGCAGAGGCGACAGCCGAAGGGAAAGGTCTGAGAGCCACAGTCGAGGCATTATATTACGGGAATCAATATTTCCTTTTTCTCTACCGCGAATACACCGATGTGCGTCTTGTCGGAGCACCGCCTTCCTCAATCGGCAAATTCGGAGGAGACACGGACAACTGGATGTGGCCACGGCACACGGGCGACTTCTCAATCTTCAGGGTATATGCCGACAAGGACAACAATCCTGCGCCCTACAGTCCTGAAAATGTTCCATATCACCCTGCAAAATTCCTGACAATCTCAACCGCAGGCGTCCAGGAAGGCGATTTTACCTTCATCTACGGTTTCCCGGGAAGGACTCAGGAATACATCCATTCCGAGGGTGTCCGCTATGTAGCCAATGTGAGTGACCCTGCGAAAATAGCCTTGAGGACAGTCCGGCTCGGCATCCAGAAGAAATATATGGACGCGGACCAGAAAGTGAGAATCCAGTATGCTTCGAAGAATGCCTCCGTTGCAAATGCCTGGAAGAAATGGCAGGGAGAAGCTCGGGGACTTCGCAAATTGCAGACTGTCAAGGTAAAGCAGGACTATGAGGCCGACTTCTCACGATGGGCCAAGGGTAGTTCCTACGAAGGTCTGACAGAGAAGATTGCAGGGATTTACGCAGAGCTCGAACCGCTGATGTTTGCTGCGGAGCATTACAACGAGACTGCCCGTGCGGTGGAACTCACCCAGTTCGCAGGCAGGATCGCATCGGCATTGAAATCCACCGATGCTTCCCTGAGGGACAAGATTTCCCTTCAGGCAGCTTCATTCTACAAAGACTGGCACCTTCCGATTGACAGGGAAACATTCATCTGCCTGATGGAAGCCTTCGACAAGTCTCTATCTGAAGAGCACAAACCATTGTGGTTCAAGGACAAGCTTCTGAAGCACGGAAGTATCTCCCGATGGTCCGAACATATTTTCAGTGAAACCATCTTCACGGACAGCTCCCGCGTGGCATCCCTCCAGAGCTCTGACACATTGCTTGTGGACAGTGATCCTGCAGTGGAATTTGCCGTGGAGTTCGGGAAATGGTATGCCTCAGAAATCCTTCCTGAACTCAACCGGCTCAATGGCAGCCTTCAGCTAGCCTACAGGGATTATATGCGCGGACAGATGGAGTATTCGGCTGACCCTTCAACACCATCGCGTCCTTTCTACCCGGACGCAAACCTGACACTCAGAGTTGCCTACGGTAATGTGAAAGGCTACTCCCCTTCCGACGGAATTTACTTCAGGCCATATTCAACACTGAAGGGAATCATCGAGAAGGACAATCCGCAGATTTACGACTACAACATCCCGCAGCGGCTTCGGGACATATATGCTTCACGGGATTTCGGGAGATGGACCACCCCTGAAGGGGATGTTCCGGTGTGTTTCCTTGCCACAAACCACACCAGCGGAGGCAATTCCGGCAGTCCGGTGCTCAATGCCGACGGGCAGCTCATCGGAATCAATTTCGACAGGGTCTGGGAAGGCACAATGAGCGACATCGCATTTGACCCTGATTTCTGCCGCAACATCGCACTGGACATACGCTATGTGCTTTTCACCATTGAGAAGATTGGGAATGCCGCCTGGCTTTTCGATGAGATGTCCGTGATAGAATAAGGCGGTGATTTCTGCGCTTGGCACTCACCGCCTTGTTATAATCTCGGAAGACTGTATCAAAAAATTTGTCACGCCTAACAAAATCCGGAGGATGTAGTCAGAATATCTGTTGATTATCAACACTTTACACCAACCTCACTATTGTTTACGATCAGTCAAGATGACAGAACAGTTTACTATGATCAGTTGAGATGACAGAACAGTGGCTATTTGTCAATTTCCCTATCGAGTTCGTTAAGAGCAAAGGTGTAGGCTCCGACGGAAATAGCCTTGCTTGCTCCCATCTTTGAAATCGTCACTCCGATGCGCTTCTGAGGGTCATAGTTTACATATTCCTCTGAGCCATAGACCTTCAGGCTGCGAGCCTCGCCCTTTGCGAACTGAGCAAACTCCTGTTCGTCATCCAGGTCATATACCTTCATCTGCACCCTGTTGAGTTCCTCTCCGCCAAGAGTGTGGATTTTCGAGCGGAGGGATGCAAGCAGCGACGGCATAATGTACTTGCGTGCCGCAGTGATTCCGCCTCCAATGACAATCAGACCGTCAATCAGGGTAACCGCCGTGGCCATTGCATCACCTGCAATCTCACCAAGCTGGGCAAATGCCCCTTTGGCAGCCTCCGGATTGCCCTCCCTTGTACCTTCGGCAATCTCGTAGATGTCCTTAGGCTCGAAACTGTGTCCTGGATTGCCGGACAGTTCGCCATAAACTCTCTTCACCGCCCTCACTGCAACACTTTCCTCAACGATGACTCCAGGATACTTGCAGTTCGGCAGGCAGAAGGTCTCCACACAGGAGTTGTCTCCCCTGTTCAGTTCCCCGCCGATTACAATACCGATTCCAAAGCCGGTTCCGAAAGTGTAGCCGACCATATTCCTGTAGGTCTTTGCACTTCCCGCCTCCTTCAGTCTTGCATTGATTTCCGGAAGTGCCCCTCCAAGAGCCTCCCCGTAGGCAAAAAGGTCACCGTCATTGTTGATGAAGACAGGTATTCCGAATTTGTTCCTGAGGAATGGTCCGAGAGCAACTCCGTCACGGAAAGACGGGAAATTCGGAAGATATCCCCCAATTATGCCGTTCGGATAGTCAGCCGGCCCAGGGAAAGCAAAGCTGATGGCAGAGGGCTTCTCAGAAAGTTTGTTGATGACGGACTCGAACCCGACGACCATAGTCTCAAGGCACAGGTCCAGATTGTTGGCATTGGACGGCAGAGTAATAGGATCAACGATGAACTCTCCGCCGCGCATCGCGCCGAACACCATATTGGTACCTCCCGCATCAAGGGTCAGTACAATTCTTGAATCTGTTTTGTAGTTTGTCATATAATGTGGTTTTTTCAAAATATTCCTATACCCCTTCGGGCAAAAACGTCGTAAATTTACTCATAATGCATCATAGTTGCAATTTTGCAGTCAAAAATCACACAATTCCGCACTATGCGATGCACTATTGCAGCACGCAGGTCCGTCCTCCCCGTCAGAGTGGCCTCCAGGCAGGGGTCCTGCTCACTGAAAAAAAATTTACTGCCGTCGGCTGCTCGCTGTCAAACGTCCTCAGAACGATTTGACTGATTGCTCACAATCGTGAAATTCATTCGGCACGGGTATCGTGCCTAGAAGCCTTTGTAGTGGCATTCGGTGTGCCGAATGAGGCAATTTTTCCTCACTCGGCACGCAAGATGGCCATAGACGGCCTCCTGTTGCCTTTGGCCGTGGCGAATGAATTTCACGGGAAGTGTTTTCTTTGTGTTCCAGATGATTTTTAGATTGGGATGTCAGGGTGTGGGCTGATGTCAGTTGCGAAAGGAACAATGGTGAGCATCACGGTATGAGTTTCTTTCAGTTGTGACCGGGCCAATGGCAGGTATCTCAGTATGAGTTTCTACCAGTTGTGGCTAGGACATGGATAGGCATCAGGGTATATCCTGAGGTGTGCCAGTCTCGCTGTTTTCTGCAGAAATCCCCGGGTTTGACCTCTCCATAATTCCCGGCTTCCTCATTATTCCTGGCTTTGACCCCACCGTCATTCCCGGCTTCCTCATCATTCCCAGATTGGTTTCCCCGTCATTCTCGGCCTTGACGACAAACTGCAGCCGGAAAGGACGGAGAGCTGCAGCTGGAAAGGACTTATCTTGAAATGTTACTGAGCCATATCTCTAATCTGGCCACGCAACCCGAAAAGGACAAAGCGCACTACCCTGCCACAGAGTGCACTGTAGAGGGGTGTCCTGCGCTTTGTCCCGGCATTCGGCGGGGACAAAGCACAACGGTATGCCCTGGAGCCCTCTGGAATGCCATCCACTGATCTTTGTCCTTTTCGGGTTCAAGATATTAGATGTTGATATACTCCTAATACTGGCTTGTGAAACGAGGTTCCCGGTCTGGCGAGTCCTGAGAATGTAACGAAAGATATTTTTTGTACCTTCGCGAAGATTTTTTGGATTTGAAATGAAAAAAACAATTGTTTCGATAGTCTCATTGATTGCCGTTTTGTTTTCATCCTGTACCGGGCAGGAGGTCGAAAACGGAGTCCCCCTTTCACTGGCAATCGAAAGAAAGCAGAATATCAGCGATTTGCAGTATGACCTGAGATTTGACATTCCTCAAGATATGGCGCTGGATGTGGAGGGGCAGGAGACTGTGCAGTGCACATTGGCAAGGAGGGCGGACCTGATTCTGGATTTCAGGGAGGATGCACGGAAAATCCATTCGGTCTGGGCAAACGGAAAGAAATGCCCGGTTGTTTCGAAGAATGAGCATCTGGTCATTCCCGAAAGGTTTCTCAAAAAGGGTCTGAACCGGGTAGAAATTGAGTTCACTGCAGGAAGACAGTCGCTCAACAGGAGGGAGGACTATCTCTACACGCTTTTTGTGCCGGACCGAGCGAGGACTGTCTTCCCCTGCTTTGACCAGCCGGACCTCAAGGCGTCTTTCACTCTTGAGCTGGAAGTTCCGGAGCATTGGAAGGCTGTCAGCAACAATGTTTTGGAGGAGGAACACCTAAAGGCTGTCAGCAACAATGTTTTGAAGGAAGAACACCTGAAGGCAGTCAGCGACGGTCAGCCGGTAAGGAAACTGGAGGGAGAGTCCGAAAGGAATGTCACAGGCGGCAGAAAAATCCTGAGATTCAAGCCGACAAGGCCGCTGCCGACCTATCTGTTCGCATTTGCAGCGGGGGAATTTGAGTATCAATATTTTCCGGAGCAGGGAATCGGTGCGTACCACCGCGAAAGCGATTCCGCGAAAATAGCCCAGCTTCCGGACATCGCCCATCAGGTGGAGTTTGCAATCAAATGGCAGGAGGACTTCACGGGGATTCCATATCCCTTTGAGAAGTACGATTTCGTGGTGCTTCCCGGCTTTCAGTTCGGCGGCATGGAGCACGCCGGAGCGACTTTCTACAATGACACGAGACTGTTCCTATCCGCTAATCCGACACCGGACGAAAGGCTCAGGCAGACAGAGTTGATTGCCCACGAAACCAGCCATATGTGGTTCGGGGATGCGGTCACAATGGAATGGTTCAATGATGTCTGGACAAAAGAGGTTTTTGCAAATTACTTTGCAGCCCTGATCACCGCCCCTCTCTACCCTGACCTGAACCACGAGCTCAACTTTCTCAAGACCTACAAGGCCGCGGCTATCGCACAGGACCGGACACAGGGTCGTACAAGCATCAGGCAGGAACTGGACAATATATGCAACGCCGGGCTGATCTACAACAGCATAATCTACAACAAGGCCCCGGTGATGATGCGCAGGATGGTTGAAATTATGGGAGAGGATGCCTTCCGGGAGGGTATCCGGAAATATGTCAGGAAGTACCTCTACGGCAATGCCACCTGGGATGACCTGATTGAAATCCTCTCCGCTCAGACCGATGCGGATTTGCGTTCTTTCAGCAGGGAATGGGTTGATTCGGAGATGTGGCCGCACTTCAGGGCAACCTTATTCAGGGATGGCCTCGACAGCAGAAAATATGGGTTTATTGAACTGGACAATGAGCAGATTGACAGCCTGATGGCATATTTCCCTACTGAGACCGAAGCACTGTCCAGGCAGGCGGCTCTGATGAATCTCTATGAGAATTTCTGCGCCGGAAACATCGGGAACGGGAAATGGATGGACTTCCTCATTGAATCGCTCCGGACTGAGACTGACCAGCTTGCCGCATCGTCGATGATTTCGTATCTTGCCGAGCCAATGCTCAGGTACCTTTGCGGCAACAGTGAATATTCCGTCAATCAACGAAATATTGACTATTCCGCAAACCGGGAGGCATCCCTTTGGGAAATGGCTGACAGACACCCGCTTGCGTCAGTACGCACGCAAATCCTCCGGCTCCTGATGAAGAACGGCTCCACTGAGCAGGGCACAGAACGTTTCCTTGAAATGTGGGAAAAAGGTCAGGATGAGAGGCTTTCGGAAACCGATTTTATGACCCTTGCCTACGAACTGGCCGTCCGCCTGCCGCAGAAGGCAGACTCTCTGATTGCCATCCAGAGAAACAGGCTGGCCGACCCCGACCGAATCAGGCAGTTCGACTTCATCTCCAGGGCAGTCCGCACAAAGGATGGCAGGATTTGCAGGAAAGACGGCACAACCTGCGGAAAAGACGGCCGGGATGCCCTTTTCGAATCCCTCTCCGAAGCGGACAACCGCAGAATTGAGCCCTGGGTCCTTTCCGTCCTCTACTACCTCAACCACCCTCTGAGAGATGAGGAATCTGTGAAATACATCCGTCCGGCACTTGACCTGCTTCCTGAAATCCAGCGAACGGGAGACATTTTCTTCCCGGGGAACTGGTGTATGCAGCTTCTTGCAGGTCACCGCTCCGAAGCCGCCCTCAATGAAGTCCGGAAATATCTTGACGACAATCCCGACCTCCATCCCCTGCTTCGCAAAAAGATTCTTCAGGCAATGTTCTTTCTTGAAAGAGCGAACTGAGGCTTTCAGTCCCTGTCCGGATCACCGTCCCAAAGATACTTGCGCGTTTCCCTGACTATGACTCCGCTCAGCAGGACGAGCGAGATGAGGTTCGGTATTGCCATCAGGGCATTGAAAATGTCGGCAAGATTCCAGACGAGATCCAGACTGACGACAGTGCCGAGATAGACGGTGACAAGGAAGAGACCCCTGTACAGATTCACCACAGCAGATTACGACAGTGTCCCAGAATGTGCCTGTACTTGAGACAAGAGCCTGACGGACAGGGTTCTTTGTTTTTGTCGCTGCGGGAATCGCAGCCTCACGGTGAGGTACAGATGTGTCCCCAACAAAAGAATAATCATCGGCCATCCCCAAAGGAATCCGGAAATGGCCTCCAGCAAGGAGTTAAGTTCGTTCATATTTTGCAAAAATATGAAATAATCCACTCTCCGCAAAAAAGAAAATCAAAGAATTGCCTTGAGCATCTCCACGGCGTTTTCCGCACGGTACTCAGCAGGTATGCCCTGCATCCCCCGTGAACGCCAGTCGGCAAGCAGGAAATGGATGCCTGCTCCGTGGGCACATTGGCAGTCGTGGAGGGTGTCACCTATGAAGATTGTGTCTGCGGCCTCCGCACCAGTCCTGCGAAGAAACTCAAGGGCAGGTTCAGGGTCAGGCTTATGCAGGAGGGTATCCTCGGCACAGATCTCGACCTCGAAATACTTCAGAAGCGGCTTCAGTTCCACGTCCTTCTCAAATTCGTAACGGTTGCGCGAGGTCACGCATCCAATCCTGCATCCTGCCGCGGACAGCCTCTGCAACATCTCCTCCACACCCGGGAAAGCCTTCATCAGGTGCATCAGTTCAACAAAATGCTCTTCCCAGACTTCCGCAAACTGCTCTGCACCGGGATATCCCATCAAAGGAGCTACCTTAGCGCTAGGTATTCCGAAATACGAGTAGGCCTCGTCGTATGGCATATCCCTGCCGAGCAACTCGCGCACGGTCTGAATCAATGAAAGGACTCCTGTTCTTTCGGTGTCTATCAGGGTTCCGTCTATGTCGAATATTATGTTCCTGTATGTCATATATATATATATTATTCCGAATCATAGGAAACGCCCGGCGAAGCGCAGATATGCCTCCCAATCCTTCGGATAAATCTCGTGACGGCCGTCACGGATGTGGTAGGCGACTCTGGAGGATGCGCTCTTGCCGTACAGGTCATAGACCTTTAGGGCAGCCTCCATTCCAAGCCTCTCCCCTTGAGGGTCGGACCAGCGGTCTTCCCTGGCACTTCCGATGCAGAGAGGCCTCGGGGCAATCAGGGCAAGGAGTTCGTGCTGGTCAACCGGGAGGGCGGATTCATTTTCAGAGTATTTCTTGAAATTGTCACAGAACCAGTGAGGGAAAGAGCGGTTGATTATGCCGACAGTCTCTCCGTAGGACCTGCGTGAGATTGCTGCTCCTCCACATCCGGACTCGTTTGCAATCACCATTGCAAAGCGGGAATCAACCGCTCCGGCCCAGAGGGCTGTTTTGGCAAGACGGGAATGTCCTATCAGGGCGACCCTTGAGGCATCCACATCCTTGTCAGTGCACAGATAGTCCAGAGCACGGCTCAGTCCCCAGGCCCAGGCGGCAATGGCACCCCACTGGTCAGGACCGCAGACCACTCCTGCATCCTGGGGGTAAACCGAGCGGATTCCCTTTGTGGAGGTGTCGTAATCAGGCTGGATGTCGGCACGGTAGAGATTTCCCCTGACCGGACGTGAGAAAAGTTTCTCGTACCACGTGCAGGCAGCAGTGTAACGCCCGCAGGAATGGCTGAGATGATAGCCGTCACGGCAGAAATTGTCCCTGATGGATGTCGCGCGGCCGTTCTGGATGGCCGTACCCGCAGGAATCACATCAAGGCCGTATCTTTCGCAGATTGTCTTTGTGGCGACCATAATGGAGTCATACATAGCCCTCTGGTCACAGCCGTAATTTGCAAATTCCTTCCTGACCCCATTTGCAGAATACGCCCAGGTCTGGTGGAACATCAGTTTTGTATCCGAAGGCAGATTAGCCCTGAGCCAGGACACAAGTTCCTGCATATAAGGTTCATAGCTTTCTATCTTCCCTGACAGCGGACTGGACTGCTGGAGGGAAACCACGTCCCAGTGCATCGACTTGACCGCATCTGAAATCCTGAAATTCTTGAAAGTGGTCATCACCCCGTCAGAATCGATGGTGCGGTAACGATAGGCAGGCTTGTCCTGTTTCATATTCTCCCAATGACGTGAAAGCGGACACCCCCCGATATAGAGGTTTCCGATGATGGCGCACCTTCCGTCTGCCCTTGCCAGATCGGCAAGGTTCTGCTCCACGGCATCTTCCGAGAAACTGTTTCCAATCGACAGAATCCTGAGCGTGTCCCTTTTGGCGGCAAAAGAACTGGCAGCAAAAGAACTGGCGGCAAAAATCACCGCCAGCACAAAAAACACGAACCTTTTCATAAAAAAATTCAAGGATTGGCCTTCAGAATCAATAGTTCTGAGGGTGAACCCTGAAGTAGGACTGAGGATGTTTGCAGACAGGGCACATCTCCGGAGCTTTCTTTCCGATCACGATGTGGCCGCAGTTTCCGCACTCCCAGATGACATCATTGTCCTTTGAGAAGACAAGTCCGCCCTCGACGTTCGCAAGAAGTTTGCGGTAGCGCTCCTCGTGCATTTTCTCAATCTTGCCGACCTCCTCGAAAAGGGCTGCAATCTCAACGAAACCCTCCTCGCGGGCTGTCACTGCAAAACCTGCATACATATCGGTCCACTCGTAGTTCTCACCCTCGGCAGCATCAAGAAGGTTGGCCCTGGTGTCAGGAATTGCTCCACCATGAAGAAGTTTGAACCAGATTTTCGCGTGTTCCTTCTCGTTGGCAGCAGTTGCCTCGAAAAGTTCTGCAATCTGCACATATCCGTCCTTCTTTGCCTTTGAGGCATAGTAGGTGTATTTGTTGCGCGCCTGTGATTCACCTGCGAAAGCGGCCTGAAGGTTGGCTTCCGTCTTTGTTCCTTTCAATTCTTTCATATTGACTGTTTTAAATGTTAAATATCTCCTTAATTGTAAATATTCAAAATAAGGAATCCTCGGCAAAGATAGGAATTTTTGTCAAATTCTACTTTGTTCCGGCTACATTTTGTTCCGCTTGCAATCTGTTCCGGTACCTGATTCTGTAACCGGTCGCCGCGACGAAGACCGACATCAGCGGGGAAACCAGGTTGAAGATGCAGTATGGAAGGTAATCCAGAGTCGCGACCTTCAGCACGGTCGCCTGGGTCATTCCGCAGGAGTTCCACGGAATCAGAACGGAAGTCACGGTTGCGGAATCCTCGACGCTGCGGCTCAGGAGTCTGCTCTCCAATCCCCTGTCGGAGAACAGTTTGCGGTAGAGGCTGCTGGTCATTATGATGGAGAGGTACTGGTCGCCGGTGACCATATTGCAGAACACGCCGGTACCTACAGTCGCAGCCACTGCGGAAACCGTCCTGTGAACGCATCTTGCCATCATCGCAGTCAGGCTCTGCATCATCCCGCTTCCGGTGAGCACCCCTCCGAAAGTCACTGCACAGATGATCAGAAAGACGGTGTTCAGCATTCCCGTCATTCCCCTCGTGGCAATCAGTTCATCCAGAGCCGGATTTCCGGTCAGTATGTCGGTCCTGCCGTAATATGCTGTCATCAAGCCCTTCACACCGTCGTGAAACGACAAGGCGCCACCCTTGACGGCATTTTCCGCTCCGAGGGCGACCTCCCGGATGACATCCGGCTGGGCAATCAGAGCGGTGATTCCAGCCATAACGGCCGCCAGGAACAGAGTCAGGATTGCAGGAACTTTCCTTGCAATCAGCACTCCCGTCAGAAGCGGCACGACAAGGAGCCAGGGCGAAATGTTGAACGTTCCGAGCAGGGAATCCGCAAATTCCTCAGTCCTTGCAGCATCTGACGAACCGTGGGTCAGGCTGACGGCAAGAAAGGTGATGACGGCAATGACGAAGGAAGGGACGGTGGTTACCATCATATACCTGATGTGCGTGAAAAGCGGCGTACCCGAGGACGAGGACGCAAGGACGGTCGTGTCCGACAAAGGAGATATTTTGTCTCCGAAATATGCACCCGAGATGATTGCTCCCGCAGTCCATCCCGGTTCGTACCCCAGGGCTGTGCCAATCCCTGTCATTGCAACACCTACAGTCGCAATCGTGGTCCAGGAGCTGCCCGTCATTATGGAAATGAGGGCGCTGATGATGCAGCAGGCGAAAAGGAATATGCACGGAGTAATGATTTTCATTCCGTAATATATCAGGGTAGGGACTATTCCGCTGATCATCCAAGAGCCGGCAATCGCTCCAATCAGGAGCAGAATCAGGACGGCATTCCCAACCGAGCGGATGTTGTCGCAGATTGAATCCTCGAATGTGTTCCAGGGAATCTTGTAAAAAATCATCGAAATTGCGACGACCACTCCGGAGGAGAAGAGAAGCGCAACCTGGCTGCCCCCAAGGAGGGAATCCGCACCGAAAATCCTGATTACCACCACCATCACGCCGGCCAGGACGATGAACGGTATGAGGGAGACAATCCAGGACGGTCTTCCGGCGCTGTCAGTCAGGCGACTGCGCATCTTTCTGTAATTTTCTACAATAAGTTTCTTCATATTCCAAATACAACTCAAGTTTCGCATTGCGAATCTTAAGAATACAACAGAAGCGCGAAAATACGAATTTATTCCGAAACAGGACGGATTGCGTTTTAAAATATTTTCGTAACTTCGCGCAAATCATCATTCCCGGAAAAATGAACGCCAGAAATTCGGAGGACAACTCCACATTGAGCCTGCCTCAGAGGCACAGCAAAATACTCAGCCTGCTCCAACAGCACGGAAACATCTCGGTGACGCAGCTCGCCGAAATTTTCAAAGTGTCGGAAGTCACAATCCGAAAGGACCTGTCCTACCTTGAGCAGCAGAAAAAGCTTTACAGGACGCACGGAAGCGCCATTCTAATCAGTCCTTACATCGGTGACAGGCACATCAGCGAAAAGGAAAAGAAGAACATAGCCGAGAAACAGGCCATCGGAAAGGCTGCGGCACAGTTCATCGAGCCGGATGACTGCATCATCATCGCCTCGGGAACGACAATGACGTATTTCGCAAGGGAGATTGTTCCGAAAGGGCGTCTGACCGTCATAACAGCCTCCGTTCCTGTCACACAGATTCTTTCACAGCATAGCCAGGTGGACGTGATGCAACTTGGAGGCATAACCAGAAACAGTTCCGTTTCGGTTGTCGGGCCTTTCGCCGAGCAGATGCTTTCGAATTTCAACTGCAGCAAACTGTTTATGGGTGTTGACGGGATTGACATCGATTTCGGTCTTACGACCACGAATATGCTTGAGGCTCAGCTGAACAGGGTGATGATGGACACTTCCCAGAAAGTCATTATCCTAGCCGACAGCACAAAGTTCGGCAGGAGGGGTTTCAGCAAGATTTGCGACATAGAGTCCGTTGACCTGATCATCACGGACAAGGGAATTCCGCAGCTCTACATCGACGAATTCAACCGCAAAGGTATTGAGGTCATCATTGTTGATTAGATTCCCGGTCAAGCCGGGAATCTCCCATATTTCGAAATAAAACTTTTAAGGTTTCGATTTTTTGCCTACCTTTGGCAAGCTTTTGAATATCCAGTTAATTTTCGAAATATGTCACGATTTTTTGACCCGCCGGCAGCAAAGCCGCTTCTTCCGAAAGAGAAGATTGACAAAGTTTACAAGTCCATGAGATTCAAAGTATTCATGGGCTCTTTTCTTGGATATGCAGGTTACTACCTTGTGAGGAAGAACCTGTCACTCGCAGCTCCAGACATGATTGAGGAAGGTCTGATTGACAAGGCAACTGCAGGATATGCAATGTCCGCAGTGTCAATAGCCTATGCTTTCAGCAAATTCATTATGGGGAGCGTATCCGACAGGTCTGACGCAAGGAAATTCCTCGTAGTGGGCCTGATTCTCTCCGCCCTGACTATGATGTCAATCGGTTTCATCCCGTTTGCCGCAGGACAGATTGCCCTCAACACTGCCATCATCTTCACCCTCACCCTCGTGGTAGGATGGCTCTCCGGAATGGGCTGGCCTCCTTGCGGAAGAATAATGGCACATTGGTTCTCGCAGAACGAGAGAAGTTTCAAGATGTCAATTTGGAACACCTCCCACACAATAGGCAGCGGTTCCCTCGGACTTCTGGCAATGTGGGGAGTGGCGGTTTTCGGGACGATGGGCATCCAGCAGACCTGGAGAGCGGATTTCATTGTGCCTTCCCTCTTCGCCCTGGTCATCGCAGCCTTCTGCTGGTGGGCCCTGCGCGACACTCCCGAATCTTGCGGACTTCCATCAGTACAAGAGTACCGCAACGACTATTCAGGAGTCAAATCGAAACAGAAAAGCGGAGAGAAACTCCCGTTCAAGACACTTTTTGTGGACTATGTGCTGAAAAATCACTGGCTCTGGATCGTGGCAATCTCCAACGTGCTTGTCTATATGGTCCGCTACGGCATCGGCGACTGGTCCCCTACTTACCTTCAGGAAGAAGGGATTATGAGCAAAGCCGAATGCAAGGTGGCATTTTCCGTGCACAACTATGTCGGTGCAGTCGGCACAATAGTGGTCGGATGGATTTCTGCAAAATTCTTCAAGGGAAGATGTGCGCCTCCTAACGTTCTGTGTATGGCAATGGTGGCAGTCGGCACCCTCCTCTACTGGCAGGCCCTGCCAATTGCCCAACTGCTATGCTCCGACCCTCAGGCCATCGTGGCTACAACCAAGGTGATTGTTTACGCAGCCCTGATCATCATCGGCTTCTTCATCTACGGCCCGGTTGCCCTCATCGGCGTACAGGCCCTGAATCTCGTGCCGAAGAACGCAGCGGGAACTGCAGCGGGCTTTGTGGGACTCTTCGGTTACCTCATCGGTGATGCAGTCCTTTCAAAGGCAGTTGCAGGAAACCTTGCAAACAACATCGGATGGAATGCCGCAAACCTTTCATTCGTGCTGGCCGCAGCTATCGGAGTGCTCCTTTGCGCCCTGATGTGGAAAACCGAAAAGAGAATGGTTGAAGGAAAATAATCTGTATTGAAATTTCATAATTTACGGAATATGAACAAGTTGATATTTACGCTCCTGGCTGCACTCGCAATCTGTCCAGTGGCAAACGCCCGCAAAGTCAACGGTTCGGTCACATGCGGGAAGGAAAAGCTTTCAAAAGTCATTGTAACTGACGGAAAGAATTTCTCTACGACCGACAAGAAAGGTCGCTTCACCCTCGAAGTGGACGACAATGCCGATTTCGTCCTTGTCATCACACCTTCGGGCTACACCGCCCCATTCGACGGGGGGACCCCTGAATTTTACCTTCCGGCAGATCACAAGGGAAACTTTGACTTCAAACTTCTCAGGACAAAAGCATCCGACGACTATGCCATCGTAGCAATGGCTGACCCGCAGACCGCCAACGAGAAGCATTTCAAACTATTCTGTGACAATGTCATGCCGGATATCCTCGAGACCGTCTCTGATGAGACATCCCGTCTCAACACCGTCGGGATTGTCCTGGGAGACATCTGCTGGGACCGCACGGACTTGCTGCCCGGATTCAAGGAACAGTTCGCACGCACCGGCATACCGTTCTACCCGGTTATCGGCAATCACGACCATCTGAGGGAATCAAAGGGCGACCACGAGACCTCTTCCGACTACAGGAGCAACTTCGGACCTGAGAACTATGCTTTCGGAATCGGAAGTGACTATGTCATAGTGCTTGACAATGTCATTTACGACACACAGAAACAGTACAGGGAAAGCTACGACGACGCACAGCTGGAGTGGCTGAAAGGTCTCCTGAGCCACATCCCTGCTGAATCCCACATCTACATCTGCCAGCACTGCCCTTTCATCACCTTCAAGAGACAGGATTTCGCCCTCACAGGCAAGGCGGATGAAATGCTGGAGATTCTCAAGGGCCGCAAGGCATCTTTCCTCACAGGACACTCGCACATCAACAACAACCTGAAGGTCACCGACGACATAATGGAGTTCAACATTGCGGCAGCCTGCGGTTCTTGGTGGTCCACCAAGCATTGCAATGACGGCACGCCGGGTGGTTACAAAGTCTTTGAGAAAAAGGACGGAAAACTCTCCTGGTGGTACAAATCAGTCGGTTGCGACAAGGACTTCCAGGTCGAGGTCTTCGCTCCGGGACAGTCTCAGCTCCATCCTAACGCCGTGATTGCCAATGTCTGGGATTACGACCACGCCTGGAGTGTGGAATGGTGGCAGGACGGGAAATATATGGGAAAGATGGACAGGGCCATCGATTTCTCCCCTGAATACATCAGGGAAATATATTCCGTTTACAAGGTCAAGAAAATCCCTGCCTACAAGACTCCGCGCCCGAACATCCACTACTTCCTCGCGGTTCCCGACCAGTACGCATCGGAGGTCAGGGTTGTCGTGAAAGACCGCTTCGGCAGGAGTTGGGAGAACACTGTCCGCCTGAGGGATTGCGTGGACGTGCAGGCTCACAGGGGTGGTGCCGGGCTGATGCCTGAGAACACCATCTCCTCAATGAAGAACGCCATCGACCTCGGTGTAAACACCCTCGAACTCGACCTGCAGATCAGCGCGGACAAACAGGTGGTAGTCTCACACGACTCCTACTTCCACTACCGCTACGCGACAAGGCCTGACGGCTCCATCGTAAAGAAGGAAGATCCGAAGGAATATATCTACACCATGGATTACTCCCAGGTGGCAAAATACGACACCGGCCTTCGTGAGAGCACGGTCTGGCCTGAGAAAGCCTGCATCCCGGAGCACAAGCCCCTCGCCTCCGAACTGATTTCCTTCGTGGAAAACTACACCAGGGAGAACAAACTCACCCCGATGCGCTACAACATCGAGATCAAGTGCCGCGCCGGCAAGGGCGAAGGTACCAACTGGCCTGAATACAAAGAGTTTACAGACCGATGTATGGAACTTCTCCTGTCAATGGATCTTGGGGACCGTCTTGTGGTGCAATGCTTTGATGCAAGGGCGCTGAACTATATGCACGAGAAATACCCTCAGGTGAAACTCTCCTTCCTCATCGACAAGAAGGACACTGATTTCGAGGCCACGATGGCGAAACTCAATTTCACGCCTGACTGGATCAGTCCTCAGTTCTCATTGGTTGACAAGACCTTCTGTGAGAAAGCCTGGGCAAGGGGAATGAAGATTGTTCCTTGGACGGTTGACAATGAGGAGGACATCCGCAGGATGATTGACCTCAAGGTAGAAGCCATCATCAGCAACTACCCGGACCGTCTGCTCAAGCTCACAAGAGGGTATGTCAATGCCCAAGGCCTGCTTGAGACCTATCCGGCCGTCAAGAACGTTGTCCTTCCGGAGTAAATTTCTCCTCGGAATCCCGACAGAAAGGATGCACCTGCGACAATTGCAGATGCATCTTTTTTTGCACCCCCCTCGAGAATCAGTAATGCCGGAGGTGATAGACAAACTGAATCGAGAAATAGCGTCCCATTCCGAGGTCTGAGGAATCCGTCGCGCCGTTGGCATTGATCGTGTGACGGAAGTACCGGCCCGTGGCATTGAAAAGGTCGTTCACCCCAATGTTGATTTCACCCATCCGGTTGCGGAAGAGCTTCTTTCCGAGGAAGATGTCGCAGTAAAGTAGCCTGTCGTTGTAACGCCTGTCAATGCTGAGGTTCTGCTGGAAATGCAGGGAACCGGTCAGCACGAATCCTTTCCAGAAAATCCACTTGACGCTTCCCCTCGCATTCTGGGTGAAATAGTTGTTCCGGGTGACTCCCCTCGCACTTGAATACTCGTTGTTCACGTACTTGGCATTGTAGGAAAGTGTGAAATCAAGGCGGTCACTGATGTTGCTGTCGAGTTTTCCCCCGAGAGAACAGCCGTCGCGGTGCACCGGGACATAGTCTGCATTGATCATCCCGGGAACTGAGGAAACGAAACCCGACAGGTCTATGTTAAAATTGCTGGAGAGAAAGTTGACAGGAAATCCGTAGGTGAAACGGCCGGAGACCTTGTAGTAGCCCCCCAGATTGACCGGCTTGCTGAACTGGTTGCCGTCTCCCAGTTTTACCCCCTCAGCCACTTCGAAATCCGGAGAATCCACCACCAGGGAATCGCAGAGGTAATTTCCGCTGCCTGAAACCGACATCGAGACAGAAATAGTGGAACCCTTCCTGCGGTTGGTGTGGATGTAACGAACGTTGACATTGTGGAGGTAGGACGGGACAATGTCGGGATTGCCGGAACGCACGAAGCTCGGGTTGGTCAGGTTCACGCTCCCCTGCATCATACTCACGGACGGATTTGAAGTCTTGCTCCTGGCATCGATGCGAAGTGAATTTTCGGGATTGAACGGCAGGTTTGCCACCACGCTGTAAATCGGATTGTTGAAGCCCCGGTGCACCGTGTATTGGGTCGGCATCAGGGATGTGCCCTGATAGTCAACCCTCTGGTAGGACAGGCTTGCGGTCACCTGAAGTTTCCTGTACCTGAAATTGTACCTCATCCCGGCAAGATGGGTCCTGAAGATGTTCGAACTGACTGCCGACTGCCTCAAGTCAGGGGCATCCAGGAATGTACCTGCATCGGAATCAAAGAGATATGTCCGGCTGTCCCCGAGACTCCCCGTCTGAGTGAAACGGTAGTCCAGAGCAAGACGGTTTTTCCTGTCGATGGGTTCGGTGTAGGTTGTCCCGGCAGAGAAGGAGTAGTTCTCCGTCAGCCTGTCCCTGTACTGGCGCGAACTGCTTTTTGCCTTCTGTTCGTCAAAGCCGGCAAGAGGGTCCAGAATTGTGAACTGAGAGGAATGATCCAGGCCGGAGTAGCGGTAGTAACTTCCTGAAGCAGAGACTGAAAGAGAGCGTCCTGACTTCTTGAACCTGTACCTGTACACAAGACTCATCCTCGCATTCACATTCCACCTGTCATTGTCGCTGCGGACTGTTCTGTTGCGCTTGAAAAGGCTGTCCCTCACTCCTGTGAGTTCATCGGCGGTGAGGGAGACATTGTGCAGTCCAATTTTCTGGAATCTTTCATCGAAGAGATTCTGATAGGAAACTGAAGGACGGATCACCAGTGAATGCTTCCCCTTGGGATTGACGGAAAACTTCCCCGTGAAACGATGGGTGTTGTTTTTTGCATCGAAATCCGATCCCGTGGATGTCACTTGCTCCCAATCCTCATCCAGAAAACGCCTCCGGACATTGTCCGAGTAATTGTGGTTAGTGATGCGGTTGAACATATAGCTTCCGTTGAACCAGGCGTTCGAGTAGTTTGCCCCAAAGGATTGCACTGAGGACAGGCCTGAGAGCGGCTTCACCTGAAAATTCCCGTCCACGGAACCGCCTCCTGAGGAGGAAGCGCTCACCAGATCGTCCGAGACGAAATTGTACTTGCTGATGTTGTTGGCCATCCCGAGCAGAGTCGCCGTCCTTTCCTCCCCGAGGTAATTGACCGAAGCACCTGCAATGTACTTGTCCGGAATGCCGTAGCCACCGTAGAACCTCCCGGTCACAGCGCCTTTTCCAGAGCGTTTTTTGGTGACTATGTTGATTGCCGTGTAATCTTCCCCATCGCTGATTCCCGTCATCTCTCCCTCGTCACTCAGTTTGTTGACCACCTCAATCTCACTCACCAGGTCAGCCGGAATGTTCCTGAGGGCAGTCATCACGTCGTCGCTGAAATATTCCTTCCCGTCGATGAGAATCTTCGAAACCTTCTTTCCGTTGGCCTCCACCTCCCTCGCCCCCACGGCAATGCCCGGCATCTTCGAGATGAGTTCCTCCGAGGAAGCCCCCATCATAGTCTTGTAGGCTGCTGCATTATAAGTCAGTGTATCCCCACTCTGGGACGTGCGGATTGCCTCCTCTGTGTGTACTGCAGCATCCAGGGCAATGATGTCCTCCCGCATCAGAATCAGCCCGAGATCGGTCACATTCCCACTGACTCTCAATTCCCTGGTCACATATCCGAGGACACTGCAACGAAGTTTGTATTTCCCTTCGGGAATATTGTTGAATACAAAGACACCGTCCTGTCCCGAAGTGACATAATGGTCTGACTGTTTGTATATTTCGTTGAGTTCGACTACAACTCCGGGCATCGGTGCAAGAGTGAGACTGTCGCAGATGCAGCCTTTAAGGCAGGTCTGCTGCGCGAAGGCGGGAACCGCCGCGAAAGTGAGCCGTATTACGGCGATGAAAAAAAATATATACGATATTATATATATATGTCTCGATTCGTGTATATTCACCATTTTGTAAATATTTCCGAAATAACCCTACCGTTCGAATAACCGCAAATATAGGAATCTTCCGCTTCGATTCAAAACCTGCCGCTGGCGTTGTGACAAATATTTGATATTGTGCCTATTTCTATTAACTTTGCCTGTTGAACCTTTAACGACAAAATTAAGATGCTGAACTTCTTAACTGAGAAAATGACCGTCAGAATTCATCTGGCGGCATTTCTGGCCCTTTGCGGGTTGTTTTGCTCGTGTGTCAACCAAGACTACGACCTTTCAAAACCCATTGACACATCCATCAACATCAAGGGCGACATCAGCCTCCCAATCGGCTCTTCCGAATTCATCAAAATCGGAGATTTCCTTAAAATAGAAGAGGGTGCGCAGGGTATTCAATGCGATGAGGCAACAGGAGACTACTTCCTGGGGGTTGCTCCTGAAGAGAATTTCTCGACAGATTTCAGAGTCGACGACATTTCCATCGGAAAACTTCAGCAGGCAAATGACGTGAACATTTCACTCCCGACTTCCAGATTCACCTCATCCACGTCACCTGCAGGGATTTCTCTTTTCTCAAGCCTGCCGGCATTCACCTACTCCCTGCCTTCCGACACAAAGATGAGCGTTTCTCTTGACCAGGCGTTCGAAGAGGAAAGCATCGTGGACATCAAGGAAATGGTGACGGATGCACCTGCATCCTTGCGTTTCAACATCAGCACGGGAGCAGTAGAACTTTGTGCAGGAATGCAGATTGTCTTCCCCCAGTACCTGACAGTCAGCAAGAAGGACGCATCAGACAGCAGATTCTCGATCTCCGGAAACACTCTCAGGATTGACACCCCGATTAAGGTAACAAAAGGCATTTCATCATCCATTGACCTGAACATCACCGGCATCGACTTCAGTAAGATGACTTCCGGAATGGGGCTTGTCACAGTCGAAGGGAAAAGAAAAATTGTCATCAATGACAATGTCTCTGTCAGCGGTGACGTGAAGATTGACCCGGCGGATTTCACATCCATTCCTTCCCAGGGAAGTCTCAGCCTGACAATCAACATTGTGATGAACGACATAGCCGTAAAATCGGTGACAGCGAAGCTCAACACATCCTACAATATTGACAATCAGAAATTTGAACTGGGAGAACTCCCGGAGTTCCTCTCAGGGGAAAACATTTCGCTTGACATCTGGAATCCGGTCATAGGTTTCACCATTGACAACAAGACTCCATTCAAGGCAAGTATTGCAGCAACCCTCAAGGCCTACGCGAAGGCACAGGCCACCCCTTACGCCTCACTCAGCATCGGTGGCGAAGGTTCCGAGGAAATCCTCCTGGAAAAGGGAGTATCCCGTATTTTCATCTCAAGGCAGGGAACACATTCCGGTGCACAGCAGGGCGACAGGGACATCAGGAAAACGGAAATTGCCGAAATTCTCTCACAGATTCCGTCAAGTATCGGCATCGAGGACATTGCCATCCAATCCGATGCAGACGAGTATGTAACAATTGAGACGAACAGAAACTATACCTGCTCTATTGACTATTCTTTCGATGCCACCCTTGCATTCGGACGCAACTTCAGGCTCGAATACACTCCTGAAGACATCAAGGGACTCGCAGGCTCTCTCGGACTGGGCGAGAATATGGATCTCAATGTCACCTCCCTCGCCCTGAAATTCAATATGACAAGTACCATTCCGGTTGATTTCGATCTTTCGGCCGTGCCTGTCGACACTGAAGGCAATGTGATTGCCGGAGCGGAAGTAACGGTTGACGGCACGATCAAGGCGGGCAGGACCGATGCAGAAAGCATTTCTCCAATTGTGCTCACAGTTTCCGCAAGCAACGATGCACTTAAAACACTTGACGGCATAAGACTCACGGTATCAGGCAGTTCAAATGAGACTTCCGAGGGTATAGCCCTCAACAGGGAACAAGGTATCAGGCTGACCGACATCAAGGCAAGGCTTGTCGGAGAATTTACAACCAATCTGAAATAATTATGAAAAAGATATTCAACATTTTCGTTTTCTCCCTTGCTCTGGGAACTGCCGCTTTTGCGCAGACAACGATGAAGACCGCATATTTCCTTGACGGCTACGATTTCAGACACAGGCTTAACCCTGCGACACCAAGCGCCAGAAGTTATTTCACGCTTCCGGCACTCGGCTACACAAGCGTCGGAGTCTCCTCGAATTTGGGAATCAACACCTTCCTGTACCCTACTGCAGACGGAGGTCTGACCACTTTCATGAGCAACCAGGTCGATGCGGACACCTTCCTTGGCAGACTCAGCAAGAAGAACATCATTTCTCAGGACCTCAACACCAGCATCCTCTCAATCGGAGCCTGGGGAAAGAAGAACGGTTTCACGACAGTGGAACTGAACATCAGGGAAACGGCCTCAGTCAACCTCCCGCGTGACCTTTTCTCATTTATGAAAAATGTCGGAGGTGCTCAGTACTACAACATCAGCAATCTCGGCGTCAAGGCGAGGGCCTACGCAGAACTATCTCTCGGACAGTCACAAAGAATCAGCGACAAGCTTGTTGTAGGGGCAAAGGTGAAAGCCCTTCTCGGGCTGGCCAGCGTTGACCTGAACATGAAGAACATGAATCTTGAGCTGAGCGAAGACAGGTGGAGGGTGGAAGCGGACGGAACCCTTCAGGCTTCAATCGGGGACTTTGTCAACATACCTACATACGGGGAAGTCGGAGACATACCGGAGGGCAAGACTGCCGATCAGATTGATTTCAGTCACATAGGAATCAACTCGGGTTTCACCCCGGCCTCAGTCCTTGGAGGATTCGGAGTGGCATTTGACCTGGGATTCTCCTACGAAATCCTCAAGGGTCTGACCGTTTCGGCATCTATTCTCGATCTGGGATTCATCCACTGGAAGTCCTCGATGCTTGCAAGCACGAAAGAAGGCAATGTCTGGGAGTTCAACGGATTTGAGAATGTCTCCCTTGACGAGGGAAGCGAGAACTCAATAAACAACCAGTTCAACAAGATGGGCAAAGACCTCCAGGAACTGATTGTCCTCTACAAAAAGGAAAGCGGAGCCTACAACGAGATGCTTTCCGCAACCATCAATGCGGCCGTGGAATACAAGATGCCTTTCTGGGACGGAATGTCCGTGGGAGGTCTGTTCACCACAAGAATCCAGGGTGCACACACACAGTATGAAGGAAGGGTCAGCCTGAACATTGCAGCAGGCAACTGCCTGGGATTCAGCGCAAGTTACGGTCTTTCAAACTTCGGATCCTCCTTCGGGGCATATCTCAACCTGCATTGCCGTGCAATCGACTTCTTTGTCGGAACCGACTCGATTGTCACCAACTTTGCACCATTCAACAATCTTCTTGTACCTTACAAGAGATTGAATCTGGCAATGAACTTCGGTCTTGCATTCAATCTCAGCAAGAGGCTGGACAAACGGGGATTTGTCAAATAAGACATCACCCTTACGCAGAAAAAAGCCGACCCATCCGGGTCGGCTTTCTCTTTAAATTACCTGCTGCCTGCGTCTCCAGTTCAGCACCGGGAGCAGGAAGGAAACAACCGCGCTTCCGAACCAGAACCAGGCGACATAGGAGAAATCGTGTACACTGACCGTTTCCCCAAGGGAGTTGACCTTGTCAATGATGTTGTTGTCAAGCAGAAAACCCGTCACGACATTCTGGAGACCGGCGGCAATGTAGGATGCAATGCCGACAATGCCAAGGGCCGCTCCCGTGGCCCTGCGCGGAACAAGGTCGATTGCCATCAGGCCACCAAGGAAGGCGATGAGACATCCGATTGCAATGCCGAAGAGTACCATTGCAAGTATGTTGACCCATTTTGCCGGGCCACCGAAAAGGAAGAGGGCAAGTGCGATGGACTCCAGGATTCCGGCAGCGAACGCCGGATATTTCCTGTCACCCTTGAATACCTTGTCGCTGAGCCATCCGGAAACCACCGTGCCGAGGATACCCAGAATCGGATTGATTCCGATGATGGCTGATGCCTCCGCAAGACTGTAGTCCTTAGCCTCCTGAAGGAAAATCACTCCCCACTCATTGATTGCGTAACGGCTCATATACATAAACGCACTCGCAAGGGCAAGAATCCAGACACCCGGGTTCCTGATGACTGCCGCCTGCATTGCCCTGGTCTGGGCCTGCTGGGCTTTCTTTGCATCACCGGCCTGGCGGAGCATTTCCTGACGGTTCCTGTCGTACTCTTCCTGGCTCATCTCCCCGGAAAGAACCTCAATAGGCGCAAGCCTTTGACTTTCAGGATTGTCATGCAGCCAGAACAAAATCAGGATGACACCGAGGATTCCGGCAAGAGCAGCCCCGAAAAACCCCCATTTCCAGCTGAAGGCAGCCACGAGGGAACCCACAAAGATGAACGAAAGGCCTTCACCTATGTTGTGCGAAGCACTGAAAAAACCGTAGAAGGTGCCTCTGCTCCTGAGCGGGAACCATCTTGAAAGCGAAACGATTGCAGGCGGAGCCCCCATCGACTGGCTCCATCCGTTCAATGCCCAGCACACGGCAAAACTGATGAAAAGTGCAGTGTTCGTGCCGGCTGCAGCGCTGATGCCGGTGTCAGACATCGCTGAAACGCCCATCACTCCCATCAGGAAATTCATCAGCACCGAGATGACCAGTCCAGTCGCCATGAAGCGCTTGATGTTGGAGGCGTCAGCAAGGAAACCGTTCACCAGCTTGCCCACCGCGTATGCCCAGTAAAGACAGGCGCCAATCAGACCCAACTGTGTGGCATTCAACAGGTCTGCATCAATCAAAGGCTGTTTCATCACGCCCATCGACAGGCGGCAAACATAGTAGAGGGCATAGCCGAAGGTTGCCGCAATGAAAGTCTGCATCCTCTTGCGTCTGTAAACCTTGTCCTGACTTTCGGCAGGAAGCATCCTGGCGGCAGGACCGCTCATTTTGTAGAAATCAAAAAATGACATAACAAGTTATTATGTAAATATTTTCCTGATTCGGATTTTCTCCATCAGAGAATCCGTCAATGTGGTCCGCAAATTTAAGGAATAAATCACCAGAGTTGAATATAAATTCCTACTTTTGTAACATGTGATTTTTCGAAATATTTATAATTTGTCGAAATATGAAAAGAATATTCAATATTTCCTCATTCCCTGTATATATTCCATTTTTGTTATATATCCTTTTTACCACATACACGCTTTCACTTCAGGCCCAGAATCCCGACCGGCGCATCTGGTTTGACAAACCCTGCACATCCACCGGCAAGACGGCCTGGAGCGGGGCGACAAACCTTGTCAACTCAGGTGACGGCATTCAGAACTCCGACCTTGAATGGGAAAACTGCTCGCTTCCGATCGGGAACGGGAACATCGGAGCAAATATCTTCGGTTCCGTCGCGACGGAGAGAATCACCTTCAACGAGAAAACCCTCTGGAGAGGAGGTCCCGGAGCCGTTTCGTCGGCCAGGGACTACTGGGACGTGAACAAGGAATCCGCCCACCTGCTCCCGCAAATCAGGGAAGCCCTCGTGAAAGGAAGGCGTGACGAGGCCTGGGAACTGCTTTCGCAAAATTTCGACAGTACAGTGCCATATCCCGCAAATGATGAGAAGAATTTCCGTTTCGGGAGTTTCACGAGCGCGGGAGAATTCAAAATCAGGACCGGGCTGGATGAGGAGAAGGTCAGCGGCTATTTCAGGGAACTGCTTCTGGACTCGGCCCTTGTGAGAGTGAGTTTCGAGGCCGAAGGGGTGCGCCACGACCGAGAATATTTCATTTCCTACCCGTCAAACGTGCTTGCAGCATCATTCAAAGCCTCAAAGGGAGGGGCGCAGAATCTTGAAATAACCTACATTCCCAACCCGCTGATGGATGGGAAATTCAGCAGGGACGGCCGCGACGGAATCATTTTCAGGGGATGGCTCCAAAGTAACGGGATGGAGTTCGTGATGAGGATGAGAGTAGTGGCAGAAGGGGGTGAAACCACTGTGGATAACGGAGTTCTGAAAGTTTCAGGAGCAGATTCGGCAGTGCTGCTGATTACCGCCGACACCGACTACAAGGTGAATTTCAATCCGCACGTCAGTGACAGGAAGGCATATATCGGGGTCAGGCCGATGAAGACCACGGAAGAATGGATGCAGGAGGCTTCCTCCCGGGGACTGGAGTGGTTGAAAAAGCAACATCTGGAAGACTACCGCTCACTGTTCGCTAGGGTGAGTTTCGTGCTGGATGACTCAGGGAAGTGCCTGGAGCCCACTCCACAAAGAATCGCTGCCTATCGGCTGGGCAAGGCGGATCCAGGACTGGAGACCATGTACTACGATTTTGGAAGGTATCTGCTGATTGCAAGTTCCCGGCCCGGGAACCTTCCGGCCAACCTTCAGGGAATCTGGCACAACAACGTGGACGGCCCGTGGAGGGTGGATTACCACAACAATATCAACATCCAGATGAACTACTGGCCAGCCTGCCCGACAAATCTTTCCGAATGCGAACAGCCTCTGTTCGACTTCATCAGAACCCTTGTGGAACCGGGCAGGAGGACGGCAAAGGCCTATTTCGGGGCGGAAGGCTGGACTGCCTCCGTCTCAGGAAACATCTTCGGTTTCACATCTCCGCTTGACAGCAGGGACATGTCCTGGAACTACTGCCCGATGGCCGGTCCCTGGCTTGCAACCCACATAGTCCGGCATTTCGACTTCACGGCAGACACCACCTTCCTGAGGGAGAACTTCGAGATTCTGAAAGGGGCGGCCGATTTCACCGTTGGGATGCTGTGGAAGACCCCGGAGGGTCATTACAGCATTTGCCCCTCAACCTCCCCGGAGCACGGTCCGGTTGACATCGGGGCGACATTCACAAATGCAGTCGCACGGGAGATTCTGGCAGGGGCAGTGCGTGTCTCGGAGATTCTCTCGGCCGGGACTTCAGCTGCAAAAGTCTGGAAAGAGAGACTTGACAGCATAGTGCCATACAAGACAGGATGTTACGGTCAGCTCCAGGAATGGTACGATGATATCGACTCCCCTGATGACAGGCATCGCCACCTGAATCATCTCTACGGGCTTTACCCCGGGACAAGCATCTCTACATTGAGTACGCCAGAACTTGCCGAGGCATCAAGGGTTGTCCTTGAGCACAGGGGTGACGGGGCGACAGGATGGTCAATGGGATGGAAACTCAACCTTTGGGCAAGGCTCCGGGACGGTGACAGGGCCTACAAACTCTACGGCAATCTTCTGCGCGAGGGAACCAACGACAATCTCTGGGACCGCCATCCGCCTTTCCAGATTGACGGAAACTTCGGTGGGGTGGCAGGGGTGACACAGATGCTCATACAGAGTCAAGACGACTGCATCGATCTCCTGCCTGCACTGCCTGCTGCCTGGCACACAGGACATCTGACAGGAGTTAAAGCCGTCGGAAATTTTACAGTGGACATCTTCTGGAAGGACAACGTACTCGACTATGCCCTCATCCGCTCCGGCTCCGGAGGAAGGTGTACCGTCAGATACGGAAACCGGACCAGGGTTCTTGAAACCGGGTCCGGCGGAATTTACACAGTTCGATTCGAGTAGTTTTCTTAAGATAGGGATTGTCGTTTAATGTTTTCTATTTGGCCGAGGCAGCCGACCGGTCCCATCCGTTTCTGCATCCGGCTCATTAAATTTACGTTTTTATATCTCATTCCGGTCGTTTCGGCCGGATTTTTTGTCCATTCTCTATGACAGAGGCATAGTTCCCCCTTGAAAGCACTTTTCTATGTGCATATTTTCGTTTCAGGAGGCTGCCAGCTGTACTCTCTGCTCTATCCTGTCTGCCAGCTGCACCACGTTTGCCGTGTGGATGCCGAAGAAGATGTACAGGATTTCCGTCAGCTTCGTCCGGGCCTTGACTCGCCTCAGGTCGTAGTGCTCTTTCTGCGTGCCGAACGAGCCCTCCATCGCTGTCGCCCTCACCCTGGCAAGTTCCTTTCTGACAAGGTCTTTCTCCTTTTTCTCCATTTCGTATGTTATCTTTATATTGATAATGAATACCATTTCCAATTAAAAATGCTGTTGTTGCTTTATGATTATTAAGTATAGTTCTAATTCCAGAAATGTTATTCTCATCATTATTTATAACACTCATATGCTTAGTTTTATAGATATTAATATCTACAAAAGTAACATATATCAATCACAATTGATTTAAAATATTGCATCGAAATAATTGTCTTGTTTTTAGCGATATCAATCACCTATTCAAAATTGATATTTTAATCATATTTTTGTTGATTATGACCATATAAGATACAAATAATCATTATCTTTGTAAGAACGAAAAATTGTAACGACATGGAGCGTAAAATGCTAAATCGAATAAAGATTGTTCTCGCCGAGAAAGATAAAACCAACAAATGGCTTGCTGAACAATTGGACAAGGATCCGGCAATGGTATCCAAATGGGTTACGAATAAAACTCAGCCCAGTGTCGAAACTCTTATTCAGATTGCAAAAGTACTGGAAGTTAGAGTTGACGATTTATTGAGAACCGAATAAATGAATATATGGGGACAGATAAATTATATAAATATCTGGATTTTAACGGTGGACTGATGATGCTGTATTATAGCGATCTTCAATTTACCAATGCTACGCAGTTGAACGATCCGTTTGATTGCCACCCCTCACTCATTGATTTCTCTAATGTCCCGAAAGAAGCATGTGGAGGATGGACTCCGGAGATAATTGAAGAATTGAGAAGAGATTCATTTCGTAGAACCAGAGAAGAGGCATGGATATGTAGTCTTTCTAAGATATATGATTCAATTTTGATGTGGAGCTATTATAGCAAGCATAAAGGCATCTGCATTGGTCTGGATATGGAGAAAGTTAGAAAACATCTTTCTCATATGCAGAGCGGAGTCATGATCGGCTGCTCGGAAGTGGAGGTACAATATAAAGACATTGTAGAAAAGCCCGATTATTTCAGGGATGCAAAAGACTTTTTTCATTATCAAATATCCACCAAGGCAAAAGCTTGGGAGCATGAACAAGAAGTGCGTTTATTTATATTAGAGCCATGGTCGGCATATATGAAGTTGCTACCGTGGCAAAATGATAATAAAAACCCGATTGACTGGAAAGAAATGAGAGCATTCCCCGAAATTGGAGGAGAGTGTTTCGAATCCGTTTATCTGGGAATCAATATGAATGCCGAAGAAAAATCAAAAATAATCCGTGTTGCCCGAAAGTTGAATCCCGACATTAAGATTTTCCAAATGGAGATTGATGCAAATGCTTTTAGGTTAAACACCAAACTAATAGAGTAAATACGATGGCCAAGAAACAAACAAAAATAACAAAGGAGGAGACCTTAGAAACCATACTTTTCAACTGTCGCAACAGTTTGAGAGGACGTGCGGCCATGACCGACAAGCGCGATTTGTTGCTGACTCTTGTGTTCTTGAAATTCATAGGGGAACGGTTCAAACAGCAAAAGGATAAAATCAGGCACGAGATTGTGGAGGTTCAAGGCATTCACGACGAGGCTTTTGTTGAAATGCAGCTGTCCCGTCCCAATCAGTATATGCAGGACGGCGTGTTCTTTCTGACTGACGAGACATTCTGGGACAAGCTTATTCTTACGGCTCCTACCGGTATGGCCATCGCTTTCGATACAGCCATAAAGACGTTGGACGACAATGAGCCTAAACTGAAAAATGCCCTGCCGCAGCAGATTTTCACGAAAACGGCCCTTGAACCGGGGGTTTTGAAAAGCGTGGTGGACGAGATTAACAAGATAGATCCCAAGAAGTTCACCGATCACGACCTTATAGGACGTGTATATGAATATTTCTTGCAGGCTTTCTCAATCAATGCCGACAAGGAGGAAGGTGAGTTCTACACGCCGCATTCTATCGTAGAACTTATCGCCTCACTTATTGAGCCGTTCGACGGTACGGTCTATGACCCTTGCTGTGGGTCAGGCGGTATGTTCGTGCAGGCAACCAAGTTCATTGAAGCACATGGAGGTAACACCAAAGCGGTCAACGTGTATGGGCAGGAATCCGAACCGGCGACCTATCGTCTGGCAAAGATGAATCTGGCTATTCGCGGTATATCCTACCATTTGGGAGACAAAGCGGTATCTACCTTCTCCGACGACCAGCATAAAGACCTCAAATTCGACTACATCATGGCAAATCCGCCATTCAATTTGAAGAAATATGCCGAGTATGGAGAATTTGAGACGGACCCCCGCTGGAAAGGTTATGGCGTTCCGCCGGCCAGCAATGCCAACTACGCATGGATTCTCCATATCCTGAACAAACTGGATGTCAATCACGGAATTGCAGGATTCCTGCTAGCTAATGGGGCATTGGACGACAGCGACACGCTTGAAATACGTAAACAGTTGATCGAAAACGATAAAATTGAAGCTATCATCGTTCTGCCGCGCAACATGTTCTATTCTACCGATATATCCGTTACGTTATGGATTCTGAATAACAACAAGAAAGGAGGCCCTTGGCACGGCAGACAACTGCGTAACCGAACGGGCGAGACCCTGTTTATTGACCTGCGCACATGGAACAGCAACATATATGAAAAGAAATATGTTCGCCTGTCAGAAACAGAAATCAGCCGTGTTTGCCAAATCTATTTCAATTGGCAGACTGAAAATTTCGCCGAGTATGCCGAGCCTGAGTTATACTATGCCGCTCATTGTGACGAAATCCAACAGAAAGGATATTCGCTTGTACCCTCCAGATATATCGAGTTTATCGACCGCGATACGGAAATTGATTATAAATCGGCCCTCACTGAAATGAGCCATCAGTTTGACGAGCTTAAGAAAAGATGGGATGCTAATGAAGCCGAACTCGTGAATGCCTTCAAAATTTTGGGATATGGAAAAGAATAAGCAACAGACTGACATAATAACCGATAATTTCGTTTCCGACATCAGAACCATCATAGAACAAGGACGGAAACAAGCTTATGCCGCAACTGGTCAAATAGCCATTATGACTTATTGGAACATAGGACGGCGTATCGTGGAAGAAGAACAGCAGGGGGCAAGCAGGGCGGCATACGGACAAAAGCTTATTCCGGCTCTTGCTGTCAGACTTGCTGCTGAATACGGAACCGGCTATGGTAAGCGTAACTTGGCATATTACCGAAAGTTCTATTTGGAATTCAAGGATGTAGAAATTTTGCACACGCGTGTGCAAAATCTTACCTGGTCACATGTCCGCAGGCTTCTTTCCGTCAGCAATACGCAAGCAAGGGAATGGTATCTTAAGACAGCTGCTGAAGATATGTGGAGCGTGGATGATCTTGACAGGAATATCTCCACCCAATATTATGAACGACGGCTTGCGGCTCAAAGAGAGAGTTCAACTCTGCCCGTACCTTATGCCGGTCAAACAGATCCGTTGGAATATATAAAGAATCCGATGGTGGCCGAATTTATGGGATTTCATCGGGACACCAGCTATTCCGAATCGGAACTGGAACAGGCATTAATCGACAATCTCGAAAAGTTTATTATGGAACTCGGACGCGGATTCGCTTTTGTGGAAAGGCAACAGCATATTGTGACCGATACGGCTGATTTTTACATCGACCTTGTATTTTATAACTACAAGATGAAGCGGTTTGTCATCTTTGAACTAAAAACCCATAAGCTGACTCATCAGGACATCGGACAATTGGATATGTACATCCGTATGTACGATGATTTGGTTAAAGGAGATGATGACAATCCGACCATCGGTGTGTTACTCTGCACGGATACGGACAACACCATAGCAAAATATTCAGTGTTACATGACAGCGACCAGATTTTTGCTGCCAAGTATATGACATACATGCCTACCGAGGAAGAACTGCGCCGGGAGATTGAGCAGCAAAAACGCTTCTTTATGGAACAGCACGAAAAAGAGGAGGAGTGATATGGAAAGCAGCGGTGTAAAATGGGTCCGGCTCGGGGATTATATCGAGCAGTGTGATGAAAGAAATCACAATAATCAATATAGTATAGAAACCATAAAAGGAATTAGCACCAATAAACTATTTATTGACACTAAAGCAAATTTAGACGGAGTGCCTTTGCAATCATATAAACTGGTCTCACCTAGATATTTCGCATATGTCCCCGATACCTCAAGACGAGGAGATAAAGTTGCATTAGCTTTTAATAATAGTGGTGGTACATATCTCATTTCCTCTATATATTGTGTGTTTAAGGTCGCTAAACCGATTGAATTAGTTCCAGAGTATTTGTATTTATTTTTCTTGCGTTCTGAATTTGATCGTTATGCAAGATATAATTCATGGGGAAGTGCTCGTGAAGTCTTTTCATGGGAAAACATGTGCAATATTTTGATTCCTCTTCCGTCTATTGCCGAACAGCAGAAAGTGGTGAACGCATGGCGAGCTTTTCGGGAAATTAAAGTGCAAAACGAGGCCAAGGCAGCCCCGCTTATGCAACTCTGCCAAAGCTATATCCAGGAACTGAAGCACAAATATCCAATGCAAGAAATCGGGCCAAATATTAATGAGTCTAACGATCGTAATTGGAATGGTAATTTTACAGCAAATGAAGTTCGAGGAATAGCAACATCGAAAGGTTTGATAGAGACAAAAGCTAATTTAGATGGGGTGTCATTAGATTCATATAAATTAGTAAAGCCAAAAGAAATTGCTTTTGTTCCCGATACTTCCCGGCGAGGTGATAAAATGAGTTTAGGATTGAATGATTCGGACAAAACTTATATTGTCTCATCTATTTCTTCCGTATTTAGAGTGAATGAAGAAAATATTTTACCAAATTTTCTTTATCTATGGTTTTGTCGTCCAGAATTTGATCGATATTCTCGTTTCAATTCATGGGGAAGTGCTCGTGAAGCTTTTTCATTTGAGGATATGAAACGTTGCAAAGTACCTCTTCCCCCCATTGAAGTTCAGCAGGCGATTGTTAATATCTACAAGTGTGCCAATGAGGCTAAACTGATAGCCGAAGAAGCCGACAGGCTTTCGCGTGAAGTGTGTCCGGCATTGCTTCAACACGTCATACATTCTTAAATCGCAGCGATTATGGCAGGCAAAGGGAAATATTATGAAAGCAAGTTTGAGGAGGCGACCATCGAACTCCTCCGCGAGTCACATTGGCAATATACATTCGGCGATGACATTCACCGTAAATACACCGACCCACTTATTGAAGAAGATTTGCGGACATTTCTTGCCGCTCAGTACAAAGATAAAAAACTGACCGCTTCCGAGGTGGACGGCATTGTTGCCAATCTGCGGAACACTGGCGGCCAGAACGATTATTATACCCAGCAAAACACCTTCCTGCTCTATCGGGACGGATACGATTTTACATACAGTGATGGCAGGGATAATCCGTTCCGCTTGCAATACTTCGACTTCGAGCATCCCGACCATAATATTTTCCGTTGCGTCAACCAATTTGTCATGGAACAAGGCCGCGAGAACCGTCGGCCCGACATTCTGCTTTTTTTAAACGGCATACCGGTCTGCATCGTCGAACTCAAAAACCCGACCAAGCAGAATGCCACCATACGCGATGCCCACACACAGATTTGTACCCGCTATATGCGGGATATACCGGCCTTGCTGAAATATTGTGCGCTGGCGGTTATTAGCGACGGGGCGAAGAACGAATTGGGAACGACCTACACCCCATTCGAATTTTTCTACGAATGGAAGAAAATCGACAATGAAGACAAAGCCGGCAAGGGGCTTGATACGCTTCGGACCCTTGTTCGCGGAGCGCTTTCGCCGGAACGTATCTTGGAGATCCTGCGCGACTATGTCTATTTCCCCGATCCGACGAAAGAGGATGACACGACCGAAGTGGTGTGCCGCTATCCACAATTCTTTGCCACTCGTAAGTTACGAGACCATATCCTCTCCCATTTGCGCTCTGTTGGCGGCGATGGTAAGGGTGGTACCTATTTCGGTGCCACCGGGTGTGGAAAGACCTATACCATGCTGTTCCTTGCTCGCCAGTTGGCACTGCGTTGCCGAGAGCAACTGGGTAGTCCAACAATCCTTATTATCGTTGATCGGGAAGATTTGGAGACTCAAAGCGGAAAACTGTTCTGCCGCTCGAAACGCTACCTTGAAGACGAGGCCGTAAAGGTATTTGAGACCCGCAAGGAACTTGCCGAAGAAATGAGTATGCGTAAGACAGGCGGAGTCTATATTACCACGATCCAGAAATTTGCAGAGTCCACTGGATTGCTTACGGAGCGTTCCAATGTGATTTGTCTGAGCGACGAGGCGCACCGTTCTCAAAACAACCTCGGGTCGAAACTGTCGATACAGACAGAAGGCGACACCGGGAAAATAGGGGCAAAGATTACATACGGATTTGCCAAATACCTGCGTGATGCCTTGCCTAACGCCACATATGTGGGCTTTACCGGAACACCCATCGACGAGACCATACATGTATTTGGAGATGTCGTAGATCAATACACGATGAAGGAGTCGGAAGATGACGGCATCACCGTACCTATCAAATACGATCCCCGACTGGCGCGTGTTTTCTTGAACAAGGAGCAAGCCGAGAAGGTTGAGGAATACTACCGGATCTGTGCGGACGAAGGGGCTACGCCTGAAGATATTGCCAAGAGCAAAGCCGCCATGTCGAGCATGGAGGTAATTATCGGTGATGAAGATGTGTTGCGCCGAGTGGCCAAAGATATTATCGACGACTACAAACGCCGGACAGAGACAACCGATCGTCTGCAAAAGGCGATGATTACCTGTGCCGACCGCACAATTGCGTTCAGGTTGTATAAAATCATGCGGGAGCTGCAACCCGACTGGTTCGAGAAGAAAAAGGCTCTGAACGAACTTGTATTGACGGCAGATGAAAAGGCCAAACTCAATGACATCGCTTTTGTCAATATGGTAATGACCCGCGACAAGGACGATGAAAAGGAACTGTACAATCTGCTTGGAGACAAGGAGTATCGGAAATTTCTCGATACAGAGTTCAAGTCGGAGAAATCCAATTTCCATATCTCCATCAATGTAGATATGTGGATTACAGGATTTGATGTGCCTTGCCTGACCATGCTTTACAACGACAAACCGCTGTCGAAACACACGTTGATACAGACCATATCGCGAGTGAACCGCCGATATGGAACCAAGGAATTTGGCTTTATCATCGACTATATCGGTATTCGTGAGGAGATGAAGAAGGCTATGAAAAAATATGGCGGAGATGTCGGGCCACAAGAAGATTTGGAAGCAGCTCATGAAGTGTTGAAAAACGAGTTGCAATTGCTGCAAGAGAGATTGTCGGGTCTGGTGTTTGACCGTTTTTTCGGAAATAACGACCTTGCACGTCTTCAGTTCATTCAAGAAGCAGCCGAATATATCCTTGCCAACAGTGTGGAGCGAAAAGGAGAGGTCTCATTCCTCAAACTTTTCAAAGAACATGTCAAACGGTTGCGCTCGGCATACAACATCTGCAATCCGGCCGGAATTCTGACTGATGAGGAGATTGCATGGAGCCAATGTTTCATGGGCATCTGTTCATACGTCAACAAAATGACCGCTACCGAGCATGATACGGAAAGCATGAACCGGCATGTGGAACAGATGGTCCAAGAGGCTATCCTCGCCAGTGGTGTGGAGAGGGTTATGAACGAAGGTGCTGAAGAAAACATTTTCAGCGACTCATTCACTAAAGAGGTGGAAGAGATAAAGATGCCGTTCACTAAGTTTCAGATTCTCTGCAAACTCTTAGCCAAAGCCATCAGAGCATATAGTCGGACGAACAAGATACAGGCCGAACATTTCCAAAAAATGCTTGAAGAGACAATCGACGCTTATAATACGCGAGATAAGCTGACATTTACCAACGATGTGACTCAGAACGTTGTAAATGATGTCTATGACATTGTTTCATACAAAATCAACGGACTTTCTAACAAACTACTGGATATCCTGAAAGAACTTAAAACAGATAGTGAAAAGTTCAAGGTATTGGGCATCACATTCGAGGAAAAGGCATTCTTTGATGTCCTTGTTGAAGTACGGGACAAACATGGCTTTGAGTATGCAGATGATCGTTGTATTGATTTGGCCAAGAAAATCAAAGCACTGATAGATGACACCGCCATTTATGCCGATTGGTTGAACAACGACAACCTCAAAAGCAAACTCGCCAGCTAACTTACTTTCCTTCTGTATAAAGAGGGTTACCCGCCCCAGTGGGACGAGGAAGTCTTCCAGAAAGTTTTGGAGCAGGTAGAGAATTACAAAAAATATGAATAATAATTAGAATTATTGTAAGCATCCGATTAAGGACAACTTGTATTTATTTGACATGCAGATTTATTTTGCGATTCCTCCAAATTCAGCTTTCCACGGCCTGT
>CAMFBM010000004.1 GCA_945948555.1 uncultured Bacteroidales bacterium | reverse complement strand
AATACTTTTTATCATCGGATCTCTGCGCAAGGGATCCTTCAACCGGAAGCTGGCCGAAGAGGCGGAGCGTATGCTGGACGGCCGGGCGAAAGTGGAATATCTGGACTATTCGGATGTGCCGCTGATGAACCAGGACTTTGAATTTCCCGCACCCGAGGCGGTACGGAAGGTCAGGGAAAAGGTGGCAGAAGCCGATGCCCTCTGGATATTCTCTCCTGAATACAATTACAGTTACCCAGGGCATCTGAAGAATCTCATCGACTGGCTCTCCCGTCCACTGGTAGCCGGAGACCGTCAGACCCCTCTTGCCATCAACGGAAAGAAAGTGGCGCTGAGTGGGGCAGGAGGAGCATCGGCGACGGCCAGATGCAGGGAAAAGCTGACGGAGCTGCTGACATTGCCATTCATCAGGGCTGAAGTAATGATTGAACCCCAGACCGGAATTCAGCTGAACAGGGAGGCCTGGACCGAAGGGCGTATGATTCTGACCGAAGAGCAGACCGCCCTTCTGAAATCACAGGTTGACGCATTTATTGATTTCATAGGTTAAACTGACTATGGTAAAACTGGGAATCAAGGGTCGTCAGGAGACGACCGTAACAACGGCGAATATTGCTACGAACGTTGGCAGTGGAAAGGTGAAGGTGTTCGCCACACCTATGATGATATCCCTTATCGAGAAGGCTGCGGTCCTCTCCATCGAGCCCTGTCTCGAAGAAGGACAGAGTTCCGTAGGCACGCATATCAACGTAAGTCACTGCGCCGCTACCCCCATTGGAATGAAGGTATGGGCCGAAACCGAGGTCATAGAGATAGACCGCCGAAAGGTCTGCTTCTTGGTGAAGGCATTCGATGAGCGCGGACTCATCGGCGAAGGCACCCATGAGCGGTTCATCATTGACGTTGAGAAGTTTCAGAGCAAGGCGGAAAACAAGTGAACTCCGAAGATATGAGAAATCAATTTCCGCAACTGATGATTCTGAGAACCTGCAGCGTGCCGGCATAGTCAGTTCTGAATTCTGATGCGGAATCGTCAGTAGCTACGGCTTCGAGCTCTGCGGAACTTGACCGCGAGGAGGTGACCAAGGCTGATTTTGACTGGGCAGTAGCCGAAGCCACCCGCAAAAAGAAAACGGACAGACAAGCTTAAGACTGTGATTCGTTATCCCGTAAAGTAATGAACGATAGTGATTTTAATTACAGACCGCTCAGATCCAAACGGAACGTTACGTCTATGACAGGGTATTTGTGTATAAACATCACCATATAAATTGGGGCGTAAGTTACCTTATCCTTCCGAGCATAGTTGTCGTTGCATAGCACAACGGACTCAGGAATACTATACTCGCTACAATCAAGAATATTATTCAGTGCACGATGTCGGGCATAATCCTTACCGGATTTTTCTTTCCAACATAAGGGCCTGCATTTTTCCAAGCCCAAAATACACCTATTTCTGCAATTATCCAAAGGATTATATTCTCAAATCTGCATTTATCCAAAAAGTAGTTCACATATCATTCATTGAGAGACATGAGAGTACTATCCTGTTCTTTCTGACCGGTTTCTCCTTGGAAGAAAAGAAATCGACCTTCTCTTCAAGGAGGCTTTTGTTGAACTTCTCCGGGTTGCGCTTTACCTCTATGACATCAAGGATATTTTCATTCAAACGCAAGGCAACAATATCCAGTTCAGCCTGCTGGTGATTCCCCTCTTTGTCAATGTACCCTTTAGGGTCCCACCACCCGCCGATATCGCGGTATTCCATACTCTCCACGAGTTTCAGTTTGAAGTATCTCTCAAGGACATCTCCAGAATAGGTTTCATAATCATCCTCCATGATTCTACGCAGAGCCGGATACTGTCCTATCTCGATGAGTCGCTGATTCTTCTCCACATAGCGAAACCAGAAACGAAGGAAGATGTCGCTGATTTCGTACCTTACAGTCTGGGTCTTGGGCTTTGCCCAAATTGGCCGGACTTTCCGGATCAGATCATACGTATCTTCCAGTTTCAGCAGTTGCCCGCCGAGACTCTTTCCACCCAGATAGTTTTCAATGGAAGCTTGGGTATTATACCCCAACGATATTGCCTGAAGAATCGAGAAGTACGTCGCATGCTTCTTCCCAAATTCCTGGATGAGGAGTTTCCTCCCCTCTTCTATCAATGGAGAATCCTCTTTGCATATTCGGGCAATCATTTTTTTCCCGGTAGTTGCCTTCACATCCATGAAAAGTTCTACATATTTGGGGATACCGCCTGTGAAAGTATAAAGAGCTAGAAGATCATCGTTGGAATAGCCCGGAGCATTGTCTTCCATAATCTGCTTGAGGATGGAAGTGGGGAAAGCCTGCAACTTTATGGTTGAATCCTGCCTGCCGTAAAGGGGCTCTTTCCTGTTCTTGAAGAGTTTCTCCATCAGGGAATACACGGATCCGCTGACAACCATATTAACATGGCTCTCTTTCTGGTACTTGTCCCACCAGTTCTGGATGTCGCTGTATATGGATGGATTGACCTCCAGGAAATTCTGAAATTCATCAAAGACAAGCGTATATTTACGGCGCTTTCCTTCTTCCATCAAGAAGCGGAACACATCTCGGAAGGCACTCATCGGAGGGACAAATGTTCCGGTCTTGACCTGGTATTCCTCACAGAATTCACCGCACAAGACAGATTCGCTTTTCCTGCCCACGAATAGATACACATATGGCTCGTCTTTATAGGCTTCCTTAATAAGAGTTGTCTTCCCTATACGCCTCCTACCGGTGACAACCGTAAGCCTAGAATAACCATTGTATGATAATTCTCTCATTTCGCGCAGCATCTCCAACTGCTCTTCCCTATCATAAAACTTCATTTTACCAAATTTTACAGCCGTAAATTTTACGACTGTTGCAAAGGTAGCAAAAAGAACCGAATTCGCAAGAGTAAAATAAATTGCCCATGTGCGGTTATGAATTTCATGTTATTTGGCTAACTATATTACTTATTTGTGCTATATTTGTGTAGACACTATTCTATAGTTATGATAGATGTCGTAACTATAATTCGTCAATAACTATACGCTTTTTATTTCATATCCATCAAAACAACAACGGGATATGAACATAATCTGCGCAACAAAAAGAGTGTGAATAACAACATTTAATATTACTCATATATGACTGATTTTCTAACCGATATATTAAACGGCAGCAACGGCGAACTGCTAATGTTTGCCGCGTATTGGGGTACGGAAATCAAACGAAGCATCAGGGAGATATTCGCAAAACACAAGAAAATCAGGACGACACAAGTCGAGCAGGGACTGGAATGGCTGGTCTCACGGGGGTTGGTGTCGTACGAGTGGTTTGACACTTTCGTTATCAGAAAAGAGTACTTCTTTGACATCGCAGAATATATGTTGTCCCAGAAGCCGGAGTTGCTCAAGACGTTCCATTCCCTCTATCCACATCGGAGTTCGAAAGTGGAATTTCTTTGGACCTTGGCCAGGGAGATGCACAACGGAGAGAAGGACCTTGCGCTGAAGGTGGCGGGAAAATTCGAGGACGGGGAAGGACCTTTTTATATTGCAGGTTGCAAAAATCAGGAACCATTCGACGGATTTGTGTTGAAATTCAATGAGGAGGACTTCTCAGACTACATAAATATCAGCATAAACCAGCATTATCAGGACGACTGCGAAGCTCACGGATTTTTCGACAGGATTGACCGCCTTATCTCTTCATACAGGAAGAAACACCCTTCAGGGGTGAATTACGACTATCTGTTTTCCGTGAGCGCCTGTCACCGGTTTTTCCACAACGGAGAAAGGATTCCACTTCCGGAGGGAATCAGACCGGCATATCCCCTGTTTGTTGCAAGGGCAGTAGAATTTCTTTATCAGGGAGACCGGATTGCTTCTGTCGGATGTTTCATTGACGCATTGAAGCAGAGGAACAAGATTCAGAGCGAAAAGAACATATTCCTCAATCCAATAATGAACTTCTACCTGATTCTCGCCTACAAGAAATCAGACACGGAGCAGGACAGGACCCGGCTCAGGCAGTTCCTTAACAAGAAAATCAGCAAGTCGGAATTGTTATACCCGTCAATTGTCCTGGCACGACATCTTGGAGAGCCTGACGATGTCAAATTCTTCGAGTATGAAGTCAAATATCTGTGCGAGAACCGGATTCCCGTACTGAGGAACCTCGGGGGCATAATTGCCGGGTACTATGGTCTGCCGCATCCCGGCACGATACCGAACTATGCCCTCCTCAGACACGAGATGAGTCCTTACCTTGACCTGGATGAGACAGAAAAACAGAGGCTGAGCAGGATATTCGGCGGCAGTCCCCTTCTGCCGTCATTCAGGAAGATCGAGTTGTGGGAGAAGATGTTCGACGACCTCGACAGCATCGTGGACGACAAAGGAGGTGCAGGGGAACAGGTCCAGGAGAAAATTGGCTATATGTACATTGGCAGTGACTATTTGGAAGTCAGAATCAGGAAAATTCTGAAAAACGGGAAATGGGGAGCGGGTAAGAAAGTCAATGCCTACGATTTTCTGTACGGGAAAATTCCCTGTATGGATGAGATTGACAGGCAGGTGGCAAACGCAAATTCACGGTATTCATCTGGTTCATCCGTCAGTGCAACACGGACTCTACCTTTCCTCATAGACACGGACAAGCTTTTTAATTGCGATGACCACAGCACCATTGAGGTTGTCGCCCAGAAGCCCTATATTGACATCGTACAGGGCAAAGAGGGATTTACCATAAATTCGAATTTCCCGAAAGACAGACTTTTCAGGGACTACACGACCTCGTTCACCCTAAGTCACATGGACAGGATGAATGTCATTCAGATAAATCCTGTGCAGCAGAAAATCCTGAAGGCGCTTTTCTCACTTCCCGCCCTGCCCCCGCAGTCAGCGGAAAGACTCCGGCTGCTGCTGACAAAGATGTCAAAGCACATTGAAATCCACTCCGACCTTCTTGAAGGCGGTTCCTCGCTTGAGACCGTAAAGGGAGACCCGACCCTGCACATCAGAATCAATCCAAAAAGCGGCGAATACCAGATTCTCCTCTGCGTCAGACCTTTGAACGGAGGAAAACTGGCCGTGTTCCCCGGAAAGGGTGACAAGACAGTCTATGATGAAACTGACGGGAAAAGATTTCAGGTTTCAAGAAAGATGTCTGCTGAGAAACAGCTTCTGAATGAATTCTCCGATTTCCTTGAGGACGAGTTGGAAGTGTCGGAGGATCTTGAGAACATCATTTCCCTTGAGCCGTGGCAGATGCTGTCCCTGGCGGAATGGGCAGAGGGCAGGAAAGATGACATTGTCCTTGAATGGCCGGAAAACAAGAAAATCAAGATTTCCTGTGCAAATCCTCAAGGCATCTCCGTCAGGGGAGACTCATCCGGACAGTGGTTCGAGATGGAGGGAGACATCTCATTTGACGACGGGGACACTCTCCCGCTCGCAGAGCTGCTGGAGCTGATCTCCTCGGGAAACATTGTCGGCAGATATGTGAAGATCAGCGATGACAAATATCTTTCCCTCACGGAAATGCTGCGCAAGCAGGTCAAGAGGCTGGAGTCCGTCGCACAGCCGGGGAAAGGAGGACTGAGGATTTCCAAATTCAATGTCGGCATTCTTGCGGAGATTGTCCGTTCAAAACAGTTCAAGGCAGAAACGGATGATTCGCTTGCTGAATTGGAAGAAAAGATTTCCCAGGCACGTACCCTTGTCCCGGAGATTCCAAAAGAATTGAACGCGACATTGAGGGATTACCAGCTTGAAGGATTCAGATGGATGGTCCGACTGGCACACTGGGGAGCCGGGGCTTGTCTGGCCGATGACATGGGACTCGGGAAAACAGTCCAGGCCATCACCTTTCTCCTGTACAAAGCCTCTGAAGGTCCTTCACTTGTAATTGCACCGGCATCAGTGATCCTGAACTGGGCCCGGGAAATAGCGAGATTCGCGCCCACGCTCAGAGTAATTGTTCTCAACTCGGAAAGCGACAGAGAGGATGTGCTCGGGAACCTCGGGGCAAAGGACATTGTCCTTGCCACCTACGGACTTCTTGCCCACGACCCGGATGCCATCCTGGGCAAAGCATGGAACGTGGCCTGCCTGGACGAGGCCCACACAATCAAGAACCGCCAGACAAAGACATCGGCAAGTGCAATGCAGCTGAAGGCTTCCTCAAGAATTATCCTGACAGGAACTCCCGTACAGAATTACCTCGGGGAACTTTGGAACCTGCTGCAATTCCTCAATCCGGGGCTGCTCGGCTCCTACGAAACATTCTCGCGTAAATTCATTTCCTCCTCCGATGCGGACCTTGAGGCTCTCAAGAAGATTGTCCAGCCGTTCATTCTCAGGAGGACCAAGGCGGAAGTTCTTGACGAACTCCCGGAAAAGACTGACATCAACCGGACTGTCCAGCTGTCCGATGTGGAAATGCTCGCATACGAGACCATCAGGAAACGCGTGCAGGATGACCTTGAGAGTGAAATGAAGGTCACCGTAAACGTCCTTGCAGAAATAACCCGTCTGCGACAGGCTGCCTGTTCAATGTCACTTGTGGACAAGGATTGGAAAGGCGCGAACTCAAAGGTGGATGACTTCGTGGAACTCGTCTCAGAGATTGTCTCCGGAGGGAACAGGGTTCTGGTGTTCAGCCAGTTCACAAGTTTTCTCAACATCATCAACAGAGTGCTTGACCAGGCCGGAATCAGCTATTTCCACCTCGACGGTTCCACTCCGATAAAAGAGAGGGAGAAGATCGTACGCAGTTTCCAGGGCGGAGAACGCAATGTGTTCACAATCAGCCTTAAAGCAGGAGGACTGGGCTTGAACCTGACAGGTGCGAACTACGTAATACACCTGGATCCATGGTGGAATCCGGCAATTGAGCAGCAGGCTACTGACAGGACCTACCGAATCGGTCAGCACAAGAACGTGACTGTCTATCACCTTGTGTCCGCCCACACAATCGAGGAAAAGATTCTGCGTTTGCACGAGACAAAACGGCATCTGGCGGACACTTTCCTTGAAGGAACAGACAAGGCACAGACCCTTTCAATCGAGGATTTACGGAATCTCTGCCGATGAGGTAACTGCCTGAGCTGCAAAACGCTGCAAATCAGCCGCATTGCCATCATCCACAGGATTAAACCTCCTGCCGTCAGGAGCATCACTCTCACCACTCATTTTCTCAGTCATCCTGAGAGGATTACCCTCGACACTAATCCCGTAAATCGGCTTGATGATTGCCTCGAACCATGTGCAGGAGCCCAGATAACGACCTACTCCCCTACAGCAATGATGACTGTAGTCTGACTCACCATATATGGTCGAGCTGTACCCTGCCTGCCTTGTGGAACTCGATGGTTGCATCAATGAGCATCTGCTTCAGATCATTCAGATATGGCTGATAAGTCGAATAATCGGTTGAGCCAGGTCCATAAGCCGGATCGTCGGCCTCAGCGACAAATGGCTCACCTGGTGAAAAAGCGATACTCAGTCACGCTGGTGTAGGTTTCGCCAGGGCGAAGGACTGTGGAGGGGAAACGGGACTGGTTCGGGGAATCAGGAAAGTGGATGGTTTCCAGAAGCATTCCGGAGAATTTCTGAATCGGGCCGTATTTCCCCTTGTGAATGTCGGCGTTCAGGGTACGGCCCGTGAAGGTCAGCAAGGCAGGCTCTGTCGTCCAAGTCTCCACCCCTCTTCCACTGCCCTCATCGAACAATGTGGCGGCTTTGCGCAGGGTGCCGTCCCAACCACGGATGGCCCAGCAGGCTGACATTCCGTGCATAATCTCCAGTTGCGGGTCAGGCTGGTCTATCCTGTAATCGACCCGGTGAGCCTGTCTGAAATCGAAGGGGGTTCCGTCCACGGGCAGAAGTTTGTCTGGGCAGAAATGCCTGTTGTTCAGAACGCAGGTATCAGCCTCCACCTGAAGGAGATGTTCCATCACATAACCGCCACGGCTACCTTTGAGGTTGAAATAGGAATGGTTTGACAGGTTGACCACTGTCGGTTTGTCGGTGACAGCCCTGTACTCGATCCTGACGGTGTTGTCCTCTGTCAGCCAGTAAGTCACTTCCGCCTGCAAGTTGCCCGGGAAACCTTGTTCACCGTCCGGACTGAGCCTTGTGAAACGGACTCCGGAGCGGCCTTCCTCCTTGAGAATTTCCCCTTCCCATAGGAAACGGTCAAAACCCTGCCTACCCCCGTGGCACTGTACAGGATCGCCATCAAAACTTTCATTGGCATCGACATCGTACCTGACTCCATCCAGAATGAACGAGGCGTGATCGATCCTGTTACCGTAACGTCCGATGACCGGTCCGAAGAACCTGTCACCGTTTTCAAACAGAGCAAGTTCTCCGGGGCCTACGATGACGTCATCCATCACCCCGTCCCTCCCCGGCATACAGATTTTCACTACCCTGCATCCATAATCTGTCAGGGTCATTGAAGCTCCGTTCCTGTTTACCACAGTGTAAAGGGAAACCTCCTCCCCTGTGGAGAGGCTGCCGAATGACTCGACGGAAACATCCGCCCTCTTACAAGAAGTCACCGCAGCAAACGCCACAGTGACTATAAAAAGCAATCTGGTGTTCATTCCATTAAAAATAATACTTCACGCCAACAGATGTGCCATAGTCAAAGTTTGCCGCAAAACCCGTTGTTCCTAATTTATAATCCTTGGAACCGGTATCGAATTTTGCATAAACAATGGACAAATCGAATACATTCAGGGTAACTCCTATCTTCTCAACCGGTTTGAATTCAAATTTCCCAAGATTTATTTCACAACCGAATGCAAAAGGAATTTTCATAGTATTTGCTATATTATCGTCATCAAAAGGAGAAACGAATGAACCTCCTCCGAATCCAAAATTGATTCCAGGAGTGTAGTACAGAATCCCGCCCACAAGCGGAACAAAATAATGTGCTCCAATCTGGAAGAGAGCAGTATGGGTAAAAGTATAATAATTCTTTCCAGTGTCTTCATCCTTGTCATAGAACTCCCTTTGCATTGAGTAACCCAACCCGGCATTAAGTTCGAGGTTGTCAATCACAAAATAATTGAAATACGGATTCAGATTGAAATCTACAGTTGACGGGGTCGATTTTGATGTCGATTCTCCAATGTATTTGACTGTAGTCTTTAAAGACCCTCCGGAAATTCCAAGCGCTCCCCCAACGGAGAAATCGCCTTTATGCTGTGCTGACACCGTAACTCCAAATGCAATTGCTGCAATAAAAATGATAATTTTCTTCATCGTTTTAAATATTAGAACTTGGACAAAGATAATGTTTATTGTGAAATTATCATCTTTGGGAATCATTATTTTAATGACGAATGCTGAACTCACATCCGCAATATTGCTGGTTGTAGAAGTCGTATTGCCGGATCAGGGCGTTGCGTCTTTCCTGGAGGCCTCCCTTGCGCCAGTTCTGTTCCCACCAGATCAGTTCAGGATAGGGCTGGACTGCCTGGCGGCCTGCCTGGTTGATCTGGTCAAGGCTTTTCCAGCGGGAGGATGCCAGGGTGGTGGTCATCAGGCGAAATCCGTGGGAAGATGCATATTCGGCGGTGCGTTTCAGCCGCAGGCTGAAACAGCGGAGGCATCTGCCTCCGCGCTCGGGCTCGTTTTCGAGCCCGTGCACCGCCGCCCTCCAGCATTCGTGGTCATAATCCTCATCGATTACCTCCAGGCCCAGCGAGAGAGCAAACCGGGTGCATTCCTCCTTCCTTTTGAGATATTCCTCCAGAGGGTAGATGTTGGGATTGCAGTAGTAAAGGGTCGGAGTGATTCCATTGTGAAGAAGACATTCCACAATCGCACTGCTGCAAGGAGCGCAACAGGTGTGCAGAAGTACCCTGTCAATTCCCTCCGGAGCAACCACTGCCGGCGACCGATAATCACATCCGCATTGTTTCATATTCCGAAAACTAAAGTTTCGCATTTGCGAGACCCATCTTTTAAAATTTCTCAATGCAAAAGTAGAAAAATTCCACGGAATTCTCCTGCAAAGACCGGCTCAGGAGACCGATTCTTCCCGAAAATTTCTACCTTTGCGCCGCTATGGAAAAAACTTCACACAAGAACCTGAAAGGATGGCTGGCACTCAGTCCACTTGCCGTCTTCCTTGTCATATATCTCCTGTCCTCCATCATCTCCGGTGACTTCTACAGCGTGCCGGTGGCATCTGCCTTCCTGATAGCCTCGTGCTACGCACTGATGATTTTCCACGGAGGCAGCCTCGGGGACAGAATCGAAGTCTTCTCCCAGGGAGCCGGCAACAGAAACGTGCTCTTGATGATCTGGATTTTCGTCATGGCCGGAGCATTCGCCCAAACTGCCAAGGACATCGGAGCCATCGACGCTACAGTGAACCTCACCCTGAGACTCTTGCCAGGGAAACTGATTTTTGCAGGCCTGTTCCTGGCCTCCTGCTTCATCTCGATGTCAATCGGAACAAGTGTAGGGACCATCGTCGCCCTTGTGCCAGTGGCCACGGGACTTGCCCAGGGAACGGGAGCAACTCCAGCCTTTATGGCCGCCATAGTCACCGGAGGGGCATTTTTCGGGGACAATCTTTCCTTCATTTCCGACACCACCATCGCTGCAACCAGAACACAGGGTTGTTCAATGAAAGACAAGTTCAGAACCAACATCGGGATTGCCGGTCCGGCAGCTCTACTTGTCACCCTGGTGTATATCTTTCTCGGGCAAAATGCAGTCCAGACGGCTGAAGTGCCACCCATTGAATGGTTCAAACTGGTTCCTTACATTCTGGTCATCGTACTAGCAATCAGCGGAATGAATGTCATTGGAGTCTTGACGGTCGGCATTGCGGTGAATGCTGTCATAGGATTCTGCTACGGGTCCTTCACCTGGGGAGGCTGGCTCGGAGCCATCGGGAAAGGAATCGGTGGGATGGGCGAATTGATAATAGTCACGATGCTTGCCGGAGGGATGCTGGAAATAATCCGCCGCAATGGAGGGATCGAATTCATTATCGGATTGCTGACCAAGCACATCAAAGGCCGCAGGGGCGCGGAACTGAGCATTGCCGCACTTGTCAGCCTAGCGAATCTCTGCACGGCAAACAACACTATTGCCATCATCACCACCGGCCCTATTGCCAAAGACATATCCACTCGCTTCAATCTCGACCCAAAACGGTCTGCATCCATCCTCGACACATTCTCCTGCCTGATTCAAGGAATAATCCCCTATGGAGCCCAGCTGCTGATGGCCTCAGGTCTTGCCGGGGTGATGGCCCTGGATGTCATCCGCCATCTCTACTATCCTCCAATTCTCGGAATCATTGCCCTGATTGCCATCCTTCTGCCCCGTCGGAAAGGGACCCTCCCCGGGACAGATTCCCGGTCAAGCCGGGAATGACGGGGAAGGTCAAGCCAGGAATGACAGGAAGGTTTCCAGAACGGGAAGTCAGATAAAAGTCCAAGCTCAGAAGCCCAGATAAAAAGCCAGACCACAGCCCCAGACCAACAGCAAGACCACAACAAAAAATCCCCGAAGAAAATCTTCGAGGACTAGGGAGGGTGCCCAGTCGGATTCGAACCGACGACATTCAGAACCACAATCTGACGCTCTAACCAACTGAACTATGGGCACCATGTTCTTTTGGGACTGCAAAGATAAGCATATTTTTCAATCTGGCAATATGCCGTTGAATAATATTTTATTTTTCTACAGCCGGCGTTTGGAGACTTCGCTTAGATTTTTCAAGCAAAAACAGAATATTCAATATAAAAATAATTATATTTGCAAGGTTGTCATTGCAATTTGTTATGAAACGGGAAATTAAATTTTCTTTGGTTTACAGGGACATGTGGCAGTCATCAGGCAAATATGTCCCGACAGTCAGTCAGTTGAAGGAGGTGGCTCCGGCCATCATCGACATGGGATGCTTTGACAGGGTAGAGACCAACGGAGGGGCATTCGAGCAGGTGAACCTGCTTTTCGGAGAGAACCCGAACAGGGCCGTCCGCGAATGGACTGCGCCGTTCAACAAGGCAGGAATCGGCACGCATATGCTGGAAAGAGGACTCAATGCCCTGAGGATGAATCCGGTTCCAGCAGACGTGAGGGAACTTATGTTCAAGGTCAAATGCAAACAGGGCACCAACATATCCCGTTCATTCTGCGGTCTGAACGACCACAGGAACCTCAGGCTTTCAGTGGAGTATGCAAAGAAGGCGGGAATGGTCTCGCAGGTTGCTCTCTCAATCACAAATTCACCGGTCCACACGGTGGACTACTATATGGGTGTGGTTGACAAGGTTGTGGAGTATGGCTGCGATGAAATCTGCCTCAAGGACATGGCCGGGGTGGGCAGACCAACCTTCCTCGGGCAGCTTGTCAGAGACATAAAGAAGAAATACCCGCACATCCTCGTGCAGTACCACGGGCACACAGGCCCCGGCTTCTCGGTGGCTTCAATGCTTGAAGTGGCAAGGGCCGGCGCGGACTATCTTGACGTTGCAGTGGAGCCTCTCTCCTGGGGGAAGGTGCATCCGGACGTGATCACCATCCGTGAAATGCTCAAGGCTGACGGGTTCTCCGTCAAGGACATCAATATGGATGCCTATATGGAAGTCAGGAGCCTGACACAGAAGTTCATCGACGACTTCCTCGGCTACTGGATCGACCCGAACAACTCCCGGATGAGTTCTCTCCTTGTGGGCTGCGGGCTGCCGGGCGGAATGATGGGCTCGATGATGGCCGATTTGAAAGGCTTCCACGGAGCAATCAACGCTTTCCTCAAGGCTCAGGGGAAACCGGAACTGACCCTCGACAGACTGATGGTAATGCTTTTCCAGGAGGTCGAGTATGTCTGGCCGCGTCTGGGCTACCCTCCTCTCGTGACCCCGTTCAGCCAGTATGTGAAGAACACCGCCCTGATGAATCTGATGAACATTCTGAAAGGGCAGCCGCGCTGGACCACCATCGACAAGGACACCTGGAACATGATTCTCGGCAAGATGGGAAAACTCCCGGGAGAACTCGCTCCTGAAATTGTGGAAATAGCAAAGAGCAAGGGCCTTGAATTCTACACAGGAACCCCGCAGGAGGCCTTCCCGAACGAGTTGGACAAGTTCCGCTCAATGATGAAGGAAGAGGGCTGGGACTTCGGTCAGGACGACGAGGAACTCTTCGAGTTCGCTATGCACGAGAGGCAGTACCGCGACTACAAAAGCGGCGTCGCCAAGGAACGTTTCAACAAGGACCTTGAAGCTGCCCGCGCAAAGGCAGGTGCTCCAATCGTCATCACAAGGCCTGTGGTGGAAATGCCTAAGTACGACATTGAAGGCATTGCAGCGAAATACCCTTCCGCAGTGCCGGTCCAGGCTCCCGTTAAAGGCCAGCTGCTCTGGCAGGTCGATGTGGACGATGTCTCTTCAGCCCCTGTTGTCGGCACGAAGGTGGAGGCAGGCAAGCCTTTGGCATACGTCCAGACCTACTACGGAATGGAGGAGGTCATCCCTGCAAAGGACGGCCGCATCGTCGCCATCTGCTCAAGGCAGGGAGACAACCTGGTCAAGGGAGAGATCCTTGCTTTCGTGGAATAGGATTTACGGTATATTCACTATTGTACAGACCACTCCCCATGACTGACCGCCTGGCAGGCGGCATCGGGAATTCATTTGTCAATAGCAAGCCCAATATACATAAACAAGTCCGGCCAGACTCTTGGGAATATCTTTTTCAATTGCGGGAAAATGAAAAAATTCCGTTACCGGTAACAATATTTGAAATATTTTTATTTTTGCAGCGGATTTGCGGCAGAAGACGGTGATTTCTGCGTTGTCGCCTTTGTCAAATTTACTATATTTGTCGTCTACAGGCAAGGTGAGGTCCGCCCGGAGAGGGAGGACTGAAGATGAAGATCAAAGACTGGTGCAAGGCCGAAAGGCCGAGAGAGAAAATGATGGAGAAAGGAGCCGCCTCGCTGAGCAATTCCGAACTTCTTGCAGTGCTGCTCCGTTCAGGGACAACAGAAGTCAATGTGTTTGACCTTGCGGGGATTCTGCTTTCAAGGGCAGAAGGAAGTCTCACAAGGCTGTCCGGGATGAATGTCAGAGAGCTGTGCAGGGTGAAAGGCATAGGAAAAAGCAAGGCTCTCACCATCATTGCAGCTCTGGAACTCGGAAAGAGGATGTGCTCGGAGGTTCCGGACAAGGACCGGCGCACGATAAGGAATCCTGAAGATGTCTATCGGGAATTTCTGCCACAGTTCCGGGGGCTAAAGCACGAGGAATGCCACATACTCTACCTGTCACGAAGCAACAGGGTAATCGCCAAGGAAATGCTGAGTTCCGGAGGACTGAACGAGACCACGGTGGACATCCGGATGATAGTCAAGGCCGCTCTTGAAATGTCCGCTTCAGGGGTCATAATGGCACACAACCACCCGTCGGGAAATCCCATGCCGGGTAAGGCGGACATAACGATTACCAAATCCCTCAAGACAGCCCTGGACACATTTGACATCCACCTGATTGACCACATAGTAATTGCCGATGGAAGCTACTACAGTTTTGCCGACGAGACCACCTGCAGAATATAGAAAATTTTATATCTTTGCATCTCAGGAAACGACAGATCTCACAAAAACTTAAATATGAAAGTAATCAATCTCGGGGAAACAAACAGTCTCCTCAACAACATTGTGGCACAGATGCGCGACAAGGTCATCCAGAAAGACAGGATGCGTTTCAGAAGAAATCTTGAACGGCTGGGAGAAATTTTCGCGTATGAAATCAGCAAGACCCTCGACTATTCCATCAAGGATGTAGTCACTCCCCTGGGCATTGCAAAGGTGCCTACCCTTGACACTCAGATTGTTGCAGCCACCATTCTCCGCGCAGGCCTGCCGCTGCATCAGGGAATCATCAATTTCTTCGACGATGCCCAGAATGCCTTCGTTGCAGCCTACCGCAAATACGACAAGGGGGACAGTTTCCACATCAACATCGAGTATGCAAGCACTCCTGACCTGGATGGCAAGACCCTGATTCTGGCCGACACAATGCTTGCGACGGGGGCATCCCTTGAGATTGCATACAAGAGACTCTGCGAAGAGGGCGAACCTGCCTACACGCATCTGGTCTGCCCTGTTTCCAGTGCTGATGCAGTCGAACATCTCAAAAAATCAATGGGTAAGAACGTGACTCTCTGGGTTGCAGCAATCGACGAGGAACTGACAAGTCACTCCTACATTGTTCCCGGACTGGGTGATGCAGGTGACCTGGCTTACGGCGACAAGATCTAGAAAAACCGGCCTGAGTCAGAGTTCCTTGCGGAGACGTGCCTTGGGGATGTTGAGCTGGTCCCTGTATTTGGCAATGGTTCTGCGAGCCACCTTATAGCCCCTGCTGTTCATCTGCTCCACGAGCTGATCGTCGGTAAGGGGCTTTCTTTTGTCCTCGGCATCGACACATTCCTGCAGGGCCTTTTTCAGTTCACGGGTAGAAACTTCCTCACCGTCCTGATTCTCAAGACCTTCCGAAAAGAAATATTTCAGGGAGTAAATCCCGAAGTGAGTTTCGATGTACTTGCTGTTAACCACCCTTGAAATCGTCGAGATATCAAAGCCGGTCTTTTCAGCTATATCCTTGAGCACCATTGGTTTGAGATGGCTCTCATCTCCGTCCATGAAATAGTCGTGCTGATAGTCGATGATTGCCTGCATCGTGCTCTGGAGAGTGTTGTGCCTCTGCTTGATTGCCTCGACGAACCACTTGGCGGAATCCAGTTTTTTCTTGACGAAGGTGGCCGCCTCCTTCTTCTCCCTCTCGGACGAGTTGGCAGCCTCAAGCAGGATGTCTGCATATTTCCTGTTCACCCTCAACTCAGGAATAGAGAATCTAGGCATAGTCAACTTCAGCTTACCGTCCTCAAGTGTCAGGATGAAGTCCGGAACAATCTGCTGGGCCTGGTCGCTGTAGGTGTCGTCAATCTGTCCTCCCGGGGCAGGATTCAGCTTGACGATCTTCGCCATTGCGTCCTTCATCTGCTGCTCGGTGATGCCCATTTTCGAGATGATCTTCTGGAAATGCCTCGCAGTGAACTCATTGAAATAGTCCCTGAGGACAACCGTCGCATTGACCACATCCGGAGTCTGCCTGAGATTGCGGATCTGCAGAAGAAGACATTCCCTGAGGTCACGCGCCCCGACACCTGAAGGTTCAAACTCCTGGATGACGGACAGGAGGGAAAGCACCTCCTGCTCATCGGTCTCGATTCCGGCCCTGAAAGCAAGGTCGTCCACGAGGCTGTCTATGTCCCTGCGGAGGTAGCCGTCATCATCAAGGCTTCCAATGATGAATGCCGCCACCTGATACTGATGCTCATCAAGATTCCTGAAGCCCAGCTGTTCCAGAAGGCTCTGCGTGAAACTCTCCTTGACTGAGAAAGTGTTGTACTGGGGACGTTCGTCCTTGCCGTAGTTGTTGACGTGAAGCTTGTAGCTCGGTATGGAGTCATCCTCCTTGTAGTCGGAAAGGGAAACCTCACGGGGCGGTTCATCCTCCCCGTCCTCCCTCTCGCTCTTTATGTCCTCGTCAAGAACCGGATTCTCCTCCAACTCCTTTCGGATACGCTGCTCCAGTTCCTGGGTGGGCAGTTCAATCAGTTTGATTGTCTGGATCTGCAAAGGAGACAGTTTCTGGGTCTGCTTGAGTTCAAGTCCTTGTTTCAGCATATCAGAATCGGTTTAATTTCACAATACGGTTTCAACAGGCTCCGCTACAATCACCTTGACCGTGTCCGCAACGACAGGACGGGATTTGTCAACCACCGGAAAATTGATATTCTCCTTGACAATGAACGCCGAAGGATACTCATCCCTGATTCTAACCAGCAGTTGCATGGCCTCCGACTTGGTGCGAAAATCGCCGACGGTCACCTTGAAATACGGATTTGCGTAACTCCTGTAGGCAGGGATGTCGTAATGCAATGACGTGAACCTGTTCAGAGTCGCATCGCTCTCCACCCTCGCAGTCTGCCTGTTATCAAAGAAAATCCTCACTCTGTAGCCCTGAATTGCCCTGAGCGGATTCCCCTCAAAATGTGCAGCCATCAGGGATGCAATCCCCTCCGACTGATGAATCTTCACATCCGCTCCGTCACCCTTTGCAACGGAAGGCAGTTCAGAAAAAATGTCGTGCCCGACAAGAAGGCTGTCAAGGAGTGCTGACGGACGGTAAATCACCGAATCCTTCACAACCTCCCCCTCAACTGAGAAATCCTGCGCACGAAGACAGAGGGAAGACAGAAGCAGGAGAGCCAGGCTGGTCAATGTCAATCTCATTCCATTCATTTGCTTGCCGATTTAGGAATATGAAAAAAAATAACCTGCTTCAGATATGGATAAGATTTTCGAGAACAGATTAATTTTCGAAGAGGAAGTTTAGTGGTGCTAAATGACCGATGAGAAAAGTAATATGTACCGGAAAGATTATTCATAGATGATGCTGGTTATTATTTGAAGATTCCTTGATCACTCCGGTCACTTTGCCTGCCGGTACACCCTTCAGTCCGACCATCTTTGCCGCTCCTCCCTTAGGCTTCACCCTGGCACTGATGTCAATTGTGTAGTCGTTCACGTCGAACCCGCCAGTCAGCATCGAGAGGATCTGGATGACGGAAGACACCGGCGAAGTAATTGAAAACACTCCCGAAACCGTGCAGGAAGAAGTCCCCCTGCCCTGAACGCTGACCGGATCGACGGTGAAAGTACCGAAAAGGCTGCCTTTGCAGTAAACCGCTCCCTCGATGTCAGAAATGTCGAAGGCCGATGAAGGATTGCTGTACTCCACGGTAGCAACGCCTTTCAGTGACTTGAACCCCTGGGGCACTATCTGCTCGGCCTTGAAGGAAAGAATCCTGAAATCCTTCAGGTTCAGACAGCCCGTCATCAGCAGGAGCACAGACATAGCCGCAATGGCAAAAAACCGATTCTTAATGTTTTTCATATTCATAGTAACTCGCAAATATAGCAAAATTTGCCTATTCTTTCAAAAAAGGAGTATATTTGCATATATAAATATATGGGATGAAATATATAAATATATAGTATATATTAAGATATATCAGATATGAGCATAAAACCAATCGAGGATATTTCAAAACCGAAAATATATATCGAGACCTACGGCTGTCAGATGAACGTCAACGACAGCGAGGTCATACTCAGCATAATGCAGAAGGCAGGATATGTTCTGACCGACAACATCAACGAGGCATCGGTCATACTTGCCAACACCTGCTCAATCAGGGAGAACGCCGAACAGCGCATCTGGGGAAGGATCGACCAGTTCCGTCTTCAGAAACGCAGGAGGGACGGAGTGGTCATCGGAATAGTCGGATGCATGGCTGAGAGGCTGAAGGACAAGCTGCTGGAGAACGGCACGGTGGACGTTGTCGCAGGTCCGGACTCCTACAGGTCGCTTCCTGAACTTGTCAGGTCGGTCTCACCGGACAGCCCGCAGATCAATGTGATGCTGTCACACGAGGAAACATACGCGGACATATCCCCGGTCAGGATGGACAAGAACGGCGTAAGTGCTTATATCTCAATAATGAGGGGATGCAACAACGTCTGTTCCTACTGCGTCGTTCCCTACACGAGGGGTGCAGAGAGGAGCCGTGACCCTCAGAGCATCGTGAGGGAGGCCCGGGAATTGTCCGAGAACGGATACAAGGAAGTCAACCTGCTGGGACAGAATGTGGATTCCTACCTTTGGAAAGACCCTGAGAATCCTGAAGTCACGGTCAATTTCCCTGCCCTTCTGGAGATGGTCGCACAGGTAGATCCGAAGATGAGGGTAAGGTTTTCGACATCACATCCGAAGGATATCAGTGACGAGGTCATCCTGACAATGGCACGACACGGGAACATCTGCAAGCACATACACCTGCCCGTCCAGTCCGGCAGCAATGCAATGCTGGAGAAGATGCGCCGCAGGTACACCCGTGAATGGTACATCGAAAGGGTTGAGAAAATCCGCTCGGTCATTCCGGAATGCGGAATCTCCACAGACATCATCGCGGGATTCTGCTCTGAGACCCCTCAGGACCACCAGGACACGCTTTCCCTGATGAGGGAGGCTGGTTTTGACGCCGCATTCATGTTCGCATACTCCGAGCGTCCGGGCACCCTCGCCGCAAGACACTACCCTGATGACATCCCTTACGAAGTCAAGACTGCGCGCCTGAATGAGATCATCGCCCTTCAGGGACAACTCAGCCTTGAAAGCAACAGAAAGGATGTCGGGAAAAAGTTCACGGTACTCATCGAGGGTCTCTCGAAAAGGGATGCGGGAGAGTTCTGCGGAAGGACCACGACCAACAAGACCTGCGTCTTTGCAGCCCCGGGTCACAAAATTGGGGATTTCGTTGAAGTCGAGGTGGTTTCCTGCACTTCCGCCACCCTCATTTCAAAACTGGCGGAATAACCTGCGGCCGCATCCGCGGACCGGGTCAGATCACTTCCATATCACTTGAGAGCATCCAGCCCTGACGGCCGTCGGCAAGGCTGATGTTACGCCATTGTCCAACCTCATCGAGGATAGTCACCTTGGTACCTTCGTGAAGTACGAACAGGTCCGTGGACGATTCTGAAGAAGGGGCGCTCTTGACCGCCGACACCGGACGCATCACGATTGCAGTGTCCGCCCTGAGATAGTCGGAACGTTGCCAGAGAGAGAACCACAGGGACACCGCCACAAGGACGATGCAGGCTATGGATGTGAAGAATCCGCCCTTACGGGCAGAGGATGTCCTTCCGAGAAGGAAAAGCAGGAGCATCGCGAGGGCAGCGGCAAAGAACACCAGGGCAGACACAGCCCAGCTGTCAGAGTCAATGACATAGCACAGATCCCTCCACCATTGGACGAGAATGAATTCCGGGACGGCATCAATCCTGTCCTGGATGCGGGAAGATGCTATCCCGAGATTGTACCTTGCATCTGAGTATGACGGATCGAGCTTCAGAGCCCTCTCGTAGAAAAGAATCGCACGAGGCACATCCCCGTCCTTGAAATAGGAGTCACCTATGTTGCAGTACAGGGCAGCAGACTCAAAACCCAGGGAAGAAATAGTGCAGTAGCCATTGGCGGCATCCGCCCAGCGCCCTTCCCCATACGCTGCCGTGGCGGTGTTCCAGAGGGAATCCACATAATTTTCAGCGGAACCTGCCGCCGAAGCCTCCACCGGAATGGTCAGGGATGCGGCTGACAGCAGGAGCGCCATTACGACGGCACCGGCCACCGTCCTGTTGTTTTTAACTTTCATGTTCGTCTCAATTGAAGATATGACCCTCTCCGCCTCGTCGTACTGCGAGGACATCACCTCATGTCCCTGGTCAGGGGAGTAACGGGCATATTCACACGCGTCTATCATACCCGTGAATGATTCCACAACCTCGGCCGGGACGCCTGACTCAAGGAATCTCGAAGCGATAAGATCCTTGGAAAGTTCTCCGGAAGCGGTGTTGAGCTTGTCAGCCGCATAGCCTAGCAGAGCCCTGTGCAGTTCCTCGTAGAATGCCGTATAGAGATTCTTTCCGAGGTAATCCCGGGCTGCCTTCAGGCGTCTTACCGCCATCTTGTTCGCCCGCCTGTTCCTGGTCCCTGCAACATCGGCCCTACGTGCGGCCATCTTGCGCAGAGAAAGCCACAGACAGAGTGCAAGGAGAACAATCAAGGCTCCTGACAGCCAGAACTTCCACGAGAGCACCAGGAAACTGCCCTTCGGAGAAAGACCGGACATGCGGGTAGAGATGTACCTGATGTCCTCATTGAGATTGCGCACACCACTCCGGCTAACCTCTACCGGTGTCCCCGCATCGGTGGAAGAACGGGTTTCCTTGCCTTTCTTCACGGTGAAATCCAGGGCAGGAGTCGTCAGTGTCACATATTTCCCTGATGTCACGTCATAATAGGAGTAGTTCACGGGAGCAATGGTAAAATCACCGTAGCTGCGCGGAATGAATGGATATTCGTAGATCACCGTACCGCTTGTCCCGCCGTTGCTCTTGTCCACATTCTTGGTAACCTTTACGTCGTAAACCTCCATGTCAGGAGGGAAATTCACCTTCGGAGCCTCCAGAAGGGAGACATTACCGCGCCCCTTTACCTTCAGAACGAATGAAACAGCCTCGTGGGTGGAGATGGAGTCACGGCTCAAGGAAGCCGAAATCTCGAATTTACCCACTCCCCCTCCGAAAGAAGCCGGAGCACCGGCCGGAAGAGACCTCACATTGACCTTTGCAGCCGGAGTGGAGACTCTTTTGCGGACTGTCCTGTAGTCATCAAAGAAACCGTCGAATATGCTGGAACCCATCGAGGATGAAACCCTGACATTGACAAGGCAGACCAGCTCAGCAGGGTCTATAGTCACAGTGCCGGTCTGCTGGGGAATGAGCACCCATTTGCGGAGGACCGCAGTGTTGTAAATCTGGCCGTCAAGGCTCTCTCTGACAAATTCTATGTTTGTAGGGGCCTCCGTCTCCTGGCTCCAGAACCCGTCGAAGGACGGGAAACGCGCATCCTCGAAACCGGCTATGTTGACCCTCTGGTAAAGTTTGAGAGCGGCTGTTACAGGTTCTCCAAGAACCACATCCTGCCTGCTGAGGGTAAGACGCATAAAGATGTCCTCACTGCTGACGGAAGCGCCTCCCGAGGAAGGAGTCTGCCTTGAAGAGGAACCCGACTGGGAACGGGACTGTCCTGAGGATGAACCACCTGAAACGACTTCGATTGAAACCTCTCCGGAGGTTATCTCCCTGCCCTTGACCTTCGCACTCGCTGCAGGAAGGGAAAAAGTCCCGGCCTTCCTTGGCTGGAGGATGTAGGTGTAAGTTACCTGGGTTGACTTTGACCGCTTGCCGTTGATAATCTGGATGCTTGTGGAGGAACCGGCCTGCGGGCCCCACAGAAGCTGGAAATCATCCCCCTGGTTCCAACTGAAATTGGTGGGCTTGTCCTCGCCCTCTATGATGAATGTCACATTAAACTGCTCATCGGCGGAAACCACATTGGGGGCATCCACACGGATTTGATTCTGTGCAAAGGCGGTCACCGCCAGAAGCGCAGCCGTCACAGCCGTCAAAAATTTCACCTTCATTGTCTTCTTCTCCTTGTTCTACCAATTCTTTTCCTTCTGCCTTGACTTCAGGGCCTCGGCCTTCTCCTTGTTCTACCAATTCTTTTCCTTCTGACGTGACTTCAGGGCCTCGGCCTTCTCCTTGTTGACCTTCTCCTGGGTCTCCTTTTCCTTTGCCTGAATGGCCTGCAGAAGCTGCTGGGCCGCCTGCGGGGTTATCTTTGGCTGACGCTCCTGATTGCCCTGACCGTTCTGGTCCTGATTCCGGTCATGGTTCTGGTTCTGATCTTTGTTCTGGTCTTTGTTTTGGTCCTGGTTCTGGTCTTTGTTCTGATTCTGATCTTTATTCTGGTCCTGATTCTGGTCTTTGTTCTGATTCTGATCTTTATTCTGGTCCTGATTCTGGTCCTTGTTGTCGTCGTTCTGCTGGTTGTTCTGCTGATTCTGGAGCATCTTGCGGGCATAGATGTAATTCTCCTTGGCATCCATATCTCCCGGATTCCTCAACAGGGCCTCCTTGTAGGCATCGACCGCCGCCTGCCAGTTCTTCTGGGAAGCCGCTGCATTGCCGACATTGTAACTCCAGTCAGAGGCATAACCGGACTCCATTGCCACATCCTTCACCTTTTCGTAGGTGGAGGAAGCCTGGGCGAAATCCCCGGACTTGTAGAGAGTGTTTCCAAGGTTGTACTGTGCGGCAAGCGAGGTGGAATCCTTGACGACTGCCCTCCTGTAATCTATGTCGGCATTTTTGTAGTCGCCTTTCCTGAACTCCCTGTTGCCCTTGCGCACCTCACGCCTGTCAACCTGTGCGGAGGCATCAACAGCCACGAAACAGAATGTCAGGCACAAGGCAGTCACCAAATATGCAAATCTCTTCATATCAGAAAAATTTTTTCCCGAACCTTCTCTCGCCTATCAGCATCTCCACAACGAAGAAAACGAGGGCGATGGCGAGAAAATACATATATTGTTCATCAAATTCCTCGAAAACGACAGACTCGAATTCCTCCTGATCAAGCTTCCTGATGCTCTCGATGACAGGTCCAAGCCCGAACTCGTTGTTGCCGGCGTGGACATAGAGTCCGTTCCCGGATGCGGCCACTTCCTTGAGGACATCCTCATCAAGACGGGTCACCACAATGTTCCCGTCACGGTCCTTCAGAAGCTCCCCGTTCATAGGAATTGGCTGTCCCTCAACAGATCCCACTCCGATGGTGTACACCCTGACCCCTGCCTGAGCAGCATTCCTGGCAGCCTCTACCGGGTCATCCTCGTGATTCTCTCCGTCAGTTATCACAATCACTGCACGGCTTTTCTCACTCTGCGCGCTGAAACTGCGGACAGCAGTGTTGATGGCATCCCCCATCGCCGTTCCCTGAACAGGCACGGACTCGGTGGAAATCGAATTCAGGAACATCTTCGCTGAGACATAGTCAGTTGTGATTGGCAACTGGACAAAAGCATTTCCGGCAAAGACAATCAGACCTATGCGGTCATCCCTGAGGCGGTCCACTATCCTTGAAATGGAAAGTTTCGCCCTCTCCAGACGGTTCGGAGAATAATCCTCGGCCAGCATTGAGTTCGACACGTCAAGGGCTATCATTATTTCCGCACCCTTGGTCTTGTGCTCCTTGAGTTTCGCCCCAATCTGCGGTCTGGAAAGTCCGACAGACAGGAAGAGGAAACCGATGGAGAACAGTACCAGCCTGACCCAACCCTTTGAACGGGAACGGGACGGCATCAGGGCTTCCACAAGGGTCTCGTCACCGAAGCGGCGGATTCTGCGTTTACGCAACTTCCTGGTCACCGCATAAGCGATGAAAAAGACAGGAATCAGGAATATGAGAAGCAGCCATTGCGGCTGGGCAAAATTAAGCATAACAACTTGGTTTAAGGCAATCTTTTGATTACAAACAACCTGAGTATCATCTCAAGCAGAAGTGCGGCAAGAGCAGCGAGGGCATATCCTGAAAAGAGTTCCTTGTAAATGGGGAAACTGTCAACCGTCGTGCGCGTGGTCTCCATCTTGTTGATCTCGTTGTAGATTTCCATCAGTTTGGTGTTGTCCGTTGCCCTGAAGTAACGGCCTCCGGTGGTCTGCGCAATCTCCGTAAGCAGAGCTTCATCAATTTCCACCTGAACTTTCTGAATGTCCACACCCCACGGCGTCATTACCGGATAGGGGGCCATTCCATTGGCGCCCACCCCGATGGTATATACCCTTACCCCGTAGGTCTTGGCAATCTCGGCGGCCATCTGAGGAGTAATCTCCCCCCTGTTGTTCACACCGTCAGTCAGCAGAATCACCACCCTGCTCTTTGCATCGGAATCCTTGATTCTGGCAACGGCTGTTGCAAGCCCGTTCCCAATGGCGGTTCCATCCTCGATCAGGTCTGTGCTGATTTCCTTCATAAGGTTGATCAGGGTGGCACGGTCAGTTGTCAGAGGGCATTGCGTGAAACTCTCCCCGGCAAAAACCACTATTCCCATCCTGTCGGACGGCCTCTGAGCAATGAACTCGATGGCTATGTCCTTGGCAGCACTGATCCTGTCCGGATTGAAGTCCCTTGCAAGCATACTCGTGGAAACATCCATTGCAAGCACGATGTCAATTCCCTCGGTGTCAATTCTGTCCATTTTCTCGGATGAGCGGGGACGCGCTATTGCAATTATTATCATCACAATGGCAAAAATCCTCAACACAAAAGGAATATGCCTCATCACATTCATCACCCCCGGTCCCGAAGCCGTCCAGGGCGTTATTGCGGACACTCTCAGATGAGGGTTGCGCCTGCCCAGCTCCAACCACAGGTAATGGGCCACAAGCAGAAGAGGCAGGATCTCGAACCACAATATTTTCGGATATTCAAAAAACATAGTACCTATTCATTTATTTTGGGCTCCGGCTTGTCAGGAGTCTTCCCCGCTTCCGGCTGGCTTTCGATTTCGCTCTGGTAGGTCGTAGTCACGAACCTCACCGCAAGCGGAACTGCCGAGGCATTCTCGGTGTTGTCGGCGACATATTTCGCAAATTTCACGAAATCCGCCCTCTCGAAGAGAGCCTTCAACTCATCGTAAAGATCCTTCGGGACATCAGTGTCCCTGAGACCGTCGAATATTTCCTTCGTAGTCATCTCCATCGCGCTGATTCCGTAACGACGGACGACATATTCCCTCAGCGTGTCCGTCACTCCCGAATAGAACTGCTTCTGCTTTTCCGGAGCCCAGAGTCTGTCGCCCCTGTAATTCTCAAGCTTGCGCAGTGCCACGATGTGGGCAGGGTCCTGAAGTTCCCTCTCAACCTTCTTGCGACGATACTTCCTTACAAGGAACACCACCAGAACAATAATACCGGCTAGCAGCAGAGCCCCGCATAGGTACGGCAGGATTTCCATGAATGTCACCGGGTATCTTATCTGGCCCTTGATGTCATGCAGCCGGAATGTGGCGGTGTCAACGGGCATCGTCTTGACGGACAGCACAGAAGGTTCGAACACAAGGGTGTCCACCACACCTTCCTTGTCAAGGCGCGCGATTGCAATGGCGGGCAGACGGTACTCGCCCTCGTCAAAGGAGGTCATCTTCAATGCTGCCCTGATGTCGAGCAGGGAAGGAGAACCTTTCTTCTGCTTCCTGACATTCAGGGTGTCAATCTGCCACTCCCCCAGCACGAGCAGTGGGACATCTTCCTCCTGCTTGACCTCAGGAAAGCCCAGGAGGGTCCCCTCTTCAACATCCTTCAGTTCGCAGCCGTAAAGCACCTGGTCGGCAATGAGCACACTGTCCCTTTGCTGGAGATTCTCCAGGAATGACGGCCCCATAGGAATGACTTTCCCGTGAGTGAACGCAAGAGAATCCGCACCGAAAGCCGGAACGAGCGCACAGAGAGGCAGCAGGACGGCCAAGATTGCTATTTTAATTTTCATCTTTTCTGGAATAAAGCCATAAGATTCTTAACATAGTCCTCGTCGGTGGATATGCTGACACTGTCCACCTTGTACTTGAGGAAAAGCCTTGATGCATTTGCGGTGACCTTGGAGAACCACTCGGAGTACTCCCTGCGCATCTTCCTTGAGGAAGTGTTCACCCACGAGTCGCGTCCGGTCTCCGAATCCTTCACGTGGACAAGCCCCACATCCGGAAGGGTTCTCTCCCGAGGATCATAAACTCCGATAACAGAGAGGTCGTGCCTGTTCACCGCAACCTTCAGTGCATCCTCGTAGCGGGGTTGTCCGGAGGCGTCCACATCCAGCATATCGGACAGAAGGAACGCCGTGCATTTCTTCTTGATGGCATTGGTCAGAAACCTCAGCGCTTCGGAAATGTCGGTCCCATCGTACGAAGGCTTGAATTCAATGATTTCCCTGATGATGTGCAGCAGATGACTGCGGCCTTTCTTGGGAGGAATGAATTTCTCCACCTTCTCGCTGAAGAACATCGCCCCGACCTTGTCATTGTTGATGATTGCGGAGAACGACAGGACAGCGGCAAGTTCCGCAATCAAATCTCTCTTGTTCATCCCCATCGTTCCGAACAGTCCAGAACGGCTGACATCAATCAGCAGCACGACAGTCAGTTCCCTCTCCTCCTCAAAGATTTTCACATACGGGGCGTGAAGTCTTGCGGTGACATTCCAGTCCATATTCCGGACATCATCACCCCATTGGTATTCCCGCACCTCACTGAAAGCCATTCCGCGCCCCTTGAACGCAGAATGATATTCTCCGGCGAAAATCTGATGGGACAGGGCCTTGGTCCTGATCTCAATCTTCCTGACCTTTTTCAGCAGGTCATTTGCATTTTTCCCTTCCATTACGGAACTTCAACTGCATTGACGATTTCGGAGATGATGTTCTCAGGGGTAACATTCTCAGCCTCAGCCTCGTATGTGAGCCCGATTCTGTGCCTGAGAACCTCGTTGCAGACTGCCCTGACATCCTCAGGAATCACATATCCCCTTCTGCGGATGAATGCATACGCCTTTGAAGCGAGGGCAAGGGAGATGCTGGCACGAGGTGAAGCCCCATAAGAAATAAGCCCCTCAAGTTTTCCCAGACCGTAATCTCCCGGAGTCCTTGTGGCATACACGATGTCAACTATGTACCTCTCGATTTTCTCGTCCATATAGACATCACGGACCACCTCGCGTGCCCTGATGATATCCTCCGGCTTCATCACCGGTGAGGCTTTCGGAAATTCTCCGGAGTTGTTCATCCTCACAATCAGTCTCTCTTCCTCCTTCTTCGGATAGTCCACAACTACCTTGAGCATAAAACGGTCCACTTGTGCCTCAGGAAGCGGATAGGTTCCCTCCTGTTCTATCGGGTTCTGGGTCGCCATGACAAGGAACGGTTCAGGAAGTTTGAAAGTTTCCTCCCCGATTGTCACCTGCCTCTCCTGCATCGCCTCCAGAAGGGCGGACTGGACCTTTGCAGGCGAACGGTTGATCTCGTCCGCAAGGATGAAATTGGCGAAAATAGGACCTTTCTTGATCTGGAACTGCTCGCTCTTCTGCGAGTAGATCATCGTTCCCGTCACATCGGCAGGCAGCAGGTCCGGAGTGAACTGGATACGGCTGAACTTCGCATCCACAGCCGAGGCCAGAGTATTGATGGCAAGGGTTTTGGCCAATCCCGGAACACCTTCAAGAAGGATGTGTCCGTTGGCAAGAAGCCCAATGAGAAGATTCTCCACCAGATGCTTCTGCCCCACAATGACCTTGTTCATCTCCATCGTAAGGATGTCCACAAACGCACTCTCCTTCTGAATCCGGTCATTCAACTCTTTGATGTTTACACTCTCCATATAATTAATTTTATATTTGTATTTTTGCACGGTTGAAACCAACCCGTAAAGTTAGTACATATTTCACAAATAAAGCGACTTTTTTATGCGCTACCGGCTAAGAATCTCATACGACGGTGCCCCGCTGAGCGGATGGCAGTGCCAGAACAATGCCCCCTCCGTGCAGGAGGAAGTCTCTAAGGCCCTCTCTGTCCTGTTTTCGTCTGAAATTCAGGTCACAGGCGCAGGAAGGACAGACGCGGGAGTTAATGCCGTGAATTACATCGCGCATTTCGACGCCCCGTCCGACGAGCCTTTTGACACGGGGCGGATTGAATACAAATTAAATGCCATTCTACCGAAAAATATTGTTGTCCACGAACTTTCGCCAGTGGCAGACGATTTCCACGCACGGTTCAGCGCAATCTCACGCCGGTACCATTATTTCATTCATTTCCACAAGGATCCCTTTGCAGACCGTTTCTCCTGGAGGAGCATCCATCCCCTTGACCTCGAAAGGATGAATCTCGGGGCACAATTCCTCCTCGGCACCCACGACTTCAGCTGCTTCGAGAAGGTCGGAGGCAACAACAAAACCTCCATCTGCACAGTCCGGACGGCCCGTTGGAGCATCTACAGGCCCACCCACGTTTCCGTGATGGGCTATCCCTGCACCGAAGGCGACTACATCGTCTTCGAAATCGAAGCCGACAGATTTTTACGGAATATGGTGCGTGCCGTCGTCGGCTCCCTGGTCGAGGTCGGCCGCGGAAAGAAGGACCCCGAATGGATAAGGGAATTGATTGAAAAAGGCACCCGCAGCAATGCCGGCACCTCCGTTCCGGGGAATGCGCTGTTTCTTAGTGAGGTTTTGTTCTGAGGTCTTGTTCTGAGGTTTTGTTTTGAGGCCCCGCTGCAGCAGCCATCTGCATTGTCGTGGCAAAGAGATTGTCCGGTCAGGGGTTTTCCAGACTTTTTCTGCATTTTCAGAGAGTCCGGGTATGCACCTGCCAAACTTGTGTCAATGGATATACCCGTCTTCCGGGATATTCCACAGGGTTCCGACCAGGATTGCCCCCACCAGGGAGACCGCTGTCATCAGGAGAAAGAGGAAACCCCAGCCGAATGTGTCAGAAAACCATCCGAGGCCTGCTCCGGTGACAACCACAGAAAGATAGCTCATAAAACCGATCAGCCCGACTGCGGAAGAGGCAGCCTTTTTCGTTGCCTGCTTGACAGCAATCACGCCAAGAAGTGCCTGAGGGCCGTAGAGGAAGAATCCCGACAGGGCAAGCAGGAAAAGCACCAGATACGGACTGGCATCGGCAGGGAGGAAATGGAGCACAATCATACAGACGGCTACCAGCAGCATCTCCACAGCGCACATCCTCTGGGTCTTTCCCCCGAAGAAACGGTCAGAGACCCATCCTGCACACAACATCCCGGCACATCCGGCTATTTCAAAAATTGCAATCGTCCAGCCGGCAAGTTGTGGTGACAGTGGGACTGCCCGGTTCTGCAGGAAGGTGGGTCCCCAGTCCAGAACGGCAAAACGGACGATATAAACAAAGAAATCCGTCACTGCCAGCACCCATATTATCGGATTGAGAAATACCCTCTTCCTGATAAAAGAGCGGAAGGCCTCCTTGCTGTCATCCTCATCAAGTTCTGTCTTTGTTCCGGGCAGTTCCGGCAGGCCGACTGAACTTGGAGTGTCGCGGAGAGTCAGGAGGATGAAGATGACTCCTGCGGCTGCAATCGCTCCCGGCACCCAAAAGCATAGTCTCCAGTCCCCACCGGAGGCAATCAGATAGCCGCATAAGACCGAAACCACTCCCGCCCCGACAGAATGTGAGGTGTTCCAGATGGCAGTCTTGGTCGCCAGTTCCTTCGGAGGGACCCAATTGGCAAGCAGACGGTTGCACGGAGGGAATCCGCAGCCCTGAAAGACATTGTTGAGAATCAGGAGCACGGCCATCACGGCCACCATTGCACTCACGAACAGAGGTCCTTCACTATGACCGCTCAGGGCCCTGCCAAGGACATCACTCCAGCCGAAGGCGAAATTGAGCAGTACGCAGGCTCCAAGCCCGATGACCAGATGCCATCGGGCATTGGCCCTGTCAGCAATTATGCCGTTGACGAATTTGGACAGGCCATAGACAAAGCCCACAAGGGTGAGAATCACTCCGAAGCTTGTGTTGGTAATGCCGTATTCAGCTGCAAGAGCGGGCATTGCGAAAGAGAAATTCTTCCGCACGAAGTAGAACATCGAGTAGCCGGCCATCGAGCAGATGATCACCCGCCATTGCCAATATCTGAAAGTATGTCCTGTCTTTTTCATCTCTTACCTGAAATGCTCGTATGTAAACGCCTCCCAAGGCAGGTCTGCATCAGCCTTGCCGTTGTCCAGGATGTCCACGATGTGCATCAGAAGAGGGAAATCCTTCAAGTCAACCATTCCGAGTTCCGCTTTGCGGCGGATGGCATTGCCCATCACACGGGTGATGACGAGACTCTCAAGGGTAATCCCAGCCAGTGCCTCAGTAACCTGGTCATAATCAAGACCTTTACCCATCAGCACTCCGCATCTTCTAGTCCTTCCGCTGAAAATTGTCACATACAAATCTCCGAGACCGACGCACTCGGACTCGAAAGTACCTCCCTGCAGGAGCATCAGTGCGTGTGTCTCGCGGACAGCCTGGGTGAAGGTCCCCGCCTGGGAATTGTAGTGCTGAGGCTCATCCTCACCGTGCCAGCGGATATTCAGCCCGACGGCAAGGGTCACCGCCATCGCGTAGGCGTTCTTCAGGGCCACCGCACTTTCCAGACCAATCACATCGTCAGTCAGGGAAATGTGGTAGTAAGGACGCTGCATAGCCTCTTTCATCATCCTGAGCACCTGTGGGTCCTTCCCGCAGAAAGCCACCTCGGAAGGGTCCATAAACACGAGCTCGTAGGATGTGCACGGTCCTCCGATGGCGCAGATTTCGCGCCTGATACCCCTCTTGGCGAGTTCCGCCTCCCAGAAACCCGGGTAGGACATCAGAGTACCGTCCTCAGTCGCACGCAATCCCTTGGTCACGGAAAGAACCGGAACGGAAGGGTCGAGTTTCGTCAGGATTTCCTCAAGGAACCAATCCACTCCGAATGAGGATACTCCCCCGATTACAAAGTCAGAGCCTTCCGTAACTTCCTGCCAGTCTTTGAAATAATGGAACTGGACATTCTCCGGGAAAGGCCGGCAGAATTTCTCGTGCTTGCGTGTTTTGATGTAGCCGTCGATGATTTCGTCGTCGAGACAGGTTCCGACGATATGAACCTCATTGCCGTTTTCAGCGGCAGGAAAAGCGAGAGCGGAGCCCATCATTCCGGCTCCGAGGATGGTGATTTTCTTCATTTTCGAAATATTTAATATTTAATATTTAATATTTTATATTTCAATTAATACTTTCTATTCCAAGGTCCGTTCAAGGCTGTGAGTGCACGCGCACGCAAAACCGCTGACAAAGGTAAATATATATTTCATATCTGCAAAAAATATTTTATTCCTATCTTTGCAGACGCTGGGGCCGGGGAGGATGAAAAATCAGGGTATAAGATCCGAAATATTCACTAAGAAAATGGAAATCAACAGGAAAAGTCCGACAATCTTCGAAGTTGCACAACTTGCAGGAGTGTCCAGGGGAACGGTGGACCGCGTGGTGTACGGGCGCGGGCGCGTGTCGCAGGAAACAGTGAACCGGGTCAGGGACGCCATAGCGAAACTGGGGTATTCCCCGAATCCTAACGCTTCTTCGCTCGCCTCGAAAAAAGAGTACCGCTTCGCCTGCCTCATCCCGGAATTCACCGCCGGTGACTACTGGGAGGAGATCTACAGGGGTCTGGCCAGGGGACAGGAGGAAATAGTCAAGTACAATATCCGCCTTGACGTGCATCTCTACAACCAGATTGATCCGGCCTCATTCAGGGAATGCTGCGACAAAGTGCTGGAAGACAAGCCTTCAGGGGTCATTATGAATGCCGTCTTCAAGGACGAGGTCACTGATTTTGCGGTCCGTCTGGAGGAAGCCCGGATCCCCTACTCCTTTCTTGACAACAAGCTCGACGAACTTAACTATCTGATGTACTACGGCGTTGACCCGTACAAGAGCGGTGCCCTGGGAGCCTTTCTGCTGACAACAAGATGCGAGGTAGAGGAGATTGCCCTTGTACGCCTGGTCAGAGACTCCCTTCACAAGGCCGACCCGAACGCGCAGAGAAGGCACGGCTTCCTCGACTACATCGAGGAGAACCTGCCCGGATGTACCGTCCACACCATTTTCATAGAGCCCGACAAACCGCAGAAAACCAGGGAGATTCTGGAGAGCTTCTTCCGTGAAAGACCAGGTGTAAAACACATAGCAATGACCAATTCAAGAGTCTGGCTCATAGATGAATATCTGAGAAATCATCCTGACCCTCAAAGGATTGTGGTCGGATTCGACGACCTTGAAAAGAACCTTGCCTGCCTGAAATCCGGTGACGTGGAGTTTCTTGTGACCCGGCACATCCCGCAACAGGCCTCCCGGCTTCTGAAAGAGTTCACCGAATGCGTGATTACAGGGAAAGTTCCTTCCAGGAGGAACAATTTCGTCCACATGGACATCCTCCATCGCAGGAATCTTGACGATTACAGGTAGGCGGATCCCGTTTTCCGTCGTCCTCATAGAAACCCTGTTTTGAGGACAGTATTAATGTATTAGGTTGAAAAACACTGCAAAATCATACAACTACCCCCACAAAAAAGCAAATTCGCAAGACGAATCGCCGCCCTCCGCGAGTCCTTCCTGATGCCGAGAAATGTATCAGTTTTTCCCGTGTAGAGTGAGGAACTGCAAAGATGCATGGAATCCAATAGATATTGAATAGAAAACCTGCCCAAACTTGCAGTACAGTTGTTTTTGTCCATCTATTTGAAATATTATTCTATTGTCTGAGCACTCCGTCCGCATAACTTTGCAGAACAGAAAACTACTACTATTATGCTACAGATTACCTTGAGGAGAAATTTTGCCATTCTTTCATTGCTACTTGCCATCTTGACTTGCGGATGCAAGAAAACAAATGTCAACTACATCAACAATCCTGCTCCGCTACACCCCAACCGCTTCATAGAACTGCCTTTGGGGAGCATAAGGGCTGAGGGATGGCTCAAAGAAATGCTGATCCGACAGAAAAACGGACTGACAGGTCACCTTGACGAGTACTACCCTGAAGTTATGGGATCCAGGAATGGCTGGCTCGGAGGGGACGGAGACCAGTGGGAGCGCGGGCCATATTGGATTGATGGCCTGCTTCCCTTGGCATATATCCTGGATGATGAAGAGTTGATAGCCAAAACAACACCCTGGATTGAATGGATTCTTTCCAGTTCAAAGGAGAACGGTCAGTTCGGACCTGACAAAGATTATCCCAACGAACCTGGGCTGCAACGGAACAACTGCCAGGACTGGTGGCCAAGAATGGTTGTATTAAAAGTTCTGCAACAATACTATTCCGCTACATCTGACAGCAGAGTCATAGACCTGATGACAAGATATTTAAGATATCAACTGTCACAAATCAGGCAGAAGCCCCTGGACAACTGGACATTCTGGGCAAGGTACAGAGGAGCGGAAAACCTGATGTCAATCTACTGGCTCTACTCCATCACCTCGGAAAAATTTCTCATCGAACTTGCCGACATCATATATTCACAGACGGAGCCATTCACGGATTTTTTTCTGGAACGGGAGAGGCTGACCAGAGTCGGTTCAATTCACAGTGTAAATCTTGCACAGGGAATCAAGACACCGATAGTATATTACCAGTATGACCACCAGCAGAAATACCTTGATGCAGTGAATTGTGCAATGGATGACCTGAAAAGGTTTCACGGCTATCCGACAGGGATGTTCAGCGGTGACGAAGCCATACACGGGAACGACCCGACTCAGGGAACGGAATTGTGTACCATCGTGGAGTATATGTTCTCACTTGAGACAATGTACCGTATAACGGGGGATCCGAAATTTGCGGAGGCTCTTGAGAAAGTCACCTTCAATGCCCTGCCGGCCCAGACTACAGATGACTATATGGCCCGACAGTATTTCCAGCAGGTCAACCAAATATACTCTGTGAACCGTCCGGCCAATTTTGACGTAAATCATTCCGGTCTGGATGCCTGCTTCGGACTTCTTACCGGTTACCCTTGCTGTACATCCAATATGCATCAGGGATGGCCGAAATTCACACAGAATCTGTGGTACGCCACACCGGAAGGCGGTCTTGCTGCAACAATCTATTCTCCAAGCAGGGTGAAGGCAAAAGTTGCTGACGGGGTGGATGTGGAGATTTCTGAACAGACCAACTATCCTTTTGAAGAAAATATTTCATTCCACATTGATTCAATGTCAAGACCCGTGAAATTCCCTTTTACTATAAGAATACCCGGATGGAGCAAGGAGACAATAGTCACCGTCAATGGCGTTGTGTCCGACGAGAAGGCCGGCAAGGACTGTCTGCTCACATTGGACAGGTTCTGGAAGGAAGGAGATGTGGTAAGCGTGGAATTCAGACCTGAGATCGAATTGTCAGTCTGGAAGGAAAATTCACGCAGTGTGGAGAGAGGACCTCTTGTGTATGCCTTGAAAGTCGAATTGACCTGCAGGGAAGTAAAAACCAGCGAAGAGATGAAGTTCCAGGGAGATTCTTTTCTTGAGTTTCTTCCAGCCTCCCCTTGGAACTATGCCCTGATTGAAACCAAGGATGAACAGATTGAAGAAAAATATGAACTGGTAAGAAAAGACCCCGGCAATGAAATGTTTCCTTGGAATGAGCAGAATGCTCCACTGAGCATCTTCACCGATGCCGTCAGGGTGAAGAACTGGACCGAATACAACCGGATGGCAGGGCCGCTGCCTTTCAGCACTATGTTCAACCTGCCTGTCACTGAAGACAAGGAAAGGATCGAATTGATTCCATACGGATGTACAACTTTGAGAATCACGGAATTTCCTATGTTAGGACATCATTCCGCAGAATAAGTATATTTACTATCGCTATAAAACTAACTGCATTATGAAAAAGAATTTATTTATCATTACTTGTGCTGCATTAGCACTTTGTTTCTCATCCTGCACAAAGAATGAGAAACCTTCCGACTCTACAGGAGATGATAACAAGGAGCCTGAAGTTCCGGAATACCGCCTTCTCGAAAACTTTGAAGAGGGTGGGATGCTTACCTGGACAGGAGCAGACGGTTGCTCCTTTGAAATTGCTGACAACCCTTCCGCTAAGGGGATAAACACATCCGCTAAGGTCGGAAAGGTGACAGCAAGCGGAGCCCAATGGGAATTTACCTGGAGCACATCCTTCGGTTCAAATGAGAATCCTGACTATCTCGCATTTTCTAAAGACGGATATGTCGTCAAAGTCGATGTCTATGCTCCGAAAGCTTCCGTTCCTGTGTATCTGAAGATTGAGGGAGACAGTGTCCCTGCTGTTGAGATTACGGATGTAAAAACCTCAAAAGTCAATGAATGGGAGACCATATCATTTGACTATGAGCCGAAGCAGGTAGTTGACGGTGCCTACAGAAATTTCGTAATCCTCTTTGATGCAGGTGTCACCACTGACGGCGGAGAGGTGTTCTACTACGACAACATCAGGCTTTGCAAGGAATAAAAGCATAGACTGCTTCTGAAATGACCTGCCGGGATATAATGCCCGGACAGGTCTTTTTTGTTTATATTTGTCTGGACAATTGTAATCTGTATGCGAAAATCATATTTTCCTTTCCTGCTGTTCTTCCTGCATCTGCTCACTTTAACATTGAAGGCGGAGAACGTGTTTTTCAGGCACATAGGGGAACGCGACGGTCTTAAATACACCTGGGTGAATCATATTCACAAAGACAGCCGTGGCTATATGTGGTTCTCTACCATATACGGTGCATATAGATACGACAGTTACAACTTCAAGGAATATGCTTTCCGTTCAGAGGACGGAAAACTTCTGAGAGTTAATTTTGTCTTTGAAGATTCATCCACCAATTTGTGGTTCGGGACAGAAAGCGGTCTTTTCCGTTACAACCCGCACAACGGACAGCGGGAACATTTTTCAAAAGACCGACAAAGTCTGTATCGTCTGTCTTCCAACTTCATTGAAGATATGGATGAAGATGCAGAGGGAAATCTATGGATTGCCGGAATCGGAGGAGTTGATGTAATCCGGACTGACGGTTCTTTGAAAAGCTGGCAGGTAGGACACGCATCAACCCTGGAAATAGACTCAAGGGGAAATGTATGGACGGCTGTCGGGCGGACGGTACTTTGTCTGAGTTACAATGGCGATGACTTCCAACAGTTGGACCTGCCAGTCAATGTGCCGGGAACAATCCTCGACATCTTCCAGGACAGCAGCAACGACTTCTGGATATCTACCTCAAACGGTCTGCTCCAATATCGTCTTCCACAAAAAACGGTCACAATCTTCAATGAGGCCTCCGGAACTCTGACGAACAATCTGGTCAGAATGGTCCGACAGGACAACAGCGGAAATTTGTGGGTGGCCACAGAACACGGTATCACAAGAATTTCAGAAGGCGAGACAAGTTTTGTCGTAGGAGACGACAGCAACGTTCACGGACTGAATGACAATGCCATATATTCCATATACTGCGATGACAGTGGCAATATATGGGTCGGCACATTCTTCGGTGGTATCAATGTCAGTTACTCCCAATTCAAGATGTTCGATTTCCTTCTTACATCCTCCGAAGAGTTTTCCGCCTCCAGCAAAGTAATCAGCTGCATCAGCAATATTGACGGGAATCTTTGTATCTGTACGGAAAATGACGGGATATATTTCGTTGAAGAGGAAGGACAGTTCAGGCACCTGTCTGCAGGAATCAATGGGCTTAGAAGCGACAACATCCATGCTATCTGTAATGACCGGTATGGTAATTTATGGATAGGCAGTTACTACGGAGGACTTTACCTGAAACAGCCAGGATCGTCCACCTTCAGAAATTTCAGGGTTAACAACAGCCCCGAACTGAGAAGCAACAATATCTACTGCATCCTTAATGATAGCAACGGGAACTTGTGGGTGGGAACCCAATCTGGCGGACTGTACCGATATGATTACAATAGCGCCTCATTGAAACAGATTACAGACATCCCTTCCAACCTGTTCATCTGGGATTTGTTTGAGGATAGTACCGGAGACATCTGGCTGGCCTGTTATGGAAACCGAATCTGGAAACTCCAGGTTGCAGACGACTATCGTCCGTATCCCGTTGAATCTCCTGCAAGCACATATGTTTCAATATGTGAGTTATCGGACGGGCGAATAGCATTCACCACCGAGAGTGAGGGCATTATCCTTTTGAATCCGGCTACATATTCCATAGAAAATGTAAGCACCCGGAACGGACTGCCGGATGACACCGTCTACGCAATGCTTCAGGATGATTCGAATGATGTCTGGTTCTCCACGAACTCAGGAATATGCAGAACCGATCCGTCATTCAAATCCTTCACTACATACACAATAAGGGACGGACTGCCAACCTGCCGCTTCAACTACAATTCACACCTCAAACAAGGCGGCAAGCTGTATTTCGGAAGCACCAACGGTCTGGTTATAGTGGACCCGTCCAGAGAAATCAAGGTGGACATCAATAGGAAAATACGATTTAACAATCTTTATATCAATAATATAATTCAGGAAATATCTTCGGAGGGACCGTTATCTCTTGACATCAATGAAATTGGCCTTCTAAAACTGAAGCATTGGCAGAATTCGGTCTCACTTGACTTCTCGACTGACCTTTACGGACACTATTACGGACGCTCCTATGCCTACAGGATGACCGGTCTGGATGACGAATGGCATTTCATCCAATACGGCAACAGGGTCGATTTTGTCGGGTTGAGCCCAGGGCATTACACTTTGTCAGTGGCAAATACCAGTGACAACGAGATTCTGGACAATATCTCAACCTTGAAAATCTACATAAAACCGGTGTGGTGGCAAAGTACGGCAGCACGAATTACAACAATTATTCTACTTGTGGCATTGAGTGTCTGGCTTGTAAATATGCTGTTCCAGTCTTCCCGTCACAAGCACGAACTTACAATAGAAAAACTCCAGAGGGAGAAAGACAAGGAAATAACGGAGATGAAGCTGCGCCTCTTTGTAAATATCTCACACGAGTTCAAGACCCCTCTTTCACTCATTCTCGGGCCTGTGGAGCAGTTTATGAACTCACGCGTACCGAAGGACAAAACTTCTAAATATTTTTCAATAATCAGAAAGAATGCCGACAAACTTTTGGGACTTATTAATGAACTCCTGGCATTCAGAGAATTACAGTTTACTGACCTGAAGTATTCTTCTTTCAATGTCAAGGAAATCATTCAGAACGTGCTGTCCCGTTACGAATGGTTGTTTGAAGACAAAGAGATAGCCCTGTACTGCGACATACCAGACCAGATCAGAATCAATGCAGACAAGGGGAAATTTGAGAAAATCCTTGACAACATCCTCTCCAATGCCTACAAGCATTGCTCCAAAAAGGACTCTGTGAACATTTCTGTCTCCGAACGCGACAGGATGGTTTATTTTGAAGTTTTGGATACGGGCGAAGGAATTCCCGCCGACAATCTGCCGCACATTTTTGACAGATTCTTCACAGGACGATCTTACGACATGTATTCCTCCGGTGTCGGTCTGTCTTATGTAAAATCCCTCGTTGAACTGCATGGAGGCAGCATTGAAGCGGAATCCGAACATGGGCGATACACAGTGCTGAGATTTTCCCTTCCGAAAGATCCCGTTCCATCCGTACATACTCCTTCCACAAATGAAGAGTACACCAATGAAAGCCACTTTGCGTCACTGCTTGAGAAACCGGTGGAACCCGATTTCGACAAGGAAGAATATCTTAAACTTGCATCCGACACAGTTGTCCTGATTGTGGAGGATGATTCATCGATGAGAGATCTGCTCATTGATCATTTTTCAAGGAGATATCAGGTAATGAGCGCTGACAGTGCCGAGGCTGCAGCAAGACAGGTGAGGGAAAACAAGGTTGACGTGGTGATTTCCGATGTAATGCTGCACGGAGGAATGAGTGGATTTGACCTTTGTTCACTTGTAAAGAATCAGATTGAGACCTGCCACATCAAGGTTGTACTGATGACAGTGCTTTCGGAACAGAATTACAAATGCCAGGGATATCTGGCCGGGGCAGATGCCTACATTGTTAAGCCTTTCACCTTTTCCCTTCTTGAACTGATGGTAAAGAACCTTGTCGTCAACGCCTATGTCAACAGGGAAAATTTCCGAAAGATTGAAATCGACTTATCCAGCATCAATATTCCATTCTCCAACAGCGACGAACAGTTATTGAAGAAAGTTTCTGCCGTCATTCTGTCCAATATTTCCGAGTCGGATTTCGGAATAGAAGATTTATGCCTTCAGGTAGGAATGAGCAAAGCATCGCTCTACCGGAAGCTGAAAGCTCTGACCGGACAATCCACCAACGAATTTCTGCAGAATTTCAGGCTGAAATACGCAGCAAGGCTTCTGACCGAATCTGACCGTCCGATTTCAGACATAGCCTACGATGTAGGATTCTCCGACCCATATTATTTTTCAAGGGCCTTCAAGAAATTGTTCGAGATGTCTCCAAAACAGTGGAGACAGGAACACAGTGGTGAAAATCCAAAAAATTGAATTGTTTGTCCATTTGATTTTTTCCCTCCACGACTAATTTTGTTCTGCAATAATCACTAAAACTATGTTTAGGACAAGTTTAAAAATTACAGTCCTGGGCATTATGTCGCTCCTGTGCTTTGCCACTGCAGCCTTTGCCCAGACAGAAACAATCAAAGGCAAAGTGACAGATTCGGAAGGGAATCCTCTTGAAGGGGTTGCCGTCATTGAATCCGGTACCTCAAATGGAGTACTTACCGGGAAAGACGGTAGTTTCAGCATTACCCCGGAATCATCGAAGAGCACAATCTGCTTTTCGTGCATAGGACTTTCCTCCATCGAATTACCGTCAGCAAACCCTTCACTGTTTTCCAATGTGATTCTTAAAGAGGAGAATCTGATGATTGACGGGACTGTTGTAATCGGCTACGGCACCATCAAAAGAAGCACTCTGGCAAACTCGGTAACAACGGTCAAAAGCGAAGAATTCATCAAAGGGGCTGTGACTTCCCCTTTGCAGATGCTCCAAGGAAAGGTTGCAGGTCTTTCCGTAAGCACCTCCAGCGGAGATCCCAATGACTCAGATCCACAGATGATGCTCCGCGGTGTCTCCACCTTGATGTCCGGGCAATCACCTCTCATTGTAATTGACGGAATCGTGGGAGGCAGCCTCAGCAATGTCACACAGGACGATGTCCTTTCTATTGATGTTCTGAAGGACGGAGCAGCGGCTGCAATTTACGGAACTCAGGGAAATAACGGTGTCATACTCATTACGACAAAGCGCAATTCAGGAAATGAAAAGAGTATCCTGTACCACGGCTATGTGTCCGTTGAGAGTATTTCCAACCGCATCAAGGTCTTTTCTGCATCCGATTACAAGAATCTCAAAGAACTCTCTGACGGAGCATTCACACCTCTGGACAACGGTTATGAGACTGACTGGGGTTCGTACGTTTTCAGGCCTGCAGTCAGCCATTACCACAATCTGTCTTTCAACGGAGGAAAGGAAGGGTCACGGTATTATGCAAACATCTCCTACAATAGCCGTCAGGGTATTATGCGCGGTTCCAACCTAAACAAGTTGAATCTCTCAATTGGCACAAACCAGCAGTTCTTCAACGACAAGTTGCAAATCAATGCAAACCTGAGCAATATTTTTGCAAAGGGGCATCAGGTGTCCGAAGAAAACGCATATCTTGGAACTCTGATTGCAAACCCGACATCTCCCGTTTACAATGAATCGACAGGTGACTATTCAATTTTTGCCGGAGTGCCCAACCCAGTCCGCTCAATCAATGAATTCCGCGAGGATGTGAATTGGGATGAAGTCGCCGCAACCGGCAAGATTTCATATATGCCGTTGAAATCTCTCACAATCACCGCAACAGGAGGTATGAAACTTTTCTACCACTTCAACGGAGCCTATGCCACAAAACACTTTGACGAGAACCAGTCCAACGGGCAGGCCTGGCGCAACACAAGTATGAGGTTGACAACAAATGCAGAGTTGTTCGCACAGTACTCGGAACGATTCGGGAAGCACGATATCACGGCAGTAGCCGGCTACAGCTATTTTGGCTACGACTATCAGGATTTTAGCGGATACAATTACGATTTCCCTACGGACCAGTTTGAATACAACAACATTGGTCTGGGCCTCGCACTGAAAGAAGGCAACGCGACAATGGGGTCATACAGATCAATGAACCGTCTGATGTCATTCTTCGGACGCATCAACTACAGTTATGCAGACCGATATATTCTTGCCCTGTCCATCAGGGGAGACGGCTCGTCCAAATTCGGTCCCAACAACAGATGGGGTGCCTTCTGGTCCGTGTCCGGAGCCTGGCGTATCGCCAGTGAGAAATTCCTTGCCAATGTCAGCTGGCTTGACGAGCTCAAACTTAAAGCGAGCTATGGAGTGACCGGAGTGGAACCTTCATCAGCCTATCTTTCCCAAATGATTTACTCCTATTCCAATCCGGTTTCAATGGGAGGCAAATACATTTGGACAATTTCGCCTCAGGCTGTTGCAAATCCGGATTTGAAATGGGAAGAGAAACACGAATTCAATCTCGGGCTGGACTTCTCGATGTTCAACTCAAGATTCAACGGTTCCATTGACTATTATTTGAGAAACACACGCGATTTGCTCTATAGTTACAGTGTTCCGATGCCTCCTAATCTAGCCTCTACGGTGTATGCCAATGTAGGCTCAATTTCCAACACCGGAATCGAGGCAATGCTTTCCGGACAGCCGGTAAAGACAAGGGATTTCACCCTCAATATTTCAGGAAACGTCTCCTACAATGTCAACAAACTGCTTTCCCTGTCGAATGACCGGTATCAGAGAGATTATATGGAAGTCGGTTCCACCGGCTCACCGGTACAGCAGACCACCCATATCGTGAAGGAAGGCGGAGCAATCGGAGATTTTTACGGATGGAAGAGCACCGGTATCAAGAAGAATGGCGCCTGGATTATTGAAGGCGGTTCATACGGGAGCGAGGATTCACGGACAATCATTGGAAACGGCATTCCCAAAATCAATGCAGCACTTTCAGTCTCAATGACTTACAAAGGATTCGACTTGGCAATATCATTCCGTGGCGCCTTCCTTTACCAGATTCTCAACCAATACAGGATGTTGTGGGAGACCTTCCAGAAAGGTCAGCAATACAATTATCCCGTGACCATTCTCGAAAAGCCGTACGGAGGAGAATACGGAATCAGCTCCAACACATCTCCGGCCTATGTAAGCTACTATGTTGAAAACGGTGATTTCGTGAAACTTGACAACGTGACCCTTGGATATAATTTCAAATTCAAGGAAGGGTGTCCGGTGAAACTGCTAAGGCTCTACCTGTCAGGACTGAATCTCTGCACTTTCACAAAATACAAGGGAATCGACCCGGAGGTGAATTTTATGGGTCTGTCCCCAGGCATTGACTACACTTCCACCTATCCAACCACAAGATCCGTTTCTTTTGGAGTAAAACTGGGTTTTTAATCCATCAAATTCCGATGATATGAAAAAGACAATATTGACTCTTATACTGGCCGTGCTAACCATTGGGTCCTGCTCCTTGGATGAGATTGTATATTCTCAGATGACGGCTGACAAATATTATGAAAATTTCTCGGAAGCCGACATCCCGGCAGCAGTGGGCAAACTCTATTCAGATATGCGTCTGCTCTACGCAGGATGGAATGTTCACAAAAACGGATGCTGGCACTACACCAATGAAGAAGTCTCAGATCTTTGGGTAACTCCGAAAAGGGGAGGTTCCTGGTATGATGCAGGAGTATATTACCGGCTTAATCAACATCAATGGCTTTGGACGGATGCCCATTTCCTTACCAATTGGAGAATTGCGTATAGCAGCATCAACGATTGCAACAGGCTTCTGTACGAATTCGAAGGCAAGGAACTGGACGGGATTGAGTCGATGAAATCAGAAATCAAGGTTGCAAGAGCATTTTGGTACTATGTGCTTTGTGACCTGTTCGGCAACGTTCCAATCCAGACGAGATATGACGTACCGGAGGATTTCCTGCCAGAGACCTCAAGCAGACAGGAGGTGTTTGATTTCGTTGTGAGCGAACTTGAGGAGAACATTCCGAATCTCATACAGAAAGAATACGGAAGATGGGACAGATATGCTGCAAAATGTCTGCTTGCGAAATGCTATCTGAATGCCTCAAGCTGGAATGTCGAAATAGAAGGGAATGTTTGGGACAAGGTGGTGACATTGTGTGACGAGATTATCTCCTCCAGAAAATATTCACTTGAAAGCGACTACAAGGCTCCTTTTGTGACCGACAACGAGAACTCGACGGAAATCATTATGGGAATCGGGAATGATGAGGTTTATGATGCCGATGTGCCGTTTCTTATCCACCTCTGCACAATGCATTGGAAATACTGCTATCACGGAAACACCGTGACACAGTATTGGGGAGGATGTTGCGCAACTCCTGAATTTGCCATGAGCTATGACGAGGATGACCTGCGATATGCAAAATCCTGGTTTGAAGGTCAGTTGTATGACAACACCGGTGCATATACAGGAACGCCCGGCACACCACTTTATTGCGACCCGTGGGATTCGAGGGACAAGGGCAAATTGCTGATACACACCAAGGAAGTTCCTATTTTTGAAGGAGATGCTATCCCGACAACAGGAGAAGGTCCCGGTGTCAGAATGATAAAGTACGAAATCAGGACAGGGGCGCTGAACAGGCTCTCCAACGATTTCGTCCTGTTCAGGTATGCAGATGTTCTGTTTATGAAAGCTGAGGCGATGTACTGGAAAAACGGCGGTATTGCCAACCAGGAGATATGCGACCTGATCAACTCCGTCAGGGAAAGGGCCTTCAATATCTTTTCCGATGACAAGAAAGTTACCGTTGCAGAACTAGACGATGACCGTTTCCTTCAAGAATATGCCTGGGAATTCTGTCAGGAAGGTCACAGACGTCAGCAACTGATCCGTTTCGGACAATTCCTGACAAAATCCTGGTTCCTTCACGAACCGAGCCTCGATTCGCATCTGCTACTATTCCCTATCCCACGTGAAGAAATACTTGCCAATCCAAAACTCAAACAGAACGACGGTTATCCACGCCTTTAAACCGAATATGAAATGAAAACAGGAATACTTATCCTCTTCGCTCTTCTTCTTGCCTCCTGCAACAAGAAAGAAGTGTCTGTTCCGGATTCCCGGGACCCTCAGGTCCAGACCCCGGATGTGTTTGTCAATCGCTGCAATTTCGACAACATAACCTTGAAGTTCAATCCATCAGGGCCATCATATTCGGTGGTGGACAATCCTTTGCAAAAAGGAATCAACCGCTCTGAAAAATGCGGAAAAGTCGTTACTGCCGGAGGTCAGTGGGAATTGCTGTGGAGCGACCTGCTTCCGCGAAAACTGGATTTCACACGCAACGGTCCGGTTTTCAAGATAAAAGTCCTTTCTCCTCGAAAAGGAGCCAATGTTTACTTCAAGATTGAGCCACCCCAACTGGGAGGAAGCAACCCTCCGGCACTGGAGATTACCGACGTCGTGACGACACAGGAAGGAGAGTGGGAGGAACTTGTGTTTGATTTCACCTCACTCAAGCCAGAAAGCAATGTCTATCAAAAGATTGTCCTTCTGTTTGATGCAGGAGGAACGACCTCCGGGGAGGTATGGTATTTCGATGACATTCTCTGCCCTGATGATGATCTGACTGACATCTGCCTTTTCCAGAGATATGAGCACAACCCCGTTTTCGAACCTTCAGGGCCTGCCAGCTGGCGAAACCAGCATATGGCAAATGCTGCAATCCTTCCCCCTTCTCTTTCACCGGACGGGAATTGGTGGCTGTATCTCAGAGGCAGTGGTGACGTCCCTTACTATTGTGACCAAATTGGCCTCTACCGTCAGGATGCCGACAAATTCAAACCGTTTGGTCCGTGGGAGGAATATGAACACAATCCGGTCCTTCCGGTAGGCCAGTCCGGTTCCTTCGATGATGGATTTCTTCTTGACACTGCTCCGGTCGTAGGTGGGGATGGCAAAGTGTATATTTACTACAACGGAAGCAGAATCAACCACGAAGGACACGGTCTGTGCGTCCGCTATTCCGACAACGGCTTGGATTTCAAAGGAATTGATTCACAGGTATTGTCAGGGAAAGGATGCAGTGACGCCGTCTTCCACGACGGGAAGTATTATATCTATTACGGCGGAGGCAATCCTTGCAGGCTCTATGTCACGGTAACTCAGAATCCGCTTTCTTTTGACGGAGCGGAAACCTTTGAAACCATCCCGATTGGAGGAGGGCCTTCCAACTTTGATTCATACGCTGTCAACGGCTCGATGATTTTCCGTCTTGAAGGTGTGGACAAATGGTTCGCATCCTATCAGGGAAGCAGCACCAGTTATGATTTTCCCGACAGATTTCACATTGCAATGTCAGATGATCTGATTCACTGGGAAAAAGTGAAGAATGACATTCCATTGTTCACACGTGGAAGCCGTGGAGCCTGGGACCAGGGCGGAATATGGTTCTGCGAAATCTTCGAACACGAAGATATGCTTTACCTTTACTATGAAGGATGGGGAAGAAAAGGTTATGTAGAGAATCGTGACCAGCCGTATTTTCCCGGACGTTCCTGCGTTGGAGCAGCTTATGCGAAAAAAGAGGATTTCCTCAAGTGGTGCGGATTGTAGTCAACTGCCACTTTCTCCCCAAAACGTACTTTACGGAGTTCGACACATAACTATGGAAATATCGAGGTCTCAGACCGCCATCGTGGCGATTTGAGACCTCTTTCCGGTTAGCTGAAAATAAAAACAGGGGTCGAAAAAATTTCAATTTTCGCAAAAAAACAGTACTTTTGCAGGATATTGTGCAAATTGGAATTTGATATGTTGTTTTCTTTATTACAGTCGGGTATTGACACACTTGCTACTGCCGCAGAGGCAGTTCCACAGCAGCAGGAAATGAGCTATTCACTCATCAGTATGGCGGCAAAGGGAGGCTGGCTGATGATTGTCCTGCTGATTCTTTCCATAATTGCCATCTACATCTTCGGAAGCAGGTGGTGGATGATCTGGAAGGCCGGAAAGACTGACCCGCATTTCATGGACGACATCCGTTCGTTAATCCACGACGGGAAAATCCGCTCCGCCGTTGAACTCTGCCGCAAGCATGACTCTCCGGTGGCAAGGCTGGTGGAGAAGGGCATCGAGAGAATCGGCCGTCCGCTCCAGGACATCCAGACCGCAGTGGAGAATACCGGCAACGTTGAGGTGGCAAGGCTTGAGAAAGGACTCCCGATGCTTGCGACAATCGCCGGAGGTGCTCCGATGATCGGATTCCTCGGAACGGTGATGGGTATGATCCAGGCGTTCTTCAATATGGCAAACGCAGGAAACAACATCGACATCACCCTGCTTTCCAGCGGTATCTACACTGCTATGGTCACTACGGTGGGAGGTCTGGTTGTCGGAATCATAGCATATTTCGGGTACAACTATCTTTCGTCACGCATATCCAACCTGGTCTTTATGATGGAGAGCACGACGATCGAGTTTATGGACATTCTGAACGAACCTTCAGATAAATAGGGACTGGATATGGCCATCAAACGGACAACAAAGGTGGATGCGGGATTTTCGATGTCTTCGATGACGGACATCGTGTTCCTGCTTCTCATATTCTTTCTGGTGACATCGACCCTCGTCAATCCGAATGCCCTCAAGCTCCTGCTTCCGAAGAGCACGGGGCAGGTTGCGGCAAAGGCAACCGTCAGTGTTTCCATCAAGCACTACACTGACACGGACACATATTCCTGGCACATCAACGGAGACAAGACCCCGGTGAGGTTCGACCAGGTGGAGGACGAGCTGATCGGCCTGCTTCAGGAGGAGGAAGACCCGACTTTCTCCATATATGCCGACGAAACCGTTCCGATCAAGGAGGTCGTCAAACTGATGAATGTCGCGAAGCGCAACCACTACAAGGTGATTATGGCGACTTCGCCGGAATAGTCAATATTCCGTTGATGCTGAATAGTGAATATTCCGTAAATTAAAGGATATATAAAACATTGTGTTTCAGACTTATGGGATATAAGGAAGACAGAAAGAGGCAGAACCTGAGGTCGGTCATCGCCGGCATCGTGCTGACGGTGGCGGTCAACGGCTCGGTCGCGGTCTTCGGGGCTTTCACCGGTCTGAAATACATCTATCCCCCACCGGAGGAGAAGACAATCCTGATTGATTTTTCGGAGGATGAGGCTGAATTGAGGAAGCCTAAAAGAGGCAGGGAGCCGAAGGCCATCAATCCGGATCCGACAAAGCCGATGGAACTGGTGCAGAGGTCTGAAGCCCAGATGGAGGGCACGAAGGCCAATCTGGCTCAGGAGGCAACCGTGGGAGAGGACGGAGACGTTGAGGTGCCGGAGCCGCCAAGGGAGAAGGAAATCAACCGCAGGGCTCTGTTCCACGCAGCCGACAACCGCTCCGACAAGGACACCCTTGCTCCGCAGACTGCCTACAGGACAAGTTCGGAACTGAAGGCGGGACACGCCTCGGGGACGGCTGACAATGCAAAAGTGAACGGGGAGCCGAATGCGAAAATCAAGGGCAGAACACCTGTGAACGGTTATCTGCCGCGTCCCGTGTACAATGTTCAGAAGTCAGGCAAGGTTGTTGTTGACATCTGGGTCGACAATTACGGGGAGGTGAAGAAAGCGACTGTCAATCCGCAGCTGACGGAGATTACGGACAAGAATCTCTGGCAGTCGGCCATCAACGCGGCCAAGGAGGCACATTTCAATATGGATGTGAACGCACCCGCAATGCAACAAGGAACAATTACATATATTTTTAAGTTACAATAGTATCCCAATTAAATTGCCTTAAAGGCACAAGAAAAATGGAAAACAACAGAAAAGGCGGCTTTGACCGCAATCAGACGGGAGACCGTAGGGAGTATGGAGACCGTCAGAATCGTCCGCGCAGACCAAGAATAAGCAGCAGCTCAGAGGTTTCCTCAGGCTACGGCAGAGTGTCATCCGAGAGGAGGACCGCCAGCGGAAGGCCGGACACGGAAAGAAGAAGTTACGGACAGGCTTCTGAAAGAAGGAGCTACAATCAGGGCGAAAGAAGAAATTTCGGATTATCTGACAGGAATTACGGGTCGGAAAACAGAGGATATGGTTCATCTGAAAGGGGCTACGGCTCTTCAGACAGGAGCTACGGAGAGAAAAGGAGCTATGGCAGCAATTCCGGAGAAAGAAGGAGCTACGGCAGCGAAGGCGGACAGAGGAGGAGTTTCCAGCGTCCTTCGGGAGAAAGGCGTTCTTTCGGTTCAGATGAGAGAAGAAGTTACTCAAATGGCGAGAGAAGAGGCTTCAGAGGTGACTCAGAGCAGAGAAGACCGGGATTCGGAGGCCGTCCTTTCAACGGAGAGGACAGGAGAGGATTCCAGGGAAAAGGCGGAAAGAACTTCCGCAAGCCTGCACGCCAGACTGCCTTGAACAAAGCCCACGAGGGAATCGAGAGGATGATCAGCCGCAAGCCTGTACTTGACACGGAACTCTACTCCGACAACGATATGGTCAGCATACCAGTAAAGGAGACCGTAAGGCTCAACAAATTCATAGCCAATTCCGGAATGTGCTCAAGAAGGGAGGCTGACAACTTCATCCAGGCAGGTGTCGTGACAGTCAACGGAGAGGTAGTCACCGAACTCGGGACGAAAATCAACATCAACACCGATGACGTGAGGTTCAACGGCGAGAGGCTCAAGGGAGAGGCCAAGGTTTACATCGTGATGAACAAGCCGAAAGGCTTTGTGACCACTTCAAGCGACCCTCACGCAGAGAAGACAGTGATGGACCTGCTGAAAGGATGCGAGGCGAGGGTGTTCCCTGTGGGCCGCCTTGACAAGAACACTACCGGAGTGCTGATGTTCACCAATGACGGAGAGATTGCCGAGAAACTTGCGCATCCGTCATACGACAAGAAGAAAATCTACCAGGTGTCCCTCAACAACGAGTTGAAGCAGGAGGATTTCGAGACCATCAAGAGCGGGGTTACCCTCACCGACGGAGAGATTGCCGCAGACGAACTGGAGTACATCGATGAGGATGACCACAGGAAGATCGGCATTGAGATTCACTCAGGAAAGAACCGGATTGTCCGCAGGATCTTCGAATCACTCGGGTACGAAGTCAAGGCTCTCGACAGGGTGTATTTCGCAGGACTCACAAAGAAGGGAATCAAACGCGGAGGCTGGAGATACCTTACCGAAGGTGAGGTCAACATCCTCAAGATGGGCGCTTACAAGTAGTCTTATGGGAAGGCACAGGGCAGGGTTCGTCAACATTATCGGGAACCCGAATGTCGGAAAGTCAACATTGATGAATGCTCTTGTCGGGGAGAAGCTGTCAATTGTCACGGCAAAGGCCCAGACGACAAGGCACAGGATAATGGGCATAGTGAACGGAGAGGACTACCAAATCGTCTATTCCGACACTCCAGGCATCCTGAAACCCAGCTACAGGCTCCAAGAGAGTATGATGAACTTCGTGGACACCGCAATTGGTGATGCCGACATCATTCTCTATGTGACCGACACTGTCGAGAAGGCTGACAAGAACACCGAGTATGTCGAGAAACTACAGAAAGTCGGGTGCCCGGTCATCCTTGTAGTCAACAAGATTGACATCAGTTCACAGGAGGATGTCCTCAGGCTGATGGACTGGTGGAAGGAGCGACTCCCCGAGGCTCTGGTCATACCGGCTTCGGCGCAGGAGAAGTTCAATCTGGATAACATCTTCGATGCCATTGTGGAGAGACTTCCCGAGGCGCCGGCCTGGTTCGACAAGGATGTGTTCACTGACAAGAACCTCAGGTTCTTCGCCTCGGAGATTATCCGGGAGAAAATCTTCCTAAACTATTCGCAGGAGATTCCGTACAGCTGCGAGGTTGCAATCGAACAGTTCAGGGAGGGCGAGGAAAGGTACGAGATCAGTGCGGTCATCTATGTGATGAGGGAATCCCAGAAGGGTATCATCATCGGCAAGGGCGGCCAGGCTCTCAAAAAGGTCGGGACTCAGGCGCGCATCGAAATGGAGGACTTCTTCCAGAAGAAGGTATTCCTTCATCTGTTCGTCAAGGTCGACGACGGCTGGAGGGAGAACAAACGCGAGTTGAAAAGGTTCGGTTACGAATATTGATATATATAAATATATAATAGGTATATAAATTTTTATGGACGCGACAGACGAGAGGGACGACAACTGGGAGGACAACATCCCTGTGGATGGATACAATGACGGAGAGGCCGGCCAGGATGAGCCTGTGGACGAGTCAAAGGGCCCGTCAGGCAAATATGACAGGCTTCTTGGGGAGAGCAGCAGGAAATTCAAGCTCTCGGGAATGTTCAAGGACTGGTTTCTTGACTATGCCTCGTATGTCATCCTCGCAAGGGCTGTCCCGCACATAATCGACGGACTCAAACCTGTACAGAGGAGGGTCCTGCACGCGATGTACGAGAAGGACGACGGTTCCTACATCAAGGTGGCGTCCCTAGCGGGACACGCGATGCAGTACCATCCGCACGGAGATTCCTCAATCGTGGGAGCAATGGTCCAGCTCGGGCAGAAAGACCTTCTGATCGACTGCCAGGGGAACTGGGGCAACATCATCACAGGCGACTCGAATGCGGCACCGAGGTACATTGAGGCAAGGCTGACCAAATTCGCCAAGGAAGTGGTTTTCAACCCGAAAATCACAAACTGGATGAACTCCTACGACGGACGCAACAAGGAGCCTGTCGAACTGCCTGTGAAATTTCCTCTCCTGCTTGCACAGGGAGCAGAGGGAATTGCCGTGGGTCTTGCGTCCAAGATTCTGCCGCACAACTTCAACGAGCTCATCGACGCATCCATTGCCATCCTCCAGGGCAGGGATTTCGAGATTTATCCGGACTTCCCAACAGGAGGTTTCGCCGACTGCAGCAAATACAACAAGGGACAGAGAGGAGGTGTCGTGAAGGTTCGCGCCAAGATTGAGAAACTTGACAAGAACACCATCGCGATTACCGAGATCCCTTTCGGAAGGACCACCCACAACATCATTGAGGACATCCTCAAGGCAAAGGACAAGGGGAAAATCAAGATTAAGAAAATCGACGACCTGACCACAAGCCAGGCGAACATCGTCATCCACCTTCCGAACGACGTCTCTCCGGACAAGACAATCGATGCCCTGTACGCATTTACGGGATGCGAGGTGTCGATTTCTCCGAATGCCTGCGTGATTGTAGACAACAAGCCTCAGTTCCTGAACGTGGACGACATACTCCGCTATGACACCGACCACACGAGGGAACTCCTGCGCCAGGAACTCCAGCTGAGGATGGATGAGCTTGAGAACGACTGGCATTACAGTTCCCTGGAGAAGATTTTCTTCGAAAACAAGGTGTACAAGGTACTGGAGGGGGATTCCGCCTCCTGGGAGGAGCAGTTGGAGGAGACTTTTGTCAAGATGAAGGAATTCCAGCATCTGCTGCAGAGGGAAATCACTCCGGAGGACATCCTGAAACTGGTCGAGAAACCGGTGAAGAAAATCTCCAGATTTGACGTCAAAAGTGTCGATGAGAAGATCCGGGGCCTCGAAGACGAGATGGAGGAGGTCAGGAATAACCTCGACAACCTCACGGAGTACACCATACAGTATTTCAGGAATCTGAAAAAGAAATACGGCAAAGGTCACGACAGGCTGACAGAAGTGACCAGTTTCGAGAACATTGCGGTCACCCGTGTGGTCAACAACAATGCCAGGCTCTACGCGAACAAGGCTGAAGGCTTCGTCGGAATCAACCTGAAGAAGGAGGACAACGCGGAATTTGTCTGCGACTGTTCAGATATGTCGGAAATAGTGGTGTTCAACAAGGACGGCAAATACCGTGTCACCAAAGTAAGTGACAAGGCCTTCTTCGGCAAGGACATCATCTATGTGGGCCTTTTCAACAGGAATGACTCCCGGACAATCTACAATGTCATCTACCGCGAGGGCAAGACCAGCCTGACATACGCCAAGAGGTTCGCCATCGGTGGAGTGACCAGGGACAAAGAATACGACCTGACACAGGGAACTCCCGGTTCGATCATTCTCTGGTTCACCGCCAACGGGAACGGCGAGGCCGAAACCGTCAAGATTTACCTCAGGCCACGTCCGAAACTCAAGAAGCTCATCGACGAGTACGATTTCTCGCAGCTTGCCATCAAGGGAAGGGGCTCAAGAGGCAATGTCGTCAGCAAGAACCCGATTCAGAGAATCCAGCTCAAGAGCAAGGGCATATCCACAATCGGGGGCAAGGACATCTGGTTCGATGCGGACATCCAGAGGCTCAATGAGGATTCAAGAGGTGTATGGCTCGGGCAGTTCAACACCGGGGACCATATCCTTGCGATTTTTGCCGACGGAACCTATTACACATCCTCATTCGACCTGAGCAACAGATACCAGGGCGAGATTCTCAGAATCGAGAAGTTCGATGCGGGAAAGACCTGGGCGGCATTGTATTACGACGGCGGTTCCGGAACGTTCTATGTCAAGAGGTTCAGTTTTGACGTGAGTGACAACACGCCTGTTTCGTTCATCTCCGACGCCAAAGGATCCTACCTCGTTGCGGTCTGCGACGACCGTCACCCTCAGGCAGAAATCGTCTTCGGCGGGAAGTATGAGCACAGGGAGGCCGAGAAGATTGACGTAGAGGAGTTCATCGCAAAGAAAGGTCTGACGGCAAAGGGCAAGAGAGCAAGCCAGTACGAACTCAGGAGTGTCAGCTTCATCGAGCCTCTGGTGAGGGAGGAGGATCTCAAGGAGCAGGCTCAGGCACCTTCCGAGGCTGAGAACCTTGCCGGAGATGTCAATCAGGATGACATTCCGGACCCGATTGACGATGGGCTTTCAGATGACGACCAGCCTACTTTATTTTAGTGTTCCACCTCCGGATAATCTCCCCTCCGGATGACATTGAAATCTATGACAATAACCCTGAACGGATTTATGGGATGTGGAAAGAGCAGCGTGGGGAAAGCCCTCGCCGCTCTTCTGTCCTGTCCCCTGACCGACCTGGACACTTTCATCGAAGAGAGGGAAGGAAGGAGCATCCAGGAGATTTTCTCATCGGAGGGCGAGAAATACTTCAGAAAGATTGAGCAGGAGGCACTGCGTGAGGTCATTTTCGGAAAGGAGAGCGACAAATCCGCAAGACCGGAGGACGGGACAAGAATCCTGTCTTTGGGAGGCGGGACGGTCACGACCGTGGAATGCGCCCTGCTGGTAAAGAGACACACCTACTGCATCTATCTGAGAGCAGGAATAGACACCCTTGTGCGCAATCTTGAGAAAGACTCCGCAGGACGGCCGATGCTCAACTGCGGCACAGGTTCCCTTCGCGGACGGATAGAAGAACTGATGGAAAAACGCTCCGCAATCTACGAGAACGTTGCATCATCGGTGATTGACATAGAGGACTTCTTGCTCAAGGAAACCGGGAAGATTGATTTCGAAGCACTTGCCGGGCAAATCGCCGACACTCTGGCGGGGATTTGACAAAAGCGGAGCCACGGTAATTCCAAACTGTCAGAAAGCCTCCTCGCGGTCGCGCAGGTCTTTCACTCGGAGCTGGATGTTGGCAATGCCCCTGTAGTAATTTTCCACAATCGAATAACAGATGTCAATCGGATTCCCGGCCTTGATGTGATCGAAATGTTCCGATTTGTTGAAAGCTATGGCCGAGATGTGACGGTAAGGCTGGCTCTCCTGCATCAGTTCCAGTTTGAGGTGGCTGCCTTCGTTGCCTACCTTTCTGGCATTGCCGTTGTCATAGACATTCTCCGTCAGGAAAACGGGAGCATTGTTGCCCGGTCCGAAAGGCTGGAACTGCTTTAGAATGCGGAAGAACTTCGGCGTGATTCTGTCAAAGTTCAGGCGGGCGTCAACGGTAATTACAGGGGTAAGCATCTCGCTGTTGATGTTCTCGGAGATGGATTTCTCGATTCTCCTGCAAAATTCCGGGAGATTCTCCTCCCTGAGGGTCAGTCCGGCGGCATAAAGATGTCCTCCGAAATTCTCGAGCAGGTCGGCACAGCTTTCTATTGCCCCGTAAAGGTCGAAGCCGTGGACACTGCGGGCGGACCCGGTCACAAAGCCGTTTGACATGGTCAGCACGACAGTCGGCTTGTAGAATGCCTCCACAAGACGGGAGGCCACGATTCCTACGACCCCCTTGTGCCATTTCGGATTGTAAACTATCGTTGCATTGCCACTTGACAGACACTTTCCCGACTGGACCATCAGCAGGGCCTCGTGGGTGATTTCCCTGTCGATTTCCTTGCGCTCGTTGTTCCTGCGGTTTATTTCCTCGCCGATTCGGTTCGCCTGTGCATCATCGACCGCAGTCATCAGTTCCACAGCGATGCTTCCTGTCTCCATCCTGCCTGCGGCATTGATTCTCGGACCGATTTTGAAGACGATGTCGTCAATTGTGATGTGCTCAGGGTCAAGGTCGGAGATGCGTATCATCGCCAGCAGTCCCTTGCGAGGATTCTCGTTCAGGCGTTTCAGCCCGTAATGGGCCAGAATCCTGTTCTCCCCCACCACAGAGACGAGATCCGAGGCTATGCTCACAACAAGAAGGTCAAGCAGGGGAAGCAGCCTCTCGAAAGGAATCCCGTTCTGCTGCGAATAGGCCTGCACGAGTTTGAATCCCACACCGCAACCGGAAAGGTCATCGAAAGGATAATCGCAGTCCTCCCTCTTGGGGTCCAGTACGGCGACGGCTGCGGGAAGTTCATTCTCGGGGAGATGGTGGTCACAGATAATCATATCTATGCCCTTGCCGGAGGCGTAGGCAACCTTGTCATTGGCTTTGATTCCGCAGTCGAGGGTTATTATCAGGGAATATCCCTCACCGGCAGCCTTGTCGATTCCCTTGAAGGAAACGCCGTAGCCTTCATCATAGCGGTCCGGGATGTAGAATCCCACGGATTCGGTCAGTTCCCTGAGGAAAGAATAGACTAAAGAGACCGCAGTCGTACCGTCAACGTCATAGTCGCCGTACACAAGAATCTTCTCTCCCGTGGCGACAGCCCTGCCGACACGCTCCACAGCCCTGTCCATATCCTTCATCAGGAAAGGGTCGTGCAGGTCGTCGAGACTCGGACGGAAAAAGGAACGGGCCTGGGCAAAAGTGGTCACTCCACGCTGGACGAGAAGTTCGGCGAGGACGGGATCCACTCCCAGTTCAGAGGACAGTCTGCTGACGGTTTCGGCGTCTGCAGGGTCCTTCAATATCCATTTCCTTTCTTTTGCCATAGATAAAAGAACAACTCACAAAGATACGGTTTTTTGTCCGTAATTACGAAATATTTTTTCCTTGGCTTTAGTATCAGATTTTTGCCTATCTTTGCAGACCAAATATCAAGATATTGACAATATGAGCATCAACGACCTCAACGAACAGGAACAAATCAGGAGAGAATCCCTTGCAAAGCTTAGGGAACTGGGCATAGACCCCTATCCGGCAGCACTTTATCCGGTCAATGCGACCACAAAGGAGATAAAAGAAGGATATGATCCCGAAAAAGGCAACTTCCAGGAAGTGGTGATTGCCGGCAGAGTGATGTCGAGGAGGATTATGGGTGCCGCTTCATTCGGAGAGATTCAGGACGAGACCGGAAGGATTCAGATTTACGTGAACCGCGACGAAATCTGTCCGGGTGAGGACAAGACGATGTACAACACCGTCTGGAAAAAACTGCTCGACATCGGCGACATCATCGGAATCAAGGGCTTCGCCTTCATCACAAAGACAGGCCAGCTTTCAATCCACGCAAAGGAACTCACCCTTCTGAGCAAATCGCTCCGCGTGCTTCCTATTGTGAAGGAAAAGGACGGGGAGGTTTTCGATGCTTTCTCGGATCCGGAACTGAAATACAGACAGAGATATGTTGACCTGATTGTGAACCCTCAGGTGCGCGAGACCTTCATCAAGAGAAGCCAGATCATCGCCACAATGAGGGAATACTTCAACGAGGCGGGCTGCCTTGAGGTCGAGACTCCGATTCTCCAGTCAATTCCGGGAGGAGCATCTGCAAGGCCGTTCATCACGCATCACAATGCCCTCGACATTCCTCTCTACCTGAGAATCGCCAACGAGCTCTACCTCAAGAGACTGATTGTCGGAGGCTATTCCGGAGTATATGAGTTTGCAAAGGATTTCCGCAACGAGGGTATGGACAAGACCCACAATCCGGAGTTCACATGTATGGAAATCTACGTGGCCTACAAGGACTACATCTGGATGATGGAGTTCGTGGAGAAGATGCTCGAGAAGATTGCACTCAGGCTTCATTCAAAGACCGAAGTTCAGATCGGAGAGAACATCGTGGACTTCAAGCCGCCTTTCAGAAGGCTTCCTATGCTTGAGGCCATAAAGGAATATGCAGGAGTCGATGTCACCGGAATGGACGAGGAGCAGCTCCGCCAGGTCTGCAGGGACCTCCATGTGGAGACTGACCCTTCATTCGGAAAGGGCAAGCTGATTGACGCCATTTTCGGGGAATACTGCGAGGACAAACTCGTCCAGCCGACATTCATCACCGATTACCCTGTCGAGATGTCCCCTCTGACCAAGCGTCACCGCAACAATCCTGACCTGACCGAAAGATTTGAACTCTTTGTCTGCGGAAAGGAACTTGCCAATGCCTACAGCGAGCTGAACGACCCGATTGACCAGTACGAGAGGTTCCAGGACCAGTTGCGCCTGAAGGACAAGGGAGACGACGAGGCAATGTTCATCGATATGGACTTTGTCCGCGCCCTTGAGTACGGAATGCCTCCGACATCAGGTCTCGGAATGGGAATTGACCGTCTGACAATGTTTATGACCAATTCCCCTACCATCCAGGATGTGTTGTTTTTCCCTCAGATGAGGCCAAAGAACGTATGACACACTGATGGCTAAAGTGATTATTCTATGCCTGCTTGCCATCGTGGAGATGGCTGCAGGCTTTTTTATGTTCCTGAATCGCCGCAGCCACAACGACCGTTCCAGGAGCATCCTGGCCATTTTCTTCATTTTCAGTGCAATCGGTGCAATCCTGACGATCCTTCTTGCCGGGAATGGAGTGTCCGACGCAGGCGAAAGACCTCTGCTGAAGCCGAGTTCCATTTTCGTCGGCTTCACGATTTTCTTTTTCCTGATGCTCTACCCTATTGAGATAATGAGGCCCAACTGGCTGAATGTCAAGCGATGCCTGCGAATTCTGACGCCGTATCTGACGTTTGCGGGGATGTATGCCGTCGTGAACTGGACAGGGACTCATCATCTCTACTCCACCGAAGAGATTTTTCGGAATATCGACAAGAGCGAAGTCTTCCTGAGGCTGGTCCTTTCACTGCTCTTCATCCCCTACGGCCTTTGGGTGATACAGATGCACTACAACTGGAAGAAGAGCAGTGCTCCGATAAAATGGCTGAGGGCCATCGTGAGCATCACAATGCTGATGACAGTGACCTTCTCCTGCAGCAGGCTTTTCCAGATTCGCTGGACGATATATCTCCATTTGCTGCTCTATTTCATACTCACCGCAATAATCCTGCTGATGGAAATCAGAGTCAGATTCCGGGTGCCGAAGATTCCAACGGCGGTGTCCCCCGACACGGACGGACAGGATTCCCCGGGGGAGACACCCGCCACCGGAAAGGAGAGCCAGACTTCAGGAAAGAAGAGCCAGGACACAGGAGGAATGAAGAACACTGAGGAAATCCTGAAGGAGAACCTGCAGAAAGCAATGGACAATCCGAATGTGTGGCAGAATCCTAATCTGACCAGGGAAATGCTCTGTCATATTCTCGGGACCAATGCCAACTACCTTCAGAAAGCAATCAAATCGATGGGATATGCATCTTATTCGGACTTGATCAACCACAAAAGGGTTGAGTATGTCTGCCGTGAGATTGAAACCGGAAGGAAAAGAAATCTTCAGGACATTTTCTTTCAGGCAGGCTACCGCTCCAGGATAACCGCATGGAGGAATTTCACCGCCATCACCGGTACATCTCCGGCATTGTGGGGCTCCGATTCAGAAAACATTTCCTGAGGCTCTCCAAATCATTCTGAAAAGCACAATTACGATTTTGAAACAAGAGAAATATCCAATATGCAACAGCATATATGGATTTATTGAGCATATTCGCATTCGTTTTTGACAACGAGCTAATATGTCCGGCAACATTATAAACTTATGTATATGAAAAAAACATTTATCTTAACACTCATCATTGCCTTTGCAATGTCATTGTCAGCTTTTGCCCAGCCAAGGGCTATTGGCGTGAACGTCGGCTATGGAGTTGACGTTTCCTATCAGCACACTCTCGGGCAGAAGAACATGCTTGACCTCAACGTCTCCCTTCCCGCATTCTGTGGCATCGCAGCGCAGGGAACATACGACTGGATCAACCCGTTCAACACGAAGATTCCTTGGGACAATAAGGGAAAATGGGACTGGGAAATGGGTGTAGGTGCCGGTATCGGTTACCTCTGGACTTTCAGCGGACTTGTGGCCGGAGCAGCCGGACACATCGGAGTGTCATACGATTTCTGGTTCCCTCTCCAGCTGTCAGTTGACTGGCGTCCTCTCATAGGAATTTATACTTACACTTACAGCGACATTGAAACCAGCGGCGATGGAGACTGGGGTTGGGGCTCCGCTCCTATAATCCACTATGCTCCATCAGCAGGTGCAAGGGCGGCAGGTGCAAGGGCAGCCTCTACAACAAATCACGTAGGCGTAGGCTTCTGGGGCAAGGGTCTCGGAGCAGTTACCATCGGTGTTCGCTACCTTTTCTAAGAAACTTCTGCCCGGGGTTCATCCCCACATAACTGAAATGTGCCTAAGGCACATAGAGATGAATGATAACAAAATCATCGGAAACCGGCTGGAATTGATTTCAGTCGGTTTCTTTCGTATATTTGCAGGATTGAATATTTCGTAAATTATGAACAGAGAGACAATAACTTCCGCTCAGAACCCGAAAATCAAGGCGTTGGCCGCACTTCAGGAGAAATCGCGAACTCGCAGAAAGGAGGGACTGTTTGTCGTGGAAGGCAGACGGGAGGTAGAGAGATGCCTTGCTGCGGGATTCCGGATGAAGACCCTTTTTGTCTGCCCTCAGATTCTCGGAGAGGATGTGCTGGAGGAAATCTCCTGCAAAATCGGGGACAGTTGCCTGATGATTGAGGTGCCGGCTTTCCTTTACGAGAAGATTGCCTACAGGGGAGGTACGGAAGGGATTATTGCTGAGGTTGTCTGGAAAGAGATGCACCTTGAAGACCTGAAAGTCGGGGAAAGACCTCTGGTGGTGGTGCTGGAGTCGGTGGAGAAACCGGGAAACCTCGGGGCCGTGCTCAGGAGTGCCGATGCGGCCGGAGCCGATGCAGTCATAGTCTGTGACCCGCTCACCGACCTCTTCAATCCGAATCTCATCCGCTCCAGCACAGGTACCATCTTCTCCCGCCAGGTTGTAGCAACGACTTCCGAAGACGCCATCAAATGGCTGAAAGACAACGGAATAAAAATCTACACGGCCCAGCTTCAGGATTCAAGCCTTTACTATGACACGGATATGAAAGGAGGGACCGCAATCGTGATGGGCACGGAGGCTACCGGCCTGAGCGACATCTGGAGAAAAGCCGCAGACGCCCACATCAGAATCCCTATGCTCGGGCAGGCGGACTCGCTGAATGTCTCGGTCAGCGCCGCCATACTTCTATTCGAGGCCGTGCGTCAGAGATCGCGAGCGTAAGGCAAAACAGTCCAGCGGACTTTTTGCAGCAAGCAGCCGACGGCAGTCGGACCGGGGAGAATTTAGGAATATTCACATTTGATAATTTCAGGTTGAAGATTAACACCAGTAAATATGTCAGAGAAAAAATTCGGCCTCATAGGCCATCCCATCGCACATTCGCAAAGTCCGGCTCTTTTCAGGGCTGCCTATAGGGGCAAATATGCCTATGATCTGATAGAAGGGGCTATTTTTGAGGATTCGTACAGGAGATTCCTTAAAGAATATGCAGGAATCAATGTGACGGCACCGTTCAAAGGGGATGCCTACAGGATGACCGACATCAGAAGCCGGGAATGCGAAAGGGTCGGGGCAACCAATCTCCTTCTGAAGACTGACGAGGGCATAAAGGGGTATAACACTGACTATTACGGAGTGGTCCTCACCGTTCTGTCCGCTGCCAGGTCTGTCTTTGGGGAGTCCGTGCCGGGAGGATTTTCAGAGCTTCCTGCCAGACCTTCTCCCGAACAAATGCAGAAGGCATTGGGAGGAAGGCTCCGCAAAGCCCTTGTCGTGGGCTGCGGTGGAGCAGGAAAAGCGGCGGCGGCAGCAGTAGTGGATATGGGACTGGAGACAACCCTGATGAACAGAACTGCTGGAAAGGCGGAAGAACTGGCCTCTTCACTCGGAAGGGACAGCATCAAGATCCTGCCTGTCAGCCGGTTCGCCGAAGCCGTCAGGGAGAATGACATCACGGTTTACACCCTCCCTGTTCCAACCGGGCAGGAAGACCTTCTGAAAGACTGCTTCAGTAGCGGTGACAGGAAGATTCTCATCGAGGCCAATTACCGCGACCCTGTCCTGAAAGACATTCTGGACGACATTCCCGGATGTACATATGTTCACGGCCAGTCCTGGCTGCTCTACCAGGCCTATGCAGGCTATGACCTTTTCACCGGGGAGAAACCTTCACTCGAACTGATGGCAGCCATTCTCAAATGAAAAAATTTACTATCCAGCACACTATGAAAAAATATTTTAAAGAGAAAGCCAGTCTGACAGTTTTCTGTGCAATTCTAAGCGCATTCACCCTGATTGCCTACAATATTCCAGCCTTCCGGTTTGCAGCCAATGACCTCAACGGGGGGTTCGAGGCGGTTGTGATTATATCAAGCCTCGTTGTCATTATGTTGGCACTGAACTATTTCGTATATTATCTGATTCTGTGGCTCGGGCGCACGGTCGGGAAATGTATCGTAGCACTTTCATTCATATTCAATTCCATCGCCTTGTATTTCATCAACACCTTCGATGTTTCAATCGATGACTCGATGATGGGCAATGTCTTCAACACCCAATGGTCGGAAGCCTCCGGATTCTTCAGCCTCGGCTGGGTAATGTACGTTCTGCTGCTTGGAATTCTGCCATCCATCTATGTCATTGCAAGAAAAGTGAACTATGGTTCCGTAAAGCGGATGGGAGCGAACATCGGCGGAACCCTTGCACTGACATTGGCCGTAATTGCCGCAAACATTCCGAACTGGACCTTCATCAACAGGAATCAGGGACCTCTGGGCAGCCTGGTCCTCCCCTGGTCCTACACGGTGAATTCATTCCGTTACCACAGTGCCGTCCGCAGAATGAACCGGCCGGAGATTCTGCTCCCGGATGCAGTTTTCACCACAGGCAGCAAGGATGTCTGCATCCTTGTAATAGGTGAATCCGCAAGACGGGATCATTTTTCACTCTACGGTTACGAAAGGGAAACCAACCCTCTGCTGAAACAGGACAATGTCACAACTCTTGCCGCAACCTCGGCAGGAACCTACACCATTCTGGGTGTGAAAGCCATCCTGTCGCACACACCGACTGACGACCCTATGGAGATTCTTCCGAATTATCTCTACCGTTCAGGAGCAGAGGTCATCTGGAGAACCAGCAACTGGGGCGAGCCTCCTGTCCATATAGACAAATATCTCAAAGTCAGTGATTTGAAACAAAGGTATCCGGAAGCGGATGAGCGATATGACGGAATTCTGCATGAAGGGCTTGCGGAAGAAATAAAGGCATCGGACAAACAGAAGATTCTCGTGGTCCTCCACACCAGCACGAGTCACGGGCCGGTATATGACAACCTCTATCCGGAGGAATTCCGCAGGTTCACCCCTGTCTGCACGACTGCGGAACTGTCCAAGGCGGATCTCGGAGAACTTGTCAACGCCTACGACAATACCATCCTGTATACCGATTTCCTGCTGCATTCAGTCATCGGGGAACTTCAATCCTTGCCGGAAGACTGGAGAAGGTGTATGATATATGTATCCGACCACGGTGAGTCACTCGGAGAGAATGGTATATATATGCACGGAGTTTCAATGTCAATGGCTCCGAAGGAGCAGTACGAGATTCCATTCATCGTCTGGATGTCAGAAGGGGCAGCCAGGGTGAAGGAAATCAAGGAGGCAGGACAATTCAATGTCTTTCACAGCGTTATGGATTTTCTCGGTGCGAGAAGCGACATATATGACGAAAATATGAATATTTTTGAATGAAAGCACTTTTTATCATAAACCCCATTTCAGGCAAGGGGCGCAAGGGGAAAATAATTGCAGCGCTTGAAGGCACGCAACACAGTTATGTGGTTACGGAATATGCCGGGCAGGCAGAGGAACTCGCACGGGCTGCCACTCAGGAGATAGTCGTGGCGGTCGGTGGGGACGGGACTGTCAATGAGGTAGCAAGGGGGCTGCTCGGTACGGACAAGATTCTCGGAATACTTCCCTGTGGCAGCGGAGACGGGCTGGCGCGATGCCTGGGCATCAGTCATCATATTTCCAAAGCCCTGGAAACAATCAACAACGGCATTGTAAAGCCTCTGGATGCAGGATTCATCAACGGGAAGGCGTTTTTCTCAGTGTGTGGAGTCGGATTTGACGCAGATGTAAGCAAGAAATTCGCCGAGGCCGGGAAAAGAGGGCTGATGACATATATTGAACAGTCCCTGCAGTTGTGGCACGGCTTCAAGCCCCAGACTTTCTCGATTTCAATCGACGGGAAGCAATGGGAGCAGAAGGCTGTGCTTGTAACTGTCGGAAATTCAAATCAGTGGGGGAACAATGCGAAGGTGACTCCACACGCGAGTTGTCACGACGGAATCCTTGACGTCACTGTCCTGGATATGTTCCACAGCATTGAGCTGCCGGATTTGGCAACAAGGCTTATGGCAGGACATTGTGACACAAACCACAGAGTGCATTGCTACAAGGGAAAGCACATAATCATTGAGAGGGAATCTCCCGGAGTCGCCCATTTCGATGGGGACTGGTTCGAAACAGGCCGGACACTGGACATCAGCATCCGGCCTGCAGCCTTGAAGGTCATCGTTCCTTCACGATGAAACTCAGCCTCTTAGTGTTTGAAGTGGCGCATTCCGGTGAAGAGCATCGTTATGCCGCACTCATCGGCCTTTTTGATGGAATCCTCGTCGCGTACGCTTCCGCCCGGCTGGACGATGGCCTTGATGCCGTACTGGGCAGCAAGCTCCACTGAGTCATCGAACGGGAAGAACCCGTCGGAAGCCAGGGTGAGACCGGCCGAAAGGATGTCTTTTCCCTCAGCTGCAAGGGCTTCCTTAGCCTGCTCAAGGGCAATGCGCGCAGAGCCTACACGGTTCATCTGACCTGCGCCTACCCCGAAGGTGTGACCGTCACCGACAACCACGATTGCGTTTGACTTGACGTGTTTCACTATTCTCCATCCGAAATTCATATCCTCCACCTGCGTCTCGGAAGGTTTGGCGGCAGTTACGCACATATCCGGGGTAACTGTTTTTGTCTCAATGTCCTGCTTCTGGACGAGAAGACCGCCGTTGACGCTGACGTACTGCATCTGCTCCCCTGCCTCAGTTTCCATATCCACTTTGAGAAGACGGAGATTCTTCTTTGTCGTGAGAACCTCCAGCGCACCCTCGGAGAATGACGGAGCCATAATGATTTCAAGGAAAATCGGCTTCATCAACTCTGCAGCCTCGCGGGTGAGTTCGCGGTTCACAGCAACGATACCTCCGAAGATGCTCACCTTGTCAGACTCGTAAGCCTTGGTCCAGGCCTCAACCACATCTTTCCCGGTCGCAGCCCCACAAGGGTTCATATGCTTCAGGCCTACGCAGAAAGGCTCCTTGAACTCGCGTACAATGTTCAGGGCGGCATTTGCATCCTGTATGTTGTTGTATGACAACTCCTTTCCGTGAAGTTGCTCTGCAGTGGCAAGGGAATATGGAACTTTCTGTGCCGATGCGTAGAATTTCGCGCTCTGGTGAGGGTTCTCGCCGTAACGCAGGCTCTGCCTGAGGTCATATTCGAGGAAGAGTTTCTCGTTCAGACCGGCCTGTGCACGCATATAGGTTGCAATCATCATATCGTACTCGGCAGTGTGGGTGTAGGCCTCGGCAGAGAGTTTCAGACGGGTTTCCCTGGTGGTGTTCCCGTGCTCCCTGATTTCGTCGATGATGAGAGAATAGTTGGCAGGATTGCAGACCACTGTCACATCCGCCCAGTTCTTCGCTGCGCTGCGCAACATCGAAGGCCCTCCGATGTCGATATGCTCGATGGCATCCTCCATTGTCACGTCCGGCTTTGCGATAGTCTCCCTGAAAGGATAGAGATTCACGCAGACAAGGTCGATATACTCGATTCCGTTCTCCCTGAGCTGGGCACGGTGGCTTTCGAGGTCCCTGCGTCCCAGAAGTGCTCCGTGGACTTTCGGATGAAGGGTCTTCACACGGCCGTCGCAGATTTCCGGAAAGCCCGTGATTTCACTGATATTGATAATTTTGAGCCCCGCATCCTGCAGGAGTTTCATTGTGCCTCCGGTGGCGATGATTTCCCATCCGAGTGACTCAAGTTCCCTGGCGAATTCTACTACGCCGGTCTTATCGCTTACGCTGAATAATGCTCTCATTTTTCGGAATATTTAATATTTTGGTGACAGTACAGACTATTTGATGACGACTCCTTCGGTTGCGGTAACGCGGCCGATGACAGAAGCCTTCTCACCGTGGGATTTCAGAATCTTGATTGCCTTGTCAGCCTCTGAAGCATCCAGGGCGAGGACCATTCCGATTCCCATATTGAAAATGTTGAACATCTCCCTGTGTGCAATCCTGCCGTATTTCTCAAGGAAACGGAAAATCGGAAGAATCTCCCAGGAGCCCTCTTCGATTTCAATTCCCTGTCCTTCACGCAGGATGCGCGGGATGTTCTCGTCAAAGCCGCCTCCGGTGATGTGGGCAACTCCGTGCACATCGCAGTTCCGGATGACATCCAGGACCTGTTTCACATAGATGCGTGTCGGAGTGAGTGCGACCTCGCCAAGGGTTTTCACGGCATCGAGTTCAGGATAGACTTTGAAAAGGTCCAGAGCATTGTCAGAGAAGACCTTGCGCACAAGGCTGAAACCGTTGGAATGGACACCTGAAGAAGCAATCCCGACAAGGACATCCCCGGCTTTCACCTTGGTCCCGTCAATCAGGCGCGACTTCTCGACAACACCTGTCGTGTAACCCGCGATGTCATACTCGCCGTCACTGTACATCCCCGGCATCTCCGCAGTCTCACCGCCCACCAGTGCGCATCCTGCCTGACGGCATCCCTCGGCAACCCCGGAGACGATGGCCTCGATTTTTGCCGGCTCATTGTGCCCCACAGCCACATAATCCAGAAAGATGAGAGGTTCCGCCCCCTGAGCAAGCACATCGTTCACACACATTGCCACGGCATCGATGCCGATGGTGTCGTGCTTGTCCATTGCAAAAGCGAGTTTGAGTTTTGTTCCGACTCCGTCAGTGCCGCTGACCAGCACAGGTTCCTTGACATTCAGAGCCGAGAGATCGAACATCCCGCCAAAAGATCCGATATTTCCCATAACACCGGGACGGGAGGTGGAAGCCACGTGGGATTTGATTCTGCGGACTACTTCGTAGCCAGCCTCCAGGTTTACACCTGCTTTTTCGTAACTTACTGCCATATATATTTAATTTGTTCCATCAAAGGGACAGAAACAGGAAAAGCCGCATCGGGACTTTTTCCAACGCGGCGCAAAGATAGTAAAAACTTATTGTTCTTCCTATCCCATCGTTATGCCGGATAGTCAGACAATGTCCACAGGCGGTCTTTCGACGGGGTGGACAGGAAGGTGGAGTTGCCCCTCAGGTCAATTACCTCCGGGAAAACTGTAGATGAAGGGTAAGAAGACATAACCAGAATCTGGAAACCGTTTCTTTTTACTACATTCAGTTGCACTGTTGAGGAAGTTGACACATTTTTCTGAACATTCCCCAGTGAATCGACGGAAAGTTCAGTGTAATTGCCGTCACCGTGCATTATTTTCAACTCATTTGATGACATTGAGGGAGCAAGCAATCCTATTACAGCTCCCTCGGAGCCGATTTCCCTGCCTGCGTCGAATACTGTTTCGGATTTTTTCCTGTCGAATTTCATCATCAGGGAAAGGTCGTATGTCCACAATTTTTCCGGAGAGCGTATAATGTTGTCGCTGAAGGTGATACCGTTGTCAAAATCATTCAGGATCTTTCTGTTGCCTACATCGAAAATCCTGAATTGCTGCTGTTTGGATTCAAGGTTGAATATGCAGGAAGTAACCTTTGCCTGAAGTTTTCCATTGCCTTCGCAGCAAAGGAATGCTTTCCCGAAAGAGGATTTGTAGGAATGCGTAATGCATTTGTCAACAATCATTTCCACATCTATATCCCCGTCAATCACAAAATCCCTTTCAACCGTATCAAAATACACTTCGTTGAATTCAAAGAATCCCTGCTTTGCAATCTCAATGCCCACTGTTCCGGAAAAGTCTCCCTCGATTCCATCGCCGACTCTCCAGGAGAGAATATGGAAGTTGTTGACTATATGTCCAGCCGTGTTGGTGTAAAGACCGCATCTGGTACCGTAAACGAAGGTGTCTGAAATCTTGCAGTCAGCACATCCGGCATCTATATATATTCCATAGTTGTTGTCATTGGAAGATTTTCCCTGAATGCTGATATTCTCTATCTTCGTGTCACAACTGGTGGAGGTAACAGGCAAATCCCCGTAACGGCTGATTTCGATGTGCCTGCCACTGCAGTAATATATGGACATATCCCTGAGAGAGACAAGCTGTTTGCATCCATTGATCCATATACCTCTCTTTGCATTCGTCGCATCAAAATGTCCCCCTTCCACGTATGAAAATTCCCTTAATCCTACGTCAACACTGCTGGATATTTCCGTAAAACCTATCATCAAAAGCGCATCAAGAGGCCTTGACGTGGTTATATGGGCATTTTTGTCAAAGACAAGGTTTACATTCTTTTTGTAGTTGTATGGGGTTCTGATAGGTTCTGCAAGGTTATATGTCCCTGCCGGGAAGTAGAGGGTTGCCCCATAGGCGTCCTTGACCAGAAGATTCAACTCGGAGCCTATTTCAGTCCCGTCATTTCTTATGCCGTAGTCCGTGACAACGATATATTGACCCGGGGCTTGAGAAAATATTGATTCCCTGGAGGCTTTTGAACATCCTGAAATCATCAGCACTGCCAAAAATATTGCCGTGCCTGCTTTGATTGTCTGCTTCATATTTCTTGTTTTTATCTTTTTGTTGCGAATGGAAACAATGGCAAATCCGCTCCATTGTATATTGTTCCCTTGTGCCAGTTGCTGTAACAATATCTTGCGTTCTTTGGAGATGGAACTTCCGGTGAAGAAAAGACAAGGCTGCCGTCCTCTCTGATTTCCACTTGTGCCTCATTCCATTTCCCGTCATCTCCTGCTATCTCCGCATAAGGAGCATTTGTGATGCCTTCGGCATAGTGAAGCCCCTCAGAATTATTGAGTGTCACAATCAGCTTGTTCCCGTCTGCCTTGTGCGAGGCATAGTGAGGTCCCATAGGATTTACGGACATATCACCGTATTCCCTGCTCATAGCCCATAGGAAAAGCCTGTGGGCCACCAGTTCCTTTTGTGCGAAATGTATGGTTTTCTCAGAACCTGCATCGGCGGCACCGACAATCCCGCAATTCGGAATCAGAGCCTCCCACCCCCTGAATTGGCAGTACCGGACGGTTGGAGAGTCTTCCCAGGAAGATTTCCAAGGGGCAAGCTGCACATAATATATCGGGAATTCCCTTTCCGCGATATCTCTCCATTCTTTGACCAAGTCTCTGAAATGTCCGGCATAGGCCCACGCAAGTCCGTCGCAATTGGATTCTCCCTGCATCCAGAGCATCCCGCGGAAACCATAGCCGATTACCGGGTGCATCATAGCATTGTAACTGTTAGATGGAGCACTCGGACTGTCCTCTCCTCCTGTAAGTTTGTCAGGACCAAGTATGGTCGACGAATTAAGTGTTTCTACCAGAGATTCCGGCATCCAGCCTTCTATTCTTGTCCCTCCGTAGGCATTGCAGATGATTCCTACTGGAATGCCAAGTTTCCTGTGCAGTTCCCGCCCGAACAAAAAGCCTATGGCCGACCAGTTTGGAGTGTCTTTCCGTGTCGCTTTGCGCCATACAGCTTCCAATGAGTTGTGCAGAGGCACTTTAGAAATGTTTTTGGGAACTCTGAAATATCTCAGAGATGGGTATTCGGAATCTTCGATAAGAGAGGAATAGCCGGCAACGGGTTCAGCGTTATCAGTGCCGAAACCGAATCCCTTCATAGGATGTTCCATATTCGACTGACCTCCACATAGCCAAACCTCACCAATCAATACATCTGATATTTCCTTCCTGCCCCCAAGATTGTCCATAACAGTGATTTTCTGAGGGTCGTTGGATGCATCCCCGGTCTTGACGGCAACAATCCAGTGCCCGGAATCGTCCGTTACACAGTCATATACGTCATTAGACCAGGAAGTGCTGACCTGTATCTTCACCCCCGGGTCGTGTGTACCGAAAATGTTCACGGAACTCTTCTGCTGGAGTACCATCCCGTCTGAAATGACATATGGGAAGTCAAGATTGGTTTCCACCGGAGCCGGTTCCTCAGGAATTTCAGGCTCCTGCGGGATTTCCGGGTCCGGGGCTGGCATGACATCCGTATTCTCCGGCCTTCCGCAGGCACAAATTGTCATAACTGACAAAATTGAGATTAAAGTATGGTAAATGCTCTTCTTCATCTTCCTGTTCCGTAATATCTGGTTTCGTACATATTGTAACCTATTTCCCTTACAGCCTCTATGGTCTCCGGATATGGATTGTCGCAACAGTCCGTAAGCCCGACCTGAAAATCTTCTCCGTCAAATCTCCCGGTGCACGGCTGGTCTGAAAACTGATGCCAGTTGGTTCCTATAATCTGAGGATTGTTCAGGCAGGAAAGGACGAAGTCCTTGTAGGCGCGCGCCCTGTTCCCCTGATTGAAGGTTGCGACCTGACCGGTGTGGAACAGACCTCTGTCAAGAGCTCCGAAATGAAATTCTCCGTAGATGACAGGAAGATCTATGCCCTGGGGCAGTGAAAATGCAGCCCGGGTGAAAGTGTAGTCGTTATAGCTCATCACATCAACATATTCGGAGGCAATCCTGACCACATACTCCGGAGCACCGGCAAAACGGCAGCCCATATACAGTTTCATCGGTGCAACCTGTTTGAACACATCTCTTACGTTTTGGAAATATTCTCTGACAATCAGAAGTGACAGTTCCGCCATATCTTTTTCGGCACCTGCAGGAAGTTTCTTCCTGTTTTCAAGAAGAGCTTTCCAACTTGTGAACCCTGTACCCCAAGCCTTGTTCAGTTTGTCTATATGCCCGTATCTCCTGACCAATTCATCGACCAGCACCGCCTTTGCAGCTTGTTTCGGGGAGGCTTTCATTGCCAGGGATGCCAGGTGTGACTGCTGTCCCCAGTTTATTTCGTTATCAACGTAAAAACCCTGGCACCAAGGATCTTCCAACTGGGATTTCTTTGCTTCCAGGTGAGCGCGGACACAAAGGCGGAAACGGCTGTCAAACGGATCCAGGAATGGCCACCAGCCTTTAGACCCTTCAAGTATCGGCCAGTCAGGGTAGTCTGCAAGCGGGGCGGCCAGGTCCACCCTCTCATTGTACACAGTCCGATCCATCGCACATATTTCAGGATCTGATGAATTTGCCAACGTGTTCATCCCCCAACTTCTCAGCCTGCGGTGTGCAATATCTGCAAAGGCTTCCTTATAGCCCTGCCCGTATTTACGGTAGGCATTTGCCGAAGAATAGTCGTATGTTTCCTTTATTCCCCTTGCCTTGTAGTATGGATACAACAGGGGATCCCTGGTCTTATAGAACTGCCAGAATATGTCAGCAGTGTCGCGTGGAAGGTCCGAGAAATAGAATTTACGGTTGTCAAGAGGTGTGACACAGCAGGATGTTGTAACCCTCACTACTCCGTGGGACCAGAACAGATGTCCCTCAGGATCAATCATCCACCATTTACCGTCAACTTTCCTGACATAAAAGTGCCCCGTAGCTTCAAATGAAGGGCCGGTTTTCCATCCCCCGTACACGTCCCAGTCATCCGGACCGGGATGTTCTGCCAGTTCTGCGGCTTCCTTCTTCATCGCCGTTTTCAAATCCTTGTCTGAATGTACCTTGTCGGGCCACTCCCTGTATTTGTATTGTCCATAGCGGTCAACAAAAGGGAAAAATCCGGCGGAATCCCTTTTCATCACTTCCGGAACCTTTCTGAGGCCGCGGACGAATTCAATGTCCGAAATCTCAAATTCGACTCCCGGGAGCAGGCACACTCCGGCCAGACTGATTGAGTGAATGTCTGCAAGATTGCAGTCGTACGAGAAAACACCGAGCTCCGAGGAATATGGTGTCCCGTCCATCAGCCTGAAAGCCTTGTTCACTTCAGGATGCGGCATATCGGGGTTAAGGGGGAATTCCACGCAGACTGAGCTTTTGCAAGGTATGTCTCCGACAGCCTCATAGACTCCCGGAACAGCCTTGTTGACCCTGTTTTTGAACTCTCCTTTTTTCCTTGAATCGTAGAAGTCGCAGCAGAGATACAGTGCAGTCACATCACTTTTGTTCGTAACCCTGAATCTGATGGTCTTGTAGTCCCTCAGGTCAAAATTACCCTTGATAGTGAATCCGGCTTTCCATTGCCCGGACACTATTCTGAAAACTCCTCCATCCTTGACCTCGAGTGAGCATCCTCCTATGGGGACAATTTCTCCTGATTGCCGGTCAATCTTCAAATTTTCCTTTGCCACGAGGACAAAAGTCATAAGACCTGCCAACGCAGCAGCAAACATCCTTTTATTTCTCATAATTCTCAGTGTTTTCATCCTGCCATTCATTTATACCGTCCCTTATTCTGTTGCGGAATTCAAGCGTGTCATACACATAAGTCGTTGTGCCGTCCCCATTTGAATAACAGTAATTCAGGTTCAGCACCCTGTCCTGAAGCAGGGTGGCACCATTGAAGCGGCTCGGCCATCCCTGGATGGGGTTAATAATCAGGTCCTGTCCGTAAGAGCTGATCTCTATGTCGTTACCCTTGAATGTCAGTTTCAGCCTTCCTTCTTTGCCCTGCATTGTGTTTGTCAGGACCGAAGATGCATCAAAGGTCGTGAGCACATAGAGCTTGTCATCGGTCTGGGCCGGGTCGGCTTCATATTCCGAAACAGATATCACCTCTGAGGTCAGGTCATTTTTGACTATAGTCCTGCCTCCGTGAATCCAGTTCCCCCAGAAACGGTTTTCACATTTGACTGCAATGATTTCAAACGACTTTTCCTTTATGATCAGGTCTGTATCGGCATCCTCTATTCTGAAGCCTATGGCATAGCAAGGAGTAAAGGCATTAGCGTCTTCCAGAAGATTGTCATTAGCCCTGACTGTTACCGCTGCCGTATGTCTTCCCTCGTGAATCGTCAGATTGTCGATTCCTTCCAGCTCATAGCACGAAGCAGGCAAGGGGCTGATTTGAGAGACTGATGCCATTGCCTTGCTTACATATGACTGGCTCAAGGTACCAAGCCCTGCCTTCCCCCTCAGACCGTCCAGTGCAGTAAAGGATTTTACATCCCCCTTCGAGGAAAATGCGGACAGGTCACAACTCAGAAGATCCGGCTCCACAACCACCCTTACCTTTCTGTCCCTTGTGTTTTCAACCACTCCTCCCAGTGCTACCGTAAAATCGAATTTCATACCTTCCCCTATTACGAATGTTCTCAGGTCATACTGGTATGCGGCATACACTGCCGAATATTCATAATCCATCGTGTAATCCCCATAGCAGGAGGTCAACAGCAATCCCGCCGCCAATATTTCTGCAAAGATTCTTTTCATAGCATCATTTCCAATTTTCCCAACCTTCGTTCTGTATCAGATTACGGCATCTTCTGATTTCCATATACGGAACCGGAGACCAGAGAGAAGGATATTTCAGTCTCTCCACAACGGTTGTGTAATCGTATTCCATATCACTCCCTCCGGAGAATCCCTGCGTAATTTTAACCCCGTGGAGAGTCATATTGAGTTCCCCAACGCTTTTGGCCCATCTCCTCAGATTGTAATACCGGTCTCCTTCAAAGCAGGTCTCTATTCTCCATTCATTCCTGACCAGATTCTGAAATTCCTCCGGATTGTTTGAAGCCAGATCCAGATATGAGTCATAAGTCATTTCATTGGCACGGCTCCTTATCCAGGACAGTGCCTGCCGGGCAGTATATCCATATTTTTCGGTCAGAGGACCTACCAGCATATTTGCTGCCTCCGCAAACACCAGACAGGTCCTTGTCCAGCGGAGCAGGTAATTGCACCGGTAACCGGTGTCAGGTTTGGCATCAAAGGGGTTCCATCCCAGCCATAGAAATTTACGGATATAATACCCCGTCGGGGACACCTGTGAACTGCCCGGAGCGTCTGCTCCACCCTCCGCCGTATTAAACGTGTACATCAACTTGGAGTTGGAGAAACGATTTACCTTGGCTCCGTTGTAGAAGATATCGTCATAGAATCGGGAATCCCGGTTCAAATACGGGTTTGCCGGATCATAGCCGCTCAACGGGTGAGTAATGGGATATCCGTTGTTCATCGGAAAGGCATCCACGAGTTCTTGGGTGGGCACTATATTGGCCGAGCCGCCGAAATTCTTAGGATAGCAGCATTTCTCGGTATCTACGGCTGTTGAATGTCTTGAAGCCCATATTATCTCAGGACTGTTGCATTCGTACCATCCGAATTTCTTTGTTGTCGAGAAACCTCCCGGGAGCGCACCTTCCTTTTCAATCTTGTGACGAATTACTCTTGCAGCATAGAAGGCGGCGCTGTCATACCACTCCTTCCCGGCTTCGAGATTAAATGCCGGGCTTGCCCGGAAAAGAAAGATTTCAGCCCTGAGGGCATCTATGGCTACTTTGTCAAGTCCTTTGTATAATGCAGAACCTGAAGGGGTTATATTTCCCCCGGACTCTCCGGGATAATCTCTGTTGCTGTATGGCAGGTAAAAATACGCAGAGTCACAATCCCTGCGGATTTGTTCCACACATTCATCCAGAGCGGGCCTTACTATTGTCTCGTAATCCATATTCTCTGCCCTTGACGGCAGAGTCATTATCGGCACTCCCAGCATCCTGCCGTCCGTTCCTCTTCCGGCAAATGCCCTGAGCAGGCAGAAGTGGAACCAGGCTCTGAATCCGTAGGCACTCCCCTGGAGAAAACTCCGGTAGGCTTTGTCGGAGGCATCGTCCAGAAGGTAACGGGTGTTGTATCCCACATTGTCTTCAAGAAAAAGATTTGCGTAGTTGAGCGCCTTGTATGAATTGTTCCAAAGACTTTCAAAGGGGTTTTCCGACATCAGTGCCGTTCCGTTGGAAAATTTTCGCCAGGAAGTGGTTTCAATCCTGTACAGTGCATCATCCGTTGCCGCAGACAATCCGAGATTGTACTGATTGGCATAGTTGACTGGCAGAAAGTCACAGTAAATCTTGTCCACATAACCTCTCAGAAGCTTTACGTGATCTTCCATATTCTCGTTATTGTAACTTCCGTCAGGCAGGGGGTCAAGAAATGAGCACCCTGTCAGCAGGACGACTGTCAATAGTGTGAATTTACGCATACTCATACTCTAAAATGTGAATCTGATCCCTCCGGTCACAGACCTGAGCAACGGATAGGCAGTTACTCCGGCATCAATATTTTCCGGATCTACATCTTTAACGGGAGACAGGGTCAGGAGGTTGCCCCCTCTGACGGAGAAGCGGATCCCTTCCAGCCATTTTACACGGTCCAGGCGCAGGTTATAGGACAATTCCACATTCTGCAATTTGAACCACGCCCCGTTCCTTAACCAGAAATCGGATGCAACGAAATTCTGGTCAGAGTGCACATAGTCCAGACGCGGATAGGCCCCGCCAGCATTATCTCTCACAAAGGCCGAATAGTTCCCGTCTCCCCAGCCGTTCCAGAACCAGACATTTGTCATAGGAATACTGTACCCGGCCCGCCCCGTTCCGACTAGATCCAGTTCCAGGTCCTTCCAACCGAATCTCAGATTCAGCGAATATATGAATCGTGGACTTGTATTGCCCAGGTTAACCTCGTCGTTGCCGTCCAGGATGCCATCGTGGTTGACATCCTCATAAATGAGATCTCCGGGCTTGATTGCAGAGGTCAGGGCGGGGTATTCATCAAGGGTCTCTTCCGTGTATCTTCCTATGCATCTGTACCCCCAGTATGTATCAACCGGCGTACCGACCTTCCTTTGATAATCGTAAAGGACATTGTCCTCCAGAACTATGTCATTGACGCAGCGTGAGACTGTACCGTTGAACGATGCTCCAATCCTGAAATCCCCTGCCTCCCGGAAAAAGGAGAGGTTGATATCCAGCCCTTTCAATTTCAGTGCTGTATAATTGTCCATAAGCGTGATACCTGATGTTCCGAAAACTCCCGGAGTAATCGACGAGACATCCGTAATGATATCATAAAGCCTTTTGTAGTAAGCACTTACCTTCAGGGAAAACATATTCAGAAAATCAAAGTCCAATCCGAGGTCAGCCTGGAATACTTTCGGCCAGGTCAATTCGGAATTGGCCATACGGTTAATGGTTGTCTTGTAGGCCACCCATCTTTCCGTTCCGAAATAGGAGGACTGGGTACCAATCGGGCCGAACCACATATCCCCATTGTAGGAATAGTCAGCCCGGTATTGGTACGGATTCCCGAAGACATCTGTCTGTCCGTTCATTCCCACCTGAGAGCGGATTTTCAACTTGTTCAGCCACTTTCTGCTATCCCTCATAAAATCCTCGTTTGACAACATCCAGGATACCCCTCCGGAGGGGAAGAAAGCGAAGCGATTCTCCCGGGAGTAACGGGATGAACCGGAATAAAGTCCGACAAATTCAATGGTGTACCTCCTGTCGTATGAATAATTCACATCCAGGACCGAATACATCTGTCTCTGGTTGTATCCGTCATCCTTGGTGGACGCGCTGCCCATTGTAAATGTGAGCCCCGCCAGCAGTGAATGCCGGCCGAAGGTTCTGTCATAGTTCAATCTCTCATAGAGTGAAAGATTCTGGAAGGTGAAGGTGGAGAATGTGGATTTCCCGGAGGCTTTCACTCCCTTGTGGGATGATATCTGCCCGAATCCGTCATAGCGCACCCAGTAATATCCCAGATAATCGTCATCTTTCCCCACGGTGGTCTGCGAGAATATGGACGAAGCCAGCCAGGTTCTGGATTTGAGCCCGGGTGTCAATCGGGAAAGATCGACATCCATAGCAACGTTGACAAGGCCTGACCTCATCCTGTTCGTTCTGAATCCGCCTTCCTGCGCCAGGGCATAGTAGTTCTGCGGGAACTGTGCGCTTACTCCGTAGATTCTGTTACCGGTTTGAGATTTCATTTCAAGAGGATAGGCTGTCGCCGGAACGGATCGGTAGTCGTACCAGTTCACCCTGGAGTATCTTCGGAAATAGAGCATTGAAGAAAAATCCGCTGAAATTTCAATATATTTTCCTACCCTGACACCAAGCCCTGCCGTAAAATTGAATTTGCTCCAATCTACGGGAGTGGATGCCTTTACCACATCAGAGGAATACAGTCCGCTGAAAGAGAAATTGTACCTTACCCTGGAACTTCCGCCACCGATGTCAAATGCCGCTCTTGAAACAGGAAGGAAATTATTGAGCATCAGAGACTTGTAATCAACATTGGGATATCGTTCATCGTATGGATTGCCAGCAGCAATCCTTCGGATGGCATACTGGGTGAATTGGGGATCATAATTGCCGGAAGCCTCTCTGGCAGAATTGTTAAGCAAGGTATAGTCCACTCCGTCAACCCATTCTGGAACCCGGTCCGTCATACTCACACCACATTCCAAATCCAGATGGATTTTCATAGGAGTATCATAACCTCCTCCCTTTGTCCTGATAAGCAGAGCCCCGTCTGATGCCAGAGCTCCGTATCTTGCCCGGTCAGCAACATCTGTCAGAAAGGTGATTGATTCAATCTGGTTAGCCTCCAGACTCAGCTGTCCGAACGGAATGCACAGGTCATTCACAATGCAGACCACGTTCCCCCTTCCCCGCATCCTTACGTTGAACTGGTCTGAATCCAGATTACGGAAATGGTAGTTTGGCAGGCCGAAACCGGCCTTTTCAGTTATTTCCAGGCCGGGGACAAGTCCTGTAAGCCTGTTCATCAGGTCAGACTGGACGCTCTTTTCAAGGGATGGAGAATCCAGACTGAGGAAACTGCCCGTGGAACGTTCATACGATATGCTGCCACCCCAGGGCATAAAAACAAGGCTATCCTTGGGGGGCTGTGCCTCCGCAAGGACTGAAAGCGATGACACACAGAACATTATAAAGGTTAATCCAAACTTTTTCATTTCCAGGTCCAGTTTTCAAAATTTGTCATCGTGTAGGCCTCCTTGTCCGGGAAAGGCAGGAAGTACATATAGTCTTTCCACTGACATTGCCGATTGTTCGGCAATGCTGTCCTTGTGTATTTTTTCCCGTTGGGATAGGTGACATTTGCCTGAGTCTTTTCTATGAGCATCCCATACAAGACCTGTCCCATTGTCTGATCAGCTATTTTCCACCTGCGGATGTCGTGGTAATAATGGTGCCCCTCAAAGGCAAGTTCCACACACCTTTCGTTGCGGATTCTGTCCCTGAAGGTCTCTTTACCTCCCGTGTAGATTGCAAGTACATCCGGCATCCCGATTCTGTCCCTTACAAGATTCACTGCCTGCAAGGCTGTGTAGGGCGATCCGGCAACGCTGCCGTTTGGACCGTAAGCCTCATTTACCGCTTCAGCATAATTGAGGTACAGTTCGGCAAGGCGTATGATGGGATCCGTGTGATAGTGCTGTGTGTTCTGTCCGAGTCCGAAATTGCCGTTCCAGTATTTTTTGCAGTAATAGCCGGTATTGGAATAGGCGTAAATATCATTGTCCCTTGTTCCCCAATCTATTCCGAAACTTACTATGTTGTTGCCGAAGCTGTTTGGAATCCATCTTGGCTTCGGAGTGGCATACGGGTCAAAGCAGATATTTATTACCCCCTCCTTTGTGTAGGGATTGATCTGTCCGTCATATACAATGGTGAGATCCATACGCGGGTCACGTCCGGTATAGGGATCCTGCTCGTTGTAATGGCCTGCGGCAGCTGCTGCCATGCGGTCTTCTGCCGTAAGCAGAGACTCTCCGTAAATGGTTTCATACCTGTCCACGAAGTTCTGGGTAGGACAGACTCCGGATGAACCCGAGTCACTCCCTGATTGCGGATAAGCCATCAGGCTGCTGAAATTGATGTCCGTGTCATTCTTCTGTACGCTGTATGTCCACAGGTTCTCATTTGTGGTCTCCTGTGTCAGAAAGTTCCTGGAATAATCTGCGGCCGCCGTAAGGGTAAAGCCGGCTTCTTCAGCTTCACTTATGGCCAATGCCGCCGCAGATGCAGCTTCCTCCCAGTCTTTAATTCCGTTTCTATTGCTGTAATCACTTGCTGCATAGAGCATTGCTCTTGCATATAGAGCTACAGCAGCAGCTCCGTTTATTTCATTCAATGTAGAGGAATTGAGGGCCAAAGGAGAATTTCTCCTCATATATCCGGCCTCTTTCAGAAGTTCATATCCCTTCTTCAAATCGTATGCAGCCTTGCGGTAGGTCTCATAGGTGCTGAGACGGGGCAGATCCCAGGACTCTTCCGGTCCCAGCGGATGATCCAGATATGGCATTCCTCCGAAGAAACGACAGAGCGAAAAATGGCAGAATCCCCTCAGGGCGTATGCTTGTCCCAAAAGGTCCTTGCGCTGCTGCTCTGTCGCATCTGTGCACATATCTATATTCTGGATGGTGATGTTGCATCTGCGGATTGCCGAAAACATAGCCTTCGCCAGAGGCTTGTCGGAATTTGAGGTGTCAAAGCTTACGGCACGAAGAAAATCCTGAGTAATAACTCCCTGCTTGAAATACTGCTGGGTGACACCCATTTTCCCGGCATCGGACATATCCGTCGTATTGTACCAGGAGAAGGAATAGTCCGTGAGGAAGTCTGCATACATCGGGAAGGCATACAGTATGCTTTCCTTGTTACTGCCGGAATTGTCGGCATAAAGCCATTGGAAATATGACCTGAAATTGGCATAAGTCCCGAAGACGGTCTGGTCGTCAAGTCCCAGTTCCGGGTCAACATCAAGCCATTTGCAGTCAGTAACGGCAAGCGAAAGGGCAGACAGTATGAGAATATGTTTGAACTTTTTCATTTGAATCCAGGATTTAGAATGACAGACTTAGACTGAATTTGAGCATCCTCATTGTCGGATAATAATTGTCTGCCGTTGTCAGGCGTTGAGGATCCTGTTCCATCAATTCCGTGAAGGTGAAAAGGTTGTTGCAGGTGACACCCAGCGACAGAGCCTTGACTCCCAGTTTTTGCTTCAGCATCTTGCCGTCGAAAGTGTAGGCAAGCATAACCTCCTTTATTGAAAAATAGTCGGATTTTTTCCAGGTGTATCCGTCAAGAGCCAGATCATACCCCGGCCAGTCGGATGTTCCTCCAGCCCAGGCATACATTTCATCGGAAAGGGACAATGCAGGAACACTTGCATTGTGATTGACCGGAGTCCAGTAGTCAAGATGCGATTTATGAACCACGTAATCTCCGGCATAGAAAGGAATGATGGCCGATCTGCGGTAGTTTATATACTTGCCGATTGTCCCGGTACACAGGGTCTTGAAACTCCATCCCTTGAAATCAAAGCCGAAATTCAGGGAATAAATGCCCGGAGCATAGGTAGATCCTCTCAAAACGTGCAGGTCCGACTGGCTGAGACTTCCGTCTGCGGTATAATCCAAAAACTTATAGACTCCGGGAACGACATTGGTCCATTCCGAAGTATATAATGGATAACCGTGTATTTCGTCAATGCTGTTGAAATATCTGTCGTCAACAAGGGTTGAGCCCGTTCTTGCTGAATTCAGCGGCGTGTTTACATATTTCTGATAATCCGGAGCATACGGGGAATCCCCGTAATTTGTAATCCTGTTCTCGCTGAGTCCCAGCATTACACCGGCAAAATATCCGAATCCTCCCGTTGTCCTGTCATTCCACTTCAGTTCCACCTCGAATCCGTGTTTTTTCAGGGCTCCGGTGTTGACATCCTTGTATTTGACTCCCACCAGAGGTGTCACTACAGGCGGCATAAGCATATCCTTGCGTTTTTCGTCATACAAATCCACTTCAAGAAGCAGTTTGTCATCCAGCCATCCCATCTCAATCCCGAGATCCTGTTTGTGTGCAGTTTCCCATCGGGCTTCAATATTGGCCGCAGCATCTTCCGTTATGTAACTGCCGTTCCTTGACCAGGATGAATAATAGAGCCAGTTGGATGAAGCCTTGTCACTTCCGACCAGGCCGTTGGAATATCGCAGTTTCATACGGCTCCACCAGGGCATCGCCTCCTTCCAGAATTTTTCTTTGGAAAGGACATACCCGACTGCCACTGAAGGGAAGACCCCATAGCGGTATTTTGGAGAGAACTGTTCGCTGCCGGTAATTCCGAGATTGGCTTCAATCAGGTATCTTCCCTTGTAATCGTATGTCAGTCTGGTGACAAAGGACTGGTTTCTTTTGGGAAATCCTGCATCAGTTGTCTGCTGTCTCTGGTTATATAGTGCCAGTGCTGAGACTGAATGGGCATCGGCGAATTTTCTGCTGTAACTGGCAGATGCTTCGAAATATGTGATATATGAAACTGCGTAGGCAGAATTGTCCTGGGTGACTGCGTAAGGGCTCTGACTGAACACAAATTGATCACTTTTGTTTACCGGAACCCAGTAATTGTCCGACCCCTGGTCATACAGATCCCAGTTGATATTGTACTGTGCCGCGTACGCTCTTACGTCCTGGGATATTCTTGTATATGTGGAGGTCAGTCCGAATTTTGCAGAAACCGACAGTCCCTTGGTTATGAAATCCAGGTCCTGCTTGAAAACAATATCGGTCATAAGGCGGTTTCCCACACTCTGCCTGTAATCAGGATTACCCAGCATACTGTAGGGGTTCGAGTATTTGTGACCCTGGTTTCCTCCGAAACGGAATTCGACGAGTCCGGGATAGTTGGCATCCGGATACTGCTGCATCGCCCATTCGGGGTAATAGGCAGGGTATGAAATGGTCGGGGCCTGATATATGGTGCTGAAAACCGCAGAGGAGTTGCTTACACTTTTCAGTTTCTTGCTTACGTCGGTTACTCCGCCCACCTTGAACGACAGGTGGGTCGAGGAAGTGATGTTCCAGTCAAGGTTAAGACGGTAGGTGATTCTGTCGCTCGTAAAATTGGTCCCCTTGGTGATTTCTCTCAGAATGGAATCTTCGTGGTAATAGCTTACGCCGAGATAATAGGCTAGCTTGTCCGTTCCACCGGTCATTGACAGATTCGCATCCGTACTCAGCGCAAAGTCCTTGAGAAGAATGTCATACCAGGACACATCCGGATAGCGCAAAGGATCAGACTGAGTTGCGTATTTTGAAATCACCTCGTCCGAGAAGACGGAAGAGAATGACTGGGTATTCTTCATCGCTATATTGACCATTGAAGCGACCGTGACGGCATCCACGTGCGATGGGATGAACAGCGGTGTGTTTATTCCCTGCTCCACTTTCACCGAGAAGCGGGGAGCTCCTTTAGAACCTGTTTTTGTGGTGACCAGAATCACTCCGTTGGCACCTTTGGCTCCATACACTGCTGTGGCTGAAGCATCCTTGAGAACGGATATGCTTTGCACGTCATTCGGTGATATTGAACTCATCTCCCTTTCAATCCCGTCAACCATCACCAGAGGAGCACTGCCGTTCCAGCTGGAGAGTCCCCTCACCAGGAGTGTGGCATTGTTCTCTCCCGGGGCTCCGCTTTCTGAAAAGACTGTCAGTCCGGCTACTTTTCCCGCAAGGGAGTTGTTCAGGGAACTGGTGCCGGCTTTTATCAAATCATCATTCTTGATGTTTGTGATGGCTCCCACTACGCTCTCACGTTTCTGAACTCCATAGCCGACAACGACAGTCTCCTCAATAAGGAGCTGTTCCTCTTCCATCACCACACGCAATGGAGTTTGCAGGTTTGATGTAACCTGCATCTCAATGGCTTTGTAGCCCATACACGAAAACACGAGGACATTGCCAGTCTGAGCCTCAATCAGGAACTCCCCGTTCCCGTCCGTCATCGTGCCGGATCCCGATGAACCGTCTTTTACAAAGATGACAACTCCCGGTACAGGTACTGAGGATGCATCCACAACAGTTCCCTTGACCACGAGGCTCCCGGTCTGTCCGGATGCCTGCACAGCGGCAAGGAACATAGCTGTGACCAGTGCAAATATGAGTGATTTCCCGGTTTTCATACTACATCCAGTTGACTTCCTCCGAATCAATGCCATAGGACTCATTGTCAGAGTCGATGTTCTTATCTTCGGACACCTCCCTGGCTTTCTGAACGATGGTACACTTGTCCTTGAACCTGTTTCCGGCGATGTCCTCGTGTACCAGCCAGAGAACAACCGATCTCCTGGCCTGGTCTGAGTTTCCCGACAGCCTGAACGAAATCCTGTCCGTCCCGATATTTGTATCGGAAATCCAGTCCACCTCCGGTTCTGTTTCTATTTTCAAATCTTCAGGTGCCCTGTTTGAGAAATAGGAAAGTTCGAATATGCCCCCTTCTGACGGATAATAGTCCTGCGGCTGGGTAAGTCTCACAATGGGAGAGCCTGCTACCGCTTCCTGATTCACACTGACTCTTTCAATCAGATCGGTACCAATCAGGCTGACTTTCAGATAGACAAATCGGAATTCCCCCGGATTGGGTTCGAAATGAAGCACGATTTCTCCGTTTCCCTCACCGCTCTGACAGGATGCGGAAACCCAGTCCGTCTCTTCTTCAAATTCGGCAGTCCATGCTCCTGTAGCTCTTACCTGAACAGTCTTGTCACCTCCTGAAATGCCTGCAGTTACAACAGTCGTGTCCAGATGCAGCCCGGGCAGATCTTCCTCCTGTTTCTGACACGAGAGCAGAAATACTATGGCTGCGATTGAAAATATTGTATCAGTTCTCATAATCATATTTTCTATATTTACGGATATCGTCTGTTTTTATTTTCCCATTGAAATCAAGTCCGAAACCGAAATCATACTCATTCCCGTCGGAATCCCGGTATGGAACCATATCAAACGGTGTGTCTTCATATTGCCGCTCAACAGTCAGCATATCTGCCGGAAGCTGGACCGGCAATCTCGCCGATGGTTCCCATTCCCCTGCAATAATCTCCAGAACAGCCTGATTCTGAACGTCAAAAGTAACAATAAGAGCATCAGCCAGAGGCTCTATTTCGGACATTACTGCCGGACGCTGGAGATTCATACACACAATCAGAGGCTTGCTTCCAAGACGTTTTCTCAGAGACTTCACCATTTCCAGTTCCGATTCATTCCAGCATCGGACAGTCTTGCCCCTGTAGGAACGGTTGGAGAAATTTTCCTTCGGATCCCCGCCTGCAATGGAGACTTCCCTGGCTGTATCTGCGGTATATGGTGAATACTGGAGACTCAAAGGAAGATATCCGTTGCCTCCTTTCTCCAAATCGTTTTTTTCATATCCCTTGCCGCTTTCAGGTCCGTCAATGAAAACTATTGCAAAATCGGCTTCCTCCGGAGTACCGGCTGCAACAAAGTGCGAATTGATGCAGGCCGGTGACACAGGGGAAAAGTTCTGCTCTTCCACTGGCCATCCCCACAGTCCCATATGCCACGGGATATGTCTGTCCGGTACATAAACCTTCATTTTTTTATCTGTCAAAGGCAATAGTGAATTGTGGTTCTTAAGCAGTACGATACTTCTCAACTGAGCCTCGAAGCCCTCTTTCATATAGGCGCTGTTCCCGATTGTCTTTACAGATTTCTCTACATCCAGATATGGATTCTCAAACAGTCCCGTGCGGAAAATATTCCGTAGCAGACGGCTTGCAGACGCCTCAATCCTGTTTCTCATAGCCTCCCTGCCAATTTCCTTTTCAAGAATGGCGAATGCCTCCAGAAGCTGGTCCGGAGAATTGACGTCTCCGAACTGGTCCACACCTGCCTTCAGCACACGCAGATGCAGCTCCGCCCCCGACAGCTCTTCCAGTCCCCAGGGCTTCCCTCCGAAAACTCCCGGATGCACACACGGATTAACTATACCCCAATCCGTACAGACCACCCCGTCATAGTTCAGAGTATCCCTCAACTGTCTTTGGATGATGTCGTAATTGAAACCGTTTCCCACATTCTCATCAGTCTGATTGTAGGATATGGTGTAATATGGCATTACTGCTGAGGCTTTTGAGGTACCCTCTACAAGATTGAAGGCTCCGTCTATGAATGGCTTCTTGTGGAGTTTGTAGTTATTCCCGGGATAGACTGCATATTTTCCGAATCCATAATGGGCATCCCTTCCTCCTTCACCTGTGCATCCTCCCGGCCAGTGTTTCACCATAGCATTGACACTGCCGCAGCCCCACGCTCCTTCCAGCCGTTCGTCTTTGTCAGAGGTCTGGATGGCATCAATATATGCCCTTGCCATCTCGGTGGCAAGCAGAGGAGACTCTCCGAACGTTCCGGACACCCGTCTCCAACGGGGCTCTGTAGAAAGGTCAATCTGAGGAGAAAGGGCAGTGGTCAACCCCATAGCCCTGTACTCATCCGCAAGAATCTCACCGAAACGATGTACCAATGAAGGGTCGAAAGTTGCGGCAAGGCCCAAAGACCCCGGCCACATTGAAATCTCACCGCCTCCTCCTGCATTGTACTCCGCGTCCGAGACGGTTCCGTGTCTCGGGTCGGAGGAATTGTTGGCCGGAATTCCGAGAGGCAGGCTTTCTGCATAGGCCTGAATGTTGTTGTTCCAGCGGACCATTGTTTCCGGAGACTTCACTTTGGTCACCAGAATGTGTCTCACGCTGTTTGCCGACAGGAAATCACGCTGAGCGGATGTGGGCTCCTCCGTCTCCACTTTCTGATGGGAGGAATACAGCATAAGTCCCGCTATTTCCTTGTCTGTCATCCTTGAAGCAAGATCCTTTGCCCTGAGTTCAGAGGACAGGCGCCAATCCTCATAGGCATCCACTATGCCGTTCCTGTTCAGGTCTTTGAACATCCTGCCTTCCTTCTGTAGAATATCCACCCCTGAGTTAAGGGAACAACCGAGGGTCGGCCCATCCTCCTGACTTACGAAAGACAAGCCTTCGGATGCTGAATCGTCCTGGACCGAAAACCTGTATTCACATCTGTGGGTGTATTTCTCTCCCTTTCTCAGGAAAGGGTCGGGAAACGATGGTTTGTTGGGCGCGTCCGGATAATTCTGTGTTTCAAAGGTAAAGGAGGCATAGCGTTCCAGCCTTTCCCCCCGTTTACCTCTGTCCTCCCCGGTAAGCCACTGGCCGCTATATAGCTGAAGGCCTGGCTGGTCAGAAAACACCCGCAACATTATCCCATTGTCAGGACAATACAACGAAGCCGCCTGTCTGAATCCCGTCCCCCGGATGCAGTAATTGTGGTCGAAACCCCTGTTGGCATTCACAATGTGAGGACAGGAACTTTCCACAGCATCCCTGACTTTGTGAGGGACACGGTAATCCATAACTGTTCCATCCACCCTTACAGGCTGCTCAACTACCTTCATACCATCCGTGGCGATAAATTCGTCAGCATTCACAGTCAAAACCCAGTCAAGGCAATTCCCCCTGCCGGCAAGATTGAAAAAAGGATGATTGGAAATATTTACAGGTGTTGTCTTGTCTGTAGTTGCCTCATAATCTATTCTCCATATTCCTCCGGCACAAAGGGTGTAGGTCATATTGATATCCAGATTCCCGGGGAAGCCACCCTCACCATCGACGTGAAGATAATGCAGTACTATCGAAGAATCTGTGATTTCCTTCACGTCCCAGACAACTGAGTCCAGTCCTTTGAAGCCCCCGTGCAATGTTCCTTTCCCGTTGTGATTGGCCTCAAGCCTGTACCTTTTGCCGTCCTTCCTGTAGGATGCTCCGACAATCCGGTTTGCCACGGGCCCTACGACAGAGCCAAGAAATCTTTCTTTCCCATCAATGTATTCTTCAATACAGGAGTGTCCAAGCACGACATCCACAAGCCTGCCGTCCCTATCCGGGACGAAAAGACTCACTACCCGGCCTCCATAATTGGTGACCTGCATAGTGACATTACCGGATTTCAGGCTATATAGTCCTGCTTTTTTACCCCCCCCAAGTGTCTTTTCAAATCCTTTGGAAGAGACTAGCCTTGGCCCGCTGGCGTTCTGTCCCAACAGCACCGCCTCATCTGCAGACAATTTCTGCGGAGAACGTATTACGTTGTCAGTGAACGTTATGGCTGAATTATCCAGGTTGTCCCGGACATCCGGAATGTCAAAGATACGGAATCCCGCAGGTTTGTAGTCAAGATTGAAAATGCAAGAGGTAACCTTTGCCTGCAATCCGCCCTTTTTTGTCCTGTTCCTGACACTCAGGAAACTGTTGCCAAAATCGGGAATCCAGGAATGGGTTATGCACTTGTCGGCAACCATCTGAACGTCAATGTCTCCATCAATCACGAAGTCATATGCCGTAGTGTCAAAATAGACCTCATTGAAGATATAAAATCCCTGTCTTGCAATCTGAATGCCGACACTGTTTGAGAAATCGCCCTTCTTCCCTTCCCCTACCCTCCAGGAGAGAATATGCAGGTTGTTGACTATGTGACCGGCACCTTCCGTATATAACCCCGTTCCCGTCCCATAAACGAAAGTGTCGGAGATTTTGCAGTCTCCGCATCTTGGACCTATATATATACCGTAGTTGTCCTCATTGGAGGATTCTCCCTGGATACTTACCTGGGAAATTTTTGTGTCTGCGCTTCCCGTGCCCCGGAAATGGTCCGTGCAGCTTATTTCAATGTGCCTTCCCTTGCAATAATAGATTGAGAGTTCACGCAGGGACACAAGCTGCTTCAATCCGTTCACCCAGATTCCGCGCTTTGCCCTCTTTGCATCGAAATGCCCGCCTTCAATGTATGAGAACCTTCTCAGGTCCCGTTTCTGAATGCTTATATCGTTGAACTCGTTGAAACCCACCATCACGAGTGCCTCCAACGGTCTGTCTGTGGTTACTGTTGCATTCTTGTCGAACACTAGGTTGACATTCTTGTCGTAATCGAAAGGTGTGACTATCGGTTCAGTGAGATTGTATATTCCGGCAGGGAAATAGATCGTCCCTCCGTAATTGGCTTTCACAAGTGCGTTGAGCTCTCCGCCAATTGGTGAGCCGTCGTTCCTGATGCCCTGGTCAGTTGCGATTGTGACAGCAGGGGCCGCTTTAATTATGAAGACTGACAGCAGCAGAAAAAGTGTCGATAATATGGCTTTTGAACTCGTGGATTTCATCAGTAGTGTGGTATGGTGTGGTATTAACAAGTGACAAAGTTATATTTTCTTCCTATAACTTCCAAATTTATTGAAGATTTTTTTGCAATTAAGAAATTATCCCTTATTTTTGCAGCTAAATGATACCACACCACACCACTCTAAAGTAATGCGAAACACTAAAATATTATATATGAAACGACCTTTTTATTTCACAATGGCCCTTTTGGCGGCCTTCGGATGTGCAAGGGAAATTGTCCCGGATACGAATCAGGATGAGAAGACCGACTCTGAAGAAATTGTGGTCCGTCTGACAGCGGTCAGGTCTTCAATAGCAGAGGAAGCGATCAGGTCTTCAATAGCAGAGGAAGATGACAGCGAAACCAAAACAACAGTCGGAGAAGACGGGAAAGTGCTGTGGGAAGCAGGAGACAAACTTAAACTGGTTACGGATGACGGACGTACAATCATCACAGATGCATTGGAAGCAGGTGGTGAAACAGCCACCTTCACTGCGACAGTCACTACTGGCGATGTCCTCAAATGGGCAGTGTACCCCTCAGACATAGAGGCAGGCATTTCCGGTGAATCTCTGACAGTAAAGATTCCTGACACCCAGGACGGAACCTTTGGAAACTCCTCAATTGCAGCAGGAGAAATCCAGCAGGAGGGGTCTACCATTACTTTGAAGAATGTCTGCAGTCTGCTGCGTTTTACCGTTCCTGATAACCTCACAAAGGCTGCAAAGGTGAATTTCGGAGGTAACGGACTTCCGATGAATGGCACGGTAAAGGTTGACGGCACAAGCCTGGAGAGTAATTATATCAATACCACTTCTGTCCAGGGTGCCGGGATTCGTGTCGGCGTGAACGTACAGGGGCCGGGTACATATTATGCCGCAGTACTTCCAAATGCCTTCAGCGGGATGACAATGCAAGTCTTTGATTCCGAAGGTACCGTATTGTCCGAGAGTATCACGACCAGTGTTGTTCCTGCAAAAAGGTCGGTAATCAAGTCCCTTGGCATCCTCAGGGAGGCTCCTTTCAATGAAAAGAGATTCGTGACGGAGAATGGAGGCGGAACAAAGGACGGTAAAAGCTGGGAGAATGCCTGGTCATTCACGGATCTCCAGAGCAAGCTCAAAAGCACCGCGTTCACCAATCATATAATTTTTGTCACGGGAGGTACGATTACTCCGACCACGTCCATTGTATCTCTGGCCTCAAACACAAAATTCAAAATGTTCGGAGGATACCCGACAACCGGTCTTTTGGGAACTGACATCACCTGCAGGGATATCCTGAAAAACGAGACAGTCTTCAGCGGTATGGGAAGCGGGACAACCGACCGCAGGCTTTTCAATTATCAGGGCACCACATCCCAGACAATTATGGACGGTATTACATTGGCCAACACCTATCAGAATGCGACAAGCGATGATTACAGCGGGACCTGTGTCATAGTTTCCGTTTCCGCTGAGGTGAGTTTTGTCAACTGTACATTCCGGAACAATGAGAAGGTCGGGAATGCCATTATCCGCGGAGGAAATATCACTTCTGGTGCTGCAAAAGTCACTCTCACGTTTGACAGGTGCACGTTCAAGGACAACAAAATCAGCGGCAAGGGCATTCTTAACTGTAAACCCGGTTGCACAATGAATGTAATCGACTGTGATTTCACTTCCGGGAACGTAGTCTCAGGTGATGGGACTCCTTATCGTATCTCATACAAGACAGGCGGTGATGTTAAATTTTCCGGTAACAACAAATTCGCTTCAAACCAAGTTTCCGGACCAAACAAATAAAAACAGTCAGCAATGAAAACAAAAGAATATATTTCTCCGGAATGTTTTGTCGTCCTGTGTTTGGAAAATCGGTCATCAATTCTTGTCGGAAGCCAGGAGGCCGCAATTGAAGACTATTTGATTGATGAAAACGATGTGGGCTGGTTATAATGTCTCCAGCCCCCGGAACGTAGCATTGTCAATATCAGAGATGGCTGAAATCCTTTTCAGACGGCAGGAAGCAAGACCTTCGGCTATGGAAGGCTCCATCAGCCTGAATGAACGGGAAATCTGCCCGCCGAACAGAAGACACTCGATAGAATACTCCTGCAGCAGGGGTGCAATTGCCTCAGACAATTGTGCCCCTGCTTTCAGAAACGTCCGGACTGCCTCATCTTCACCGGATGCAGCCCTATCCGCTATTTCTTTCACAGTCCCGACTTTGCGCCCAAAAGACTCATAAGACGACAGGATTCCCCTTTTTGAGACATAGTCTTCAAGTATTCCGTCGCCGAATGGCATTGAGTAAATGCTTGTTGACGGGGAGCCCTCCGGCTTCAGAAGGATTTCTCCGTCAATGGAAACCGCAAAACCAAGTCCCGTGCCAAGGGTAATCAGGGCAACTCTGGAATAGCCCCGGCCTGCCCCGCATTGGATTTCCCCCTTTAGCATAGCCACCACATCGTGACAGAAAACCATCTCCACAGATTCCGGCACTGAGGCAACTTCTCTGAATGAATGTCCAAAGACAGAGGCAAACTTGTGTTTCATCAGGAAACGCCCTTGATTGTAGTCGAAGGGCCCCGGGATGGCCACGGCAATGCTTTTGCTGCCTTCTCCATTGCAGAAACCGCTTACGGCATCGGACAGACTTCCCGCTATGCTCTCAAAAGAGCCGTCAGAATCAATGGGAATCTGACGGCCATCTAAGCATTTGATGAATGTGCCGCCCACATCAAGGAGCAGCCTTTTCTTACAGTTCGACATCGTTGTATCCGTCCCTGAGCATAGTCTTGTGCACCATTACCGGCTCACGTCCCAGATTTTCAATGACATATTCTCCCATATCCGCCGGTACGCAGATAATGTCCAGATAGTCCATATCGTAGTACCTTTCCGGATGCTCCTTGCTCCTTACTCTCACGTGGTCGCCATCAACCAGAGCAAGCACGTGGAAACGTTCGTTGTGGGTGTCCTGAGGACAACTTGTCTCAAAATCCAGGCGTCTCAAAGAAAAATACAACTGCTCGTTTTCTCCGAGAATCCATTCCTTCCAGCCTTCTCCTTCGGCTGCAATTCTCGGCTTCTGAACTATGTAGTCCTCGCTTGCAGGATCGTGGATTACAGAAGCCCTTCTGCGGGTGACCACATTCTTTTCTCCGAGGCGGGTATGAATCGGACGCTGTTTCCCGTCAAAGTCCAGGCGCAGGTAATCGTACATTTTGTAAGTATATGAACCTATGGTGAGGGAGCCGATTTCAAGAATGACCTGGTTGCGACCCGAGGAGTGGATGGTTCCTGCCGGCAGCATAACCTGAAGACCCGGCCGGGATTCCTCGTAGTTCACATATTTCCGATAATCGCATTCCTTGTGCTCCTTGTCGGCAGCCTCGATGTCCCTGAAGAATTGAGGGATGTCGGCATCGTCACGGAAACCGATGTATGTTTTTGCATCGTGCCCGGTCACACACACATAGTAGCTTTCGTCCTGCCTGCCGAATTCACCGTAATTCTCGCGGTTGAATGCAGAGCCGGAGTGACACTGGATGGACATATTCCCGGTTGAATGATAACTGTCGTCGTAATTGAAACGTATAGGGAAATATCCGTGGAACTTCTCATTGGCTGTCTTGCTCATCAGGTTGACTCCTTCACGGCAGACAAAACTGCAGAAGTTGATGTCCAGAAGATGTTCCCCTGCCTGCACCAGCACGCTGACTTCCATCGGGATGAAATCAAAGACCCAGGCGCAGTTTCTCATCTGTGAAGGCAGGCCGCGATGCCGTTTCATATAGGATCCTCCCCACACCCCCTCAATATAGCAAGGTTTAGGTCTGAAAGGATATTTCACAAGACTGGCACAGATGTCGGCAAAACTTGTGAAAGGGAAGAGTTGCAATTTGTCAGGATTGTCGCTGAGACAGTAGAAATCAATGTCCCCGTTTTCAATCAGCTTGCGGCGGTTGCATACCGCCATTTCAAAATCGCAGTAGTAACAACGCCGGATTACGCGGTTTATCATATCCGGCATAGTTCTACCTATGTTCGCATACTCCCCGTTTCGGATTCTGAGTATTGAAGTTTTCGGAGTGAGGTCGAAGAAAACCTTGATGTCATACAGAGGAAGGAACCGCGAAATCAGCGTGCCGTATCCGAACACGGCTATTACCTTTCCCGCACCATTCCTTTCGGAAGCCAGTTTTTTTTCGAAGCAGACTGTTTTTTGCTCATCCAGCATCCCCTCGTAACCGCCTTTATAGATTCGGCCAAAAAGCAGAGTGGGGTCTATTTCCGTATCCCATTCCAGCATCGGGTCTATCATAGCATCGATTTCTGCATTGCTCTTGAAACATTCCGAATTTGCATCGATAGCTTCGAAATCCACACCTGCCGCCTTGCATTCTCTTCCGAGAACATTTATAAAATATTCCCAGCGTGCAGTGGTGTATCCGTCAAATGCAATAATCCGGTTGGCTGTCCCCGCTTTTTCTATTACATATTTCGCAAATTTGCGGGCCACTTCCGCTGTGTTCCCCTCAATGATGGAAGAGATTGTCTCCTGTGCTATTTCCGGACGATTGACCGGTTTGGGGTCATCGAAGGGAAACGGATTGTACATAAAACTCATATTTTCCTCTATTTAATATAATGAAATTCAAAATCCATAATGCCGGCCAGAGCCTCCAGCTCTGCTGTCCAGTCCCCGTCGGTAATTGCATAATGTTGGGTGACTCCTATTTCGAGCAACTGCCTGAACAGGCTCTTGACAGGGACCTGCGGTCTGAAGATGCTGTGGGAATAGGTTGCCAGAATATGTTTCCCGGGCAGCGATTCTGCCAGGAAGCAGACAAGTTTATATTTACCGTCCTGCTCATATAGCCCGGCAACGGTCTTTAGGCCCGGACTGAACCTGTACCATCCGAAAGGAGCCCCGGCATATCTGTATTTGGTCTTGGCAAAACGTACATCCCTGGCAATCAACACGTTGTCCTGCCATTGCGGGTCTGTGTGATCATTGGGGCCTGCGTGTCCTCCGGCGAAGGTCCCGAAATCGTCCTCAATGTGGAAAGGCTCTATAAAATTGACATGAAGACCTCCGGAGAGGAGTTTTAGGATGTAGGTGGCAAGTCCGGCTCCTGTGTCGGCTTCAGGCACGAGAACGGAGCAGTTTTCATTGAACCAGTCGTGGTAGAACCCGGCCCTGCATCCTGCCACCTTGAAGGTTGAAGGGTCTATGTCGTTGTATATAAAGACGTCAATGTCTCTTTCCTGAGCCAGTCTCTGGAGAGCGAGGGAGGCTTTTACACAACCTGTAAACTTTTCATAATCAACATCCTCCATCATTCTGAACCTGGAAGTCAGACTGTCTGCATATTCCTTTACCTGGACATCTGTGAGACTGTCTATGGCTTCCTTGTAATCAGAAGAAGGAAGATAATGAATCTCCGGACCGATTTTGGTGAATATGTCGTAGTTGTCAATGTAGGTGGACCACATTGCCTCGTTCATATTGGCCATAAGTCCGACATTGGATTCCCGCAGGATGGAACGGGTGTATGCAGCCCTTGAAAACACCCTGATCTGCTCGTTCACCTGTTCTCTCGTGCCCATTACCGTCTTCACGTGCCTGCGCGGAACTCTTGCTATTGAGCCTGAGGCTTCAAGCGAGCCCACAAGCGTACCGCTGCAAAGATATTCGATGAAGTCATCCTCGTCCAGGGTGGTCTCAAAGTCCATTTTAGGCTTTGCAACGTTGCAGAAGATTATTGGAATCTGCGGACAGTCCCTCAGAAAGCGTATCCACGAGAAGTCTTCGCTCCAGGAAAGGAACTCCGCTATAATGAAATCCACTTTGGAAGTGAAGAAACGGTCTATGGCTTTCCGAGCATCTTCCCTTTCATAGATTATTCCCGGATACTCCAAGTCCAGAAATGTCAGTGACTGTGCTATCTGTTCCGCAACCTTTTCCTTCTTTTGGCCATAGCTGCCCCGTAAGGGTCCGGACAGATTCCTGAATCTCGGTGAGCCAATCAGAAACAGACCGGCCCGTGGCTTGCGGATTTTGGAACTTACATTCATATTCGGTTGATTTTATTGTAGTCTTTCTGGTATGAACTGAAGGCAACTGTTGCCATCACAAGACCGCATACCACCCAGATTGCCCCAAGTACCTGGAAAGTGCCCTGCAATCCTCCAAGACTTTCTTTCATTGCTCCGAGCAGCACAGGTGCAAGTGCCCCCACGGCAAATCCTGTCGTTATCATTGCGCTGGAGCAGGATGCGTGAAGGTGTTTCGGTGTCACATCGTATAGAATCGAATAGGTGTTGGCATCGAAAAATGCCCTGAAGAATCCCCAGAGGGCAAAACAGACATACAGTACGACAAGATTGCTGAAACTTCCCATTATGAAAAGCGGGATGGAACCTCCCGCAAGGCCGAGTGCCTGCAGAAGCATACGTGCTTTCCTGTTTCTTGCAGCCAGCCTGTCTGAGAGCACTCCTGCAATCAGCACTCCGGCAAAGGCCGCGACATAGGTCCAGAACATAGAATGGAAACCGGCTTCTGCCTGGCTCTGCCCGAATTCCTCCTGAAGATAGGACGGGATCCAGGTCATATAGCCCGTAATGACGAAAATCAGTCCTGAAAAAGCCAGGGTCAGCATTGCGGCGGTAGGAGTAGTGAAAACTGTCCTGAAGCCGTCAAGTATGCCGGGTTTTTGTCTTTCATCCGGAGAGGCGGTGCCGCTTGTCATTTGTACAGGCTTGTCCTTGAGCCTGGCTGCCATAAGGATACCCCAGACAATCCCTGCGGCTCCGAAAATGACGAATGAGTATTGCCATCCCAGTTTGTCGGCAATCACTCCGGCCAGCCATCCGGCAAGAATTACTCCGATATAGTAAGCTGTCTGGTGAATGGACATTGCCGTAGCCCTCGTTCTGACGTGATATTGTCCGAGGAGAGAATAATTCGCCGGGCCAAAGAATGCCTCGCCGCCACCTGTGGCCACACTTCTCAGAAGCACAATGGCAAATACGGAAGAAGCCATCCCGGTGAACATCGTAGCCACACTCCAGAAAAGGATTGAGCAAGTCACAACCCATTTCCTGCTGAAGCGGTCTCCTGCCCATCCTCCCAAAGGAACCATAAATGCGTAAAACAGATTGAACAGGGTCGCAATAAGTCCTATCTGGGTGTCTGTAAGACTGAGTGCATCCCTGATTGAAGGGAGCACGGTATTGAAAACCTGTCGGTCTCCCTGATTGAGAAGATATGCCATCCACAGCAGAAGAAGGACTTCCCATTTTACCCAGGACGGCTCTTTATGATTGTCGGTTAGCATCGGCGACTGAGATTATCAATTGATTTTATACTGCAAAGATATAATTATTTTTCAATTACACCACACTACACCACAGGAAAATAATTTGGAATAAGTATATTTTATTTATACTTTTGCCACAACAAAGTGCAACACACCACAGTTAACAGATGCTTATATGATTGATTTCCATATCGATAAGGACAGCACAGTTGCAATATACAAACAACTTGTCAATGAAGTTGCATCGGCAGTCCGGGACAACAGACTACTCCCCGGACAGTTGATTCCGTCGATGAATGAACTGTCTGACAGACTCGGAATATCAAAGGAAACCGTAAAGAAAGCTTACGGAGTCCTCCGGGAGAAATCCATAATTGAATCCCGCCAGGGCAAGGGATTTTATATCAGGGAGAAAAACCGGGAAGACAGCATTTCCGTCCTGTTCCTATTTGACAAAATCAATGCTGCAAAGCAGTCAATTATCGAGGGATTCAACAGTGAGGTAGATTCCAGGTGCAAGGAAACCATCCTAATCTACAACCAGGATGTCAGGATGTTTGAATATCTTGTCAATGAAAACCTCGGGAATTTTGATTATTACGTAATAGCTCCCCATTTCAAGACCAATGCGGAAGGGCTGGAAAAAGTTACTCGAACATTGAGAAGAATCCCGTTCAGCAAGCTCATTCTTGTTGACAACCGGATTAAAACCCTGAAAGGCAATTATGGAGTTGCATTCCAGGATTTTGAGGAAGATGCATATAACTGTCTGATGCAGGTTTCCGATGAATTCCGCAAGGTGAGCCGCATTTCCGTCATTACCCGTCCGAATTCACTCTATTGCCAGTATATCCAGAAAGGCATAGCCCGGTTCGGAGCAGAAAGCGGAATTGAGACTGTGTTTTTGACAGGCGTTCCCCAGGGAATCATCAGAAAAGAGGCTTTTCTTCTTCTGAACAGTGAACTTGACGCAGGATTGCTTGCGATTGCCAAATGCGCGGAAGAATCAGGGCTGGAGGTCGGCAAGGACTATTTCATCATTTCCTACAACGACTCCCCTCTGGATTGTCTGGTCCTCGGAGGTCTCACCACCATTTCGACCAATTTCGATGAAATGGGTAAGGAGGCCGCAAGAATGGTCAATACAAAGCAGATGAGACGGGTTCACATTCCTTTTGGAATGAACAAGCGTCACACCTTCTGACAGGTTTCAGGTCCCGGAGACTTTTTTGAAGATTCCTGAATTTGTACGGAATAATATTTTTATGGGAACACTAAAAAAAAGAATAATGATGAATTCCGGTTGTGGGATTCCTGCAGCCGGTTTCGGTACCTGGCAGAGCGAGCCGGAGAAAACGGCTGCATCTGTCTGCAAGGCTATTGAATGCGGATTCCGACACATCGACACGGCATCACTCTATCTGAATGAAGCAGAGGTGGGAGAAGGAGTGAGAATGGCTCTGGAGAAGACAGGACTGTCTCGTGAGGAGATCTTTGTCACAACGAAACTGTGGAATACGGATCGCGGATACGGACGTACCCTGCGCGCATTTGAAGCATCACTGAATGCACTGGGATTGGATTATATTGACCTTTATCTGATTCATTGGCCAGCTGTTCCAGCCCAATATGAATGTTGGAGGCAGTTGAATGCCGAGACCTGGAAGGCAATGGAAAAGCTGGTGGATGACGGCCTCGTGAGGTCTATAGGAGTATCCAATTTTATGCCTTACCATCTTGAGCCTCTGATGGAATCCGCGAGGATAATCCCGGCTGTGAACCAGATAGAATATCATCCGGGCTGGATTCAGCCCGAATGTGTGGATTTCTGCCGCTCCCACGGAATGGTCGTTGAAGCGTGGAGCCCTCTTGCAGGAGGTGATGCGCTCAAATGCGCTACTTTGGTCGAGATGGCTTCCCGATATGGATGCAGTGTCTCGCAGTTGGTTCTCAACTGGGTGGCATCCAATGGTATCATCCCTCTTTCAAAATCAGTTACACCTTCACGTATTGAAGAAAACTCCCGCAGTTTCGACTTCGAATTGTCGGATGAGGATCGTGCTGCCATTTCTTCCCTGAAGGGTGTCGGAGGGAAATGCCGTCTTCCGGATACTGTAACCTACTGACCATTCCTGTCCTGCCTGACCTGGCATCTTTCAGCATTGTCATTCCCGGCTTTGACCGGGAATGACGACAGGACAGGAAGAACAACAAGTTTTTATTATCCTTGCAGAATTTATTTTGTTGGTTATCCTTTTTTTTCTACCTTTGTCGGCTCAAAGTCAATCGCCATCATTTTTTAACGACATTGATTTTGAACGGACCGGTCCGGTAGCTCAGTTGGATAGAGCAACAGCCTTCTAAGCTGTGGGTCTTGGGTTCGAATCCCAACCGGATCACGTTTACATTCGCTCGGCATCGAAGATGCCGGGCGTTTTTCATAGCAAGAGTGTCGTGAGCCCCGCTCACGTAAACTATTGCTATGAAAAACGCCGCAAGCGCCCAAAGGGCGCGAGCGAATGTAAACGTAAGAGCGCCCGTGGCAGGGCCAGGGATATGCGAACGCAGTGAGCAAATCCCTCAGGCAAGGGAATTTTCAAACGCAGTGAGCAAATTCCTCAAGCAAGGGAATTTGCAAACAAAGTGAGCAAATCCCCAAGAATTGTTAGCGTCTCCGACTTGACGTATCAGTTGCGACATCCTGAGCGTCTTTGCGAAGGACATCATGAAACTATCGGCTGTGATGGCCGTCATCGCCTGCATCGCCCCCGCCAATCCGGTGGAATCGTTAAAGAACGAGTAGTATTTCGGGCTTCGCCTCAGGATCATTCACTCATTCAGCTATCTTCCAGGAATCGATGCAACGATTCTCCGTAGAGAAGCGGACGCCGATTTTGAAGATCTTGCGTTTGTCGTCAGCAAACCGGCGGGCATAGGCCTTTTCCTCAATCTGCTGAAGGGCGGCCTCGGCGGTATCGTTTATCTTGATCTCAATGATGTAGATATACTCCCTGGTCTGGAGCAGGACGTCAATCCGGCCATTGGAGGTAGCCTTCTCCACTTCTACATACTCTCCCATGAGCTCCAGGATGATGTACATCGCATACTGGAAATCCTTCTCCGAATCTCCTTGAATCTGATAGCTGGTCTTGGCAAAGAGCGCCTCCAGCTTTTGCATAAAGCCCTCGGCGTTTCCGCTTCGGATATCACGGGACATTCTGGAAATCAGTGCATCGGTAGATTCCGACTGAACAGGAGCATAGAAATTCAGAAGGTAGTTCAAAAAACCGTCCTTGACTTCTTTGTTCGGGAAGCCGACCTTATAGAGTTTATACTCTTTGTCGTAATCCTTGATGGTCAGATAGCCGGCCTGATATAGGAACGGGACTGGATTGGCAAAAGCCGAGTCCACGTTAGTGAGAAGCGAAGAACCCACTTCGTCTCCAGAAAGACGGGTGACGTCGTAAGAGGTTTCCTTCATCATCTTGACCAGGAAGGAAGGTGTGCCCGTCTCAAACCAGTATTCTCTGAATCTCTTTGAGTCCAGGGTGTTGAGCAAACTGAAAGGATTGTAAATACCGGGAGAATCTTCGCAAAAATGATAACCGTCATACATTTCTGCCAACTGGGTGTAGGTCTCTTTGACGCTCAGGTCATTGGCCACGGCCAGTTCTTTGACACTTTCACCAAAGTATTTTTTAAGATCCTTCTCTGAAATGCCGCAGATGTCCGTATAGCGGGCATCCATGGATATGTCCTTGAGGTTGTTGAGACCACTGAAAATGCTGAGTTTACCAATCTTGGTGACACCGGTAAGGAAGCCAAACTTGATGCAGGCATCCTTGGCTTTTATTACGCCATAGAAACCTTGAAGAAGGCTGCGGAAAGATTCATTCAACTTCTCGTCACCCAAAGAGTCCACAATAGGCTTGTCGTATTCATCAATGAGAATGACAACGCCTAAACCAGTCTTTGCGTAGGCAGCATCGATGACATCTTTGAAACGTGCTTCTGGAGACTCAAACTGGGGCTTGACTCCATAGAGGCCCTCCAACTTTACCAGATGCTGAAATAAGGTTTCTGTGAGGTCTGAAATGCTTTTATACTGTTTCCCGCTCAGGTCGAACCGTAGTACCGGATACTGAATCCAGTCCTTTTCCAGCTCTGCGATAGCCAAACCATCAAACAGTTCTTTTTTGCCGCTGAAATAGGCTTCCATCGTGGAAACCAGCAGGCTCTTGCCGAAACGGCGAGGACGGCTGAGGAAGTAGTAGCCTCCCTTCTGTGCCATCTTATAAACAATGTCCGTCTTGTCCACATAGACGAAACCGTCTTTGCGGATTTTTTCGAAGTCTTGTATACCAATTGGATAAAGCATTTTGCAGACTCTTTTACCGGTTCTTACAAAGGTAAGTCTTTTTTCTGAATTCACTGTCATAATGTTGTATTTTGTTTACCTCGGTCTCCTCGTGACAAAAAAGACAGTCGAAATGGAGCAAAGGTGCGAAATTGTGGTAAAATAGAGCTAGAAACAGCGTTAAACTTGCTACTCTTTATGAAACAGTCCTGCGGACTTTTCACCGCGCGCAGCCGACGGCAGTCGGTACGAGTTCGAGTCAGGGGATCGTACAAAAAAAAGAAGGTCATCCGTCCTAGGATGACCTCTCATTTTTGTGCGGATGGCGAGACTCGAACACAGGCCTTGCCTGTGTTTTGCCCCTTCTACGTAGTCCCCCAGTCTGGCATTCGCCAGACAGCCCCTCGGGGGCCGTGCGAGTTCGAGTCTAGGGGGTATACACAAAAAAAGAAAGTCATCCGTCGTTGGATGACTTCTCGTTTTTGTGCGGATGGCGAGACTCGAACTCGCACAGGAAAACTCCCACTACCCCCTCAAAGTAGCGCGTCTACCATTTCGCCACATCCGCATTCGGTTTTTGGGACTGCAAAAATAGAAAGAATATTTTAATCCGCAAAATTTATTTCCATTTTTCTGCCCCAATCCGTCATTTTTCCTTTACCCAGACCACCGTTTCCGAAATCCCGAACAGCGAACCCTTCAATTTCAGATGCTTTTCATCCTCAAACCAGCAGGTTGCATTCGCCCTCAAACCTCTGGTCGGGTCGTACACCTTCCCGCCGGACCAGTTTCTTTTCTCCGGATTGTATCTCATATTCCACACCAGAAGAATTTTGTCGCAGGACACATTCCTCAGGCGACGGTCCGGATTCTTCTCGTCAAGCCTCTTCCTACCCTGTTTGTCAACATCATTCTTAACCCAGAACACATGCGCCTGAAAAGTCCCGTCATCAGCCTTGCTGAACCTCACCCGGCTCTCCTCTCCGTTCTGCACGGCAAAATATTCACCAAGAATCTCATCCTCACCGGCCGCGACCTGCGCGAAAGCCGGAAAGACACAAAAGACGCAAAGCGCCAGTAAAAAAGTCACAATCTTACTCATCTGATTTATATTAAAAATGTTCAATCTCTCCAACATTCAGTCACATCTGAAATTTCCGGTATAGTGGATGAATGATATTCAGGGTCCTTGCCCTGCCTTAGCTGGGCTTTGTAATCTTCCAGCAGTCTTATTGCATATTTTCCAAGCATGAAAAGAGAGGTCAGATTCACCACTGTCATTATGACCATGAAAAAATCCACAAGTGCCCACACAACCTCAATTGTCATGAGTGATCCGAGGAAAATCAGGATTCCGAGCACGAGTCTGTAAATATTGATTACTGCCTTGGTATGTTCGGATCCGTTGCAGAGGAAACTCAGATTGCACTCTCCGTAGTAATAGTTGCCAATCACACTTGAAAAGGCAAAAAAGAGGATGCAGACTGCAATTATATATTTTCCTGCAGGACCTATATGATAGGTCATAGCAACCTGGGTAAGTTCTATTCCGTTAGCGCCGCAATCATATAATCCTGAGCACATTATGATAAATGCAGTACACGTGCACACAACAAGAGTGTCAGTGAAGACTCCGAGGGTCTGGATAAGCCCTTGTTTGACCGGATGGCTCACATCAGCTGTTGCAGCTGCATTCGGAGCACTTCCCTCTCCCGCCTCGTTACTGAAAATGCCTCGTTTGAATCCCATCAGGATGGCAGTTCCCACCATTCCTCCTGCAGCCTGTTCGAATCCGAATGCACTGCGGACAATAAGTCCAAGCACTTCAGGCAAAGCCGTGATATTCACGGCAAGCACCCATAATGCAATTCCAAGATATGTCAGGGCCATGAAAGGAACGATGTAAGAACAAACTTTGGCTATGCGCTGGATTCCTCCGAAAACGACAGCAAGTGCAAGGGCAGACAATGACAAAGCCATTGCCATCGGCGGGACAGAAAATGCTTCGGTGAATGCGGAGGAAATTGTGTTGGCCTGCACCATATTGTTCGTCAGGCCGAACTGGGCAAGAATTGCCACTGCAAAAATCACTGCAAACCAACGCTTCTTAAGTCCCTTGGTAATGTAGAATGCAGGACCTCCTATAAAGGAATCCTTGGCTTTGCTTTTGAACAACTGTGCCAACGTACATTCCACAAATGTGTTCACACCGCCTATCAAGGCCATCAGCCACATCCAGAAAATGGCTCCGGGTCCTCCAATGACAATTGCCGTAGCCACTCCGGCAAGATTTCCGGTACCCACCCGTGAAGCCAAAGAGACCATAAAAGCTTCAAATGCACTGACTCTTTTTTCTCCGTCATTCAAGTTGCCTTTGTCCCCCTTGAACAAGAGTCTGAACATCTCACCGACCATAGTGAACTGGACACCTTTTGTCTTGATAGTGAACCACAAACCGGCCGCTGACAAGACAAGGACCAAAACGGTCGCCATCGGATCATTGATATTGTTCAGAAAATCAGCGATAGTCTTTTGCATTACATAAAGCCTTACTGATATATTAAATCACGTTTGGGTTGCAAAGGTACAAAAATATATATATCTTTGCGCCCTTGTTCCTCGGGTAGGGACACATTGGTAAATATTTATTAATTTTTAAAACAGATTCACAATGGCTGTTAAAATTCGTCTTCAGCGTCACGGAAAGAAGAATTTCGCATTCTTCCACATTGTCGTGGCAGATTCACGCGCACCTCGCGACGGTCGTTACATCGAGCAGATCGGCTCCTACAACCCGAACTCCAACCCTGCAACCATCCTCCTCGACTCAGAGAAGGCACTTGCCTGGCTGAATGTCGGTGCTGAGCCAACACTTACTGCAAGAAGGATTCTCTCATACGAGGGTGTTCTCCTCAAGAAGCATCTCCAGGGCGGAGTGGCAAAAGGTGCCCTCACCCAGGAGCAGGCTGACAAGAAGTTCGAGGACTGGAAAGCACAGAGGGACGCGAAAATCAATGCTAAGAAAGAAGGACTCAGCAAGGATGCCGCTGCAAAGAGCAAGGCAGCCCTTGAAGCTGAGGCAAAGGTAAATCAGGAAAGGGCTGAGGCTCTCGCAAAGAGGAAAGCCGAGGCAGAGGAAGCAGCACGTGCAGCAGCAGAGGCAGCGGCAGCCGAGAAGGCAGCCCAGGAAGCAGCAGCTGCAGCTGAGACCGCTGAAACTACTGAGGCGTAATTCCCGTATGGCAGGTTTCCCGGATACAGACCGTATCGGCACCTCTGAATGTGCCCCCGGGGAAAACCTTGTACAGATTGCGCAAATCCTCAAGTCCAACGGAAATGCCGGGGAACTCGTTCTGGGTTTCCGCGACATCTATCCTGAAGATATCGACCTTAAGGAACCGGTGTTCATCTATTTTGATGGACTTCCGGTTCCTTTCTTTTTTGAAGAATTCCGTCTTCGCGGCAACTCGAAGGCAGTGGCACGGCTCACAGGCATATCCACGCCGGAGGATGTGGCCGAAGTCACAGGGAAAGCCATATATGCCGACTGGGAAGAACCCGATGAACTTTCCCTCGAACAGGATGGTCTCGAAGCCCTCGTGGGCTGGAGAGTCCTTGATGGGGACAGTGAAATCGGAACGGTGACATCCTTTGTCGACATCCCGGAGAACCCCTGCATCGAGGTACGCACCCAGGGCGGAGAATTGATGATTCCCCTGCACGACGACCTTGTCAGCGAAATCAACCAGAAGGACAAAATCCTGAGAATGTCCCTCCCCTCCGGACTGCTGGAAATCTGATTCCATCGGTATAAACCAGCGCAACTTCTGCATTCCCAATACATTTGCGTACCATAAGTTGCAATTTCGCCAAAGAATATTTACCTTTGTCGGCTGATTTGATTCTTAACTACTTAAAAATGAACATTTACTTTAATCGTGCAATGCATGCATCTTGTTCTGCAATGGAACGGGGTGCATATTTTTCTCCTTCTATCACTATTTATGAAATTGCTCAGAGAGATATGCTCTGTCTGAGCGACGAAGAAGTGTTCTCTACTCACGACGGAATCACCGATGAGGAGGATATTACGGGAATATGGGGTAACTAAAAAGCAGAAAAACTATGAAACTTTATGGAATTCTTGCTGCGGCTGCCATTATTCTTCCGGCATTCGCCTCCTGTAATAAAGAAATATCGGAATCAGGACCTGTGGATAAAATCAGACTTGAGCCGATTTCCCTAAGTACATCTGATACTAAAACGTCAGTTCACGGTAATGAAATATGGTGGACTCCCTCCGACAAAATAGCCGTTTTCAGCAATATCGGTAATTATCTTACTCCATATAGTCTGTCGGCAACGTCGGTTGAAGGCAGCAATGCGGTGTTTGCAGGAGAAGTGGGGGAAGGTACCACAGATTTTTATGCTATATATCCATATTCCGTTGCGGTCAGTGCTGCAGGTGGACTTATTGATATTACTGTCCCTGTGGACCAGACCGCGAAAGCAGGATCATTTGGAGAAGGAATGAATATTTCGATAGCCAAAGGCACCAAGAAGCCGGGAATCCCACAGGTAGCCGGGGTTGCATTCCACAATGTGTGCAGCTATCTGAAATTCACAGTTCCTTCTTATATCTCGAATGTCAACAGAGTTGATGTGACTTGTGACAGGAACATTGCAGGAAGCACCACGGTTAATTATGCCAATCTGGAAAGTGGCTCAGACACTGTCACAGGCCCCGGGACATCAAGTTCCGTCTCAATGAGCGGCCCTTTCGCATCAGGGAGCACCTTCTGGTTTGTATTGACTCCCGGGAAAGTCAATTCGTTGACTATCAAACTCTCTACGGAAGATGGCGAAAACTGGACAAGAACCTCGTCAAAATCATTTACCCTGAATATCGGTCAGCCTAAAAATCTCGGCATCATTGACTTCGTCCCAACCCTGCAAGCTTCCGCCGAACATACAAAGAACAAAGATGGATACCTGACGGGTACAGAAGTGAAAGTAGATCTCGGTCTTCCTGAAAATCTTATGAAGGATGTTTCCAACGTCAGTCTGAAAGTAGTCAGCAAAGACGGTAATATTGTCTGGAAATACAATTCAGACGATGTCTCTTTAAACAGCATCATAATACCATCAGACAGTACCTGGCCATATCTTCCTCAGGGTAAGTACACTGTTTCCGGAACATACAAAACAGGCGAAAGGTCAGTCCCTTTCGTCTCTACGGAATTCACCTCTCCTGAACCGGAATTCAGCGTGAACACTCCGTCGGCATACACCAACTACAACACCTACAAAACATCCGGTGCCTCTATAGCAAATGGCCAGGACGGTTCCACAATCTTCGATATAAAAAACAACGGAGTAAAAATCTCCGAGGACATCCTGTACAAATATGCTTCCCTTATAGGAGAAGGAGGAGGATATTCCTACACCATTGACGGCAATTCTGCAACTGCTGGTGACAACAACAATCAGACCTGGGGTAAACACAAGGTTGTTGCAAAATTCACTTTTGACAAGGTTACTATGTTTTCTCCTGCACTTACTTGCGATGTTACGGGGTTGCCTTACCGTGCGCCATCTGAGACAAAATTTAATGCATCAGGGAAAAGCTGGACGAAAATATCTGGTTACGGGACAAGTATCAATGCTGACAAAGTAGTTTTAAGAGCTACTGTTGCCCCTAAAGCATACTCACCAACTTTCCATATTCCAAGTAACATAAATGTCATAATAAATAACACAGCAACCAGAAACAATGTGGGTAGTGCATATACTTATGCATTAAATTTATATGATGGGTCAAACACTGGAACCTCTATAATATCCGAAAAAATAGGGAGGGGTGCAACAAAAAATTATTCAGGATTAACGGCAACAATGACTAACACATACAATAAGATAGTAGCATCATATAGTTATTCGCTTGAGGGGAACTATATTACAGTTTATAAATTTGAGATGCTTTATCAATAAACAATATTGCACTATTCTCATCTCTGCCAAGCGTAGCGCGTGTAGAGATCTACCCCCAATAAAAACCCCGCCAATCACCACCGTGACCCGGCGGGGTTCTTCTTTCTAATCCTTAATTTCCACCAATTTCCCAATCATATCCGCTCCGAACACTCCCGTTTTCAGAAAGGGGAAAAACACAAGACAAAAAGGCTCATGGCTTTCCACAGTAGGCATCAGGGTATGGGTCGCGGACGGCGTAGCCGCCCGTGGCTCGTGAACGGGAGGAACCGCCGCGAAGCGGTGGGGGGATAGCACCGAAGGTGCGTACCGTCCGCGACCCATACCCTGATGCCCACCCCCCAAATAATCTGATACACAAAGAAAACACTTCCCGTGAAATTCATTCGCCACAGCCAAAGGTCAGATTGACAAATGACTCTGAAAGACATTAAGAAAAAGAAAAAACATTAAAAAAGAGAAAAACTTTCATCGAAAAAAGAAAAACCTGCATCTCGGAAGAATCCATCCTGAGTTACCACGATAGGGAGCAGACCGTGGACTATGCCGGAGCGAAGAAG
>CAMFBM010000003.1 GCA_945948555.1 uncultured Bacteroidales bacterium | reverse complement strand
TCTGTTCTCGAAAATCTTATCCATATCTGAAGCAGGTTATTTTTTTCATATTCCTTAGTCAACTGAGTAATATTCAAGAAATAACCGGGGTCGTACCAATGTGCAACCCCGGTTATTTGAATATTCCCGAATGTCAATCTGACTATTCGGCATTGTCATTCGTAAGGTACTTCCCGTCAATCTTGCCTGTAAGAGTCTTGAGAAAAGCAGTGATGTCCGCTACCTCGGAATCCTTGATCGTCACTCCGGTCTGGTAGATGGCCATGTCACGGACAGCCTCCTCAAGAGTAGCCCTTGTGCCGTCATGGAAGTAAGGCCAGGTAAGTCCGACATTCCTCAGGCCCGGAACTTTGAAGCGATGACGGTCACGCTCAAGGGAAGTCTCCTTGAAATGTCCGTTGTCCTCTATTGTAAGTTCCAGTCCTCTGTCACCGAAATAGTCAGCACGCAATCCCATCAACTCGTAGGATAGTCCGCCAAGGTTCTGGCCGGCGTGGCAGGTGGCACAGTCATATTTCTTGAAAAGTGAATATCCGTTGAGTTCCTCTGCAGTGACAGCAGTCTCATCTCCCTTCAGGTAAAGGTCGAACCGGCTGTCCGGAGTGATGAGAGTCTTCTCGAACTCTGCAATCGCATCCGTGATGGTCTCCTGTGAGAGTCCCTGCGGATAGACTGCACAGAATGCCTTTGAGAACTCCTTGTCGGCAGCCAGTTTGGCTACAATCTCATCGAATGACTCACAGGCCATCTCGACAGGGTTGAGAGGAGGTCCTGCTGCCTGATCGGCGAGGGTGGCTGCACGTCCGTCCCAGAACTGGACGAAATTGTAATAGGCATTGTAAACGGTAGGGGCATTCACTCCGCCCAGCTGACCTCCGACACCGTCAGAGTATTGTTCATTGTCAACTCCACCTGTATTCAGACCGTGGCAGGATGAGCAGGAAATGGTGTTGTCAACGGAAAGTCTCGTGTCAAAGAACAAGGCCTTTCCAAGAGCGACCTTCAGTGGATCCGTCTCAATCACAAGGTCAATCGGACGCACAGGCTCGGTTGCAAGGGCCTCGCACACGGCATCGTCATACATTGTCCTGCGGGTTTCCCAGGCCCAGTCAAGAACGACATCGGTCTTGGCCCTGGTCAGGGAACTTCCCCAATGCACCAGATAGTACTTCGCCATCGGCATTCTTCCGTCAAGAACCACCTTTTCAACCTTGGCAAGATCAACGGGATGAACAGACGAACCACTCTTGAGAGCCTCATTCATGGCGACAATGTCAAACGCCCTGTAGCCTGAATCCGAATCCTGTTTCACAATCTTCCCCATTACCGGGAGTTCCGCATAGAAAGGAAGCTTCGGATTTTCACTGTGGCAACTGACACATCCTCCATCTTCAAAAATGGCCAGCACCCTTTCCGACGGGGTAAGATTCTCTGAAGGGACTCTGTTGACGGCCCGATAAACAATGGCCAGGACTGCAACGATGACGACTGCTGCCACCGCTGCCCATTTCAAAAATTTTTTCATAGCCTGATCAGGTTATAAAACATAATTTTACTTTATCTGTTATAAATATGTATGCTGTCCTGTGCAGACGGAAGGAGATTAATCCCCCACCAGCACATCTGGAGACAAAGAAAGGAAAAAATTACGATTCCACAAAGCGTCCGGCGCGAAACCTTTCCAAAAATTCTCAGATGGACATACAGCAGGTAACTCAGCCAGGTCAGTGCAGCCCAGGTCTCTTTCGGATCCCAGTTCCAGTAATGCCCCCAGGCATCCTTGGCCCACAGGGAACCGGACATCATCCCCAGGGTGAGAAAGGCCAATCCTACGTAAATCAAAGTGTCCATACTACTGAACATCCCCATCTGCGGTCCACCCCGGCGCAGAAGTCCGACAAGAGCCAGCAGAAAAGCGCAGCCGAAGACGGAGTAGGAAAACATATAGACGGTTACGTGCGGAATGAACCACGGACTTTGAAGGGCCGGCATAAGCGATGCATCGTGGATTTCCGGTTTCAGGCAATTGATTACGATGAAAACGGTGGAAAGCACGGCCGAGAAAGGAAGAATCCATCTGTAGCGCCACCTGCAATAGGTGAATATTCCCGCAAGGCCGGCAAAGAAAGAGTACCACAGACGGGTCTCCCCCATTGTCCTTAGCGGCGGACGGTTGAGGGTTGTCCAGAGATGAACGATGAAGGAAGCCAGGACAAGGGATGAGGCAATGCTTAATCCTATCCCGGGAACACTCCGTCCTTCTCTGCGCACGGCAGAGAAAGCAGCCCCGGCAAATGAGAGAATCACGGAAGCGATTGCAAAAAATATGAATTTGTCCCAAATCATTTTCCTTCAGTTTTCAAAGGTTCTGCAGTGCATAGGCCCGGAGGAACATCCATTTTAGGGACCCCGGAGGGACATCCAGTGCGGGGACCCCGGAGAAACATCAGCAAGGCAGCAATCATCATCATTATGATTCCCGCAGCAGTGAGCCATTTCCAGGGTTGGCGGACAATCTGAAGGATGCAGTATTCCCTTCCTCCTTCAATTCCGTAACTTGTAAGATATATGTCCTCAGAAAAAGTTCTTGAAAAAGGATGGTTCACCCTCAGGAGTACATCATTGCCGTCAATGTCAACGTCAGCCTCAAAGACCGAAGGGATTCCGGTCTCGAAGTAATCTACCCGAAAGTCGCGCAGAGTGATTTCGTAAGGGAGCCTGGTTCCTTTCCCTTCCAGAGAAAAGCAGGCGGATGAAGACTCACCGGCACAGAGACGCATCCTGAGAGTCTGCGTATCGGGAGCACCCCAGAAAGATGACCCGACGGCAAGTAGAAGCCCGGCGTGGTTCAGAAGGAAACGCCAGCGGATTTTCCCGTCACGGTACACTCCCCTCACAGTAACGAAAAGCAGCACGGTCAGCAAGAAGAACACCTCGGTGACAAACCACCAGGAGGAGGCGAGATTACGATCAGAGGAGAGTCCCAGGACAAGTGTCCCGCTTGCGCAGAGACCGATTGAGAGGCAGGTGGCAAGAGGCGAAAGGAAGAAACGTACAGGCGCAGTTCTCCTGAATCCTTTCCAGAGAATCAGCACAGTCAGACACCAAAGTACGGCAAGAATGACATTTAAGGGAAACTCAAAGAAACTGACCTGAAAATCCATAATGGAAAGTTCTACATTTCAAGTGCTTTCAGGGCTGTTTCACAGGAAAGTCTTGCAGCATCGGCATCCGGGAGACACTCCAGATGAAATCCGGGAACGGCAAGGATTACCTTCTCCACCGTCTTGTGCAGGGCGGCACAAGCTCCGCTATCCCATCTCATACAGGAACAGGACGGCAGAAGGGCAGCGTATGCCTGCAACGGGGAAAGCCTGCTGATTTTGTTGTGCGGAGCCTGTTCAAGCCTCACGTATGCTCCCATCGGTCTGCTGTCATTCTTGTAGCAAGGGGTTTTTCCGCTCCACGGCGTTCCGAAAACCACGGGAACACCGTCCACAAGACGAATGGCAGGATTGTCATCATTGAGCAGGAACGTGTCCGGGATATTTTCAAGCCAGAGACGGCTATGGGTGGATTTCCCCGTGCCGCTCTTGCCGAGGAAGACAAAGGCGCGTCCTTTGTGACAGGTCACCGATGCGTGAATCATCAGGGTGTCAAGGGGTGTAGTACAGAGGGTGAACAGAAGCATCATCGCATTGTTGAGTGCAAAAAGGCTGTGTCCACGGGATGCCCCTGCCGGAACATAGACTACATTCTTCCCGAGTCCTCCGTTTTCGGGAACCACAACACAACCGGACTTTTTGTCTGAGAGGGAAAAACCGAAACGGTATTCCCCGTCCTTCTCAAAAAGCCAGAAGTAGGGAGGCAGATCATTGTACCTTTCCTTCAGTGTCCCACTGACCGCTTCAAGATCATCACATAAAACAAGTTCCAACGAAAAAAGCGGTTTCCTTCCGGATTCCGCTTCTTCGAAAGGAGCATACTGTGACAAGAAATCCCGGCTGAAAATGCCTGAAGGAAGAATTATGTCAAAAGTATGTCCTGCTACCGTGTACATTCCTGCTCAGTTTTTTCGATGAACAAGACTGCTATTCTGCAGGTTTAAGGGTTGAATAGACATTCTGTACGTCATCGTCGTCCTCCAGACGCTCGATGAGTTTGTCAACCTCCACCCTTTCCTCAGCAGACAGTTCCTTCAGATCCACATTCGGAAGCCTTGTGAACTCTGCTGAAACAAGTTCGTAACCGTTGTCCTCGACATATTTCTGAATAGAGTTGAACGCGGTGAACTCGCCGTAGATGACAATCTCCATCTCCTCATTCTCGTTCTCCTCCTCGAAGAGTTCCTCTGCGCCATAATCAATCATGTCAAGCTCAAGTTCCTCCAGGTCAACAGGATTTGCGCTCTTGACACGGAAGACGCACTTGCGGTCGAACATATAATCAACGCTGCCTGAAGTTCCGAGGGAACCGCCACTCTTTGTGAAATACGAACGTACATTCGCCACTGTCCTGTTGTTGTTGTCGGTGGCCGCCTCCACAAGTACCGCGATTCCGTGAGGAGCATATCCCTCAAGGACAATCTCCTTGTAATCGCTCTGATCCTTGTCGCTTGCACGCTTGATGGCACGCTCGATGTTGTCTTTCGGCATATTCTCGCTGCGTGCTGTCTGAAGCAGAGCCCTGAGACGAGGGTTACCGGTAACATCCGGACCGCCCTGTTTGACGGCGATGGTGATTTCCTTTCCTATTTTGGTGAATGTGCGGGCCATGTGACCCCACCTTTTGAACTTCCTCTCTTTTCTGAACTCAAATGCCCTTCCCATAAATGAAGAATTATTTAACCTCTATTCTAGTGATATATTTGTCAATGTCATACCCTTGGATTGACTGAGGGTATTTCTCTTTGATCTGCTTGTAGAAACCAAGTGCCTTCTGCTCCTGTCCGAGTTTCTCACAGGTGACTCCAGCCTTGAGCAGATACCCTGCAGCAAACACATTGTCAGCTGTCGCAGCGGCTTTCTCAAAACAAGATACAGCCTTCTCATAGTCCTCAAGTCCTACGTATGCATCACCCATACACGCCTTTGCCCTTGCGGAAAGAATTGCGTCGCCACCTTTGTACTTCTTCAGATAAGAAAGGGCCTCCTGATAGTTGCCAAGGTTGAACTCACAGATTCCGGCATAGAAATACACGGAAGCACCTGCCTTTGAACCGTATTCATCAATGATTTGCGCAAAACCGAGTACATTGCCGTCACCATTGAGGGCCAGGTCGTATTCCGAATTTCTGAAATTGGCCTCAGCAGGATACATCTGCTCGAGAGCCTCGGCCTTCTTTGGCTGCCAGGCGAATTTGTACCAGCAGAAAACGGCAACACCCACGAGAATCAATGCTACAAGTGCGTATACCATCCATTTTCCATACTCCTTGATGAAAACTTCGGTTTTTGAGAGGGCTTCAGCAACAACCTCAGCACCTTCGTTTTTTGTTTCTTTTGCCATATTTTGAATATTTTTTATTTTCTAAATCACGGAATCTCCAAAAATTCCAAACAGGGCGCAAATTTATAAAAATTTGGTAAAACCTACAATTATTTCTCTATCTTTGCCATACAAATAAATCGCGTGATGTCTTCCCGACCCCGCAAGTGCACTGCAAAACAGTCCTGCAGACTTTTTGTGGCGTGCAGCCTGCGGGAACAGGGGAAACTCGTGTAGAGATTTTATAATCCTGAATATGCCAATATTAAAGAAAATAGCAGTCTCAAACTTCCGAAACATAGAATTCCAGGAACTGGAATTTTCCCCGAATGTCAACTGCATTTCCGGAGGCAATGGTGAGGGAAAGACAAATCTTCTTGACGCAATCTATTATCTCTCAATGACAAAGAGTGCGTTCTCCAACACCGACAAGTACAATTTCCGGCACGGAACCGACGTGTTTTCCCTGTGCGGGACCTACCTGATGCATCCTGAAACTGCGACTCCCGAAGGCACAAGCGAGGAAGAAGAAATCACGAAATTCGCAATCCAGGTGAACGCTTCAGGGGAAAAGAAACTCAAGAAAGACGACAAGACATATAATAAGGTATCGGACCACATCGGAACTCTGCCAATAGTGATGGTCTCCCCCTCTGATATCAGCCTCGTAAGCGATTCCGGAGACCAGCGGAGAAAATTCGTCAACTCGGTCCTCTCGCAGATGGACAGGGAATACCTCAGCGCAGCCCAGCAGTACAACCGCCTGCTTGCACAGAGGAACACCCTTCTGAAGGGACAGTCCCCCGATACAGCCCTGCTCTCGGTGATCGATGCAAGAATGGCTGCTCCGGCCAGGAAAATTTTCGAGGCAAGAAAGTCTTTTATGGAAGGGCTCAGGCCCGTCATTGCGGATTACTATCGTGTTTTGTCATCTGATTCCGAGCAGGTTGACGTAGAATACCGCTCAGAATTGTGTTCGGATGGTTCCTCTGCGGATTCCCCCCTTTCAATCGAGGATCTTTTCAGCAGAAATCTAAGGAAAGACCTGGCAATGGGCTACACCACCTCCGGCATCCAGAGGGATGATTTCGTCTTCACAATGGGAGGTCATCCCATCCGCAGATGCGGTTCCCAGGGACAGCAGAAATCCTTCATAGTCTCCCTGAAGTTCGCCCAGTACGACCTGATGAAAGAGAATTACGGATTTGCCCCGACACTCCTCCTGGACGACGTGTTCGACAAACTTGACATAGACCGGATCAGCAATCTGCTTTCGATGGTGGCGGGAAATGAATTCGGACAGATTTTCATAACGGACAGCAACAAGGTGAGACTCAGCGGAATCCTCGACAAGTTCACCTCCGACCGCGCATATTTTGAAACATCAGCAGGGAATTTTAGCAGGCTATGACAGAAAAAGACTATCAGAAAAGGCAGGCCTATAGGCCAATCGCCGTGTACGACGGAATCGGACGCAGGGAAGCCGTAGGAATAGGCAGTCTGATGAAACTCTACATCAGAATGATGCGTCTTGACAAAGGAATGAACGCCCACAAAGTCTTCTCAGCCTGGGACGAGGTGTCAGGTGTTGCAGCACGAACCATAGGCAGGAGTTTCCGGGACGGGACCCTCTATTGCAACCTGTCCTCGGCAGTACTCAGGTCGGAACTGAAACTCCGGATAGGCGACATCCGGAGGCAGATAAACGAAAGACTCGTAGCCGACGAACTCTTCATTCGTCCGGACAACGACCCCGAACCGGTTAAAAGGATTGTTTTGAAATAGTAAATATATCTTATTGACACATATTTATTTACGAAATATTAAATATGACAGGGAGAATAAAAATCACCGCAGACAGGAACATTCCTTTTCTCGAAGGGATATTCGAACCTTACGCGGACATACAATACATTGACGGGAAGGACATCCGCCACGAGGACATAATCGACTCCGACGCGCTGATAATCAGGACCAGGACAAGATGTGACAGGACTTTCCTGGAAGGGACGAAAGTCTCGATCATCGCCACGGCCACAATAGGCACGGACCACATCGACCTCGAATGGTGCCGTGAGAACGGAATCAGGGTGGTGAATGCTCAGGGATGCAATGCAGGAGGTGTGATGCAGTACGTTTTCTCCGCCCTTTACGGAACGGCTTCCCGCAAGGGAATCAAACTTGACGGAGCTACAATAGGCATAATCGGTGTGGGCAATGTCGGAAAGAAAGTCGAACACACCGCCAGACGCCTTGGTTTCAATGTCCTTCTCTGCGACCCTCCACGGGCGGAAAAGGAAGGACCGGAAGGATTTGTGTCCCTGGAAGAACTGCTGGAAAATTCCAATGTGGTCACTCTCCACACACCCCTTGACGAGACGACAAAGGGAATGGCCGGGGCGGAATTTTTCGCAAGAATGAAGCCGGGAGCATTCTTCATAAATGCATCCAGAGGAGAAGTCGTTGATGAGCAAGCTCTTATTGAAGCCCGTCCGAAACTCGGACCTGTCATCATCGACACCTGGAACAATGAGCCGAACATCAATAGGGAACTTCTGGAGATGACGGACATAGCAACCCCCCACATCGCAGGATATTCCTTCCAGGGCAAGCAGAATGGGACGGCCTCGGCAGTACGAGCAGTGGCACGCCTCTTCGGAATCATCGGTCTATTCCACTTTTTTCCGACCTGCGACCTGCCGGAACATCAGCCCATCAAACTGAAGCTTGCCGGGAAGACCCAGGGCGAAATCACAGCGGTCTTCCAGTACAACTACCCTATTTTCACCGACGACTTTATGTTAAGGATGAACCCGGCAAACTTCGAGAAGCTGCGTTCGGAGTACCAGTACCGCAGGGAAATCTATGTAGAGTAACCCTACTTCCCTTCTTCGGTCAGGTTGCCGCGGGAGATTGCAAGTGAGGCAATAATGGTCATCCCAATCTGACCGGAAATCTCATTGCCGAAAGAAAAGACTGGCTCTAAAAATTCTAGAGTCAGTCTTTTAACTTGTATTAACTGCCCAAGAATGTCAGTCGTCGATTTCCGTCAGTCTGAACTGCTTGTCAAACTTCAGTTCCAGACGGTTTGTGAGCTCAACCTCATATCCGTACCTGTACTTCTCGATTTTCCTGAACTGCACTCCAGGCCACCTGGTTTCAACCGTAGAAACAATCTGGCCAGGAACGTACTTGCTGTCAATCGTGGCAGTCTTGGTGCTGATTTCCTTCCATTCTCCCCTGCTGTTGAACTCGACCTTCAAGCCGTTTGCAAAATGAACATCGTAGGTTGTGTCAAGCAGGTCCGTATCCCTTGTCACGTATGAAACTGAAAGAGCCGGAAATTCGGCCTTGACAAAGGTCTTCGCAGCAGAAGGCAGTTGCTCGTAATCAATCGGTTTGTCATCAGCGAACGCACAGAATGTGAAAGTCGCAAGAGACAGAAGAATTGTTATAATCTTTTTCATCTCAATAAAATATTAATGGTTAATAAAATATGTAAATCCTATGATTCACGTCCCTCACATGATTACAATAATTGAACCAATTGAACTCCGGTCTTTCCCGAAAGCAAATTTTTCGGTCTGACCAAGAAATCAGATATCAACAGAAAGCGAGAGCCGGAAGACAAGACACATTCAAAAAAAGCGGGTTCCAGGGCAGCCCTTGGCAGAATTGAAAATATTTCGTAAATTTGACGAAAAATCAAGGCTGAATGGAAACAAAAGATGTTGCGCTCGTGCTCTCGAGCGGAGGTCCGAGGGGATTTGCCTACATAGGTGCCATTGAAGAACTGGAAAGCCGGGGCTACAACATCACCTCGGTGGCAGGATGTTCCATCGGTTCCCTGGTGGGCGGAGTCTATGCCGCAGGTGGACTGGAAGCCTTCAAGGAATGGCTTTTCCGTCTCAACAATGCCCGTCTGATGTCCCTGCTGGACGTTTCCCTGAGCAAAAGCTATCTGGTCAAAGGTGACAAGGTTATGGAGGCAATCAAGGAAGTCGTGCCGGACGTGAACATCGAAGACCTCAGAATCCCGTACGCTGCCGTAGCCACCGATTTGTACACCGGAGAAGAGGTGGTTTTCCGAGAAGGCAAACTATTTGACGCCATCCGCGCATCCATCTCGATTCCATCCCTATTCCGTCCGGTGCAGTACGGCAGGCACAAGCTCATCGACGGCGGCATCGTGAACACGACACCATTCAGCATAGTTCACCGCAACGGACACGACCTTCTGGTAGCCTTTGACGTCAATCGGCTGGATAGTCAGAAGATTGCCGACAATCTCCAAAAACTGGAGCGCATCAGGAACGACAATGAAAAGATGGACTGGAGCGAAATTCTCGGGCAGATCCGCAAGCACAAGACCGACTCTATTCTGGATTTTGTGAAGATAGCCGGAGATGAAACCCTGAAGGCCGTGCAGAAGAACCACGCCGCCGGCCAACGGATAAAACAGGCATCCGAGCAGGCTCAGAAGCAGAATTTGCCTTTTGCCGAGGATGACAATTACTACTCAATCCTTTCACGCAGCTTTTCCCTGATGCTCAGGACAATATCCGGATTGCAAATCCAGATGTACAAGCCGGACGTGCTGGTAAAGATGAATTTCGATGCATACGGTTCAATAGCAGACTATGCCAGAGGGGAAGAGATCTCCGAACTCGGGCGCAAGCTGATGGCGGATGCCCTGGACAAAATCAGTTAAATCCCTTCTGAAATCAACCGATGGAGATTACGGAATAGTAAATATTCAGGAACAATAGTAAATATTCAGAAATAAAAGAAAATATGGATCCGGTAAAAGTCATAGAAATAAAAAAGAGCGTCTTCGACGACAATAACGCGGACGCGCAGAAACTCCGAAATGAATTAAAACACAAGGGAGTTTACCTTTTGAACCTGATGTCATCGCCGGGAAGCGGAAAGACAACGACACTTGTCAGGACCATCAATCTCATCAAGGACGCCATAAGGGTGGCGGTGATGGAGGCGGATATTGACAGTGACGTCGATGCTATCAGAATCAAGGAAGCCACCGGAGTGGAATCCATTCAGCTGCACACAGGAGGAATGTGCCATCTGGATGCGGAGATGACGCGCCAGGGACTGGGTAACCTTTCTCTCTCCGAGACGGATCTTGTCATCCTTGAGAATGTCGGGAATCTGGTCTGCCCTGCGGAATTTGACACAGGCAGCTGCTGCAACGTGATGATTCTGTCGGTGCCTGAGGGAGACGACAAACCGCTGAAATATCCTCTGATGTTTTCAGTCTGCGACCTCGTTCTCATCAACAAGACTGATGTGATGCCATACTTTGATTTCGACCTGGAGAAGTGCAAGGCCAACATTCATCTGAGGAATCCTCGTGCGACGGTCATCCCGGTCTGTGCAAAGACGGGCGAGGGAATTGACGTTTTCGCACAATGGATCATCGACCAGGTCGCGGCCTGGAAAGAGCGCTGACAACCCGGAGAACTATCTGAAAACCACTAACACTAACCAATATGCCAGAAATTTCAAAAAAGTACATCCCGAAACACAAGGGTGACAAGAATCCGAATCCGAAGCTGATGAAGCTCATCACGAAGATTACAGACCGGATTATTGAGAAAGTAAAAGGCCTGACCACCGATGACCCCGAATACTGGGGATTTGCCTGCATTTTCGAGGACGAAATGGATGCAAAGACAAGGGAGGCTGCCCTCGACCTGCTTCTGGACGTCGTCTCAGGCAAGCCTATGAGAGTCAGGGAACATCGTCCATATCCCCTTCTGGTGGAATGGAATCACAGGAAACACTACACTCAGACTGACGAGGAATTCGACCAGCTGCTTGACAAACTATCCTGGCTGGGTATGCTGGAGTACGACTACGGCGACAAATACACCGCACAGGGACCTGTTCCGGGAACCGGACACGAGCGCAAGGACCGCATCTACTGGGTTCCGCTTTTTGTTCCCGGCTCTGCCGAGTACACAAATATGAACGAGGAGCTGATTGACCGCCATCCTGAACTCGCAATGTTCTTTGAGAGGATGACATTCCTGCCGCTGGAGAAGGTCACAGCAATGGTGCCTCCGGGAGGTGCCGGAATCGGAATGCACGTAATCCCCGTTGAGAAGGCGATTTCTCTGGAGAATCAGTCGATTGACATAGAGCACATTTCATACTGGCTGAAGAAATATGAAGGGCATATCGGGGCTTCCATCTGCTCCTGCCGTTACGGACGCAAGAAACTTGACGAGGGATGTGCAGATGATTACCACGACTGGTGCATTGCAGTGGGCGATATGGCCGATTACTGCCGTGAGACAGGCAGGGGAAGGGACATCACCTACGAGGAGGCTATGGAGATTCTCAAAAGGGCTGAGGACAACGGCTATGTGCACCAGGTCACCAACATTGACGGCGAGGGGAAAATCTTTGCAATCTGCAACTGCAATGTCAAGATTTGTAATGCTTTGCGAACTTCGCAGCTTTTCAACACCCCGAATATGTCAAGGAGTTCCTACATCGCAAGGGTGGAACCGGAGAAGTGCGTAGCCTGCGGAAGATGTGTCGAGTACTGCCCTGCGGGAGCGGTAAAGCTCGGCCAGAAGCTCTGCACCAGACAAGGACCACAGACATATCCGCGCCAGGAACTGCCGGATGCAGTAAAATGGGGCGAGGAAAAATGGAGCGAAGACTATCGCGACCGCAACCGGATCAACTGCTACCCTACCGGAACGTCACCTTGCAAGACAGCCTGTCCTGCACACATCGCTGTCCAGGGCTATCTGAAGAAGGCTGCAGAAGGCAAGTACCGTGAAGCACTTGAGCTCATAAAGAGGGAAAATCCGTTCCCGGCAGTGTGCGGAAGGGTCTGCAACCGCCGCTGCGAGGATGCCTGTACAAGAGGGACTATTGACCAGCCTGTGGCAATCGATGCTGTCAAGAAGTTCATCGCAGACCAGGATCTCAAGTCAGAGCACCGTTTTGTGCCTGAAATCATTGTTGCATCAAACCTCGGCAGATGGAAAGAAAAGATTGCCATCATCGGAGGCGGTCCTTCAGGATTGAGCTGCGCCTACTATCTGGCGACTATGGGCTACTACCCGACAGTCTTCGAGAAAAACGAAGAGCCGGGAGGTATGCTCCGCTACGGTATTCCTTCCTACAAACTGGAGAAGGATGTCATCGACGCAGAAATCGACGTGATGAAGGAAATCGGAGTCGAAATCCGCACGGGAGTTGAAGTCGGAAAAGACATCACTCTTGATGAACTCCGCCAACAGGGCTACAAGGCTTTCTACGTGGCAATCGGCTGTCAGGGAGGAAGACTCCCGGGCATTTCGGGAGAGAATATTGAGGGGGTGACCACCGCAATTGATTTCCTTCACAGGGCCAACACCGGCAAAGTCAAGGTCAGCGGAAAGGTGGTGGTTGTCGGCGGCGGAAACGTCGCAATCGATGCCTCAAGGGTTGCCAAAAGAAGCGGAGCCTCGCAGGTCACTATGCTTTCGCTTGAGACAGAGGATATTATGCCGGCATCCGTTCTGGAAAGAGCCGAAGCGCGTGAAGACGGGGTCGTCCTGAATCCGGGCTGGGGACCGAAGGAAGTCCTCGCAAACGAAGAAGGTGCCGTCAGGGGAATTTCATTCAGAAAATGCCTCAGTGTCTTTGATGAGAACCACCGTTTCTCCCCGAAATTCAACGAAGACAAAACCATTGAAATTGAGGCAGATATGGTCATCTTCGCAATCGGTCAGACTGTCCTGAGCGGCAAACTGTTCGAAGGCAGCGCAGTGCAGTTCCACCGCGGGGTTTACCCTCTTGCAGACACCCTGACTCTCCAGACTGCGCAGGAGGACATCTTTGTCGGAGGAGACCTTCTGACAGGTCCTAAATTCGCGATTGACGCAATAGCAACAGGCAAGGAGGCCGCAGAATCGCTTCACCGCTATGTCCAGCACGGGCATCTTACCATCGGACGCAACCGCCGCGACTTCATCGAAATCGATAAAGAAAACATCGTCGTGGAGTCATACGACAATTCCTCGCGTCAGGTTGAAGGGACCAATGCGAAGGCCAGGCCATTCGAGGAGTATCAACTTGCACTGACAGAAGAACAGGTCAGAACGGAAACCTCAAGATGTCTTGCCTGCGGAGCCTCCGTAGTTGATCCGAACAAGTGCATCGGCTGCGGTCTCTGCACGACCAAATGCGGATTCGACGCCATCCACCTGCACAGGGAACTGCCGGAATGCAGCCGGATGGTCAAAGCCGAGGACAAGGTCGGGGCATTGCTTCCTTACGTAATCAAGAGAGGAGTCAAAATCCTTGTAAACAAGAAGAGATAATGCACGAACTGGGAATCGTTTTCCACATCATCAAGCAGGTCAGGCAGGTCGCTGAGCAGAACGGTGCGACTCACGTCAGCAAGGTGGTGATGAACATAGGAGAGGTTTCGACCGTAGTCCCCTACTACCTCGAGGACTGCTGGAAATGGGCAGTTGAAAAGGAAGATATGATGAAAGGCTGCGAACTCGAAATACTCACCATCGACGCCCTCACCCACTGCGACAGCTGCAACTGCAGCTACCCCACCGTCGCCAACGGAAAAATCTGTCCCCGCTGCGGAAGTGACCGCACCTGGCTCGAAAGAGGCAATGAAGTGGAAATCAAGGAGATAGAAGTAATTTAGGAATATTGAATATTACGAAATATTAAATATTGAAAGATATGGCTTGTTTTTTAGTACCTATGGCTCAGGCGATTGCCACGACCATCTACCGCAGACACAATTCAGCTTCAATCGGCAGCGAAGGAGCCGGTGCCCTCAAAAGAGAGGTTCCGGCACTTGAGAAAATGCTTTGGGGAGGCACTGTGATGCTCATCGTCGATCACATCATCAACGGCGAGATTATCTTCAGTTTTCCTTTCTTTTCGGCATTCACCGTCGAAGGAGGGACTCAGATTTTCCTCAGGGAGATGTTGACTGTCGGGCTGCCTATGTCACTGACAATCACTGTAGTGTGGGCTCTCTGGGCCGTGCTCCGCAGACGTCCGGCAAAGGCTTAGCAGCCGATTTCGGAACATACTTTTAAATTAAAACCCTTCTGCCACGCCTGACAGAAGGGTTTTCCTATTACGAATATGACAGGACACTATGCCATTCTGGCTGCAGCATCCTTGTAGTATTTCTGATTCACGAAGACATCCTGCTTGTAAGGATTGATGTGACGCTTGCGTGAAACATAGATGATGTAACCGAGGGCGATGACATTGACAACAAGTGCAAGAGCGCTGACAACTGTCATTGCAGTAGGGTCTGCATTGGCGCAGCCGCCTTCAACTATGCCGTTAAGGGTTCCGTCTGCATAGAGGGTCGGGAGAGTCGCCCATTTGGTAGCGGCGGTACCGTCCGGGAAAGTGCATTGGAATAGAGGATAAACCTGTGCAAACATACACCAGATTGCCAGAGTGTTGGCCCTGTTCTGAATCCAGCCTCCCTTGTTCCAGAAGATTGCAGCGATTGTAGGGGCAAGGAGAAGGGCAATACCGCAGAACCACGAGTGGGTCGGCAGGCAGTTGTAGGTGTAGGCGAAGTTCCAGATGTCATACACCAGGATGTACACCCAGGTCATATCCGGCCACAGCATATCCGTCTTGTCCTTTGAAGCATACACGCTCCACCAGGCAGTCATACAGAAGATATTCAGCAGTCCGGCGACACCGTTCATCACATTGTGCCATCCTCCGTAGAGCCAAACCTGCTCCGGGGAGAGGAACCAGCTGTACCATCCCTTTGCAGCGGTTTCAAAATCGGATGCAACGGCAATCAGGATGTTGATGGCAACAATCACAAACGGGAAAGGTTTGAACCAATGCTGTTTGCCTATGCCCCATCCGTACTTGATCATCATGAAGCCGATACATCCGGCCAGGGCCGCATAGATTTTTGCATAGTGGAACCAGCCGTTCATATAGAGGTAGGTCTGGTTGGTCAGCGCCCACTCGGATCCGAGGGCTGCGCCGATCTGGATGGCAATGAAATATACGGTCAGAAGGGCCGGTAAGACAAAAAACATAACCGCACCGCCGAATTTGGTCTTGCGTGCGAATTCATTGAGAAGAATAAGGCCAACAAGGACGCCGATCATAGCAACCCATTGATACACGGCCATTTCCCCATAAACATGAAATAGCATAACAATGATTGATTAGTTAATAGTGTTAATGTTCCGCAAATTTGGAGAAAAAGAGGGAAATATGCAAGGTGCAGAGGCTTGTAGTTGAGAAAATATTTCTCTAAATTTGTAGGCTTTTGAAGTTGAGATTAATTACCAACAACCACATATTATGTTCACAGACAAAGACATCAGACAGATTGAATCCAGAGGTTCTTCCGTTGAAACTGCGAAAGGACAGGTGGAAAGATTCAAAAAAGGTTTCCCTTGGATGAAAATTGAGGCCCCGGCTACTCCGGAGCGCGGGATTACTGTGCTCACCGACACTCAGGCCGATGAGGCGGCTGCATACTACGACAAGGCCGAGGTCCACGGAAAATGCAAGTTCGTCCCGGCATCGGGAGCCGCTTCCAGAATGTTCAAGGACCTTTTCAGCGGTCTTGACAAACTGAGGGAGGGACAGGAACTTGCAGAAGACGCCCCGGCATCGAAATTTGCCGCGCACATCGCAGAGTTCGCATTCTACGACCCTGCACTCTATCCTGAAGCCACCTTGGAGAATCGTCAGGACATCCTTGAGAAGACATTGACTGACAAAGGCTTGAACTACGGAGCAAAACCAAAGGGAGTTCTGAAATTCCACAAATACTCTGACGGAGAGATCCGCACCGCATTTGCAGAGCACCTTGTCGAGGCGCAGAACTATATGAGAAATGCCGACGGTTCAGCCAATCTCGTGGTAACGATCTCCCCTGAACACCAGGAACTTTTCAAAGAGGCTCTCGAAGAAGTAAAAGCCACCTACGAGCAGAGGTACGGGGTTAAATATAACATTACTTTCACTTTCCAGGACAAGGCTACCGACACCATTGCCGTCGATGTGGACAACAATCCTTTCCGCACCGAGACCGATTCTCTTCTCTTCCGTCCGGCAGGACACGGAGCCCTGATTTACAATCTTAACAAACTGGAGGAGGAACTCGTTTCAATAAAGAACATAGACAATGTTGCAGTTGAGCGTTATCTTCCTGTCACAGCAAAATACAAGAAAGCCCTGATGGGAAAGGCAGTTGAACTGCGCGACAAGATTTTCGGCTTCCTTGAGGAACTTGACGCAGTTTCAGGTGCGAATGTAGGCCCTCAGAAACTCTACCCTAATCTTCCTGGCTACACTCCACTTTACGAAGATGCCTGCATGAGCGAGGAATGCATCTCCCTGTGCGACGACATTGAGGAATTCCTTGACAAGGAACTTTGCATCAGAATGCCTGAGGCAAGGGACTGCAAGGACAGGGTCGAGAAACTCCGTGCAAAACTCAACAGACCAATCAGAGTCTGCGGAATGGTACGCAACCAGGGCGAGCCGGGAGGCGGTCCTTTCGTAATCAAAGAGAAAGACGGTTCAACATCACTCCAGATTCTTGAGAGCGTCCAGATCAATATGAATGACGCTCACGCACGCGAGGCCCTTTCCACGGCAACCCACTTCAATCCGGTTGACATCGTCTGCTGCTTACACAACTACAAAGGGGAAAGCTTCGACCTTCTGAAATATGTTGACAACGACGCAGGTTTCATCAGTTCAAAGAGTTACCAGGGCCGTGAGCTCAAGGCACTCGAACTTCCGGGACTGTGGAACGGCTCTATGAGCGACTGGAACACCCTCTTCGTTGAAGTTCCTCTCGAGACCTTCAACCCTGTAAAAGTAGTCCTCGACCTGCTCAGGCCGGCTCACAGGACAGACCTTTAGAAATCTTAACTTAAAAAAGACAGGGTTGGAATGTCAGTTTTCCAACCCTGTCTTTCATTTCAGTAATTTTTCCCTCATTTTAAAACCTTACCTTTCGGTTGTGAGGATTTTGACAAAATCGACAACGAAGAAATCGCCGTCTGAGTTATCAAAGAAATGCCAGGAATTGAAGAAGACGGCGAGTTCAAGGCGGAGATTGAAGTCAAATACCGCAGCAACCTTTCGGTTGTGAGGATTTTGACAAAATCGACAACGAAGAAATCGCCGTCTTAGTTCTCAAAGAACTGCCAGGAATTGAAGAAGACGGTGAGTTCAAGGCGGAGATTGAAGTCAAAACCGCAGCAACCTTTCGGTTGTGAGGATTTTGACAAAATCGCCAACGAAGAAATAGCCGCCTTATTCAATTCCTGGACCCAAAGATGAGAGAGCCGATTCTTACTATAGTAGCCCCCTCCTCCACCGCAATCCGATAATCCTCCGACATCCCCATAGAAATCTCATTGCAGAACAGAGTCCCCTCCCTCTTTCTGAGCACATCAAGAAGAGCCACGAGATGACGGAACTCGCCACGGATGACATCGACATCGTCAGTCAGGCTGGCCATCCCCATTACTCCCAGAATGCGAACAAACGGATAGGAGGCATCAGAATTGACAAAAGAATCCAGTTCATCCTCGGAGAAACCCTGCTTGGCCTGATCGGCACTGATGTGACATTCAATCAGAATGTCGGTAACCTTGGCGTTGTCACTGCCCCATTTGTTGATGGCCTCAAGAAGATGAAGAGAGTCAACAGACTGTACCATAGAAACATAGGGAAGGACCATCTTGAGTTTATTGGTCTGGAGATGCCCGATGAAATGCCATTGAAGGTCTGACATACGGCCTTCAAGTTTCACGAGTTCACTTCTTTGTTTCTCCTTTGCAAAAAGTTCCTGCGGACGGCTCTCTGCAAAGACTCTCTGTCCGGCTTCGTATGCCTGTACAATCGCCTCAAAGGGGTGGAATTTGGAAACTGCCACCAACTTTACAGTTGGAGGCAGTTCATTTTTCAGTTCATCAAGTACGTCGTGAATCATTATCTGCGTTTTTTCTGCTGCTCCCTGAGGGCCTGCTGCTGCATCTTCTGGGCCTCTTCAAGACGTTGCTGCCATTTGCTCTTCGGCAGAGGTTTGCCCGCGGATGCCGCAAGCTGGGCATGGATTTTCTTCTCGTCCACGACAAAGCGTCTGATAAACCAGGTCTGGAACATTGCTATCAGGTTGGAAAGCAGATAATAGTATGTCAGACCGCTGGAGAGATTGTTACAGATAAACAGCATCATAATAGGCATCATCCAGACACTCATGAACTTCATTCCGGCCATATTCGGATCGTTTGACATCTGCCCGGAAGTCATCTTTGAATAGATGAACATCGACAGGGCCATCAGAAGAGCGAACAAAGAGATATGGTCCCCGTAAAGAGGGATGTTGAAAGGAAGATCAAGAATGGAGTCGTATGCACTCAAGTCCTCTGCCCAGAGGAACTTCTGCTGACGGAGTTCGATGGAAGCCGGGAAGAAACGGAACATCGCAAAGAGAACAGGGAACTGCAGGAGCATCGGCAGACAGCCTCCCATAGGGCTGATTCCGGCCCGTTTGTACAGGGCCATCACCTCCTGCTGTTTCTTCATTGCATCCTGCTCCTTAGGATATTTCTGGTTGATTTTCTCGACCTCCGGCTTGATGACATTCATCTTGGCGGATGACAGGTAGGACTTTATGGTCAGAGGTGAAATCACCAGCTTGATGAGGAGGGTCATCAGAAGAATCACCAGGCCGTAGTTGCTGATGAATTTTCCAAAGAAATTGAAGCACGGGATGATTGCAATCCTGCTGATCCAACTGACAAGCCAGCCGCCCAGAGGAATAATCTTTTCGTATTTTCTGTCGAAACTCTTCAGGGTCTTGAAATGGTTCGGCCCGAAATAGAAATCAAAAGGAACGGTAACCCTGTCGGAATTTATGTTGACCTCGGAACGAAGGCTTGCAGAGCAGGCCATCAGGTTGCGCTCGGGATCATTCTCATCGAAATACCTGACATTGAGGTCAGCATAAGAAAAGTCGTTCTCCGCATGCATAATTGCAGAGAAAAACTGCTGCTGGAATGCAAACCACTCAATGCGGGAGTCGAACCTCTTGCCGGCATCCCGTGCCTTGCCCAACTCCTGGATTTTCTTGTCACCCGGGAAATGGCAGTCTATCTTGGAATACTGCTTCTCGTTCTTGTATCCTTTCTCGAGACGGGGAACAATCACATTCCAGTCAATGTCGAAATAGGAGACCTTCCGGGAAATCAGATCCTGCATCCCTACGAATGAGAGTTCGTTCCTGACAATGTAACTGTCAGAGTCCAGCATATATCTCTGCTCGATATAGCCTCCCGTGGAGAACGGAAGACGCATCACGAGAGTCGAATCGTCGTGCTCGGCAACCTCGAAGACAAAATCCTTGGTGTTAATGTTCTCGCCCGCATAGACGGACACCCCGTACTCGCTCCTGCCGGGTTTGACAAGATGGAGATCGAGACTGTCATAGGTCTTGTAATCATTGAGCTTCACGGAATAAGGCTGTGCTCCCTTTGTAGTGAAGACAATTTCAACCTTCTCGTTGGAAAGGCGGTAGAACGATTCTGTGGCAGACGAAGCCACACCCAGAAGGGAATCCTTGTAAACTGTCTGACGGGATTTGCTGTAAGTAGCAGAAGTCCCTTCAGAGGAGACCACCACGGTTTCATTCTCATAGAGTTCCGGATGTTCTGCACGCCTGATGGAATCTTCCGCAATCTGCGCAAGCATCTCCACCCGTGCAATCGAATCCAACTGAGCCTGATATTCAGCCTGTTTCTTGAATTGCCTTGACTGATACCAGGAGAATCCGAACAGGATGACTCCAATCAGCACAAAGCCGATAATTGTGTTTTTGTTCATCTGATAATTTCTGATTATTCACCCTCGGCATTCATCTCACGAATCTGCTTTTCGAGGGATTTCAACTCCTCCTTCGCCTGTGCTATCCTCTCCTCCATCTGCCTGATCAGCGGGGCGGAATTCTTTGACATTGCAAAGAAGCCGATATTGTTCTCGTACGTTACTATATCCTGCTCCAGCTGGTTGTATTTCGCCACAAGTTTCTCCTTAGGAGACAAAGCCGGTCTTGAAGGCCTTCTCTGCCGTTTTGAGGCATCAGGGAACCTGGACATCGCCTCCTTGTACGCCTGGGCGATATTGTCCTTTTCCTTGAACGGGACGAAGCCTATGGACTGCCACTGTGCCGCAAAAGCCTCCATAGCCCCGGCATCCTCATCCTTGTCCCCGGTCAGTTCATATTCCCTGATCTGGGCGATGAGACGCTGCTTTGCCTTGAGGTTTCCGTAGAAGTCGTTCTCCGGCTTGACATTCTTGTCCCTCTCATTGAAGAAGGCATCACAAGCCGCACGGAAGCGTTTCCAGAGCTGGTCTGACTTCTTGCGCGGAACCGCTCCAATCTCCTTCCACTGTTTCTGGAGAGCGATGAGCCTGTCGGCCGTCTTCTTCCAGTCGGTGCTGTCCTTAAGCTGCTCGGCCTCCTCGCAGAGAGCCGTCTTCTTCTCAAGGTTGGCATTCATGCTGTCCTTGTACCCGTTGTAGAAATCACGCTTGCGGGTGTAGAATGCATCGCAGGCAGCACGGAAACGGTCATATATCTTCTGGTTCTCCTTTCTTGTGGCAAAACCGATGGTCTTCCATTCTTTCTGTATGTCCTCGATTTCCTTGGAGAAGGTGTTCCATTCATTTGAGGAAGCGACCTCACGGGCAGCGATTTCCTCGACTTTCTCACAGAGGACCGTCTTGGCAGCAAGGTTGGCAAGCTGTTGCTCTTTCTGCTCCTCGAAATAGGCCTGATATCTTTTATTTATGACAAGAGTGGCAGCTTTGAAGCGGTTCCAGATGTCCTCGCGGTATTCCTTTGCCACCGGTCCGAGTTCCTTCCACTGTTCGTGAAGTTTCTGGAGTTCATTGAAAGCCGCAACAACATTCTCGTTCTCTGCAAGTTTCTCGGCGGCAGCACAGAAAACCTCCTTTGCCTCAAGATTCTTCTTGAAGTCGAGGTCACGGAGTTCCCTGTTGATCTTCACCATATCATAGAACTGCTCCACATAAAGCTGATATGTGTCGTTCAGATTCCTGAAACTCTGCTGCGGAACGGGCCCGATTTCCCTCCACCTCTTCTGAATCTCACGGAAGGCAGGAAAAGTGGCATCCACATCCTCCTGCTTTTCCAGAAGGGCCTTGAGGTCCTCAATCACAGCCTGTTTGGCAGCAAGATTCTCCTCCCTTTCCTTCTCAAGAGCGGCATTGTACTGTGCACGCTCCTTCTTATATTCATTGTAAACAGTCCTGAAGCCGTTCTCCAGTTCGTTCAAAGCCTCAAGCGCAGATTCCTCCACCTCAGATTTCTCTTTCTGCAATTTCCTGTAGAACGCTGACTTGATGGCTTCCGCGTCCTTGAACAGCTTTATCCTGTCACCGCTTTTTGAAAATTCCTCAAAAAGTCCGACCAAAGCAGCCAGAGACTTGTCGGCATAATTGACTTCCGGAGCCTCAAGAGATTCCTGAACATCCTCAATTCCGGGATTTTCGGAAGACTCTGCCTTTTCTACTGTTTCGGGTTCATTGGAGACTTCAACGGTTTCCGGCTCATTGGAGACTTCGACGACTTCAGGCTCATTGGAGACTTCAGTGACTTCAGTGATAATTTCTTCACTCATAAATTAAATGTCTAAATACTCACACTCGTTTTACAGCCTGCAAATATATGATTTTTTAATCAAATAATGCTAATTTTGCCACTCTAAAACAAAATTGGATATGAGAATAGACATAATTACCGTTGTTCCGGAGTTGTTGGAAAGCCCTTTGAGTCACTCAATAGTAGGCAGGGCAATAAAAAAAGGGCTCGTGGAAATAAAGGTTCACAATCTAAGGAAATATGGGAAAGGCCCGCGCCAGCAGGTTGACGACTACAGCTATGGCGGCGACGCGGGAATGGTGCTGATGGTAGAACCGGTCTTCAGGATGATCGAGGAACTGAAGGCGGAAAGGAGATATGATGAAATAATATATATGTCTCCGGACGGTGAGAACTTCAGCCAGGCTGCGGCAAATGAACTGTCGCTTAAAGAAAATATAATCATCCTGTGCGGGCATTATAAAGGTATAGACAACCGCATCAGGGAACATCTTATCACCAGGGAGATATCAGTAGGCGACTATGTTCTCAGCGGCGGAGAGATTCCCGCAGCAATAGTGGCAGACGCAATTGTCAGGCTGATTCCGGGCGCACTGACCGACGAGACCTCCGCATTGAGCGACTGTTTTCAGGACGGACTGCTCTCTCCTCCGATTTACACCAGACCGGCGGAATTCAATGGCTGGAGTGTCCCTGAAGTGCTTCTGAGCGGTAATCCCAAACTAATCAGGGAGTGGCAGGACGAGCAGGCAATCGAGAGAACTAAAAAATTAAGGCCAAATCTTTTGCCAAATGATTTGGATTTATGAAAAAGATGATTATATTTGCAAATTGTAATGCAAACCCAAAGAATGCTTACATTCTTTAAGCATTATAAGACGATAAACAACAATTTTGGAATGATTCCAAAATTCTACTGACCACAATAATTATTTATCCGATTTTGGGATACACACACTACTAACTAACCGGAAACGGTCCGCAGTGAATGCGGACCGTTTCGATTATACGGCTTCCCTGCTATTACACGGATCCATCGACAATATTTGGTATATTACTTTTATATATAATAAAAAATATTGTCTATATTCGCAAAATTTCGGATTTTTCTAAATATTAAAGAAACAACAAAAATATTAAAGAAACAACAATGAAGAAACTTTTGGCATCTATCACATTCGCGGCAAGCTTGTTACAAGTTGTGTCAGCCCGTAATCAGGCTGTCTGCGAACCGACATTCAACGAATGGCAGGACCAGCAGGTCAATGAACTCAACCGGTTTCCGGTGCACACCTCATTTTTCCTATATGAGGACACAGCTGCAGCCATCAAAGGGGACTTGAAGAGTTCATCAAACTACCTTTCAATCGAGGGGAAATGGAAATTCAACTGGGTTGAGAATGCAGACCAGCGTCCGACTGGATTCTGGACAGAAGATTATGATGACTCCAAATGGGGAGAGATGCCTGTACCCGGCATCTGGGAATTGAACGGATACGGAGATCCTGTCTATGTCAACATCGGATTTGCCTGGAGGGGACATTTTGAGAACAACCCTCCTTTCGTTCCGATTAAGGACAATCATGTGGGAACTTACCGAAGGACAATTGACATTCCGCAGAGCTGGAGCGGAGACAGGGTCATCGTTCATTTCGGATCCGTCACGTCCAACATCTACCTTTGGGTAAACGGAAAGTTTGTGGGATATGCCGAGGACAGCAAGAACGCAGCGGAGTTTGAGATCACGGATGTTGTCAGGCCGGGGGCCAACAACTTTGCATTCCAGGTGTTCCGCTGGTGTGACGGAAGCTATTCCGAAGACCAGGATTTCTGGAGACTCAGCGGAACAGCCCGCGACAGCTACCTTTACCGCATTGACAGCAAGGCAGGCGTTCAGGACATCAGAATCACCCCTGACCTTGACAGCGAGTACAGGGACGGCAGCCTGAAGATTGACACCCGCACCTACGGTGACGCAGACATTGATTACAAACTTCTTGACGCACAAGGGAATACAGTGGCACAGGCCAAAAGTGAAGGCGGAGAGACAGTTCTCAATGTTTCCGCACCTTCAAAATGGACTGCAGAAACTCCGTACCTCTACTCCCTTGTAGCCGAGGTAAGTTCAAAGGACGGCAGGCAGATCGGAACAATCGTCCAGAAGGCCGGCTTCAAGAAAGTCGAGATCAAGAACAGCCAGCTGCTTGTAAACGGGAAGCCGGTGCTCATAAAGGGAGCCAACAGGCACGAACTTGATCCGGACGGCGGCTATGTGGTGTCAAAGGAAAGGATGATTCAGGACATCCAGATAATGAAACGGTTCAACATCAATGCAGTAAGAACCTGTCACTACCCTTCCGACCCGATCTGGTACGACCTGTGCGACCAGTACGGCATATATCTCTGTGCAGAGGCAAACCAGGAGTCACACGGATTCCAGTACGGAGAAAAATCCCTTGCCTACAGGCCGGAATTTCAGAAACAGATTCTGGAGAGGAACATCCACAATGTTTCCGTAAACTTCAACCATCCGAGCATCATCTACTGGTCTCTTGGTAACGAAACAGCTGACGGACCGAACTTTACGACTGCTTTCCAGTGGATCAAGTCTCAGGACCAGAGCCGCCCGATTCACTGGGAAAGGGCAGTTAAGGGACCAAATACCGAGATCTTCTGTCCGATGTACCTGCCTCAGGACAAATGCGAAGCCTACGCGCTCAGCAATGCTCCGGAAGACGCCAAGCCGCTCATCCAGTGCGAATATGCCCACGCAATGGGCAACTCCGGCGGCGGATTCAAGGAATATTGGGATCTCGTGCGCAAATATCCGAAATTCCAGGGAGGATTCATCTGGGATTTTGTGGACCAGGGTCTGCGCAAGAAAAATGCTGACGGTGTTGAATATTACTCCTACGCAGGAGATTACAACGACTACGACAGCAATAATGACAAGAACTTCAACAGCAACGGTCTGATCAGTCCAGATAGGGTTCCTAACCCTCATATGTACGAGACGGGCTACTACTACCAGAACATCTGGGCGACTCCTGCCGACCTGTCAAAGGGTCTGGTCAATGTTTACAATGAATATTTCTTCCGCGACCTTTCTGCCTACAGGCTCAACTGGGCTCTGGTTGTGGACGGGAAACAGGTTCAGAACGGAAGCATCGAGAAGATTGAAGCCGCTCCGGGAGAGACCGTTCAGGTGGAAATTCCGTTTGACAAAGCCGTTGCAGAAGGCCGGGGCGAGGCGTTCCTGAACATTGAATTTGCATTGAAAAAAGCAGAACCTCTGATGGAGGCAGGACAGGTTGTGGCCTACAACCAGCTGGTTGTCAAGGAGAAAGGAGCTGTAATGGACATTCCGTCGTCAGACAAGGGCAAACTCAAGGTCAGCCGTACACAGAGCGCTATCACAGTCAGCGGCGAGGGTGTCGAGCTTGTGTTTGACGCAACTGACGGACTGCTCAGGAAATATTCAGCAAGAGGAAAGGATTTGCTCGCGGGAGAGGGCAGCCTTCTCAGGCCGAATTTCTGGAGGGCAGTGACTGACAATGACTTCGGAGCAGGACTCCAGAAAAAACTCGGAGTCTGGAGGAATCCTTCAATGGAACTCATTTCACTTGAAGCAGTTCCTGTCAAGGCAAAGAGCAAAGAGGCAGCAACAAGTCCAAAGGCAAAAGTAAGTGCGACCTACAGTCTTCCTGAAGTGAAGGCTACCCTCACGATGACCTACGGAATCTATGCCGACGGCAGCCTTGAAGTGACTGAAGAGATGAAGACGGACAGCAGTGCGAAATTGCCTGACCTCCCTCGTTTCGGAGTCGTTATGACTCTCCCTAAAGAAATGAATGTCAGCACATTCTACGGCAGGGGCCCTATTGAGAACTATTCCGACAGGAAGATGTCACAGAATGTCGGCATTTACACCCAGACTACCGACGAGCAGTTCTACCCTTACATCAGGCCACAGGAGACCGGAACTAAGACAGACATCAGATGGTGGAAACAGGCTGATGCTTCCGGCAAGGGCTTCACAGTCACTTCCGACAAGCTTTTCAGCGCATCTGCACTCGACTACACTATCGCATCCCTGGACGAGAATCCGGAAGGGAAAGAGCAGAGGCACAGCCCTGAGGTTCCAAAGTCAGACTACGTGAATCTCTGCATTGACCTGGAGCAGGCCGGTGTCGGCGGAATTGACAGCTGGAGCCACCACGCAGTCTGCATCGAGCCGTACAAGCTGCATTACGGTGACAGGACCTTCAGATTCATTGTCAGGCCGTAAGGACTAGGAAATCCTCAAAAAAAGGTGCATTACAGGACATTCCTGAATGCACTTTTTTTTATTATTTCATCTTGTTGATGCGGCGTCGAAGCACCGAAGACTGCGGAAGAGGATAATCCGCATCCGAACGGTCCAGCCAGGCGCTTGCAAGGGATTTGTCCCCAAGAATCGTGTTGGCCACGGCCAGATTGTACTCAAGACAGGAGCGCTTCTGAAGATTCGGAGTGTCCAGCATCGACATCCATCCGTCCATAGCCTTTTTCCAGTTGAAATCCGCTGCGGCATTCGAAGCCTCCATCCAGAGTTCAGTGTCGTAATGGTACAGGGAGAAATCAGTCTGCTTCCATTCCGAGAGGAAAATTCTGGAAGCCTGACGGCCTACTGCCGTACCCTGGACAGGCAACATTGAATCCAGTTTGTCTTCAAGCACGGTCTGAGGGGTTTCATTTTCAGAAGTGTAAATATTCAGAACAGCATCCGAATTTCCGAGGAAAGTCAGAACCGTGTCTTTCTGATACATAGAATCATAGACATACAAAGCAAGGTCAAACGGCACTGTTGCACTCCTGACAAAGGCACTGTCGGAAGAAACGGCCATCCCGGTCCGTGAAACATTTCCATACGAAACAGGGCCCATCGAATTGAGAGTGAACGCAAAAACCACATCGCCGCCAGTCTGGATAAGGTAATCCAGCATTGCCTCTTTTGAAGGTGCGGCATTCTGTGATCCCCTGAGCATCCTGTAAACCCCGATTCTCTGCTGCCCTCCGTAATAATCCTTCTCCAACTGCTCCGCAAAGCTGTCCGAAACGCCGGCAAGAAAGAGGGAATCCCCTCTCTGTCCGTTGTCAAGACTGACCACTGAAATGTTTTTTCCTGACAGGCTCAGACCTGAAGGCGTGGCATTACGCAAATCAACGCTCAAGGTAAACGTGTATGGCGAACAAGCAAGCATCAGCGGCAGACAAAAAGCCGCCACAGGAAGAAACCTTCTCATAGTCAATGTCTTTTATATCTTCAATCAGCGGACAATCTCCGCCGTCAGGTCATATTCATCGGCACCGGTAAGCCTCACATTGATGAATGTCCCGACGATCTCACGCGGGTCCCGACCCTCGGGCAAGGCGGCTGTTTCCTTTGCAAGAATCTCGCCATCCACCTCCGGGCTCTCGAATTCGCTGCGGCAGACATAGACTCCATCGAGATAGTCATCGACAATAACGCGCTCCACCGAGCCGACCCTTGACAGGTTGCAGGCATAGGAGACATCCTTCTGGAGAGACATCAGACGATCCAGACGGTCCTGCTTGACCTCCTGCGGAACCGCGTCTTCGAAATGTTCGGCGCCGTAGGTCCCCTCCTCTTCGGAATAGGTGAATGCCCCGAGGCGTTCAAAACGGGCCTGACCCACGAAATCAAGAAGTTCCCCGAACTCCTTCTCCCCCTCACCCGGATGTCCCACTATCATCGTGGTTCTCAGCACAATACCCGGCACACGCTCACGCATCTTCCTGATGAGTTCCCGCGTCCACTCTCCGTCCACTCCCCTGTGCATATTCTTCAGCACCACATCCGAGATGTGCTGGAGCGGAATGTCCATGTACCGGCACACCTTCGGATTCTGCGCCATCTGCTCAAGCACGTCCTCCGGGAAATCCGCCGGGTATGAATAATGGACTCGCAGCCACTCAATACCCTCAATCTCCGAGAGTTTCTGAAGAAGTTCCCCAAGAGCGCGACGGTGATAGAGATCCAGACCATAGAAGGTAGTGTCCTGTGCAATGAGGATGAGTTCACGCACACCCTTCCCGGCGAGGATGGTCGCTTCCTCCACAAGTTTTTCAATCGGAACGGAAACGTGCCTTCCCCTGATGAAAGGAATCGCACAGTATGAGCAGCGTCTGTCGCACCCCTCAGAAATTTTGAGATATGCGTAATGTGAAGGTGTCGTCAGCCTCCGGCGGTGTTCTATGTCCCCTCCTACTCCGAAATATTTAAGGAGAGGCCGGAAATCCCTGGCTCCAAACCAGGCATCCACCTCCGGAATCAGTTTCGGCATATCCGCGGCATATCGCTCCGACAGACAACCACAGACAACCACCTTTCCTGCCCGTCCCTCATTCTTCAGGCGCACGGCCTCGAAGACTTCCCCGATGGATTCCTCCTTTGCATCACCAATGAAACCGCAAGTATTGACCATTATGTAGTCAACAAAATCCCGGTCTTCGTCCTGAGGGACAATATCATAGAGCACCTCCAACCTGGAGAGGAGATGCTCCGTGTCAACCCTGTTTTTTGAACAGCCCAGGGTAACCGCCCTGATTGATTTCATTAGCCTGCTTCTTATTCCTTGTCAGTCTCAGCTGTCTCCTCAGAGGCATTCTGTTCCTCCGGATTCACAAAATCAAATGAGGCATATTTCTTAATGAAATTGTACCACTCGACAACCTTCTTCATATGCGAAACGTAGAAACGCTCACGGTCATACTCCGGGAGGACCTTCTCAAACAGACCCTTGAGCACATCTGCGGAAGACTTTGCTGACGGAGCATCCTCATCCTTGAGGTACTCGTGCATACGGAGGAACACTTCCTTCAGCTTGATCTCCTCATCCTCCGTGTAGATGGAGATATCCTCAAGCGCAGTCATCTTGCTATTTGCCGGGAAGCAGGATTTCTTCCCGTCGACGAGTGACTGGACGATGGCCCCGTTCCTTGCCTGTGCCAAATAAGTATAAAGTCCGCTCTGGCCTGAAATGGCGAGTGTTTTTGTCAAATCTGTTTTCATATTTACAAATATTATATATTTACACAAAAAAGGTATATGCCTTATATACCTCAAATATCTGACGAATCCCGGCAAAGGTAAGGATTTTTTCCGTAAATTTGCATCCGCAACGGCACAAGAGTTAACCAGAAACATAAAAAACTCCAGACATGCACATAGGAATAGCAGGAAATATCGGATGCGGAAAGACAACCCTGACCAGAATGTTGGCAGAGCATTACGGCTGGACACCGAAATACGAGGCTGTCACCTACAACCCCTATCTCGAAGACTATTACAAGGATATTCAACGCTGGTCCTACAACCTTGAGACATATTTCCTTGCACAGAGGTTCAAGGATGTCCTGGAAATAGCAAATTCCGACCGGGTCATAGTCCAGGACAGAACGATTTTCGAAGGAGTGTACATCTTCGTGGCGAACAACAGGGCGATGGGAAACCTTTCCGAAAGGGATTTCAACACCTATATGGAACTTTTCCGTCTGATGATGTCACTCGTGAAGGTTCCCGACCTGCTCATCTACCTCAAATCCTCAATTCCCCACCTTGTCAGCCAGATTGCAAAACGCGGCCGCGACTACGAGAAGACCATCAGCATCGAGTACCTGACCGGTCTGAACGAGAGGTACGACGAATGGATAGCGCAATACCCCGGAAAGGTCCTCACCATCGAGGCTGACAACCTCGATTTCCAGAACCGTCCCGAGGATTTCGCTATGATTACCGACAAGATTGACGCCCAGTTGTACGGCCTTTTCTGATTTCCTCCTGGTTTTGGGAATCTTCAAAAAATAACCAGCATCATCTATTAATAATCTTTCCGGTACATATTGCTTTTCTCGAAAATCTTATCCATATCTGAAGCAGGTTATTTTTTCATATTCCTTAATATTTTTGCGAAACAGTAAATATTTACTAAATTTGCAACCTCCTTGAGATATGGTGTAACGGTAGCACTACAGATTTTGGTTCTGTCTGTCCAAGTTCGAATCTTGGTATCTCAACTTCACTAAGCCAAATCCCGAATGTCAACAAATCAAACGATTCTGCCCGAAAAAACGGGTCAGAATCGTGATGTGTTCTTTACAGATAGGATGACAGGCCCGGCAAACGCTGCTTAGTGCAGAGCAAGCTGTAGCACAAAATCACTTCGACGAGATACAGAACATCATCACCCTCTACCACGCCTTGGGAGGAGGCAAATAATCCAGATTGTGAAAGTTTTCGCGATGATGTGAAGGGATTGATGCTGTCACACATACAATACTCACGGATGGCTTGCGTGCAGTTTTCTCAGAATCTTCTTCTTGTAGCAGATGAATATATTTTTGAGAATCCGGAACGCCGAGTATGATGACACTGAATACAAGAGACCTGACAGGCCGGGAACGGTGTCTATCCAGTTTTTTATGTAATCGTTCTGAGGTTGCTTCATCAGGGCAATCCAGCCGTCATCCTGCTTTGTGAGGGAATTTGACTTGTCCGTGGACATCACGTAGAGAATCCTGTTGGCGGGATTGAAGGACTGCAGGATTTGAATGATTTTTTGCCTGTTTTTCATTACATACTGCTCATCTTCGGGGAAGATACAGTAGCGCACGAAAAGCGTGGGTTGGTTGATGTCGGAATAGAAACGCTGGATTCGCCTTGAATACTTCTCCTGCAGGGCTGGGAGCTGTTCCTCTATGCTGCTGCTTACATTGAAATCGTGGTAAAAATGCATACGTGTTTTCGTATTCCCGCACACATCCGGACGGTGTTCCCGCTTCAAAAATTCAAGATTCAAAAAGTCGCCGAAGCCGTTTTCGATTTCACTGATTACACACTCGAAACTGTCACTGATTAACCAGTCGAAAGGATAGGATGCTCCCCTCAAGCCTTTCTTCTCCAGTTCCATAGCCACACTGCAGAAGGAACCCAAAGATACGATATTCGAAAATTTCTGTTTCATTCTTTAATCAGGGATTTGCTGAAAAATCTACAATAAAGCACCTCACCGGCAGTGGACAGAGACAGGGACAAAGCCACAGACCAGATGGAAGGATATATCCACATTCCTATGGCGCACAGGCACAGGCAACTGATCAGAGCAAACAATTGGTTCAATGCCACGTGACGGTAAGCTCCCCTTGCCACGAATACGAACTGGAGATAGGCTCCTGCAATTAGAGAGAAATAAATTGTGAACGACAGAATCAGAGCCACCGGATAGGCCTGAACCATATCCCGACCGCCAAGTACAAGAGCAGCAGGATAACCGAGCAGCACAATGAAAAGTATAGTACCAAGGGCTATCAACCTCTCATACTTCAGGATTTTTGCCACTCTTTGAGGAGTCGGATTTGTCACGACCTCAGGAAAGAGGGCGGCATTGATGGAATTGAGCAGTAGTTTTGGGATCTGTATAATTTTGTTGGCGAGGTCATAAATCGCCACGTCACGCATTCCAAAAAAGGCGCCTATTATAGATGTCAGAGTTTTTTCCTTTACTCTGCCGGATATGGTCGTAACGAAAAACGGGGTGGCTTCCCTGAAATATTCCAGCATATATACAGGGCTCACCTTCACCAGCTTGACACCTTGCATCAGTACATTGGCTCCGCCCACAAAACTGCCCGCCAACATAGTACCGCTGATTATGGCGGAGTAAACAATCAAATCCGCTTCCGTCCTGACTAGAATAAGAGTGAGCGGAATCTGGCTAATTCTTATTACAGCCTGCAGTATGGAACTGAATTTCATATTCTTAGTCCCGAGGTAGTACCACTGGGGATAGAAGGTCTTGTATAGATTCTGTACGAAAATAATGGCAAATAGCCACAGGTTTTCCCGCAGTACCGGGATTAGGATTACAACGGGCAGAGCGATGCAGAGAGAGAGGAAAATCAGGACCAGTTTACAGTAGAATACTACGGATACCGTGCGGCTGAGTTCGTCCTTGTCACCGGCCGAAATTGCTGCCCGCTTCGTACAGGGAGAGTCAAAACCAAAGTCAATCAAGTCCTGGAAATACAAGGCTATGGCAAGTAGAAATGCATAGAGTCCGTACTGCTCTGCCCCGAGCGTTCTTATGACATAGGGATAAATCAGAAATCCTACCAGGGCACTCACTATATTGAGTGCCGACAAGTAGGAATAATTCTGCAGGACTTTTGTACTTTTAAGCCTGTCAAATATATGTCTGTCAAGTATCAGAACCTTACGATTTTATCGTGATCCGGTTTCTCGTACCAGTCCTTGAATTTTTCATTGTTAAAATCCATTCCCCAATCACGGAACACAGGATAGGCGTGGTCCACCCTGGTCGATTCCTTTGGCCAGGACCATAAACCGGCGACACAGAGTGCCTTAGGCACTTCTCCGATTTTCGGAAAAGTAATCACGTTATTCCCGGCTACTACCTTGAATTTTGCAGCTTCTGCGGCAACGTTCCCGAGCTTGATAGTATAAATCTTCTTCATTTTATACTTCTGCTCATAAGTATTGGCGATCACATTCTTGCCATTTTCCACACTGCCCAGAAGTTGGTGAGCCTCGCCTAACAGAGTGTCTTCATAATAAATATAGGAATTGAGAGTTCCACCGGTGGCGGCAAGATATACATCTGCAACGCCTGTTTTGCTGTACGGATCAATTACAAGTACCACATCGTTGAAATCGAAGTCACCTATGGTGGACATATCCTCGAAAGCAAGTGTCCAGACCTGCTTCTTGTTAGCAAGATCCTCGTACTGCTCGTCTTTTCCGTCAGTCGCCACATCGAATTTCGGTTCTTCAGTCTTCGTGCCGTCACCGTTATAGTACTTGTCGTCATCCTTGTCCTGGATATAAGGCAGCAGCAGTCCCGGTAGAGTACCGTTGTTACCACTTACCATAACAAATGCGATATCGTTACAGTCAGGCTCAGTTTGACCCGTACTCGTGCCGTCCTCAAGTCCGATAAAGCGGAAACCGTCATAAACTTTGATTGCAGCAGCATGGTAATTATTCCGGTTCAGTGAACATGTGGTATGGTTCGGAGTCTGGTTAGACTTCTTGCAATAGAATCCCACCATATTGCCCACAGGGGCATCAACCTGGAAGGTAAGTCCCCGAATCTGTGCTATGGTGCTTTTGTCCGGGTCCTCGTGACCGAAGAACTGGTGCACAGAAAGGGTATTGAACTGATCGTCACCTGCTCTGGTCTTGAAACTGCCGTTCTTCATACCGTCCACCTGGTCATAATAGCAAAAATTTGCAGGGGTCCACTGCCAGGTATCGTTTCTCAGCCACTCCACTTTCGGAAGAGCATTTTCCTTTGATACACCTCCCGGAAGGTCATCATAATAATAGTCAGCATCGAGGGCATCAATTAAAGGAATAAAGGTAATATTGCTTGGATCAGCCTTATCGTAATAATAATAACCAATCTCTACTGAAGAGTTTCCTGTTGCACCATAAATGGTTGATATATAGAAGATACCGTTGGACTGAAGCTCAAAATTGGTAATCTGCTTTGCAATGACGGCAGACTTGTTTTCCGGAATGGCAGCATTCATATCAGCCCAAATCCAGGCAGGAAAATTAGTATAGCCATAAATCTTGGCACGCTTTCCAGTCAGAGGATTAACCAGGGTAGGTTTGGTGAGAGCAGCCTTGTTTGCATTTGAAATTGCCATACCTGCCTTAGTCCCCGCCTCTGTGAAGTTGACGCTTGCCCTTCCGCTGCTGAGGCTCGACTTACTCAAGTGCCTGTACTGTACTCCGTCTTCGTTTTCCACACAGATCGAAACACCCTTTTCAAGCCCCTGAGGCATATTGAATGAAATGGAGGCGTCAGAATCAACCTGAGTCTCGGCAAGCAGAGAACGCTTCTCCTGACCAAGTGAATATATTTTCACCTTTGATTCACCAACACCTTTGATATCAACGGTCACATAGGAACTGTTTTCCCAGGTCTGTTCCGGATCGACTTCACCGAGAGTCTCTGTCCACGCCTTCTCATACGCTATCTCCACATTTGTCTTGTAGGAGTCAGGCCTTCTCAAATCCCTGCAAGAAGTGATTATTAAAGTAACAATTAAGGATACACAAAATAATCTTTTCATACTCTATTTCTGAATAATACAAATCAAACTACATAAAGGGCCGCAAAATTACAACATTTTTCCGATATATAAAACAATGTAACCCTCTTATTTTAAAATATTTTTCATAAATTTGCGCGCTTTTTACGGTGTCATACAATGATGAAAGAATATATGAACAATCCGGAACTTATGTGGGATTCCGAAATACTGGAAAATACCGGTACCGCACGATGGATAGTGGAAATGGTTGAAGGCAGGAAACCGAGGCTGTATGTGGATTCAATGCTGGCGCAGTTGTTTGATTGCTCCCCGGACGAAGACCCGGAAATCATATACAACTTGTGGAGGAACGGCATCAACGAGGAAACATATTCACTCATAAACAACTCAATTGAGGCTATGCTCAATGGACAAGTTACAGAGGTGCAATATCAGTGGATTCATCCGGACGGAAAGCGGAGTCTGTTCAGGTGCTGTGGAGTATGGGACAAATCTTTCACCCAAGGAACACGCTTTAAGGGCACTCACCGGAACATTAGCGATGTAGTCTACATTGATGACAAATGGCAGCGCAAAAGAAAATTGCTGCAAAGTTATTACAATTATTATAGTTCCCGTGACGCCCTTGCCATACTTCTTGTTAATCTGGAGCAAGATAAATATTTCACCATCAAAAGCAGTCAGACTATTGATTCAGTTCTGCCCCCGGCAGATGAAGGCAAGTTTTCCGAATACATTCAAAGATTCGCGGCAACATTTACCGAAGGGGAGCAGTCAGAAAGAATACTAAGTATTCAGGATTATGCATTTTTAGACAAATATTTCCAGACATCTCCCGTCTACAAGATGCATTTTTCCACCTTTGTCTATGATGAAGAGGCAAGATGGTACCGAATAACAGCCCACAAGCAGGACAACAACGAAATGATCATCTCCATTGAGGACAGGACCAACAAAACATTAGAAGGATTTATCCTCAACACAATAGCCGAGCGAATGGTGGGAGCTTTCATCTATAACCTCAATCGTGACATCATATCCGTGGTGAGACTCACTCCCTTTTTCAACTACCTCAATGACTACAAACACAATCTTTCCCTTGCCAAGGGAGTGGAGTTGCTCTGTCCTCACATTGACGAAGAATTCCGGGAGGGTTGGAGACAGTTTGCCAGTATGAAAAACCTGATGTCGGTCTATCTGGATCCAAGACGTGCAGATTTCGCGTTCAAGACAGTATATAACGGCGAACACACCTGGCTGAAAGCATCCATCTATGCCTTGAACTCCAAATGGAGCAACGAGCCATCTGTTTCAATTGTATTCCGGAGGTTTTCGAAAGAGGAACTTGCGGAAGTGGACGAGAATGAAAAGTTGCTCCACCAGAAGGAAATGTTGGAGCAGGACTACCAATTCATCAAGGGCATAACCACCCAGTATGTCTCACTGAAGATTGTTAGAATGGACAGCAGTTACTCTATAATCTACAAAGACCTGGATCCGGATTATGGTTGGGAACACAAGCAAATATCCAATTTCTGGGACAGATTCAAGATGATGATGTTATCGCACTGCCATCCTGATAATCTTGCCCAAATGCTCAAATATGCGGAAAGGGACTATGTCATTTCCATTTTGAAAGGCAAAAGAATGCACACCGAAAGGTTCCGTTTCCGTATGCGTGACGGAAGTTACACTTGGATGAAATGTGTGTTTATTCGTTTTGACAAGAACCTTGACAATGAGTTGAGCGAATTTGCCTACGCCCTTGCAAATGTCGATGAGGAAGTAAAAAAGGAGCAGGAATACTATTCTGCTTTGGAACAGGCCAGAATTTCCAGGGAAGAAAGCCGACTCAAGACTCAGTTTGTCAATAACATAAGCCACGACATCAGGACTCCGCTCAATGCTGTGATAGGATATTCACAACTTCTGATGCTCGCCGGGGATTCCTTGTCAGAAAAAGAGAAAGCAGAGTATGCCAATTATATAGAGACCAGCGGAGAACTTCTGACAATGCTTGTTGATGATATTCTGAGCGTATCGGACATAGAACACGACATTCTCAAACTCCGCCCGATGAAAGCCCCCGTTAACAGGATATGCGACAAAGCCGTATCCTGTTGTATGATGAGGGTACCAAACGGCGTAAACCTCTATTTCACGTCCGAGTTCAAAGACGATTTCCACATTCTCACCGATCCGATGAGGGTGCAGCAGATTCTGATAAATATGATTTCCAATTCGTGCAAAGCTACTGTCGAAGGAGAAATCAAGGTTAGCTGCTGCAAGAGCGATAAAGAAGGATTCATTGACTTTTCTGTTACCGACACCGGATGCGGCGTGTCCCCTGAAAAGGCAGAAGAAATCTTCAACCGCTTCGTCAGTATGGACAATAATGAAAATGGCGCCGGACACGGCCTGGGACTTGACATCTGCATTAATATTTCCCAAAGATTGGGAGGCTATATATGGCTCGACCAGACATACAAGCCGGGAGCCCGTTTTGTACTCACATTACCGCTCAAGCAATGACAACTGTTCTCATTCTCTTCTGGATTTGCGCAGCCGTGGTATTCTACACCTTTTTCGGTTACGGCATCATAATTTGGATAGCTGTTAAAATAAAGGAACTCTTCTCCAAGCCTGCTGCATTTCCTGTGAAGGAGGAATTCCCTCATGTAAGTTTGCTTATAGCCGCCTACAATGAAGCTGACTTAATTGCAGAGAAGATGCAGAACTGTCTGAGCCTGGAGTATCCATCTGACAAGCTTCACATTGTGTGGGTCACAGACGGGTCCACAGACGGCACACCTGAAAAGCTCTCCGAATATCCTCAGAACACGGTGCTTCACTCCCCGGAGCGCTGCGGGAAAACAGCGGCGCTGAACCGTGCGATGAAATATATCGACACTGAATATGTTATTATGACGGATGCCAACACTGCCCTGAACAAAGAGTCAATATATCTAATAGTCAGGAAGTTTGACAACCCTAAAGTGGGATGTGTGGCAGGAGAGAAGAAAGTGGTGGCAGAAGGCGGGAGCGCGGCAGCCACAGAGGGCCTTTACTGGAAATACGAATCATTCCTGAAAGACCTTGATGACAGGCTCAATTCCGCTATGGGGGCAGCCGGCGAACTCATAGCCCTGCGCCGTGAACTCTGGTGCGATATCCCCGACGGAACACTCGGAGACGATATGTTTATCTCTATGGGAGTGCTGCGCAAGGGCTACAAGATTGCCTATTGTAAAGAGGCTTATGCAAGCGAAAAACCCTCTGCAGACATCCGCGAGGAACGCAAGCGCAAAATCAGGCTTGCCGGTTGCGCGATGCAGAACGTCGTCACATTGAGAGACCTTATGAACCCTTTCAAATATGGACTCACAGCCTTCCAATTCTTATCCCATAGGGTACTGCGCTGGGTTCTCACCCCAACCTGCATTATTTTAATGCTTGTTTTCAATATTGCGGCAGTACTGATGGGGGCAGCCATTTTCTATCAGGTCATTCTGGCCTTGCAGATTCTCTTCTATCTCAGTGCCCTTGCAGGGATGTTGCTTGACAAAAAGGAAAAGGCAGGTCCGCTCAGGATTCCATATTATTTTCTGTTTACAAACTTCTCGACTTTCGCCGGCATCGGTTACCTCAAAAACCAGAAAGGCAGCGGAGCCTGGGAAAAAGCGCGCCGGAAATGAAAAAAAGAATATTCCTGTCCATACTCATCCTGCTCATTGCTGCGTCCGGGGCTCTGGCCCTTACGCATTATTTCCTTGCAATGAACCGTCCGGGACAGCCGGGCCCCTTTCCTGAAAGAAAGGAAGGCGACCTCCGCATTGCCACTCTGAACATCAACTGGTTGAGTTTCAATCACGACCCGGCTTACACTTCAGCCAGACTCGCATCCATAATGAAGAAATATGATATAGACGTGGTTTTGCTTCAGGAATACAGAGTACACTGGAAACTTAATGAATACGAATTCATATCGATTTTCAGTTCCGACTATTCCTACATATCTATTCAGGATGAATGTGTCTGCATTTCAAAGTATCCGGTGGTGGCTCACAAGAGGATAAAATACGATGACCTGTCAGACAGTTTCTCAGATATGGAAATTTTGCTGTCAGATTCGCAGAGGGTGAGAATCTTCGCTGCACATCTCATCACTACTGGTGTGAACAATTTCAGGGGCGCAGATCAGGAGGCAGTCTCAAGCATCGGAAGCATAAGGACCTTCATAAGCAACACGGGAATCAGGAACAATCAGGCCATCAGTCTCTCACGCAGAGCCTCGGAAGTGCAGTCATCTCTGGTTATTGCAGGCGATTTCAACTGCATCCCCTATGCTACAGCATACAGGAAAATCACACGGGCAGGGCTCAAGGACTGTTTTATGGTTCAGGGACACGGGAAAGGATCCACATACCGTAACCTCAAGGACCTTTTCAGAATAGACTTCATTTTCTATAACCGGCATCTTGAATGTACAGACTGCCGCATTGTTGATGAAGGCATAAGCGACCACAAGATGGTGGTTTCCACATTCATTAATGCAGATGCACAGTCAGAAAAACAATGAGCACTCCCACAGTAAGCGTTATCATCCCGGTCTTCAACACCGCTGATTACCTGGCCCAGGCAATAGAATCTGTCCTGAACCAGACATTGCAGGACCTTGAAATCATTGCCGTGGATGACGGTTCAACTGACGGCAGTCCCGAAATCCTGAAAAGTTTCGGAGACAAAATCAGGATTATAACACAGCCCAACTCCGGTCAGGGAGCAGCGAGGAACAGGGCTTTTGCACAAGCGAGGGGAGAATTTGTCTATTTTATGGACAGCGACGACATTATTCTCCCTCAGACTCTTGAAACCTGCGTTGAAATATGCAGGAAAGACAATCTGGACTTTGTGTTTTTTGACGGAGCCTCTTTCGGAGAAGACCTGGACCTTAATGCAAACCCCTGGTTCGACTATCATCGAAGTGCTTCCTACACCCAGGTCCAGCACGGAAACGGGATTATGGCAGATATGCTCGAAAGGGGGATTTACCGTTGCTCGGTGTGCCTGTGCCTGTTCCGCAGCGATTTCTTACGCACTCACGACATCCGGTTCCCTGAAGGAATTCTACACGAAGACGAAGCCTTTGCAGCCAAGGCATTCATCAGAGCCTCTCGTACCAGGGGCATACCGGAAGAGTTTTTCCTACGCAGAATCAGGAAAAAGTCAGTTATGACAACGCACTTTTCCGAAAGTAATGTCAAGGGATATCTTGAAACTCTAAGGCTGGTAACGCCCCTTGGGAGAGATATGTGTGATAGAATCGCAATAGATGCGCTAACCAGGACAATCACCACATCGCTTTGCTATAACTCCAGAAAACTTCCGCTGCGAATCAGGCTGCACATAGCCAGGGAAATTTACACAAAATACCACTATGCCTTCAATTGGGGACAGGTTGCCAAGCTTATTCTCGGGAAACCGTTCTGATAACCTTTCCCATCTGTTCTGTCCAGCTCAGGTGCTGCACCGACCCTCTAATCTGCTCAGGGGACATATCCAGGGCTGACAGAAATTCGGAGAGCGCCTTTACATCTATCGGAGATTCGTCCGCAGGAACCTTGAACACATAAGGGGCATTGTCGAAATCCTCATCCTCTTCCGAATAGAAGAAAGCCAGACCCCGGGCTGCATATTCCCGGTTCTTGAGCGTCTTGATGCTGGAAATACCGCTGCGGTGCCTTCCGAGACTGCCCACTGCCAGGTCCGCCCATTCAAATTCACGGTCAAGTGCATCGCCATATAAAGGGCCGAGTATTCTCACTCTGTCCTGAATTCCAAAATCCTCTGCCATTTTGCGGTAACTGTCTATTATCTCCTGCACTCCGTCTCCAACTATGTGAAGTTCACATTCCGGAAAATCTGCCATTCCTCTTATTAGCCTGTCCAGACCGTGCCAGAGGTGTATATTAGCTACAGAAAGCAGCTTGAGGAATCCTTTTCGGGCATCACGTCGCTCAAGGGCACTTAAAGGTACTTTTGCGAAATCCACTCCATTGCTTATGCGGACCACAGGGCAGCCGAAGAGCACATCAGGCCCGCTGTAGAGCACAACATTGCCGCAGTATGAAAAAAAGCGCCTGCGGAAAAGCTTGTCGATGGCAAGCTGCAGGTTCATCATTAAACCTTGTCCCTTGAATTCCCCATCATAAGGCCAGGTGGGGATTTCCACAGCAGTCCTTATCCCCTTGCGGTGCAGTTGTTTCATCAGTCTGACAGTAAAAGGGTCTGCATTGATGTCATATCTGATATAAACGAGGTCAAAATCCCCTTCCACTGCAGCCCGGACTATGTCCGAATAGTCCAAACGCTTTCTCAACTTAGCCCATAATCCTCTTCCGAAACTGCATATAGTCTTGTCGTCCACTACCCTTCGCTTGATTCCATCCTCATCCACGACCAGACGGCAAAAGGCGACATCGGCTCCATTCTGCCTAAAGCCCTCAATCTGGGCAAGTATTTTCTTGCTTATGCCGCTGTGGGCCGCAAGAGAGTGGAAGACCAGAAACATCACCTTCATACTCTTTCCCATCTTTTCGTCTGAAGATTGTACAATTTGATAACTCTTGCCGGATTGCCCACAGCTACGCAGGCATCAGGAAGGTCCTTGGTAACTACGCTTCCAGCCCCTACCTGCACCCTGTCGCCTATGCTGACCCCGCCACAGATACAGGAATTGGCTCCGATGAGACATTCGTTGCCTATTCTGATGGGCCTGATTGTGAGTCCCTGCTCGTTCCAATCCCTGTCCCCATCATCAAATGTATGGTTGAAACCGGCAATGTGCACGTGAGGTCCAAGAGAGGTGCGGTCTCCGATTTCAACAGGTCCCACCACCACGCTGCCTATGCCTATGCGCGACTTCTCTCCGATAATCACGTCCCCGGCACCATTGTTCACAACAGCATAATCCTCGACTATAGCTCCCCTGCCGAGAGAGAATTTCCTCCAGGGGAACACGTCCAGACGAGCTTTCATACAGACCTTGCTTCCTGCGCCGCGGCTGTGGACAAATGGATTGACGAAAAGCCGTGTCCACAGGCGAGGACGGGGATGTTTCATAGATGAGAGACACCAGACTATGAATTGCTTGAGTCTGGGATGGGTGTATTTCAGATTCTTGAGGTCCGACATAGTATTTGATTTTGAGTAATGCGCAGATTATTTGAATGATTCATAGATTGAGAGCATAAGTGTGGCCGATTTTTCCCAGGAGAATTCCTTGACCCTTTCCAGGCCATATTCCACTGCAGCTGCCCTGAAAGACTCGTCCTCCTCCAATTTCAGCAGTTTCAAGGCAATTGATTCAGGCTCATAGGGGTCTGCATAGACCGCACCGGGTCCAGCCACTTCCGGAAGGGCAGATTTGTCGGAAACCACAACGGGGGTACCGCATCCCATAGCTTCCAGCTGCGGTATGCCGAAACTCTCGCGGAAAGATGTGTACAGGAATGCCGATGCTCCGCCATAGAGGGCAGGCAATTCTGAATGGGGCACATATCCCGTGCAGATAATCCGGTCATTCAGATCCTGTCTGCCGATTTCGGCAAGATATTCCTTCACGTGCTCCCGGCTCAGGTCTGCAATTTTGAGGGGCAGCTTTCGACGGGACTTGTCAACGTAGAGGCCATAAGCCTGCAAGGTCCCCCGGGTATTCTTTTTCGGGGCCGTCGCTCCCAAAAAGAGAATATAATCCCTTGATGATGAAGATGCACGGATATTGAATTCTTCACCAAAACCATTGTGCACCACCTTCACCATTTCTGACGGGAGATTCAGTTTTTCCAGAATCCTCTCCTTCTCATAATGGGACACGGTCACCACCTTGCGGCAAATCCTCATCACTTTGGGCACCACGAAACGGCTGTAAATCCTGCCCATCTTCTGATAGAGGGACTTGCTGCTGCCGTTCTCCTTCTCCAGACAGATGACATCGTGCAAGGTCACAACCAAAGGCACTCCCGGAAACAGAGGAGCTGTGTTGCTCGTGCAATGCAGCACATCAGCCTTTACCCTCCGTACCACAGCAGGCAGAAGGACCTGTTCCCAAAGCGGATAGAAACCGCTCCCAAGCACCACGATATGGAAATTCGGAGTCTGCTCCAGACAGACATCCTCACCTGGAGCCACAAAGACCCAATACTCATTTACGTGGTCAAGTTTCTGGAGGCAGCGGATGATTTCGAGGATTACGAAATCCATTCCGTGCTTATTGCGTCTGAATATTCTCTGTGCTTCAATTGCTATTCTCATGGTCCGTATGTATGAATTCGTCACTGGCAGTTTTTTTGCCGAAAATATTTCTAAGAGTTGCAAGTGCCATTGCGGGAACCTGATTAAGCACCGGAGCGAGGTCCTTGATTTTCACTCCGGCAGGAAGGCCGAGGCAAATGGCTGCAAAAAGCATAATGGTGGCAAGCAGGTACAACCACCAGATACTTGAAGTAAAAATGGACAGGATGGCGAGCAGAGGAAGTCCCGTAATGAGCAGAATTCTGGGAATGAAGAGCCACTGCAAAAGCTTGTCAGCATAACCGACCTTAAACTTTGCATACGGGAACTCGGCAATGGCATTGACTATCAACGCATATTGTGAATGAAGCCAGCGACGTCTCTGCTTCTGCAGATTGGTGATGCTTCTGGTCTTTTCATCAAGTATATGGATATGAGGGGCATATTCCACAAAGATTCCGTCCATCAGCAACCTCAGTTCCATTTCCTTGTCCTCCCCTGCCGTTTCGAAATCTCTTGCACACCCACGAAACCAGTCGTAGGGGAAAGCCATACCGGAGCCTATAAGTGCTGAGGAGAGTCCAAGAGCACAATGCCCCGCCCTGAAAACGAGATTGTTCACCTGCTCGAAAATACCGTCTGCAACAGCCACCGGAGTGTCGGCGTTCTTTGCGCAGCGGTGTCCCTGCACTGCAATCCTCCTGCCGTCAAGAACTGCATTTATCTCGCAGAGAAAGTCCGGTTCCACAATATTGTCAGAATCCAGAATCACGACATAATCCCCGGCATCCCTACCCAGATAATCCATAGCTGCCGCGAGAGATGCCGCCTTGGTGCTGTTCGCAAACGCCACTTCGAGAACTTCCGCTCCGCTGTGGAGTATATTTTCCACACTGCTCTTCTGCATACCGTCCGAAATCACCAGTACACGGAACTTGTCTGAAGGATATTTCTGATTCAGAGCGGCCTGTACCGTTGGCATAATGTAGGAATCACTCCTGTATGCCGGGATGAGGACGCAAAAACGGCTTTGGCGGGAGGGGCTATTCTTTGCTGCAGACAATGATTTTCCCGCCACTGCAAATACGAAATAGTACAGCGCCGGCACCACGAAAATCAGGCACAACAGAAAGTGCAAAAGAAAATACACACAGAGAGTTATCATATTTTGTCCTCCCTTTTCATTCTTATGAAATCCCTATTGGCGCGCAAAATCGCGGAGACTGAGTCCAGTCTTCCCTGCATCAGATTGACTATCAGATGCTTAGAAGAAGCCACATAACGTGTAAACAGTATTGAAAGTACTCTCTGGAAGCCTTCGAGATTGCGCTGGGCGAAAATCAGCCTGCTACGGGTCATATAATAGGTAAAGACAGGACCATGCCTGCGGGTTGTAAGACTGTCCTTGTGGTAGATGGTGCAGGATGGCTCGAAATAGATTTTCCATCCCTTGCGGGAGAACATCAGCGCCCAGTCAAGTTCCTCATAATAAAGAAAATACACCTCCGGCATCGGCCCCACTTGCGTAATAGCTTCCCTTCTGATGAGCATTGCGGCCCCGTGAGGGAAGGCGGTGAAGCCTGCCCTGTCAAATGAACCGTCGTCCTTCTTCCCGTAGCCCAGCATCTCATTCTTCATACGGAAGCCTTTCATCGGGGTGTAACCCGCATATTGAATTATTGACTTGTCTGAGAAAAAACAGATTTTTGGACAGACCATTCCTGCATCCGGATGTTCTTCCAGGGCCTTGCACAGCAGGTCAATATGATCCTCAAGTATTTCTGTGTCGTTGTTTATGAAAAAGAGGTAATCCCCCACTGCGTACTCCAGAGCGAGGTTGTTGCCGCCTGCAAAGCCCAGATTTTCTGCGCTCCTTATGGTCTTGATGCAGGGGAACAGGAGCTTTAGTGCCGCAGCCTCATCATTGCGCGAACCATTGTCCACTATAATAATTTCATAAGAACAGGAATGTACATTTGCCTGTACCGACTTTATGAAATCGGAGGTTTGGGCAATCCCGTTGTAATTGACACTTATGAATGATACTCTCTTTTTCATTTTTCTGAAATTGTTTTTTCAAGTTGAGGAGCCAGGAATACCAGTGTCAGGGAAATATAGACAAGTATGCTATTGGGGAACTGAGTAAACACCTCGTTGTTGGTGGACATCACAAAGAGGCCCATAACCCCCGCAAGCAGCCCCGCACATATACCGGCAAAGTCTCTGTTTCCGATTTTGAAAAAAACGATATATGCCGCCCGGGCAAAGATGTATAGCATTACGCATAAATATATGACCAGACCCACTATGCCAGTTTCCACCCATAGCTGCACTATCCAGGAATCAGTCGGATAGTAGGTCAGAGGCGAATAATCCCCGTTACGCTGCGCCCTGCCAGCGCTCATTCCCAAACCGTTACCAAACGGAAGTTCCTTCATATAGCCTCTGAGTGCTTCCTGATTCTGCTTCCTTACCTGGTAAGAAAGGTCTTCTTCCCTGTGAAAAATCGTACGGGCTCTCCTTATGGCAGTATTGCTCTGGCCTATGTCAGTGAACGCAAGAATACCTACTGCAATGGCGCATACAATGGCTATCGGCACCATTTTCTTGAAATCCTTAACAAGCACAAGGTAAGCCATAATTCCGGCCACCGGTACAGGCAAGGCACTTCGAGTCCCGGAAAGGAACATACCCACGCAGGCACAGGCAGCCACAGCGAAATAGTAGAGCTTGGTCTTGATGCTCTTCAAGTGCATTCCCACGATTGAAAAGACCACCACTGACATCCCCATAGAGCCGCCGAAATTCGCCGCATCCGAAAAGATTGAGAAATAGCGTATGCCGTAATATATTATGTGTGTGCGTTTTCCGTCCATCACATTCAGGAAGAACTTGTCCCCCGGAGTCCAGCCTATGAATTTCTGGTACATAAGTTTGGCAAAGGCCATCAGTACGAAGACCGACCAGATTGCAAGAATTGTCATCACCTGCTTGAAATCAGTCACGGACAATTCGACTATTATTGCAACCATAAAGAAGTACAAGGCCATACTTCGCACTGCCGAAAGCCAAACCCCGATGCTCCTCATATTCGGATTGAGCAGTTCCACAATGCAGTAGATCAACCATATACCTATGGCGATGAACAAGTCCAAAGTAATGACATTCGTACTCCTTGTCCCGTTCATTGCAGAACAGGCTATGGCGGCAAGGTTGAAGCATATCATAGCATCCATCAGCAGTCCCATAGACATACCCACCAGATAGTGTTCGAGAACCGGTATGCAGAAATCTGCAATGAGAATGAAGGACAGCGACAGGAGGCGGTTGTCAAAGGCCCGAACCATCGTAAACCCCAGAAGCGGAGCAACGCAGAGGACGGCGGCAAAAGGCAGCATTCCGGATGAAATTAAGAAAACCGTCCCTGCCACAAGTATGAGGGAGACGGCCCAGAATAGTGCATTTTTCCACTTGTCAGACATTGGCTATACTTTGGTCTCGGTGCCGAGATTCCAAACGGCGAATCTCAGCTTGTGCGTCCATCTGAAAGGAGGGAGCATTCCGGTGAAAGAACCTACTGTGTCTATATCACTGTTGTTCAGTATGATGGCAATATTGTTATGCTTATTGAAACGCTTCAGTTCATTGATGGTAAGACTGGCCATTCCTGACCAATCCCTTTCTGAATCCACAACCAGGACATTGATTGCAGAGGTATTCAGCACCTTGGTCGGAAAGGAAGCGTCCTTGAGCGGCGGGTACTCCACAATTATGACATTTGCCTCCGGCATTGATGCCATATTGTTTTCGTTCACACCGAAGTCATAGATGGAGTTGGCAAGCAGATAGTATTTGGAATTGCTTTCGAAGTCCTTTTCCCAGTCCACGATTACCGGCTTGGTCTCAATGCTCTCGAAATAGTCGTTAAAAGCCCTGCAGACTGTACTCTTGCCTTCACCCTTGTTTATGCTGAAAACGTTGATGATGTTCACAGTCTGGTCCCGGTCGAAGTAGTTTGTGATGGTGTTGCCCAGATTGCGCATCGCCAGGCTGGCATAAATATCGGAATATTTTGACTTTTTCTTCAGCAGAGGATAGGCCCCGATAACCGGCAGATTCACGAGATTGTTCGCAGAGGTGGAATCGTACGGTTTGCGGTTCATTTCCTCGGAGAGTAAGACTAAACCGCAAAGGAGGATGAAGGTAAACAGGAATGCCACCAGTGAATAGAGTTTGTTTTTGGTCTTTTCCGGATAGAGGGCCACTGCAGGAGGAGTGAGGACCTTGAAAGTCGCAGATGTCAGCTGAAGATTCTTCTCCCGGAGTTTCGCCTCATTGAGAGAACGGAGATTTGAAAGATAGTTCTGCTCGGAAAAATTTATTTCCCTTTCCTGTCTCTTTATTGAAGACCCCACAGGCGAAAAACGTCTTACATCTTTCTCCATTTCCTTTTTATTTGCGATAAGAATACTCAATTCTGCTTCTGCCTTAGACTTGGTGAGAATTGCGTTAATCCATTCCGTGACAAGCAAATCATTGGAGAGCCCCTCCTTGGTGTACTGCGACACACTTATGTCGTTGCCTATCGACCTGAGTTTTTCAGTCTCTTCTGCAAGCCTGATATTCAAATCTGCATTGGAGGTGGTGTCGGTGGACATCTGGGTGTAGAGTCCGTTTATGGTGTGCAACTGAGTCAGGAAGGATATATTGTTGGTGTACAGGTCAGTAACATAGCCGAGTTTCTCTTCGAGTATGCGGATTTTCTGCTCAGATCCGTCCCTTTCCCTCATCACAAGTTCTATGAGACCATCCAGGTCCTTCTGCCTTTCGGCAACCATTTTTGTCTGTTCCTGATAGTTGATGATGCCGTTGTCCACATTGTATTTGGTCAGTTCGTCCTCCTTCCTGGTCAGGTCTGCCTGAATGGCCTTGAGTTCCCTCTGGAAATAATTGACGACATCGGTAGTCTGCTGGTAGCGTATTGAGAGATATTGTTTTACAAATTCGCTTTCAAGTATTTTCAGAGTGTGATAGGCCACAAACTGGTCATCGCAGGTATAGGACAGGCGTATCATATCGGAACTGCCCACGCGGCTTACCTCAATACCGGAAAGGGCTTTGAAGCTGTAGTGACGGTGGTTCCAGTGGAACATCTGCTTGAACCAGTTGTCCCTGCTCGCCTCATAAGCTTCAATAAAATTGCGGTAGGTCGCCTCCTCGTCACAACGCACTGTCAATTCTAAGATATCATTAGAAAGCATATTACGCAACTCCGCAGCAGTATTCTCAGTAATATACTCCCTTTCGTCGGGACAGTCAAGATGTGAAATATTACGCGCCAGAAGACGCATAGATACATTGCTGAGCGTGGATTCGGCAGTTATGACGCTTATCAGATTGTCCACTGCATTGTTGACGCTCATCCAATCCCTGGTGGTGGACTCTGCCGCAAGAACATCATAGCCGGAGACTATACCGGTGTAGATGGTACTGCTGGACTTGTACATCTTGGGATTGCGGCTCATCAGGGCGAACACCAACAAGGCTGCCACCAGAGGCAGGCTCAAAAGCATCAACCACCTCTTTGAGAGTATCCTGATTATGAATTGAAGTGTCTTCATTATTGTTCAGTGAGAGGTCCAGGTGTAACATCCGAAACAGGCTTGATGATTTTGGTGCAGGAAAGTACTTCGAGGCTGAGCAGGGCCTGATTTATGTCACGTTTCAGTCTCTCATAGTCTTGAGTGGCGGCAGTCTCATACGACTTGCATCTGTAAAGAACCTCGGCAGTAATCTTGTTGTTTGCGAAATCCTTCTCGGCAAAATCATATTGTGCCTTTGCCACTACCAGCCTTTCCGCTGCACTCTGAAGGGAATTGATGCCGGAAATGATGTCGCAGTAAAGACCAATAATCTGCTGTTTTATATTGTCCAACTCGGACTGCCTGCGATACTGGGTCTGACGGACCTTGGCCTTGGCCTGCCTGACCCTGTTGTGAGTATTGAATATGTCCGAGAAAGGTATGTTCACCGTAAGTCCGACATTGAAGAAGAAATTCCTCTGCCTGGTGCTGCTCTCCATCCAGATGGGATAACTGGCCTCATTGCGGAGGATGCCGACGATGTCAGTATTGCCGTAACTTGCAGAAGTGACTAACCTCAACCATTCGAGCGGCTTCATCTGCTCGTTCCTCACCGCACAGGTGTAGTAATTTACCTCCTCCTCATAGTACTTCACAGCATTGGACATACTGAAGGCATTGTAATACAATGTGTCCAGAGGAGGGATTTCCATATTCATATAGTCCTCCACCGTCATCGCATTGAGTATCATTAGAGTGCTGTCAACACGTATCTGTTTAGTAGGCAACCCCTGAGCACCTGCGACTGTACTCAGGATGAGAGCCAATGTGGTTGCCAATATGCGGCTATTCATTATGTCCTGTAATAACTTTCTTGAAAGATACCAAAATAAGTTTAAAGTCAAAACTCAAGGATTCCTTTTCTGCATACAGATTGTCCAGTCTGATGCGCTCAGAAGGTGGCATATCGTCCTTGCGGTCATCCGTCTGCCAGAGTCCGGTCAGACCGGCCGAAGCCTTAAACCTGAGTCCGTCAGTATTGTTTGTCAGAAGTTCCGCCTCCTCAATTGAAAGAGGTCTGTTCCCTACCAGAGCCATATCTCCCTTGAGAATATTGAACAACTGAGGCAGTTCATCCAGACTTGTCTTCCTGAGGAAACGGCCAAGTTCAGTAATTCTCGGATCGTTCTCAATCTTTATGAAACAGCCCTCGAAGCATTTGTGCCGTTCCGAAAGATAGATGTCCTCACGCACCTTGTAGTTGTCAGCATACAGATAAGCATCACTGCTGAAGGTCCTCGTTATCTCTATTTCATTCCCTTCCACCCTGATATAAGAATTCATAGACTGAAGGTCTGTAAGCTTCTTGTCGGCCCCCTTGTTCATAGTCCTGAACTTGTAAATACGGAACTTTTTCCAGTTCTTCCCCACCCTTATCGATGAATATATGGGCGACTCACCTCCCTGAATCATCAGTACAAGCGAGATAGCTATCATCAAAGGAGATAGAAGCACTATAGCCACAATCGCAAACAGGATGTTCAAAAAACGTTTCATCTGGCATTTCTTTCCATTATCTTGCCCAGTCTCACTGCCAGTTCGTCAGGATTGAAAGGCTTTGTAAGGACATCATCGGCTCCTTTCTTCAGCAATTCTATCCGGACTGATGAATACTGCAGGCTTGTAAGTGCCAGCAAAGGCAACTCGAACTCGTGTTTGATTTCCGCTATCATATCCACCCTGCGGGGCTGATCTCCCGGGCAGATATCCAATCCCACCACGGCAGCATCAACATTGTCTATAACCCCGTAAAGTTCGTTCTCGGTATTGACACAAACACAGTCATATCCCTCAGATCTTAAGGATTCTCTTATCACATCAACGAGGAACTGCTTGTTTTCAGCAATCAATACCTTCTTTTTCCGTCTCGTCATTTAATCCCCCCCCCAGAATTTGCTGTATCTGCTGCGCCACACAAGAATATAGTCTTTTCGCATTGATAGGTTTAGTCAAATAGTCGTTTGCACCCATCGAGAGTGCCCTGTGGACTTCTTCAGACTCGCTTACTGCCGAAACAAGCACCACCCTTACGTGGTCCAGGCTCTTGTCTTCGCGTACAGAAGAGAGGAATGCGAAACCGTCCACTCCAGGCATCATAATATCCAGCAGGATAATATCCGGATTGACAGTCTTCACGCTGTCCAAGGCCAATTGACTGTTGTTGTATTGAAGTAAAGTCTTGAAACCAGCAGGTTCAAGCAGTTTTCCAAGAAGTTTTGTATTGATTGGAATGTCATCCACAATCATCAATGACAAGTTGCTGCAATCAATATTGTTCAGAGGTCCTATATCCATCATCAATTAAGTTAGATGTAAGAACGGCAAAGTTAATACAGTTTAGACAAAAGGACAAATTTTTCCTTTGATTTTCCATAGTTTACTTAAAATTTGATATTACATCATTTATTTCTAACTTTGCGCGGTTATTCTTTGTGTTTGAATTACGGTCTCCATTTGCAGACTTTAAGTTGGATTGCAGAAAACCTGACCCGCCTTGTCAAAGACAAAAAAAATACGCCATATCAGGAAAACTCATCACTCTGCTCTGCTATGTGATGTTTTTTTGTGCGTGCAGGCCTGAAGCGGAAAAAATTGAGGCCAACGTCCTGCTTTACTGGCCCACGGATGAAAGCGACCCCTCATACAGGAAATGGACAAGTCTGGCAAGGGAGGAACTTGCAAGACAGGGCATCATCGGGGATGTTCAGGTGCATTTCGCCCACATTACCGAAAGATATGAATCCCTCGAGCGGCCTATGCTCAACGAACTCATACTCAAGCTACGGGCTGAGGGTCGTATGCCAGACCTCATACTCTCCTATGGCAATGCAAACCGCTGGTTGCTGATTACTGACACCAATCCGGTCACAGCATCAATCCCCGTGATTTGTTTCGGCATAAGGAGTGAGGAATTCCTGCCCTATCAGTATGAATTATTGAAGATAAATTACGAAGGCGGAAGATGGAACGATATGGTGAACATAATGGACAGAGTGAACTTGGAACCTAACCTGGTGTTCGCCAATGAGTTCTCTTCCCGGATAATTGAAAAAATCCGCAACGAAGACTTCCTGCCCGTATATCCCAACCGCCTTATCACCCTTCTCGATGTGCCCCACCTCTGGAATGACAAGATTTTGTTCAACCTGCTCAATGAACAGATGGATAGTCTCGACAAGACAAAGTTCTACAACAATCTGCATCCGAGAGTCAATGAAGACAGAGTTCGTGCCATAGCCAAAGACGAGCACAAAATTGTCTTCTCCTGCCGCAGTGTGTTGGATCCTTCGTGGAACTGCATGAATATCTATCAGATGCCCACCACTTGGGCTTTCTATCTGCAAAGATCTTCCTATTTTTTCATCCAGACAAAACACGACAACAAGACGCGAGGACTTGTGGAAGGGCCGAGTTTCCTACCGTACTTCACTATGGTCGCAGAAGATTATCTCGTGAACGACAAGTGTATAGGAGGCTATTTCCCGACAGCCGAAAGCCAGATCAGGGATGCTGTGAGCGCGGGAGTGAGACTGCTCAAAGGGGAAAAGGCTGAGGAACTGCGCGGTCTCCAGCACACGCCGACCTATAATCTGAATTGGGATGTTCTGCGGGACAAAGGGCTGGACGTAAACAGTATACCCTCAAACATCAACATAGCCAATGCCGGGCTCAAAGACAGGAATCCCGCATTGTACTGGACATATTTGATGACCAGTATCCTGCTGTTTGTCGCAGCTCTGGTGGGGAGCATAATTATCATAAGCTACTATTCCCGGAAGGCCCGCAGGAATGAGCGCCGTCTGAGGGACTATGCAAATGAGACCATTTGCAACAACAAGTTGCTGAAAGAACTGATGAGCAAGGCTGATTTCAGTACCTGGAAACTTGACAACAAAAACATTGAAAGTCTGGAACGTATGGAGGCTTCGGACTTCTTCAAAGAAAGAATAATCAATTTCTTCAGAATTGAAGAACCCGGGAATTATACCCTCCAGGCTTACATTTCCATTGACGGCAAGCCGTACCACTGGTATGAACTGCGTATGAACGTGGGAAAGTCTCCGGAAGATGACGGAGTCCTTAGAAGCGGGGTAATGGTAAACATTGACAACCAGAAGCAGTTGGAAGCCATAGAGGCCGAAACCAACCGCATCATTACGGCTGCACGCACAAGGGAGGGCTTCATCGCCTCGATGAACCATGCGATTCGCACTCCGCTTAACTCGATTGTGGGATATGCCCAGCTTCTGGCAATGCCAGGAATGCCTATGGAGGAAATGGAACTTGAAGAATATTCATCAGCCATACACTGCAATTCCACCCAGCTCCAGCACACCATAAGGAATATACTTACTGCAGCACGCATAAGCAGAAATCCGGCAAACCCGTATTATGAAGACATCGAACTGTGCGGACTGGTGAGGGAGATAATTGGGGAAAAGAGGCCTGAAAGGGAAATAATTACAGATTTCTGCAAGGATGCGGTGATTGTCAAGGCTGACAGGATTATGCTGACCAATATTCTTGACAATCTTTTGTTCAACGCCATAATGTTCTCCGAACCGGAGACGGAAATAAGAGTGAGCATAAATATCACTGAAGACGGGAAAACAGAAATCAGAGTTTCAGACAAGGGTATAGGCATAGTCCCTGAAAATCAAGAGTTTATCTTTGACCGCTTCTTCAAGGTGGACAGTTTTACCCCGGGCTGCGGACTTGGACTGTATATCTGCAAGGCTTTTGTGGAACAAATGGGCGGACAGATTTCGCTGGAAAGCGAACTGGGAGAGGGCTCAACATTCAAAATATTGTTTGGACAATGAAACGGGGGAATATCATAACTGCACTTCTCACGGTGCTTGCGGCTTTGCTGCTTGTTTCCTGCGACGGAGCGGCGGAGAAGAAGGAAATTGCCGTACTCTGCCCTTTCAGCCGAAACACCCAGATATGGGACAGTTTCATTAAGTCGGCAAAAGAGGAATATGCCGACACCTCCCGCTACAATCTACATTTTTTCTATGTCTCGGACTATATCGGAAAATATTGGGAGAAAAAGGAATACGAACACGATGCAAGGAATTTGCTCCGTCGTGCACTCAACAGTGTAAAGAGCGAGGTGGGGACACCTGACCTTCTAATAGTATATGGTGACGATGTTGCTGGCGCGGTGGCGCAGGTGGACGACCCTCTGCTGAAAGACACGCCAATACTCTGTGCAGGCCAGGTGCATCCGACCTGGAAAAACAGGCTGCCAGCAATGTCCAATGTGGTGGTGATGGAGGCAGAGCCGGCAGTAAAAAAGAATCTGGATTTCATCAAAGATTTAGGCTTTCCCAACTATGTAGTCACCGTTATGGACAGCACCTATATAGACGACCATATCCGCGAACACATATTGGCAGATATAGGAAACGACCCCGAGCATTACAGGCCCAACCTCCATCTGGAACAGGAAGACCGCATACACCTGAAGCAGTTCAGGGATTCTAAAATAACCCTCTTTCCAGTGAGCACAATGTGGCCGGAAAAGAATGACCGGCATCCCGGAGTTCCGGGGTCCTTCAAGATGGAATGGATCTTCTTCACCCAGCAGCAGGAAACTTCATTCCTTCACCTCAAAAGCGACGAATACGCCAACACTGCGATGTCCTACAACATAGGGCCGTATTTCACTATGGTTCCGGACCATTTCGACCTGCCACTGATAAATGCCCTGAACTCCTGTATGGGAGGTTATTTCACTCCCTTCCCTTCAATGTGGGAACAGCTTCACCCCATTGTTGACAAACTTCTGAACGGCACTGCGCCGAAGCAGATTCCCTGGGGCAAACTGAAGAAAGACTATTGGCTGGACTGGAGGCTTGTGAAAAACCTACACCCGTATGCCGACGAATTTCCCAAAGGTGTAAAGTTTGTAAATCTACCCCTCCTGCAAAGGTCCAAGGATATAAACATTCTACTTGATGTCCTGATTGCTCTGCTTGCTGCAGGTTTCGTGGCTTTGGCGGTCATTACTCCGAGCTTTATGGCCATAAGACAGAAGAAACAGCGTAAACAGCTGTTCGAAAAGGCGAAGGAGGCGGAACAATCGAATATTCAGGTGGAGTATATCCTGTCCGAACTCAATTCCTATACCTGGCGTATGTTTAAAGACAGGATTTTCCGTTTTTCTCCTTCATTCTACAAAGATTTCGGATTACCCGAGGAGGATATATCCATTGACAAAATTCTGGAATACATTCTCGAGCCTAAAAGAGACACCTTCAGACAGATGATGCTAAGTGACTTTTTCGAGGGGGAAAAAGATATTGAGTTACTGCTGCGTATGCCTTCAGGCGGACAGGTAAGGGCCGTCTCCGTTCACATCATAAGCGTAGCCGGAACAAAGGACAAGGACGAAGTGAAAGCCGGATTCTTCTATTTCAACGATGAAGCCTACAAACGTAACGAAGAATTGAAGCAGGCTTACCGCAGGAGCGAAGAAGTGGCTGAAAAAGAGAGTTTCCTTGCATCTATGAACGATGAATTCCGCAAACCTGTCAATGAAATCGTATTCTATTCCAGCCTGCTTGCAGACCATTTCAACGACCTTTCGGATGAAAGAAAGACAGATTGCGAGGACAAGGTAAAGAGAGCCAACGACAGCCTTCTGAAACTTCTCGATTCCGTGATGGGAAACACGCTCCAGACAAGGGATTTCGAAAAAGTCATCATTTCGAATGTACGTGTGGGAGAAATAATGGAGGACATATATATCAACAGTTCCGTTCATTCAGACGGAGAGTCCAGGATTGTCTTCTGTCCCGGTCCAGAAACGTGCGAAATCGAATCTAACCGTCCTGTTATTTACCAAGTTATGAACTCGCTCATATCGGATGCGCTGAAGAAGTGCAATGGCAGAATCACAATCGGATGGACAGAAAATTCAGCCGGGGAGACAATCATCTTCATAGACAATGCATATTCGGATACGAATCAATACGAAAAGATGATTGCATCCGTGGGCGGAAGAATAGATGTGAACTATTTTCCTGGTATGCCTGCGAGGGTAGAAATCCGTTTTACCCCCCCCAGAAACAAAAGTATCTGATAGAAAATATTGAATTATATTTTTAAAACAAAAATGATCCTGTGAAAAAATTAGTTTTGATTTTGGCAATGCTGTGTCCGATTATATCGGTGGCCCAGAATTCCGTTACGGACACATTGAGCATTAAAGAAACCGTGTTTGTGGGATTCACAAATCAGAAATCGGTAAACCTGACTGGGGCAGTCATTCAGGTAGATATGAACGAGGTTCTTGGTGACCGTCCGATCACCAGCATCGGGGCGGCCCTTCAGGGAGCCGTTCCGGGACTGAGCATTTCCGGAAAATCCACACCGGGACAGTTCAAGAGCGTCAATATCAGGGGACAGCTGAGCATCAACGGCGGTTCTCCCCTTGTGCTCATAGACAATGTTGAGACAGACCTGAATATGCTAAATCCTGAAGATATCGAAAGCATATCGGTCCTGAAAGATGCCGCTTCGGCAGCCATCTATGGTGCAAGGGCGGCAGGAGGTGTAATACTCATCACCACGAAACGTCCCAAGGGCAAGGAAAAGTTCAAACTGGACTACAGTTTCAAACTCGGTTTCAACCAGTGTCTGTCATCCCCGAAGCAGGCAAGCCTGAGCCAGTACATCGATGCCTACGAAGAAGCCGGCTTCAGCAGCCAGTATTGGGCCGGTGGAGGACAGGTCAGCCGATGGAAGGAACTGCTTGGTCTGTACAGTAAAGGTGGTCTTGCAGGAGTTTACGACAACGGAATATTCAAGGATGAAGACGGAGCAGTCTATTTCCTCAAAGAGAGGGATGTTTTGGGAAGCGCACTTGAGATAGGTGTGCTGAACAGCCATAATATTGCTGTTTCAGGAGGCACTGACCGTGTCAGATACAGGATCTCTGGAAACTACAGCCACGAAAACGGTCCGATGGTGAGCACGAAAGATTCCTACAAACGCTACTCTCTCAACTCCTTCATTTCTGCAGATATCACCGGATGGTTCACCCAGGAAGCCTCCCTGATTTACACCCACGAGAACCGCAGCGACATCCAGACTACCTTCCGAGACCCTTATTCCACCAAACTGATCAACTGGTATCCCGAAGGCTATATGCCGGGGGAAATCATCGGAAGAGAAGAAGATGTACTCATAGACTCTCCACTCAATGCCTGTTTGTACTCCCCTGCCGCCACTTCCTGGACCAGCACCCCGAGAATATCTCTCAAGTCCATACTAAAGCCGCTTAAAGGGTGGTCTATAATTGCGGAATACACCTACCAGCAAAAGAATTTTGCCTACAAGGCCTACAGCGGACAGCAGGAGATTGCGGATGCCCAGTTGTCCACACGCATAATTCCTGCTGCAGAACAGGACAAATACACCCACAATACCCGCAACAATGTGTACAATGCCCTCAACATCTACAGCAATTACAATCTGAGTATCAACGGACATAACTTGAATATTACCCTCGGTTACAATCAGGAGAGCAACAAAGACAACTGGATTCTTAATTCAGTGCTCAACCAAGCAGTAATCACGGTGCCGTCCCTACAGGGAGGCAGGGGTATCAGAACCAGCGAGGAAACACTGACGGAATACAGCACTATGGGCTTTTTCGGGCGCATAGCATATAACTGGAAAGGTCGTTACCTGATTGAGATGAACGCCAGATACGACGGTTCGAGCAAATTCCCGAAGGTAAACCGCTTCGGTTTCTTCCCTTCAGTTTCTGGGGCGTGGAGAATCAGCGAAGAGCCGTTTATGGAATCGGTGAGACACTATATCAACAACCTCAAGATACGTGCATCCTACGGCTCCATAGGCAATCAGAACATATCGGCCTACGGATTCATCGCCGGGATGGAAGTTGACCAGAGTAGTGTGTGGCTCGAAAACGGCAAGCCGGTGACAAGTATAGGCACTCCCGGACTTGTGCGGGCGAACTACACTTGGGAAACTGTCAAGACCTTTGACATAGGACTGGACTTGAAGGCGCTCAATGACAGGCTGTCCTTTGTTTTCGACTGGTACAGGCGAAGCACAGTGGGTATGTTGAGCAACGGAGTGGAACTTCCGAGCACGGTAGGCAGTGCCGCTCCTCTGCAGAATGTGGCTGATATGCGGACTGACGGATGGGAATTGTCCATAAGATGGCAGGATGTAATCGGGGATTTCAGTTACCACGCAGGATTCAATATCTACGACCACAGGTCCACAATCACAAAGTTCAACAATGAAAGCAACAATCTCAGATACAACTACTCAGGGAAAGTGCTCGGAGAGATATGGGGTTATGTCTCAGACGGTTTCTACTCCATTGACGACTTCGATGCGGAACAGGCCCGGTCAGGAATATGGGTACTGAAGGAAGGTATACCTTCTCTTGACGGCTACACCCCGAAACCCGGAGATCTCAAATTCAAGGACCTGGATATCAACGGCACCATCAATGCGGGAGTAAACTCACTCAATGAACCCGGAGACCGCAAAATCATAGGCAACAGTACCCCGCGATTTGAGTACGGAGCCGATTTCGGAATAGCCTGGAAGGGCATTGAATTCAGTTTAATACTCCAGGGGGTTGGAAAACGGGATTGCATATTGCCGATTCAGGCAGTCTTTCCTTTCGGGGCCAGCACTAAAGCCGACTATCCGTTTTCTGCAGTATATAGCAACCAGACAGACTATTGGAGGGCAAAGAGTTACGACCCGTCAAGCCCGGACTATATGGTGGCTGCCAATCCGGACGCAAAACTTCCGCGAATTTACGGACAGGTGGAAAACTACGACTCGAATATGCGCACCAGCGACAGATACCTCAGCAGCGGAGCATATCTCAGGTTCAAGAATATGACAATGTCCTACTCCTTCCCGAAATCACTGCTTGAGCGCACCAAAGTCATAAACGGGTTGAGAGTCTATTTGAGCATTGAAAACCTGGGCACAATAACCTCCCTGCCATCGGGATATGACCCCGAGGCCCTCAACTGGCAATATCCTTTCTACCGCACCTATTCTTTCGGAGTCAACCTGACCTTCTAATCGACACAGCAATGAAAAAATTACATCTGACATATTACATCACAGCCCTTCTCCTGACAGTTTCCTGTTCGGATTATCTTGAGAAATACCCTTCGGGCACGGTAGTGGAAAGCAATGCCTTCACAAGCAACGACAATTTCAAGGCCTATATGTTCAAGTGTTACTCACTGTTCACTGACAGCCGCATAGCCACCAATTTCAGCGGCAACCAATACTGGCACAACGGACAGTATTACAGCGAACTCAACAGCGGGATAATGACCGACAGAGACCTTGCAGAAAACCGTTATGCAATGCAGAGCGTTCCGGTGAAGACCAGCAGCTCCAACTGGGACTTCAAACCCATCCGCATTGTCAATATAATGCTCAGCCATCTTGACGACGGTTATCTCTCCGAAGCGGAAATCCGACACTGGAGGTCGGTGGGATATTTCTTCCACTCCTGGTGGTATATGGAACTGGTGTCGAAATATGGGGACATACCTTATATCACCACAGTACTGAACGATGAGAGCAGTGAGGCCTACGGCCCGAGGACTCCTCGCAAGGAAGTGGCAGACAGCATCATAGCCCGTCTGGAGTATGCTGCTGAAAATATAGGTGACTGCTCGAAACTCGGCTATGTTTCAGTAAATGCCGATGCCTGTCGCGCAGCCTTGAGCCGTTTCCTTCTGAGGGAGGCCACCTTTGCCAAATACCACGGTCTGAACGAGCCTTATGAGGAATATCTGCGCAAATGTGTAAATGTATCTGAGGAACTTATGGCCTCCTACCCTACGCTGTACAAGGGCAATGGCAACGACAAATATCCTGCAGCCGGCTGGGACAATGAAGAGACCACGGAAAGCCTGAAAGGGGTGCCGGGAATAATCCTGTACAAGGAATATGTGGACGGAGTCTTGATGCACCGTTTCAGCGATTATGTGCACGTGGCGGCTCACACCACTGATGCTCCTCAAGCCACCATAGACCTCTATCTGATGAAGAACGGAAGGCCTATCGCCAACTCTGAATCAGGTTACAAGGGAGGCGAAGGCAAGGATTTGTGGGACGTGTTTGAAGACAGGGATCCGCGTCTCCCCATCTGCTTCCAACCTCCTGTTCAGGCAAAAATTTCCACGTTCAATGCTCCGGACTATGTCACGACCTTCCCGCAGTGGACCTTCTGGAAAAGTGGAGAGGGGCTGAACAACAAGAGCAATTTCATAGTCACGAAAGAGGACTCTGTCAAATTCCGCAAATACATTGATTATTTCGGTCCAAATAAAAAATGCTATGACGGAGGTGGCGAGCAGTCTCTGGGGAGCAAAAGAGTTCCGGGGCATAACCACACCAACTCTATGCAGCATTCCGCCCCTAACATCACGAAATACAGCCAGACGGACAACTATATGCGCTGTCTGACAGGATATTACTTCTGGAAACACTACACCTCCTGGGAGAAGGGGCTGAACAAGGTTTACCAAACCAGCGACAAGCCGATTTTCACTATAGCCGAGGTGATGCTCAACTATGCGGAAGCCAAATGCGAACTCGGTGAATTCGACCAGGCTGCGGCTGAAAAAAGTATCAATCTTATCAGGGAAAGAAGCGGAGTATCCCCTATGAATGTTTCCCTGATAGGGGACGACTGGGATCCGGACAGGGACAAGGGCAATGCTCCGTGGACTGCGGGATATGATGCGAAGACCAACTACGAGGTGGCTCCCCTGCTTTGGGAAATCCGCCGCGAAAGGATAATTGAGCTTATGGGCAGGGGCTTTTCCTTCTACGATGTATGCCGCTGGCACAAAGCACCTTACTTTGTCAACCGCCAGCCTTGCGGAGCCTGGATCAAGTCCACCGGCAACCCTTACGGTACGGGAGCCTACACTGGACAGTTCGTGGACTATAATGAAATCAAACTAAATGGACAGGCTAGTCCTAGTCCGAATAATTCAGGCAGTGGCTGGATTTACACCTACCCGAGTCCTCTTGCAGCAGGGAAAGGGTGGCTGGACAAATATTACCTTGAACAGGTGCCACTAGACCAGATTGGACTGAATCCGTTACTTACACAGAACACGGGTTATGAGGAATAAATACTTCATTCTTGCCCTGACTGTGTTACTTTCCTGCATTGACAGCAGCAAAAAGGCTTGAATCATTCTACAATTTTGCCCTCAATCCCGGCCAGTCATCAATGTTGTAAGACGTTTTTACCGCTTCAGGTGCAGTCGGGAAGAACTTGAACTCCCCACCAATCTTCCTCTCGATTTCCGCCACGGAATAAATCACGGTAGAGAGCGAAGGAGCAGTTACCTTATTCTCGTCCACCTCCACTTTCGGGTCATGTTCCTGAGGGAACCAGAATCCGATTGCCATCAGTTCGTCGGCGGAACATTCTGCAATGTTTTTTCCCGTGTTTCCGGACTTGGTCCTCAGGAAGACCTTGTACTTTGCGGTCGGCATTACGCAAGGTTTTGACAAATCACTGTGATTGTTCCAGTTTGAAGCATCGTAGAGGATGGTGTTCTCATTCTCATAGTAGCATCCGGCCACGACGTACACGGTGTCATTGCATCTCCAGTTGTTCGGAAGGAGGTACTCGACGGCGGACCAATGCGCTGCATATCTGTTCCTTTCAGGAGAGATGTTGGTAGGATAGAAAGTCTGCTCGTTCAGTTCGAACAGGACATTGGTCACTCCCGCTCCCCTTTCGGCTGAGCGCATCAGATGTCCCTTTCCGACAGTCACAGACTTGTTGTTATCGTTAACTCCGAGAGGTGTCCAATAGTAATAGTTATCCATCGGCTTGTTCCCGTTTTCAGTCCATGGCCAATTGTTCCAGTCAGTTGCATAGATGATGGACTGCTCGTTCTGCTCGAACTGAGGATCCGGTCTCCACGGATCAGGATTCGGACGGGTGTAGCCCCCTTCCCAGTAAATATTGTGGCACGGATAGGCTACCCACATCGGGTTGTGCCTCCTGGTGTCGTAGCAGGCAGAGTAATTCCTGACAGACTCCTTTGAAGTATATGTGGTGTCGCGATGGGTCACGTATTTGTAATCGGCTGAAGATATGACGGTCTGAGGCATTTCAGCCCAGGAGTAAGTTGTGGAGGCAGAGCCGAAGGAGATTGTGCAGGTCGGAATCTCTGATGTGGTCACGAGTTTCAGGTCGTCCATTCTGGCAGACTTTATTCCGGAGACCTTGATTGAGATTCTTGAAGGAACGGCACCGTCAATCTTGAACACCGATGTACCCAGATACCAGCTGCCATATTTCTGGACAGTGTAGGTAAGTTTTTGTGACTTGCCGCTTTCATTCAGCACCTCAACGGAAAATGTTGAAGAAGGGTCAACCGCACCGTTGTAGTTGTGAAGTCCTGCGGTAAGTTTGAATGTACTGATGTCTGAAGGAAGTGAAATTCCCGAGACCTGCATCCATCCCCTATCTGAGGAGAAATAGATTCCTGCCTGTGCGGAAAACCCGGGATATCCAGATGACTGGTAAGAGTTTCTTGCTCCGGCATTTCCGCCGGTGTATGTTACGTTGGCCGCTCCAGTTCCGACAGGATTCGCAAATGCCGTGCTCTGATCAATCCACATACTTGTAACGGGATCCTTGTCAAAATTCTCATAATAGATGACAGTTTCATCCCCCGGTTGCGGATTCGGGTCAGGATTCGGGTCAGGATTCGGGTCAGGATTATCCGAGGCTGCCTTGCGTGTGACAGTCACTCTTGCACTTGCCTGGGTGTCGGATTCACTTCGTTTGCGGGTAGTGAAAGTCACAGTGGCCGTCTTCCCTTCAGGGATACTTACAATTTTGATGGTTTCCGTACCGGAAGAACCTGACAACTTACTGATTTTCAAATCACTGTCTGATAATTCAGCCGTCCAGCTGACTGAGGAGACGACCTCGATGACATTAGCATTTGCATCTGAAGGATTATATTCAATGTTTTCCGGGGAAGCTGAGATCTCAGCTTGGATCTGGTTGTCGGAACCTTCTTCAGGACTCACTTGCGTACAGGACAACACAAAGAACGGCAACAAGATGATGGAAAATTTCAATTTTTTCATTACTACTCATTTATATGATTACACAAATATATGTAGATTGCACAAATATATGCAGAATTTCCTATTATGCAAATGTCGCCGGAGATGGAATTTAGATTTTCTTGAAAAAAAATCTTCAAAAAATTTGCAGATTATAAAAAAATGCCTACCTTTGCACCCGAGTTGTTCGAGAGTTCATCAGTAACGATCACAACTTATTGGTTATTAGTTTTAGTGTTATTAATTATGTGGTTAGTATGAGGTGCCCCTCGTGAGAGGCGCGTCTCATTTGTTTTTATATACACCCCTAAGGAATATAAAAAGAAACCGACCTGAACGGGCCGGTTTCTTGAGGGTATCAGTATATATTACTTAAAATCAGGGAAAACCACTTTCTCGGGCGAATAGCCCTGAGCGAAGGAGATTCCGTCCGAAACAAGTTCGAACCCCATATTCTGCGCCCTTTCGTTCATTTTGCGGACGCTTGATCCGGCCCAAGTGTAGGAACCGAAGGCGAAAAATCTGCGATGCCTGAGGCACCTTCCTTCAAGGGCGGAGATGAAGTGGGAGACCTTCGGGAAGATTTCGTTGTTGTAGGTAGGGGCACCTGCCGCAATCGTATCATACCTGAATGCATCCATCAGGGCAAAAGAGATATTCTCCGTGCAGAGATTGTGGATTGCGTAAGGGACTCCCTTTTCTTCGAGTGAGGCGGCAAGGGCTAAGGCAGCCTTTTCCGTGTTGCCATACATTGAGCCATAGACGATGCAAACTCCCTTCTCACCCTCATACCTGCTGAGACGGTCGTATAGAGCGACCACATCACCGAGTTCATCCTCCCAAACAGGGCCGTGAGTACTGCACAATCTCTTGATTTCCAAAGAAGACAGTTTCTTGAGAGCCGCCTGCACCGGTACTCCGAACTTACCCACGATGTTGGCATAGTAACGGATCATCTCCTCACGGTAATCTGCAAACCTGCAAGCATTCACCTGACCTTCCACGACACCGAAAGTACCGAATGCGTCTGCAGAGAACAGGGTCTTTTCCGAAGCAAGATATGTCACCATAACCTCCGGCCAGTGAACCATCGGTGCCATGAAAAACTGGAGAACCACTCCGGCTCCCAGGTCAAGGGTGTCTCCCTCCTTTACGACATCGATATTGTCAGTAAGACCGTGGTAACCGGCAATCATAGGAACTGCCTTGGCCGAGGTTACTATGCGGATTTCCGGCCATTCCCCACGTATGAGACCCATCAGGGCGGAATGGTCCGGTTCCATATGATTCACAATCAGATAATCAATTTTCCTGTCACCTGCCTCCGCCTTGACATTGGCAAGGAACTCCTCTGCGAATGCGGCGTCAGCTGTGTCAATCAAAGCGGTCTTTTCTCCGGTTACGAGATAGGAATTGTAGGACACGCCTTTTGGAAGCGGCCAAAGACCCTCGAACAGGGACTTTGCAGTGTCGTTAACTCCGACATAGCGGATTGTTTCTGTCAATTTACTCATATCGTTTCGTTTTTGTTATTTTCATTCACTCAAGTTCATCATTTATTCCAAGACTTGTGCATCCTGCCGGACTTGTTCTCAGAAAGCAAGACTTATTCCAATCGCAATCGAGGAGGCAAAATTGTCGTTCCTCCTGATTCTTTCGGGCGGAACGGGACCGTACTCATCGGAGAAGCGGACATCGGCGTAGGATATTCTGAATGCCAGGAGAAAATCCAGTCTGGTCCGTTTTGAAAGAGGCAGACGGTAACCCGTACCTATCTTCCCGCAGATTCCGATTTCATCGTTTTCTGTTCCAAAATTGCAGCCGGAATCAAGAAAGACAAGCCATCCCGGAAGTTCCGTATTCCTGCTGACAAAGCAGGTTCCCCTCAAGGACAACGGGATAACCCTGGCATCCATCAAACCGGAATAACCTGAATAGAGGGACAGGTTGAAACGCTTTCCCAGGTCCAGACCGAAATGGGCAAGTGCTTCGCCGTTTCCCCTGAACATCCATTCCATACTCCTGGTGTTCTCACGGAAACCGGAGACGGAGTCGAAATTCCTGTGATATGCGACATTGAAGGTCGTCAGGAAGCCCCATTCCACACCGTAGGTAAAACGAACAGCAGAGAGCGCCTCGCCCCCCGGGAGCAGGAGGCAGACAGTCAGAACCATTTGGAGCAATCTGCGTTTCATAACCTTCAGAAACTGTATTTTATTCCGACTTCAGGGGTCAGCCCGAGAATAAGCCCGTTCCTGTAAAGTCCGAGGGAGAAATTGTTGTCCTCTCCCCTGAGATGAAGCCCCAGGGACGGTTTGATTGCAACTGAGATTGTCACAGGGAGCTGGAACCTGAAATCGAAACCGAGATTTCCGATGAGTCCCAGAATCAGGCCAGCATTTTCCTTTCCGTCACTGCCATACCCGACCTTCAGCCCGGGTCCGGCATATAAGACTGCCTCCCCCGCCGCGGACTTCCAGTTCCTGAGGATATAGTTGTACACGAAATCCAGGCTAACGCCCGGGGTCAGGTTCCTGTAGAAGACCGAACTGCCGTACTCCACCCCGATTCCGATGTTCCAGAAAGCCTTCCCCTTCAATGTGTGGCCGTACTCGATTCCGGTACGGTAAAAGGAAAAAACGGCACCGGCTGTGCGTGGACCGGCAGATTGCGAATCCGCTGTGCCGGAATCAGTTGTGCAGTTATCTGCGGTATCGGAATCCGGATTGCCGGATGTTGCGGTGCGTGGGCGCGCAGAAATGTCCGCGACGAAAAGTATCGCCGCAGCCAAGACCGTGATTGCTCCGCGCAGGATTCGCATTACCTGTCCTCCGGGATTTGTCAGACATACTTGAACTCCATGTAGGTTGCCCCGAGTTCATCGTTGAAGCTTCCTCCGATGAATCCCACAAGGTCACCTTTTTGAATGCGTCCATCTTCAAGAAGGATGCTGATTGACTTCTCTACCATATCCTCTTTGCTCTTCTGCACGTCAAACTTGTAGGCATAGATGTCGTAAGTAAGATTCAACTCCCTCATTGTGTAGGAATTGTAGCACATTGCATAAATAGGGACCTTAGGTCTGAACTCGGCAAGGTAACGTCCGGTGCGACCCGTCCAGGTATCGAAGATGATCGCCTTCAGTGGGATTTCAGTTGTAGCTGCGACAATCGAGCGGGCAAGTACAGCTGCAATCGGCTTGGTCACCTTCTCAAGGTTCAGGTCAAGGGATGTGTCAACTGAACTTTCCGCCTCCTTCGCGATGCGGCACATCGTCCTTACGGCTTCCACAGGGTACTTCCCGCTCGCTGTCTCCCCGCTGAGCATTATCGCATCGGTCCTCTGGAAGATGGCATTGGCCACATCAGTCACCTCGGCCCTGGTAGGTCTCGGATTCTCAATCATGCTGTGGAGCATCTGGGTGGCGATAATCACCGGTTTCTTGCGGGTACGGCATTTCTGGATGATGTGCTTCTGGACAAGAGGAATCTTCTCGGCGGGTATTTCCACTCCGAGGTCTCCCCTTGCAACCATCACTCCATAGCAGTAGGTGAGGATTTCATCGAGATTGTCAATGCCCTGCTGGTTCTCGATTTTCGAAATGATCTTGATGTGGCTTTTCCCGGCATTCAGAATCTCTTGAATCTCAATCAGATCCTCTTTGCTTCTCACAAATGAGTGCGCGATGAAGTCAATGTCCGCGCTGATTGCCCAATCGAGGAATTTCCGGTCTTTTTCAGTCAGGGCCGGAAGGGAGATGTGAACATTCGGCACATTCACGCTCTTCTTCCCTTTGATGACTCCGCCGTTCAGTGCCCTGCACAACAGCCTTCCTTCGGTCTTCTCCTCCACCAGAAGGTCTATGGCACCGTCGTCAATCAGAACGTGAGAACCTGCGGGGACATCCTCAACGAAGGTGGGGCAGGTCGTGCGCAGCACATGTGCCGAACAAAGAAGGTCAGGGCCGTTCTCGATGATGATTTCCGAACCGGGACGTGCCACAAAGCCGACTGAAGATTCCATCGCCGTCAAACGGACCTCCGGTCCCTTGGTGTCAACCAGGATGGCAATCTTGTCCGAGACCGCCCTGATGTTGTCAACAACCCTTTGGGCTCCTTCTATGGAAGCGTGCGCGGAATTGATTCTCGCGACGTTCATACCACTTTCAAACAACTGGCGGATAAAATCCACCTCACAATTTATGTCAGAAATTGTGCAAATAATCTTGGTCTTCTTCCCTGTCATATCTTTCATTCCATTTTTCAAGCCGCGAATTTAGCAATTTTTCTTATAACCATATATGACTTTTTGTTTATCTTTGCCGAGTTGTACTGAACCCGGGAACTTTGAAAATTCCCGAAGAACCTAACCCCCAATATATGAAACCGACTATCAAACCCGTACAGTCGAAAAGAGACTTAAAAAGATTCATTGCATTTCCTGATGCATTGTACAAGGGATGTCCTTACTATGCTCCCGCGCTCAGGACTGACGAAACCGCAACATTCGACCGCAGGAAGAACGCAGCGTTCGAATTCTGCGACTGTGAGTGCTTTCTTGCTGAGAATGAGGACGGAAAGGTTGTAGGAAGGGTCGCCGCCATCATAAACAGGAAGGCGAATGAGACCTGGGGCAAGAAGGAGGTCCGCTACGGATGGATTGATTTCATTGACGACAGGAGGGTTTCAGAGGCCCTTGTGGAGACGGTTGCCGAGTGGGGACGGGAAAGAGGCATGGAGGAAATTGCAGGACCGCTCGGATTCACCGATTTCGACCCGGAGGGACTGCTTGTGGAGGGATTTGACAGACTTTCAACGATGGTCTGCCGCTACCATTATCCCTACTACAAGGAACATCTGGAGGCAATCGGACTGAGAAAAGTAATTGACTGGCTGGAGTTCAGAATCAAGATTCCGGAAGTCCTTCCGGAAAGACTCACGAGGATTGCGGAGATTGTCAGGACAAAGAACAACCTTCACTACAAGAAGGTGACTCACAAGGCAATAAAGGAAGAGAAACTCGGACACAAATTCTTCCATCTCATCAACGAGACCTACTGTGTCCTGTACGGTTTCTCGAAGTTGTCAGACAGGCAAATCGACCAGTATGTCAGGACCTGGCTGCAGGTGGTTGACCTTGAGATGGTTTCCTTCATCGAGAATGAAGCTGGTGAACTGGTGGCGGCAGGAGTGACAATGCCATCGATGTCCAAAGCTCTTCAAAAGAGCGGAGGCAAGCTGTTCCCGTTCGGATGGTTCCACATCCTCAGAAGTATGTATTTCAAGCGGGACGACACGATGGACCTTCTCCTTGTGGCGGTCAAACCCGAGTACCAGAACAAAGGAGTCAATTCAATGCTTTTCGCAGACCTTTTCACCAGGGTGAGCAGACTCGGGTTCAAGTACGCCGAAAGCAATGCCGAACTGGAGACCAATCTGAAGGTGCAGGGAATGTGGGACGGCTTCGAGTACGAGCAGCACAAACGAAGAAGAGTGTATGGACGGGAACTTTAACAGGATGCTTCCTCCCCTTCCGGAGAGGATGAGACCGCAGAGTCTTGACGATTATGTCGGGCAGAAGCACCTCATCGGTGAGGGATGCGTACTGAGGAATATGCTCAGCACCGGGAATCTGAGTTCCTTCATTTTGTGGGGGCCTCCCGGAGTTGGAAAAACCACTCTTGCAAGAATCGTTGCCAAATCTCTGAAGAGGGAATTCCACACCCTGTCGGCAGTCAGCGCCGGGGTGAAGGAAGTACGCGAGGTCATTGAGAGGGCAAAAGGCAGCAATCTGTTTTCCGGCGGGCAGTCCCCCATACTCTTCATCGACGAAATACACCGCTTCAGCAAATCGCAGCAGGATGCCCTGCTCGGGGCCGTGGAGGACGGGACGGTAGTTCTCATCGGAGCGACCACGGAGAACCCTTCATTTGAGGTAATCACTCCACTTTTGTCAAGATGCCAGGTCTTTGTCCTCAAGCCGCTTGACAAGGATGACCTTGAATCCCTCCTGAAGCGGGCCACAACCACTGACGAGGTTCTCAGGAACCGGAAAATCGAAATCAGGGAAGATGATGCCATCCTCAGGTACAGCGGAGGGGATGCAAGAAAGCTCCTGAATATCCTCGAGATGGTCATCGGAACATTCGGTTCCGGGGAAACCGCCGTGATTGACAACAAGACGGTGACTGCCTGCCTTCAGGAAAATGTGGCCGTCTATGACAAGGACGGGGAAATGCACTATGACATCATCTCCGCCTTCATCAAAAGCGTGCGCGGTTCCGACCCCAATGCGGCCGTGTACTACCTTGCAAGGATGCTCAACGGGGGTGAGGACCCGCTTTTCATTGCCCGGAGACTATGCATCCTGGCAGCCGAAGACATCGGCCTTGCCAATCCCAACGCTCTTCTGCTTGCGGATTCCTGTTTCAGGATTGTGCACAGCATAGGTATGCCGGAGGCACGGATTCCCCTTGCCGAAGCCACAATCTACCTTGCTTCCTCACCAAAGAGCAATTCAGCCTACGCTGCAATCAACAAGGCAATTGAACGGGCAAAGCAGACTCCTGTGGAGCCGGTTCCCCTCTACCTGAGGAATGCCCCTACCAAACTTATGGAAGAGCTCGGCTATGCCGACGGATACAAGTATGCCCACGATTATCCGGGACATTGGGCAGACCTGGAATTTATGCCATCTGCCCTCGCCGGCGAGGTATTCTATGAACCGGCCGACAACCGCAAGGAGGTAGAAATGCACAGCCGGCTCTCGTCCTTATGGCCGAAGTACTATAAGAAATAAGAAATATAAATATATAGTTTATATAAAGTATTATAATATATTGAATATTATATAAATATAAAGAAATATGAAGCCGGACATAGAAATCGCGCGGAGCATCCAGATGCGCCGAATCAATGAAGTTGCACAGGACCTCAATATTCCGGAAGAGATTCTGGAACCTTACGGTAAATATATGGCAAAGATTCCGGAGAATCTGATCGACCCTGCCAGAGTTAAACGCAGCAAACTCATTCTCGTGACGGCAATCACTGCGACCAAGGCCGGAATCGGCAAAACTACTGTCTCGGTGGGTCTTGCACTCGGACTCAACAAAATAGGGAAAAAAGCGGTTGTGGCATTGAGGGAGCCTTCCCTCGGACCTTGTTTCGGGATGAAGGGAGGCGCTGCCGGAGGAGGATATGCACAGGTGCTTCCGATGGAGAAGATCAACCTGCATTTCACCGGGGATTTCCACGCGGTCACTTCTGCTCACAATATGATTGCGGCACTTCTGGACAATTACCTCTACCAGCATCAGTCAGAGGGATTTGCCCTCAAGGAAGTGCTCTGGAAGCGTGTACTTGACGTGAACGACAGGTCCTTGAGAAGCATAGTGACAGGACTGGGGCCTCGCACAAACGGCCTTACACAGGAATCCGGCTTTGACATTACCCCGGCTTCGGAGATAATGGCAATCCTCTGTCTGTCAGAGAATCTGGACGACCTCCGCAGAAGAATCGGGAATATCCTCCTGGGCTATCGTTTTGACGACACCCCTTTCACTGTGAATGACCTTGGGGTGACAGGGGCCATCGTTTCCCTTCTTCTGGATGCCATCAAGCCGAACCTCGTGCAGACGACCGAGGGGACCCCGGCATTTGTTCACGGTGGTCCTTTCGCCAACATTGCACACGGATGCAACACCGTAATTGCCACAAAGACGGCAATGACCTTCGGGGACTATGTCATTACCGAGGCGGGCTTCGGTGCGGACCTGGGAGCAGAAAAATTCTACAATGTGAAATGCCGCAAAAGCGGGCTGAAACCGGATCTGACCGTGCTCGTTGCAACGCTGAACGGTCTGAAGATGCACGGCGGGACTCCCGTGGACAAAATCAAGGAGCCGGATGCAGAAGGTGTCCGTAAAGGACTTGCGAATCTTGGCAGGCACATCCGCAACATCAGGAGCTTCGGCCAGAGCGTCATCGTCTGCCTGAACAAGTTCGCATCCGACACCCGGGACGAGTTGGACATAGTCAGGGAATACTGTGAATCCATCAATGTACCTTTTGCCCTGAACAATGCCTTCATGGAAGGCGGAGAGGGAGCACGGGAGCTTGCCAGTCTGGCAGTCAGGACAATTGACGAAAATCCATCTGCAGAACTCCGCTTTACATACGAGGACGGTGACAGCCTGACAGACAAGATAACCAAAGTAGCCAAAGGAATCTACGGGGCAGCTTCCGTGAGTTTCTCTGCAACAGCCCTGCGCAAACTGAAAGCAGCAACCCAAAGTGGCTACGGCCACTTCCCTGTCTGCATCGCCAAGACACAGTACTCTTTCTCACAGGATCCAAAAGAGTACGGCGCTCCGGAAGGATTCAATTTCGAGATCAGGGACATCGTCATCAATGCCGGCTCAGAGATGATTGTAGCCATCGCCGGGGACATCATCCGTATGCCCGGGCTTCCTGCCAGTCCGCAAGCACTTCGAATTGACGTGATTGGGGGACTCATAGAAGGTCTCAGCTGATTGAAGATTCCTACAACCTGTTGAGAGCGTCGGTAGCAAGAGCGACGGTACGGGCCCAGTGACAGGACTCGTCGGCAGTGTCTCCGGTCGTGAACGGAGTGAGGATTGCGTCAAGGTCCTTGAGGGTGGACTCATCTCCGACAGCCCTCAATGTCCTGATTTTCTCGGCATTCTCGATTCCGTCCCTGAGTTTTTCGAATCTTACTGACGAGCGTGCTCCCGGATAGGTGAAATAGGTGTCTCCGGATGCAAAGGACCCGAACCTTGAATCGTAAGCCGGATCTGCAGGCCAGGAATTGTAGGCCCACCTCAGCATACCGTCATATCCGACAGCCTCTCCGTAGTAGATGAGAAGTTCCGATTCGTAAGGCTGCGAGAAAGTGAAGGTGTTCGGATAATGAGTGCTGCAGCAGACATAGAAGGTGGAATTGAATCCCTGTTCCTTCCTCATAACGATGTCTTCCTGATCCATAGGATGCCTCATTGCAACGCAGACATCCCTCATCATAGTATATTTGCGGTAGGAAGCGTGATTGTCCGCTATTGCAAAGCCCATTTCCGGCGCACATTCTGCAAGAACGCGGACTGCTGCATCCATCTGCTCAGGCGACCTTTCATCCATTGCGATGTTGGTGATTTCCAGCCAGCCCTTCTCCTGAAGATGTCCTTTGAAATCCACTAGGAAAGGCTTCCACATCTGTTCAAATTCAGCTGTACCCGGGTCAGCCTTCACAGTCACGGTCTGAGAGGAAGCCTCATCGAAGTAGTCCAGAAGGCAGTTCCACGGCACCATAGAATAGCAGTTTATCATCTTGTTGATTCCCAAGGACATCATCAGGGAAACCCAGCGGTCAAAGACCTCATAGTCATAGCTCCAGGTTCCGTCGGAGTGCTTTGTCCAGCGAATCATATCTCCGTAAGCATCATAGCATTGATGATTCCACGGGTCACGGTTCAGAGTGCAGGTGATGACCTTCTGTCCTGCCTCGGCCAGAGGAGTCATTTCCTCGCGCAGGGCTGCGAAATGCTCATCACTCCACTCGTCCACTCCCCTTGCACGTGCCACCGCCGAAGGATGCTGCCAGAGGTCCAGATGGTAAGTCCAGTCACAAACCGGAGGGAGGACCCTGTCAACAACGGTCAGTTCCACAGGAAGTTTTCCTACCTTCCTGCATCCGGCTTTCACAACGACTTCAGCGGTATATTTTCCGGCAGCCGCATCAGCGGGCACATCCAGGGAGAACCACACCGGACGGACTGTCCGGCCCTCTATGTCAAGCGAAGTCACATCGTCAAGCAGATCCGGAACCAGGACCGCCGGATGTCCTTCCTTTCTGTTGCACTTGCACTCTGGGGCAGGCGCATCAGCAAGCGTGTAACGGACAAAACGGCAGAAAGCCCCGTTGTCAATCCTCGCCCCGTCCTCTGACTCAAGAACTCCGGCCAGGCAGCGGACATTTCTGACTCCCTCACGGCTCCACAGCAGGAACTCTCCGCTGACCCTCTCCCCTTTCCAGGCAGTAAGTCTCAGCACATCAGGAGAATCGGTCACAGGATAGGCACTGCGAGAATAGGCATAGTCAGAACTTACCCACATTGCCTGTAACCCGTCCGGAGCGGCATCCCACAGAGTGGAATCAATCTGTCTTACTTCAACGGGATCCGCCGCCTCGACAAACACGTTGCCGCCGTTTCCGGTACACGAGAGAGCTAGTGCAGCTGCAAAAATGTAAATAATGGATTGGTTTCTCATATCGTGTCAATTATGTAATTATCGCGTCTTTTTTGAACAGCCCTGCAAATATAGGAAAAAGATTCATCTTCCACATCCCCGCAAGATTCCAAGAGAGATTATCCGGACAATTTCAGCATAATCAGCACTTAGGAATCTTCAAAAAACAACCTGGTATGATTTGTGAATACATTGGCGTGGTTTTGAATTTTGAAACATTCATTTCAAAAAAAATATCATTCTATGGACAAGGGAAAATTCTACAGCGGTCTGGCGATAATGGTCGGCCTGATCGTACTCGGAGCGATGCTGCCGAAGGCTGTGAGCGAATTCCGCTCCTATGACCGGACTGTCAATGTGAAAGGACTTTGCGAAAAGGAGGTGAAGGCGGACAAGGTCATCTGGCCGGTGTGCTACAAGGTGATGGGCAATGACATCCAGTCCATTTACGGGCAGATTGACCAGAACAATTCCGCAATTGTGGACTTCCTTGTTTCAGGAGGTATTCCGGCAGAGGAGATAACGGTCTCGGTTCCTGTGATTTCCGACAAGTATGCCAATGAGTATGGGGACAACGACAGGACCTACCGCTACATCGCATCGAACGTGGTGACTGTCTGCACCGGAAAGGTTGACCAGATTCTGAAACTGATGGAAAGGCAGCCTGAACTCCTGAAAAAAGGTGTTGTCACAAGCGGAAACACCTGGGAGAATCAGGTGGAGTTCAAGTATGAAGGTCTGAACGAAATCAAGCCGGAGATGATTGAGGAGGCGACAAGGAATGCCCGCGAGGCCGCTCAGAAATTCGCGAAGGACTCTGACAGCAGGCTCGGAAAGATCAAGACTGCAAGCCAGGGGACCTTCACAATCGAGAATCGCGACAGCAACACCCCTTACATCAAGAAAGTCAGGGTCGTCTCTTCGGTTACATATTACCTTAAGAATTAGCGACGGCTGAGATAGCGGCGTACAGGACGGTCGTAGAGACGGGATGCCGCCCATGCCGTGAGTATGCAGATGATGAAAATCCCGAGGGCTATGTACCAGACGTCACGGAAGGCCAGGCCGTTTTTCCAGACGTAGGCATAGAACAGGTACATAAAAGGATAATGTATTATATATAAGGGATATGAGATCTCCCCGACAAAAGAACATATTTTCGAAGATATATTTCCTTCTGCGGAGCCTCCGGCTCCAAGCAGTACCAGGGCCGGGAACACACCGAGGATGCACACAAGGTCAAATATACCGTTGATCCAAGGCATCGTCTCTGTTCCGAGATACGGTACCGAAAGAAGGGAGACTATCATGAGTGCGCAAATCAGAAATGCGCCCTTGACTTTTATTGTCCGGCAGTTGCGGGAGAGCAGAAGACCGGCAGAGAATGAGAAGGACATCCGGAGAAAGCCTCCGATGAAATTGTGTCCGGCAAGAGTCCAGCCCACGCCTATGTTCCAGAATCCGGAGCCGTTGGCTAGGGTGAACGCTGCAAGGGACACTCCGCAGAGCACTGTGAAGGCAGTGAGCCATTTAGTCGAAAGACGGCGGAGGCAAAGAGCGTACATTATGTTGCCTATGTATTCGAAAAAGAGGGACCAGGCAGGGCCGTTCAGAGGAAACATCTCCCCGTTGCCCCTGACATCGGCTGCTGTTCCGGGAATCACCGGGAGCATAAGCAGGTTAAGAATCACTGCCACAAGAATCATTGTCGCGGGCACTGCCGTCCCGTCCCAGCGGACACTGCCCTGAATCAGGAATGAGACGGTGCCCAGGAGGACTCCCAGGATGAGCATCGGATGGAGACGGACCAGACGGCGCCGGAAGAAGTCCTTGACGGACATTGATTTCCAGCGGTCATCGTAGGCATATCCCATCACGAATCCGGAAAGTACGAAGAAGAAATCCACTGCGAGGTACCCGTGATTGAATTTCTGGTCTGCCGGGCTTGTGGCGAAGGCTTCAAAGAAATGGAAGCAGACAACCATCAGGGCAGCAACTCCTCTCAGACCGTCCAGTAGAAGGTAGCGGTGTTTCTGATTCATCTGAATAAGTGTTGATTTTCGAAAATTGCCCGGGGATGCCGGGCAATTCTGTTCTGAAAAAATCTTGGGAGCCAGCTATGGGAGTCGAACCCACGACCTTCGCGTTACGAATGCGATGCTCTACCAACTAAGCTAAACTGGCTTTGAAACTCCTTCAGGGCCTGCTTACGCAGGTGTTTCCGTCTTTCTGACAAGATTTTTCCCAAAGGGACTGCAAAGATAGTTATTTTTTCTATATTCGCGACAAAATTTTTCATCAGAATTTTCGAAGATTCCTCAGGAAGATGGTGCAGGTTGTATTTTGAATATTCCTTAGTGCAAAGTTGGGAAGTGTTATGTTTTTTTCAGATATAATAATCATCGGAGCCGGAGCTGCAGGTCTGATGGCTGCCGTGGGTGCGGCGGAAAAAATCTCAGCAGCCTCCGGAGGCACCTCCGTGACCGTCCTTGAGAAAATGCCGAGGCCCGGCCGGAAAATAATGATTACCGGCAAGGGGCGCTGCAATTTCACCAATATGAAAGACTGGAACGAGTTCTCCGGCCACGTCCACCCCAAACCGAATCTCCTGAAGCCGTCCTTCTACAATCTGACGCCGGCTGCCCTTGAGAATTTTCTCAACAGAAACGGGTTGGAAACCGTTGTGGAGAGGGGCGACAGGGCATTTCCTGCATCACACCGTTCGTCCGATGTGGTTGACACCCTTGTCAGGGCTGCCACAAGGGCGGGCGCGCGGATTCTTTGTGGGAAGGAGGTCCGGGGGATTTACTTCTCTGGCGGCGACTCTGGAAGTGGATCTGGCGGCGACTCTGGCTGTCGTTCTGGCGACGACTCTGGAAGCAGCGACATCACGGAAAAAAGCGGAGATTTCATCATTGAATGTACCGACGGGAACTCATACAACTGCCGCGCCCTGATCATCGCGACAGGCGGGCTTTCATACCCCGGAACAGGTTCTACCGGAGACGGTTACAACTGGGCTGAGGCGTTTGGAATGGAGGTCACTCCCCTCTTCCCTTCCCTCACAGCGATTGTTCCGGAGGGCTACAAAACAGGCAACCAGGTTAAAATCAAAGGATTGCTCAAGGGTCACATTGACAGGTCCATCCCTCTGAGCGAAACCGGGGAGGCACTTGCCGGAATACAGTTGAAGAATGTCGGCCTGACTGTGATTATGGACGGGAACATTGTGCAGGAGGAATTCGGGGATCTTGATTTCACGGACGGGGGGATTGAGGGGCCAATCGGATTCAAAGTAAGCAGGCGTTGTGTGCGTGCCCTGATGAACGGTTCGAAGGTTACCGTCTCGCTGGACCTCAAACCGGCAGTCCTGGCTGAAGAGCTTGAAGCAAGAATCAAGTCCCTCTGGAAAGAGATTTCCGAAGACCGCAGGAGCAAGGGGAAAAGCCGGGAGGACCTTGTCAAGGTACTGCTCGGAAAATTGCTCCCGCAGGAACTTGTGAGGGTGTTCCTCAGACAGAATCCGGAAACGGACTTCCGCAAACTTTCCAAAAGGCTGAAGGACTGGAGAATGCCTATTGAGGGCTATGTCGGCTATGAGAGATGCGTTGTCACGGCTGGCGGAGTGTCCGCCTCCGAGCTGGTTGCAAAGACACTCGAGAGCAAAAAGGTGCCCGGATTGTACTTCGCCGGAGAAATCCTCGACCTTGATGCCGACACCGGAGGCTACAATCTCCAGACTGCATTTTCGACCGGCTTCCTCGCTGGAGGAAGTGCAGCGTTGAAGTTGCAAAATTGTAAAATATAATCTCTCGTGAAATTCATTCGGCACAGGAACCTTGCATAGAAGCCTATGTAGTGGAATTCTATGTGTCCAATGCGGTATATTTTTCCTCACTCGCCACGCGGGATGGCTATAGACGGCATTCTATGGCCTTTGACTGTGCCGAATGAATTTCACGAAAAAGATTTTGTGGGTCAGATTCATATGGAATTGGGCGTCAGGGTATGGAAATACCTGATGACTTCCTGTCTTGCTTTCTTCGTCTGGATTTCTTCGGAGGGTTACCACGGAATTCTGCCGGAGGGGAAGGTATGACACAATTACCAAATTTTCTCAGATTTTCATTAACAGATTCCTGTGTTGTCCGTCTATTGTTCGGAGCGCTGTTCCGGCCGGGACGCAACACGAATGATCAAACCAATTTATATTTTTTGAAAAATGAAACGGATTCTTTTAATAGCTATAACTCTGACAGCCGCGTGGCTGTGCTGCGGAGCAGTAAAAGACAAGGCAGCAGAGCTGGAACTCGACAAAGTAATCGAGACGATTAAACAGAACAAGGACGCAGACGTGGTAAGACTGGGACGACTCGGAATGTCCATTTTCAGAATCGCCCTGGAAGAAGAAGGCGACGATGAAGAGGACAAGGCCATCCTCGCCCTGATGAAAGACACGAAGAAGATGACAATCGCGGATTACTCGGATTGTTTCCAAGCCGACAGGGTGAAATATTCCACAAGCATTTCACAAGCCTTGGCCAGACACGAAATCATCATTGAGATCAAGGACGATGACGAAACCGTGACAATTTACGGAATCTTCGACGACAAAAAAGGTACTGTCAGCGACATCGTGATGTACAGTCCTTCCGATTGCAGCCTCATCCTCTTTGATGGCAAATACGAAGCATCCACAATCGGCAATCTGCTTGCAAATGAGAACTGAATCCTTCAGGGAAAAATTCCTGCCGCTGAACGACATTCTGTACAAAGTGGCTTTCTACATTCTTGAGTCCGAGGCGGACGCCAGGGATGCAGTCCAGGAACTGTACCTGAAATTGTGGAGCAGGCGCGAAGTGCTGGACGATGTCTCAAACCCGAAGGCGTACTGCATTACCCTGCTGAAAAACAGCTGCATAGACACAATCCGGCGCAGATCCAGGCAGACTCTTCCGGAGATTCTCCCCGAAAGGGATGACGGAATGGAGCAGGCAGACAGGATTCTGGCAAGGGAAAGGCTGGCAAATGTGCTTGAAGCCGTGAAGTCCCTTCCGGAGCGACAACGCGAGGTCCTGCTTCTGAAGACAGTTGAAGGACTTGACTACAAAGAGATTGAAAAAAAGACAGGAACAAACGGCATAATGCTGAGGGTACTCCTCTCCAAAGCCCGCAAAACATTGAGAGAATATGAAAAGGATAGATGAAATAGAGAATCTGACCGCCGAAGAACTTGAAAGACTTGCATTGTCCCAGGCTCCCGATGCCCCGGAGAACCTTGGAAAAGACATTGAGAATCTGCTTCTTGCCTCTTCCGTGCGCGAAAAATCCCGCAGACCGATCCGGTTTGCATCAGCGGCAGCAGGCATTGCAGTGGCAGCCTCACTGACGGCAGCAGGAGTATTCCTCTATCACGGGAATCATCCTGCCGACACCTTTGACGACCCGGTACAGGCCTACGCAGAAGTCGAAAAGACATTTGCATATATCTCAGAAAAAATGTCACCGGGGCTCGGCCTTGCCTCTGAGGGGAAAATGATTTTCGACAAGACCACAGAAATATTGAGACAAAAGTAAAACAATATCAAGACATATATAAAGTTATATACGAAAAAACATTAGAAAGGATATGAAAAAAACAGTTTTATGTGCCATATTCACGGTGCTCGCAACCATCACTTCCTTCGCCCAAAGCGGCGAAAGCATATACAAGAAATATTCAGGGAACAAAGGTGTCAGCGCGGTGTACATCTCGCCGTCCATGTTCAGGATGATAGGAAAGCTGCCTGACCTGGAAATCGAGGACACCGACATCAATCTTGCCGGCATCATACAGACCCTCAATGGTTTATATATCATTGAAGCCGAGAACAAAAGCATCGCTGATGCGCTTCTGTCGGACGTGGAGAAATTCGTCGGGTCAAAGAAATATGAACTGATGATGGAAACCAGGTCGGATGATGAGACCGTAAGAATCTACACATCCGGAAATGAAAACATCGTGGAAGGTTTCGTGATGCTCGCCGTGGAAAGCGACGAAGTGGTGTTCATCAGCCTTGACGGGACAATGCCACGGCAAGAACTGGAAAAGTTGCTCTCAAAGGCAATCGAAGGTCAAGCACAATAAGAACTTCCGGGCCATCGCTGGCGTCAGGGGGTAAGATTGAAAATTACAGGCTCTTGAGGAAGGATTCTACAAGGGCCGTGTATTCTTCCGGATAATCCTGATATGACCTTGCATGCTCTGAACCCGGTGCCACCCAAGTCATCTTGGGTTCAGGCTTTGCATCAACCAGGGGCTGGAACATACTGAATGGAACGAAAGTGTCCCGGTCACCGTGAATCATCAGCATAGGCCGCGTGCATCGCCTGATTGATTCAAGAGGGGACGCTTCTTTGAAATCCCATCCGTATTTCATTCTGCACAAAGCACTTGTACAATGCATAAGAGGGAATGAAGGAAGACCGAACATTTCCTTGAGCATCAGCGAGAACTCATCCCACACGCTTGTATATCCACAGTCTTCGATATATCCCCTGACATACTCCGGGACATTGTCCTTGCCGGAAAGAACCATAGTTGTGGCCGCTCCCATTGAGACTCCGTGAACAATTACCCTGCTCGGATGATTCTCGCAGCGGAAAAGTTGCTCTGCAACTGATGTCCAGAAGAGGAGGTCATCAGCATCCTTCCACCCCATCTGTATATCGTCTCCCTCACTGAGTCCGTGTCCGTGAAGGTCAGGCATCAGCACGTTGTAACCAAGGTCCCGGTTGTACATCCTCATAAAATAGAAAAACTTGACAGCCGCATCCTTGTATCCGTGAACCATAACGGCTGTCCTGCCGCAGGCATTTGCAGTCCTCAAATAATATGCATGGTGATGTTCACCACTGGGCATTACCACGAAGGTGTCCCTCAGAGTCCCTGTCGTTTTAACACTGTCAAGCCAAGGCTTCATATCCGGGAAACGGCTGTAAAGTACGTTTACCGTGCTGTCGAGGTCTTTTCTGTTCAGATCCGATTTCAGTGAAAAATCAAGCATATATCGGCAGGCGAAGCCTAATACCATCACAATCAAGGCCAAAACACCAAGAAGAACATACAGAGCGATTCTGATTTTTGATTTCTTTCTCATATTTTCCGACTCAATTTTCAAACAAATTCCAAAGTTAGCTCTTTTGCCCGAGTTTCACAATTTACAATTTGTTGTTGTGTATATCGAATATATTTCATACTTTTGGTGAATATGAAAGATTATTTGTCTCATCTGAAATTAGCCTATTATCGTTCCTTCAATATGGTACATATTTTCATTGCAACCCTATTTCTTTTCATATTTGCAGGTACAACCGAAGCAAAAGAGAAAAAAGCAAAGAAGGAACCAATCTACAATGAGCAAGGGCAGATAATAAAGACAGGCATGAACTTCGGACCCCTTCCGGCCATTGCCTATGATGCAGACAAAGGTTTCCAACTCGGTGCCATTCTCAATCTTTACTATTATGGAGACGGGTCAACCTATCCGAACTATTTCAACCGTTGGTATTTCGAGGCGTCATATTTCACCAAGGGCTCGATGCTCTTTCAGATCCAGCACGACAACAAACACCTTATTCCCGGAGTAAGATGGTCAACTGCAATATCTTACAATATAGACAAGGCTTTTGACTTCTACGGTTTCAATGGTTTCCAGTCATATTATGACTATGAGAGGATGGCCGAATCAAACAACAGCAAGGCCATAAATAAAGGCCAGGCAGTACCGGACCCGCTCAAGTACCGATACAATCCTTTTTACCGTTTCAACAATTCGACTCTCTATGCCAAGACAGACTTCATCGGCCATATTACGGAGAATTTATATTGGGAAGCCGGATACCATTTCCGCTGGTACAATCAGGACAAGATTGACCGTACAAGCATAAACAAAAAGAAAAACTGGTATGACACCTTCCCTTCCGGTCCAGATTCCTTTGCCAATGCAAAGCAGGCAGAGATGAGGGGTGAGACAGACACGAGAGACTACGTTCCCACTCTCTATGAACTCTATAAGGATTGGGGGCTTATCGACTTGAAGGAGATTTACGACGCCAAAGGGAAGCCTAATATGTTCGACAGCAGCATAAGGCTCGGGCTTATGTATGACACCAGAAACAACGAAGGTGCTCCAAGCAGGGGAATATGGGCCGAAGCTCACGTGATTCTTGCTCCGAAATGGCTGGGTTCCAGCAATTCATACTACAAATATGCCTTTACTTTCCGCCATTATGTTCCTGTCATAAAGAACGACATACTGACTTTTGCCTATCGCGTCAATTACGAGGGAACCTTCGGGAAAAATGCTCCTTACTATGCCCTGCCGTTCAATACAATGCTCGGCAACGAAACCGACAATGAAGGCTTTGGCAGTTACCGTACAACCAGAGGAGTGATGAGGACCCGTGTTGTCGGTCTTGACCAGATGCTCTGGACGGCAGAGTTCCGTTACAAATTCGTGGACTTCAAGCTGTGGAAACAGAATATCGCATTCTCCCTCACTGCTTTTACAGACGGTTCGATGGTGACAAGGGGCCGTGATATGTCCTACAAGGGAGATGCTTCAGATGCCGGCAAGTTCGCTCTCTACAAAGCATATATGGAGAGTCGTTACAGTGATATGTCTGCCAGGACACAGCAGAAACATTACAAGGAAATAGATTGCGGTGTAAACGGCAAGGTTTATTCGCTTAGGGAGATACCACACACGACCTTCGGTCTGGGTCTCCGCTTCATTATGAACACCAACTTCATCGTTGCTTTTGAGTACGGGCTGCCGACTAGCCGTTTCTACAGGAAAACCAGTCCATACTATATGCAGGATGGCGGTGGAGCCTTTTACATAAATCTCGGCTACCTGTTCTAGGCTGGCATAATGGGGTGACTGCGGTCAAAACGCACCAAGGGCGACTCCGAAGAATCGCCCTTGGTAAGTGTTTCTATCTGCTAATCAGAAAGTTGTCTTCTAATATTCCTCTTCGTTAAAGAAGAAATCATCCTTGGTTGGATAGTCCGGCCAGATGTCCTCTATGCTTTCGTAGATTTCTCCGTCGTCCTCAAGCTCTTCCAGGTTCTCAACTACTTCGAGGGGGGCTCCGGAACGATTGGCATAGTCAATCAGTTCATCTTTGGTTGCAGGCCACGGAGCATCTTCCAATCTGTAAGCAAGTTCAAGTGTCCAATACATAATTATGTTATTTTAATTTGTTAATATTCATTTACTTAGCAAAACTTCAGATTTTGCTTTGAATAATGGGGCGCAAATATAAAACAAAAAAACGATAAGATGAATTCTTTTTACTATTTTTGCAGCCCGAAGCGTCGAACAACATTCATACCAGAAACAGAGATGAGCTACATTAAAGAGGAAATATACGAGACGGCAGTCACCGATGAAATTGCGCGCCACTATAGGGAGATTCTTAGGCTTCTCGGGGAAGACCCTGAGAGAGAGGGACTTGTAAAGACTCCGGAGAGGGTTGCAAAGGCACTCCAGTTTCTGACGAAGGGATATTCGGAGGACGGGGCGGAGATTCTTCGCAGCGCTATGTTCAACGAGGACTACAGCCAGATGGTTATTGTCAAGGACATTGACCTCTACTCTACCTGCGAGCACCACGTTATGCCGTTCATAGGGAAGGCTCACGTGGCCTACATCCCTGACGGAGTCATCACGGGACTGAGCAAAATAGCCCGTGTGGTGGAAACCTTCGCAAGAAGGCTTCAGGTCCAGGAAAGGCTGACAATGCAGATCAGGGACTGCATCCAGGACACACTCAAACCGCTCGGCGTTGCAGTTGTCATCGAGGCCTCACACACTTGTATGCAACTCAGAGGTGTACAAAAGGCCAATGCAGTCACAACCACATCGGCCTTTTCAGGTATTTTCCTCAGTGACGAGAGAACGAGGAACGAATTCCTCAACCTCATCAGACAGTAAACCCATCCGGGCTCACTTCCAAAAGGCAGAAGCCCGGGTTTTCTTATTTCAGATAGGCATCCTCAACAACCTTCGCGCTCCGTGCAATGAAATCGCTCAGGGCTTTGCCTTTCAGCATACCATTGGCCAGAAGAGCCAGGTCAGTCACCTGTTTGAGTATTGGATTCCCCGCAGCAAATGTCTCAAGATCAGCCTTGTGCTCTGCAGCAGCGGCATCCTTTGCCTCGGTCACTGTCTTCTTCTGATCCTCAGTGGCGTCTGACGGTGCATCTTCCACCTTACGGGCCGGTGAAACAGTCTCAGCCTTGGCAGTCATAATCCTGGCAATCAACGGGTTCTGCATATTCACCGTGATGTTGTAGGACTCCGGCATCTCACCGTAGAAATTCATTCCTCCACCAAGAGCCGACATTTCGCGGTACCTTCTCATAAACTCGGACTGAGTGATAAGAATCGGAGCGGCATTCTCGCCGAGATTGTCTGCCTGAACATAATACTGGTTCTCTTTCGGCAGGACGCTCTGGAAAATCACATTGAGGTCAGATTTCTCCTCCTCGGCAAGTTCCGGACGGATTTTCTCCTCAAGCGGAATCAGATTGTCGATACTGTCTGAATCCACGCGGGCGAAACGGGTGTTCTCCAGTTTCATCTCAAGCAGATTCACGAAATGCGAATCCAACTGACAGTCCATCAGAAGGACATCGTAGCCTTTGTTTTTGGCAGCCTCGACGAAAGAGTACTGTGACTGCACATCCGTGGCATAGAGGAAGACAACCTTCTTGTCCTTGTCAGTCTGAGTGCCCTCAATGGCCTTCTTGTAGTCGTCAATGCTGAAATACTTGCCCTCAGTGTTCTTGAGCAGGCAGAATTTCATCGCGCGTTCGCAGAACTTCTCGTCGCTGAGCATTCCGTACTCGATGAACAGTTTGAGATTGTCCCATTTGCTCTCAAGGGAAGCCCTCTCGTTCTTGAATATGTCCTCAAGCCTGTCAGCAACCTTCTTTGTGATGTAGCCTGATATCTTCTTCACATTGGCATCACTCTGCAGATAGCTTCTGGACACGTTCAGAGGGATGTCCGGAGAATCAATCACACCGTGCAGCAAAGTAAGGAAATCCGGAACAATGTTGTCAACGGAATCCGTAACGAACATCTGGTTGCAGTACAACTGAATCTTGTTACGTGTAATCTCCATCTTGTCCTTGATCTTCGGGAAATACAGGATTCCTGTCAGATTGAAAGGATAGTCAACATTCAGGTGGATATGGAACAGCGGCTCCTCACCCATCGGATACAGGGCCCTGTAGAACTCCGCATAGTCCTCATCCTTCAACTCGGAAGGTTTCTTTGCCCAGAGCGGCTCAACCTTGTTGATGACATTGTCCTTGTCGGTGTCAACATACTTGCCGTCCTTCCACTCCTGCTCCTTTCCGAAGACCACAGGCACAGGCATAAACTTGCAATACTTGTCAAGAAGGGTCTGGATGCGTCCCTTGGCGGCGAACTCCTCATCGTCCTTGTCGATGTAAAGGGTGATGACAGTGCCCCTGTCAGCCTTGTCACAGTCGGACATCTCGTACTCAGGCGATCCGTCGCAGCTCCAGAGAACCCCCTTTGAGCCCTCCTTCCAGGAAAGGGTCTCGATGGTCACCTTCTTCGACACCATAAAAGCGGAATAGAATCCGAGGCCGAAATGGCCTATGATGCTGCCGATCTGGTCCTTGTATTTCTCAAGGAACTCCCCTGCGGAAGAAAATGCAATCTGGTTGATGTACCTGTCAACCTCCTCCGAGGTCATACCGATACCGTTGTCAATGACTTTCAATGTCTTGGCGGACTCGTCAAGTTCAATCCTGACCTTGAGGTTTCCCAGTTCCCCCTTGAAATCGCCGGAAGCGGCGAGAGCCTTCATCTTCTGCGTCGCGTCAACTGCGTTTGCGACAAGTTCCCTCAGGAAAATCTCGTGATCCGAATAAAGGAACTTCTTGATCACCGGAAATATGTTTTCCGTCGTGACTCCGATTGTTCCGGTTGTGCCTTTTTTGTTTGCCATAGTTGATATATTTTAATTTATATATACATATTTTATATATCACATATAAGTCAAAATATGTTCCAATGGGCGAAAGACGCCCCGGACAGAGGGAATAAAGAAAAAAGACTGACGATTTGTCAGTCTTAAGAAGAATTGTCAGTCAACCGGCCGACCACGGGAGACTTCGTCCGCCGAGAGAGGACTCAGTCCCTGCTCGTGCTGTAATGGGTCTGGAATCCCGGTTTGTAGGTTGCCTCGCAATGGTCCAGCTCCCGGTTTTCCTTGTAGGTCTTCATTGAGAATGTCCCGGAGAGGTAATTCCTGACAGGCTTGACATCACCGTAATCCTCGCTGCGGATGTACTCACTGACAGTGAGATAACCGTCGGAAGCGAACTCGGCAAAGAGGCTTTTGTCCACCTTGGAAACCTCCTTTCCCTCCGTCTTGACCTCCCATCGCTGGAGCCCGGAGGCGGATGGCGCAAGACGCTTGAGGTCAATGACAATGTCCTTCACGGTCATCGACCACTGGTCGCCTGAGGGGTTCTTTGAAAGAACAATCCTCACATCTTCCCCCACATAAGAGCCGTAATGCAGTTCCGGGGTGTTGATCCCGCTGCAGGCGAACTCCCACTCGGCATCCGGATCGAAAACCGACTTGTTTTTCGTGTCAACCACACAACTGACGAAATGCCGTCCGAATGAAGCGTTGAAACTGTAAACACCGTCAGCGGCCTCAACCACGGATTGCGGAATAATTGTGTTGCAGTTCATCTTTTCCTCCTCCGAAAGGGTGAGATATTCATCAAAAAGGATTGCAGCCTTGGTGATATCAAGAGGGACAAACACCGCCTTGTCAACAAGAATGTCCGAATAGTTGATCAGATTGTAACGCGAATCTCCTCCGGAGCCATAATCCCCTGAAGAAAAGACACAGGAGACACTGCACAGGCAGACAGACAAAATTGTAAATATCTTCTTCATAACACCTTCCTCCATTTTCAGAATCTGACACCTACACCTATTTTACCGCCCAGCCAGGATGTCCCGAGAGCGGTCTCGGCAAGGAAGAACACCTTGTAACCGACATTGACACCGACAGGGATGACCTGGAAGGCCGGAAGGCAGTAAACCTTATCGTGGAAACATCCGGCACTGACACCCAGCCCGACTCCGGAATAGAATCTGGCATACTTCAGATTCACCCAGTTGAAATAGGCTGTCGGGAGGATTGTGACCACCGCTCCCCTCTCGGTACGGTTCATCTGGGGGTCCACAGTGTCATACACATTTCTCCACATCCCGTTCACACCCAATGTCGCACCGAGGGAGAACCACCTGCGGAAATGCACCACGAACTCACCGGAGAAAATTCCTGTCATATAAGAGTCTCCGTACCGGGTTCCGTAGAAATTGTCAATGTCCGGGGCGGTCCAGGGCTCCACATCACAGCAGGTCCTCGAACCATAACTCAGGTCGTCGAACACAGGATAGCCCGACCAGCCGAACCTCACTTCATACTTGAAAGGGAATTTCTCCCTGAAACGCTCCTCCTTCGACATCTTCTCCTGCGCAAGGGCAAGCGCACAGGAGAGGGCCAGGAGGACAAATGCAACTATAGTTTTTCTCATACAGCAAAATTTAAGGGACCGTACACAATCCCCAAACGCCACAATTAGATGCAATCAACCGTACAATCGTTGCAAGGGAAAAAAATCCCGGGCTGAAAACAGTCCGGGACTTGACAATCGACGGTAATCACAGGGATTACTGAAGGCTATTTGTAGAGGAAGCGCTTGATACTCATCTTTGGAGTCTTCTCGAACGGAGAATCAACGACTTCGAACTTCGTGATCTTGCTGTAGGAAGGGAGTTGTTTGTTGACCACGGTCATCATCCCCGGCACAAGGCTCTCGAAATCCACCTGGTCCTTTGCGAGGGCGTCCTTGTCCACATACACGAGGGCGACAAGTTTGGAGGCGCGGTCAACGACTACGGACTCGACGACATACGGCTGGTTGTTCACCACTGCCTCGACCTCCTCAGGATAGATGTTCTGTCCGTTGGAAGAGAGAATCATATTCTTGCTCCTTCCCCTGATGAAGATATTCCCCTGGGCGTCAATCACTCCGAGGTCACCGGTGTTCATCCAGCCGTCGGCTGTGAACGCAGCGCGTGTGGCCTCCTCGTTCTTGTAGTAGCCGCTCATAATGTTGGTTCCCCTGGCCTGGATTTCACCGACGACATTCTGCGGATCGTCGGAATCAATCCTGACCTCCTCCCTGTCAACAGCCTTTCCGCAGGACTTAGGAACGAACTCCTCCCAAGGAGCGTATGCAAGCAGAGGGGCGGCCTCGGTCATTCCGTAGCCAACCGTGAACGGAATGCCGATTTTCTTGAACCACGCCTCCACTTCTGGATTCAGGGCGGCTCCACCCATAATGATCGAGCGTACCTTGCCGCCAAAAGCGGACAGCAGTTTCTCCCTGATTTTCTTGAAGATGATTCTGTTCACCCCCGGGATGGCGGTAAGCACCTTCATTGCCGGAGTCTTGAGCTTAGGAAGAAGGGCGCTCTTGAAGATTTTCTCCATTACAAGAGGCACAGTGATGACAAGGTAAGGTTTCACCTCCTTCATCGCCCCCAGAAGAAGGGCCGGAGTCGGTGTCTTGCCGAGGAAATAGACCGTGGTTCCCCCGCAGAGAGGATAGATGAACTCGAACATCATTCCGTACATATGCGCCATAGGGAGCATCGAGACGATGTTGTCCTCCGGATATGAAGGGATGTTGTCCTGTCCGAACTGCACGTTTGAGGAAAGGCACTCGTGGCGGAGCATCACTCCCTTCGGTGCGCTTGTGGTTCCGGAGGTGTAGTTTATGATTGACAGTTCCTTGTCATTGTCAACCGGATAATGCACATCCTCAGGTTTCACTCCTTCAGGGAAACGCTCCCTGTAAAGGTCATCAAGCGACGCGAGGGCCTCCCTTGTCCTGTCATCATCAGCGTAGAGGATTGTGAAATCCGCCACGGAGACCACCGTGCTGATGTTCGGCATCTTGGAGATGTCAAGTTTTTTCCAGATGTCAGGATCGGTGAACAGGATTCTGCTTTCGGAATGGTCCACGAGATGGTTCACGCTCTCCGGAAGGAAATCCGCAAGAATCGGAACCACGACTGCCTCGTAGGTCACAACGGACAGGAAAGAAATGCCCCAACGCGCGGAGTTTTTGGCACAGAGGGCGATCTTGTCGCCTTTCTTTACCCCGACAGACTCAAAAACAAGATGAAAACGCTCTATTTTTGTCGCCACGTCCCCGAATGTGAACTCTTCCCCGTGATAGTTGCAGAGAGCCGGCTTGTCCCAATGCGCACGCATCGTTTCCTCAAGTCGAGTGAAATAATGTTTCATAGATATAGTCAGTTTATGTTAAATCACGCAAATTTAGAAAATTTTGATTTCATATTAATGGATTTTTTGCAGATTCCTGACACAATGTCACAATTTTATATGTATGTTTGTAACCCTTAATGAAATACGACTTATGAGAAAGAAACCGGTAGTGGCATTGGTCTATGACTTTGACGGGACGCTATCCCCCGGCAACATGCAGGAATTCGGCTTCATCCAGGCAATAGGAAAAAGCCCGGAGGAATTTTGGAAGGCAAGCGACGAGATTGCCAAGGGGCAGGATGCCAGCAACATTCTCAGCTACATGAAACTGATGTTTGATGAGGCAAAAAAGGCCGGAATCAGTCTCCGAAGGGAGGACTTCCGCAGGTTCGGGCATCAGGTGGAACTGTTCGAGGGAGTCAGGGAATGGTTCAAGGCAGTAAAGGACTACGGAAAGTCACAGGGTGTAATCGTGGAACATTACATCAACTCCTCGGGCCTGGCAGAAATCGTCGAAGGGACTCCGATTGCAAAGGAATTCAAGAGAATATTCGCCTGCTCTTTCCTCTATGATGAAAACGGGGAGGCGGAGTGGCCGGGAGTGGCAGTGGATTACACCGCAAAGACCCAGTTCCTCTTCAAAATCAACAAGGGAATCCTCAGCATCCGCGACAACAAGAAGGTGAACGAAAGTCAGATGGAGGAAAACAAGAGAATCCCTTTCTCGAATATGATATATTTCGGAGACGGAGAGACTGACGTTCCGTGTATGAAAATCGTGAAGATGTTCGGAGGCAATTCAATAGCCGTTTACAACCCCTCAATCCCCAAGAAACGCCTTACCGCCCGCAAACTCCTGAAACAGGGCAGGGTAAATTTCATCACACCGGCCGTATATACGAAAGAGAGCAGAACCTACAAAGTGGTCTGCTCAATCATCGACAAAATCAGGATTGACAGTGAACTTGCCGAACTGGCAAAGTTCAAATAAAGGACTGCCCTTCAGAAGTCAATATACCTTGACGGATAGTTTTGCATACGCCCTCTCAACCTTTGCGAGGGCCTCTTCCACAGTCGTAGCGGTGGCAAGCAGTACTCCCACCCGGCGATGGCCCCTGATTTCAGGCTTTCCGAACATCCTTATCTGTACTCCAGGCTCCTCAAGAACCTTTTCAAGATTGCAGAACTCGTACTCCGTCGTGTCTCCCTCGACCACAATCGCCTTGGATGCCGCCGGCGAAATGAATTTCACTTCAGGAACAGGCAGACCGAGGACGGCACGCGCGTGAAGGCCGAACTCCGACAGATCCTGGGAAGCCATCGTTACCATCCCGGTGTCGTGCGGACGCGGAGAGACCTCGCTGAAAATGACCTCGTCACCTTTAACAAACAGCTCCACGCCGAAGATTCCGTAACCTCCAAGAGCCTCGGTAACGGCCCCGGCGATTTTCTCAGCCTTCCGGATTGCCTCTTCAGACATTGCCTGCGGCTGCCAGGACTCGCGGTAATCTCCGTCAACCTGATGATGGCCAACAGGTTTGAGGAAGGTGGTGCCGGCAGAATGACGGACAGTGAGCAGGGTGATTTCGTAATCAAATTTCACAAAACCCTCCACGATGACCTTTCCGCTGCCTGCACGGCCTCCCTCCTGGGAAACACGCCAGGCCTGCTCAATCTGGTCCTCTGTCCTGATTGTGCTCTGACCGTGTCCCGATGAGCTCATCACGGGTTTCACGACACAAGGCAGGCCTATTTCAGAAACAGCCGCGAGGAATTCTTCCCTGTCGGAAGCGAAACGGTAAGGGGATGTCGGCAGTCCGAGTGTCTCGGCAGCAAGCCTACGGATGCCTTCCCTGTTCATTGTCAGGCGGGTGGCATTTGCCGTAGGGATTACCCTGAAGCCCTCCTGCTCAAGTTTCACAAGTCTGTCCGTTGCAATCGCCTCGATTTCAGGAATGATGTAGTCAGGCTTCTCCTCCTTGATGATTGCCTCAAGGGCATCACCGTCAAGCATTGACAGGACGTATGATGAATTGGCCACCTGCATTGCCGGAGCATTTTCATATTTGTCCAGAGCCACAACCTCGACCCCGTACCTTTCAAGCTCGATGGCAACCTCTTTTCCGAGTTCACCTGATCCGCAAAGCAGGGCCTTTTTCCCCCGTTTTGTGAAAATATTTCCTATATTTACCATATTTTTATATATTATTACGGTATATTCATTATTTTCCATATCTCTTGAGCACATCGCCGTAGGCGTCTATGCGACGGTCGCGGAAGAACGGCCATCCCCTGCGGACGTATTCCGTGCGGTCGAGGTCAATCTCGACGACTTTGACACCTTCCTCATCCTTGCCGAACTCGCAAAGAAGCTCACCCTGAGGGCCCGTGGCAAAAGAACGTCCCCAGAAACGTATGCCCTTGGTGTTTCCGCTCGGGTCATCCTCCTGGCCGGTTCTGTTGACTGTCACAACAGGAAGGCCGTTGGCAACTGAATGTCCTCTCTGAACCAGCTGCCAGGCATCGCTCTGAACCTTCTGCTCCTCTTCGGGATCCGTGTAGACTCCTCCTATGGCTGTCGGATAAATCAGCAGCTGGGCACCGTTGAGTGCCATACAGCGTGCTGCCTCAGGATACCACTGGTCCCAGCACACCAGCACTCCGAGGGTGCCGACCGAGGTCTCGATTGGCTTGAAGCCAAGGTCACCCGGGGTGAAATAGAACTTCTCGTAGTAACAAGGGTCATCCGGGATGTGCATCTTGCGGTATTTCCCGGCAATGGTTCCGTCACTTTCCAGCACAACCGCAGTGTTGTGGTAGATTCCGGCCGTTCTCCTTTCAAAAAGCGAAAGGACAAGGACAATGCCGAGTTCCTTTGCAAGGGCTCCGAAAGTTTCTGTGGAAGGCCCCGGAATCGGCTCCGCGAGGTCACACAGCGCAGCCTCTTCAGTCTTGCAGAAATACAATGAATTGTGAAGTTCCTGGAGCACTACCAAACGGGCACCCTGCCGGGCACATTCACGAATATTTGCCTTGAGTTTTTCAATGTTTGCAGAGATGTCCTCTGTGCAGGACTGCTGTACCAGTCCGACTTTCAGTATGTTCATAATATTCCGGTTTCCGATTTTATTAAGTTTTTTGAAGATAAATTATACCAGATTGTCTCGGAAGAGATTAATCCATTCTGAGCCAGCCTTCCGGGAACTGCATCGTGACGCAATGCAGGGAGCCGTGCCCTGAGAGCAAGGCCCTGCAGTCAACCACAACCACTTCCCTATCCGGGAATGCCTTCTTCAGACGCTCTCTGGCCACTTCGTCAAGCGGAGAGCAGGCCCCTGGGAGAAGCACCCCTCCATTGACTATCAGGAAATTTGCGTATGATGCAGGAAGACGGTAATCCTCAAGGTAAAGCGGTTCAGGCAGAGGGAGTGGAACAAGATTGTAACGTTTCCCGTCGGCCGTCCTGAAACTGCGAAGCTGATTCTCCATCTCCCTGAGTTCCTCATAATGAGGGTCATCAGGGTCGGTGCACTGAACGTAGGCTATGGTGTCCCGGGAGCAGAACCTCGCAAGAGTGTCGATGTGGGAGTCCGTGTCATCCCCGAGAATCTCTCCATAATCAAGCCACAGAACCCTGTCGAGTCCGAAAGCGCTTTTGAGTTCGCCCTCGATTTCATCACGGGTAAGATATTCATTCCTGTTCACGCTTGTCAGGCAGCGGGTCGTGGTAAGCATTGTTCCGCATCCGTCTGTGTCAATGCTGCCGCCCTCCAGTACGAACGGCCTCATGTCAACCCCGAGCACATCGTCATTGAAGGCTCCTGAAGTGAATATTGTCCTGGTGATTTGATTGTCAAGGTTCGAGGCGAACTTCAGTCCCCATCCGTTGAAGACAAAGTCGTAGAGATACTTCTCACCATTGTCCCCGTGGACTGAAATCCCTCCGTGATCGCGTGCCCAGGTGTCATTCAGAGGGGCTACGCGGAATCTGACCCTGTCCAGGTCAATGCTCCAGTCCCTGCGGGCGCACACCGCTGCGATGTCAGCCTTTGCTTCGTCAATGTCCCGGCACACAATCATCAGGGGTTCGAACCTCAGAATGTTGCGGGCTATGTCCACATAACATTCCTTCACCTTTTCGAGTTCATACCATTCGGTGTCTTCATGCGGCCAGGTGAGCTGGATGCCGCTCTGTTTTTCCCATTCTGCAGGTAATCTCATATTGAACCTTCTGTTTCTCAAACGGCGCAAAGATAAGAAAAAAAAGGACGCCACCTTTCGGGCAGCGTCCATATTTTCAGAATTATTCTCTTTTCAGAATTACTCAGCGTACTCGAGAACAACGCATCTGTTGAGTTCAACCTTGTCGCTGAATGCAGCTTCTGAACCGACAGCCTTGACAATGATGCGGTTTGCATCAACATTGTACTTCGTGCGGAGGAGGTTGGATACATACTCAACCCTCTTTTCACTCAAGTACTGGTTACGTTTCTTGCCACCGGTGTTCTTGTCAGCATATCCGGTAAGGAGGAACTTGGCCTCAGGATCCTGCTCGATGACATTCTTGACATAGAAGTCAAGCTGATACAAATCAGCAGAGCTGAGAGTAGTCTCGCCAATCTTGAAGAATACGGCACCTGAAGTGACAGTAAGTTTCTTAGGAGTCTTGACTGCTTTCTTGAGAGCATCGTTCTCGCTTCTGAGAGCACCATTCTCTTTCTTGAGAGAAGCGACTTCCCTGCCGAGCTGGTCATTCTCCTTGGCATACTGTGCATTCTTGCTCTTGAGTTCGTCAACCATTGCAGTGCTGTATGGAGCATAACCCTCAGGAATCTGGGTAACTCTCTTCCATTTATTCTTGCCGAGATCCACTGAAAGTCCCACAAGTGCAGAGAAAACGAGATTGCGGCCTGAAGGCAGACCGAGCATTTGAGCCTTGCTGGTTACACCACGAAGGTCAATGGTGAGGTCGAGGCGGTCTGTAAGCCTGAGGCTGTTCAGGAGACCGACACCGAGAACATAGTTGCTGGCCTTTGAATACACATAACCTGTAGTCAAATATGGACTGAAATTCCAGAACCTGTCATCTCTGTAACCACCAATGGCATTGGAAACATTCCAGAGAACTTCTGCGTGTGCATAGTGATACGGTCTCTTGTAAGACTCTGACACACCGGCATTAATCAGTTTTCCGTTAAGTCCGATACCCTGGTATCCGAGACGGAGACCAACGCAAGGGGTGACCCATTTCCCGACTGTAAGCTCAACTGCTCCGCCGACTCCTGCCTTGTTGGTCATACCAGCAGGAAGCTTGAAAGTGGCAACAGTATTGATACCACCAGCAACACCGATAAACCAGTTGGAGCCAAATGAGTTGGTCTCATAAGGGCCACGAACTGTACGTCCTTCGGCATCCTTGTTGCTTTTTTCCTGTGCGGAAACGACTGAAGAAACAGCAAGCATCGCAACTGTCATCAGTCCGCAGAAAAAGAATTTAGTTGTTTTCATACTGATAATATAAACTTTAACTTGTATACTTCTTCACAATCAAAGACGCAAATTTAATATCCATCAACCACATAAACAACTTTTTTTTGCAATTTCTTCTCAACAATTACAGCAATCACGCTTTTTTATATATCTTTGTGACAATAAACGAACTGAACATGAACGAACTTTCTGAATTTCAGGCTCACGGTCTATACTCCCCAGACTTTGAGCACGATGCCTGCGGCGTCGGACTTGTCGTGAATATCAACGGTAGCAAATATCACGAAATCATAGAGAAAGGACTCACGGTCCTTGAAAACATGGCCCATCGAGGCGCGGAAGGCGGCGACTCAAAGACAGGTGACGGTGCCGGCATAATGGTCCAGATTCCACACGAATTCATCTTGCTTCACGGGATTCCCGTCCCTGAAAAGGGAAGATATGGAGTCGGAATGGTGTTCTCTCCAAAAGATGCGAGGGATGACGCCCTTTTCACGGAAATCATCGACGAATGCGTGAGGGCTGCCGGTCTTGGAATAATGCACACAAGGGAAGTTCCCGTGAACAGCGGAATCCTCGGAGATATGGCCAGGGAGACAGAGCCGCACATCCGGCAGATTTTCATTGTGGGATGTGATGAAAGGAATATGCTTGAAGACAAGCTCTACCTTATAAGAAAAGAGATTGAACACCGTGTGGCGGCATCGTCGATCAAGGACAAGGGAGGGTGCTATTTCGCGAGTCTCTCCACCAGCACGCTCATATATAAAGGGATGCTTACCTCCCGCCAGTTGCGCGAATATTTCCCTGACCTGACAGACCCGTATTTCACGAGTGCAATAGCCCTGGTCCATTCAAGGTTCTCCACAAACACCTTCCCGACCTGGAGTCTTGCCCAGCCTTTCAGGATGATCGGGCACAATGGGGAAATCAACACAATCAAGGGAAACAGGCTTTGGATCAAGTCACGTGAAGCCCTGCTTCAAACTGAAAATCTCGGAAAGATTACCGACTGCATAAGCCCGATAATAGAACCCGGAATGAGCGACAGCGCATCCTTCGACAATGTGCTGGAGTTCTTCACTAGGGCGGGATATTCCATTCCCCACTCCCTCGCGATGCTGATTCCGGAAAGTTACAAGGAGGGCAATCCTCTGGGACACAAGCTGAAATGTTTCTACGAATACCATTCAATCTTTATGGAGCCGTGGGACGGTCCGGCCACGATAATCTTTTCCGACGGAAGATATGCCGGAGGTATGCTTGACAGGAACGGACTAAGGCCCTGCCGCTATTTCATCACCAAGAGCGGGATGCTCGTGATGGCATCCGAGACAGGGGTCTGCGGGGTAGCTCCGAAGGATATTGCTTCGAAAGGAAGACTGAAGCCCGGGAAAATCCTGATGGTGGACACTTTGAAAGGCAAGATTATCCGTGACGACGAAATCAAGGAGGAACTTTCGGGAGCCTATCCCTATTCCGAATGGCTGCACTCGGGAAGAATCGTGCTCAACAAAATCCGGAGCGGAAGGAAGATGGAACATTCCATCAGGGATTTCGACAGGCTCCTGAGGGCTTTCAGGTACGACAGGGAAGACATTGACAAAATCATCATCCCGATGGCGCGGGACAGTGCGGAGCCGTCATACGCGATGGGAGACGACACTCCGCTGGCCGTGCTCTCCAACAAGCCCCAGAGGTTCTTCAACTACTTCAAACAGAAGTTCGCCCAGGTTACCAACCCGCCGATTGACTCAATCCGGGAAAGCACCGTGATGTCCCTGACAAGTTACATAGGGGCGGTCAAGGGGGACATCCTGACCCCGTCCGCAGATCTGTGCAAGGTGGTGAAACTCAGTTCTCCAATCCTTTCCGATGACGAGCTGGAGACCTTGAAGAACCTTCGCTACAAGGGATTCAGGACAATCACCCTCCCGATGCTGTTCGAGGCGGAAGGCGGGTCGGAAGCTATGGAAGCGGCAATCTCAAGACTTTGCCGGGATGCTGCCAAGGCAGTCGATGCAGGCTATAACTACATCATAATCAGCGATAGGAACGTTGACAGGGAACATGCCCCGATTCCTTCCCTGCTGGCAACTGCAGCCGTTCACCATCACCTCATCCATTGCATGAAAAGGGCTCAGACAGCAATCATCGTGGAATCCGCAGAGGTCTGCGAGGTGACCCAGGTGGCGCTTCTGGTGGGCTACGGGGCAAGTGCGGTCAACCCCTATATGACTTTTGCCATACTCGACAAGCTTGTCAGGGACAACTCAATCCAGCTCGACTATCCTGCAGCCGAGGAGCATTACATCCGCTCCATCAACAAGGGCATGCTGAAGATTCTCTCAAAGATGGGAATTTCCACAATCCGCAGCTACAGGGGTGCCACCCTTTTCGAAAGCCTCGGAGTCAGTTCATCGGTACTTGACAAATATATGGGCGGAGGCATCTCCCAGATCGAGGGAATCACCATCGAGGACATCGCCGCGGACGTGCTCTCGGCTCACAGGGAGGCATTCGGTACGGAACAGCCGGATGCGCTTGAGGACTTCGGTACCTACGCCTACCGAAAGGGCGGCGAGTACCACGCATGGAATCCATTAGTAATCAAATCTCTCAGGAAAGCTGCCAGGGAGAACGACTACGACTCCTACAAGGAGTTCAGCCGTGCCGCACAGAACAGGGAGACCCCAATCTATCTGCGTGACCTGATGGAGATTGAAAGTGACAGGGAGCCGATTGACATCAACCTCGTGGAGAGCACGGAGGAAATCATGAAACGCTTTGTTACAGAAGCAATTTCATTTGGAGCAATCAGCAAGGAGGCACACGAGACAATTGCCCTTGCAATGAACGGCTTCCACGGCCAGAGCAACACGGGTGAAGGCGGTGAGGACCCTGACAGGAACACTCCCCTGCCGGACGGCAGGTCGATGGCCAGCGCGGTCAAGCAGGTGGCCTCGGGGCGTTTCGGAGTTGACACCTATTATCTTGTAAACGCCGAGGAAATCCAGATAAAGGTTGCACAGGGGGCAAAACCGGGAGAGGGAGGCCAGCTTCCCGGCTTCAAGGTGGATGAGCTCATAGCCCGGACACGCAGGTCCATCCCGGGAATCACCCTCATTTCCCCTCCTCCTCACCACGACATCTATTCCATCGAGGATCTTGCGCAACTCATCTATGACCTGAAGAACGTGAACAGTGACGCAAGAATCAGCGTAAAACTCGTTTCAGAGGCAGGTGTGGGCACGATTGCAGCAGGAGTGACCAAGGCAAAGGCCGACGTGATTCTCATCAGCGGAGGCGACGGAGGCACAGGGGCTAGCCCTGCAAGTTCGGTCAAGCACGCGGGAGGTCCGGCAGAGACAGGCCTGGCACAGGTGCAGCAAACCCTGGTGGTGAACAATCTCAGGGACAAGGTAAGGCTTCAGGTGGACGGCGGAATGAAAACCGCGAGGGATGTTCTTTTCATGGCGCTTCTCGGGGCCGAGGAATTCGGATTCGGAACGGCTTCCCTCATTGCCCTGGGCTGCTTGATGTGCCGCAAATGCAACACGAACACCTGTTCTGCAGGCATTGCCACACAGAATCCCGATCTGAGGAAACGTTTTTCAGGAAAGCCGGAACATCTTGAGAATTATTTCAGGTTCATCGCAACGGAGCTCAGGGAATATCTCGCACAGATGGGCTACAGCAGCCTCCAGGAGATAATCGGCCGGGCTGACCTCCTGCACAAGCGTCAGTATCCCGCCGGGGCAAAAGCCAACAAGGTGTCCCTTGACCGCGTCCTCCACATTCCGGAGAATGCACGAGGCAACTCAAGAGTATTCACCTCACCTCAGGAACACGGAATCGGGGAAATCAAGGACAGGGAACTGATGTCAATGATCGAGCCTGCCATCCTTGCGGCAAGGAAAATCAGTCTCGGGGTGCAGATTCTCAACACAGACAGGAGCGTTGGCGCGATGCTGAGCGGGCATGTCACAAGGCTCTACGGACAGGCCGGGCTTCCGGAAGACTGCATTACGGTCACTTTCAGAGGTTCCGCAGGACAGAGTTTCGGGGCATTCCTGTGCAAGGGTCTGACATTCAGACTGGAGGGAGATGCCAACGACTACATGGGCAAGGGTCTTTCAGGAGGAAAGATCATCGTTGTCCCTGACGAGGAGGCCGAATTCAGCGCACAGGACAACATCATTGCAGGAAACACAATAGGCTACGGAGCGACAGGAGGCAGGATGTTCATCAATGGACAGGTCGGCGAGAGGTTCTGCGTCAGGAACAGCGGAGCCTGCGCTGTTGTGGAAGGTGTCGGAGACCATTGCTGCGAATATATGACCGGAGGAAGGGTCGTCGTGCTCGGCAAGACCGGAAGAAACTTCGCCGCGGGAATGAGCGGAGGAATTGCCTACATCTGGAATCCTGACGGAGACTTCGACTATTACTGCAATATGGATATGGTCGAACTGTCACTCATCGAGGAGAATGAGGACAGGGAGGAACTCTACGAACTGATTAAGGAACACCACAAGCACACCGGCAGTGTCATCGCCGCAAGGATGATTGCCGACTGGAATCTCTTTGTTCACCAGTTCATCAAGGTTCTGCCTGTGGGCTATCAGCGCTGACGGGGAAAGGTTGAAATCTTCTTATTTCATTGTAATAATACGGACAAGGAAGAGGGCGGCAAGAAGCAGGGCGACAAACGAGCAGACGCGTCCGGCAATGTCCCCATAGGTCACGAAGAATGTTTTCCTGTCATTCAGATTGACCCTGCCGCCGAGTATTTCCTGCTCCCACCAGCCGGTCCTCTCGTGGATGGTTCCACGCTGGTCTATTATTGCGGATATGCCTGTGTTTGCACACCTTGCTATGTCCCGTCTTGTCTCGATGGCTCTCAAGGAGGCATATCTGAGATGTTGGCGGTATCCCGGTGTGTCACCCCACCAGGCATCGTTGGTAATGACGGTCAGCAGCCGGGCCCCAGCCTTGACATAGCCCGTGCAGAACTCCCCGTAAACCGACTCATAGCACACTGCACATCCGACAGGAATCCCGTTGAAATGCAGAAGGCTGATGCTGTCCTGTCCCACGCACCTACCCATCACTCCCCCCAGCCAGTCGTCTATCCTGCAGAACAGTGCCGGGTAAGGAGTCTTTTCGACAGCGACCACCAGACGGCTCTTGTGGTAGATCTCCGGTTCCTGTCCGGACTCCATCATTATGGCGGAGTTGTGGGACTCCAGCCACTGCCCGTTCCTTATCCTTCTTGCAGTGTAGGAAGGTCTTGAAGATGAAGGAAATATGGAATATGTGGATGCTCCGAACAAAATTCCGCAGGATGGATATTGCTTAAGAAATCTGTCGAACCTCCTGATTGTCGTGCTGGACTGCCAGTCTCCTACGACCACGTTGTCCGTGAATGTCTCGGGAGCGATGAAAAGGAGTCTGCCCGTGGAATCATCCCTGCTGACAACCCCTCTCATCATCCCTTCCAGCAGGGCGTCCTGACTCTCCCGATCCATCCCTCCGAATTTGTTGTAGGGATCAATATTCGGTTGAAGGACACATATTTCCAAAGAATCGTCAGATTCCTCATATCTTTCATATATAACCTTGGAAACAACAAATGGCGCGACCAGAAGAACCAGAAGCCCGCAGACACAGGCCGCCCTGGCTTTCGGATTGAAACGCTGCCAGGACCCGTCCGAGAGGCAGACCATCAGGCCGAAAATGCCCAGGTTGGATGCCCATATCCAGAGCGACCCACCGAGGGTTCCGGTGTACTCGTACCATTGGATGCAGCCCGGACTCCCTGCAAAGGCGTTCCCGAGCACCAGCCACGGCCAGGAGATTTCCGCATCGAAATAGAAACGTTCCCAAGCAATCCACAAAGCTGCCAGGAAGATGTAGGGAAGCACTCCGCCAAGGCGTTTGCGGCTGAGTCTGAATGCTCCGAAAACCAGGGACATCTGGAGGGAATTTGCAAAAATTGCGAAGATTCCTCCCCCTACAGTCGCGTTGCAGACCCAGAATGTCGTGAAGGCATTCCACAGGAAAAATGCCGAATAGTGCCATATCCAGACCCTCTTCACCCCGGACAATGTCGCAATCCTCTCCAGACAAAGCAGAGGAACAATCCCGAACAAGACGACAAAGCCGCAATGCGGTACAAGAAAAGGGATGGACATCAAGACTGAAAACAGCAGGACAAAACCCCACATCAACATTTTAACCTGTTTCATATTCCTATATCACGAAATTCCTACGGTATGCAAAAGATTTATCCGACAAGGATGGCAAATATAGGAATTTATTTAGTATTTTTGCAGGCTTTATGTACTATCATACAAAGTAAAAGACCAATGCTTACTGACATCTTGAAAGGCTTCATCATCGGGATTTGCGCGTCTGCTCCAATTGGGCCGATAGGTATCCTTGTGGTACAGAAGACTTTAAGTGTCGGCAGAAAGGCAGGATTCACCACCGGGATGGGGGCCTGCATCGTGGACACGCTCTTTGCCGTCGTGGCGCTTTTCGCCCTTTCAATCGCCCAGCAGATGATTGACAGCCACAAGGAGGTCATCCTCATAGTCGGAGGCATCATCGTGGCAATCCTCGGCTTGACGATGTCAAGGTCAAATCCCCTGAAAAGACTCAGGAACAAGTCAGGCAGGCTGGTCTCATTCAAGGATTTCGGGCAGGCACTGATAATGGGACTTTCAAATCCCGGAGCCATCATTGTGATTTTCGGACTTTTCGCATTCTTCGGAATCGGATCTTCTCCTGACCACAATGCGTGGAACATGGTTGCAATCATCCTGGCCGTCTTTGCCGGGGCGACGACATGGTGGTTCTCAATCACGGCAATACTGAACCATTTCAGGAAAAAGTTCAGGCTCCGGACCATCCTCTGGATTAACCGTATCACAGGCATCATCGTGATAGTCATAGGCATAGCCCTGTTCTGCGAAGGCATTTACAAATTCATCCTTCAGTTATTATGAGCAAAAGCGGATTTTTCCACAACTGGATAGTAAAGAACCTGCTGCTGGCCCTGACCCTGGTCATCGTGCTGATGGCGGGAGCAATAATCCTTTTGAAGGTCGTCACCAAACACAATCACGAAATCATCGTCCCGGACTTCACCAATCTGAGTGTGAATGAGGCACAGATGGTGGCACAGCAACACGAAATGCGCATCCAGGTCACCGATTCAGTCTATGTAAAGAGAATGGGACGCGGAGACGTTTACCGTCAGAATCCCAAGGCAGGGAGCCACGTCAAGAAAGGTCGCAGGATTCTTCTGACCATCAATGCAGTCACCCCAAAGAGTGTCACAATGCCGAACCTTGTCGGCTACTCCATGAGGCAGGCAAAGGCCGAACTGCTTTCACGCGGCCTCCATCTCGGAAGGCTGATTTACATCAATGACATAGCGACCAACAATGTCCTCAAACAGATAATGTCCGACAAGGAAATTCTGCCCGGCGTACAGGTGGAAAGCGAATCGGTCATCGACCTGGTGGTGGGATTGAACCCCTCTGATGACAGGACCGTAATTCCGTGCGTGATCGGTTCAAGATACCTGAATGCAGTTGATGCCGTGCACGACAGGTACCTCAACATCAGGAGCCTGACTTTCGACCAGACTGTGAAAGACTACTCCGATTCCCTCAATGCAATGGTTTACAGACAGTCCCCTCAGGAGGAAGAATGCCTGATGGGAACGGGAGTCAGCCTTTTCCTTACCCTTGACAAGAACAAGGTGCCTGCAGTACCGGTCCAGGAAATCACAATTGACTGACAGAACTGCAACACTTGAGCGCCAGACAATCACAAACTTGAGCAATGAACAACGATTACGGTGACATCCTTGACGAGGAACTCCTCGAAGACAGCCTCGAAGATTTCTCCGGAAACCCGGAAGATTCAGATGAAGAGCAGAGCGGAGATATGTTCGAGCACTACAGGTTTGTCCTTGACAAGGGACAGGCTCCGATGCGTGTTGACAAGTATCTTGCGACACACATGGAGTACACCTCCCGCCACCGTATCCAGCTCGCAATCAAACAGGAATACATCAGAGTCAACGGTCGGACCGCCAAAGCCAACTGCATCGTCCGCCCGGGAGACATCGTCACCTTCGTGATGCCTTACCAGAGGCGCGGCCTTGAAATAAAGCCTGAGGCCATCCCTCTTAACATAGTTTACGAAGACAACGACCTGCTGGTCCTGAACAAACCGGCCGGAATGGTGGTCCATCCGGGTCACGGGCATTTCTCCGGAACCCTCGTGAATGCCCTTGCGCATCATCTCGGAATCAGCCAGGAGGCCGATGCGCCGGATGAGAGGATGGGAGTGCTGGTCCACAGAATCGACAAGGACACCTCCGGACTGCTCGTGGTGGCCAAGAACGAGGAATCGCAGCTGAAACTTGCCCGTCAGTTCTTCGTCCATTCAATCGACAGAATCTACATCGCAATAGTCTGGGGAAACATCCGCGAGGACGAGGGGACAATCACCGGAAACATCGGCAGGGACCCGTCCGACAGGATGCGTTTCAAGGTCTTCCCCGAGGGAGACAGAGGCAAACACGCCGTCACGCATTTCCGTGTCCTGGAGAGGTTCGGCTACGTCACAGTGGTGGAATGCCGTCTGGAAACCGGCAGGACACACCAGATCAGGGTTCATTTCAATTACATCGGCCACCCCCTCTTCAATGACGAAAGGTATGACGGAGCGGAAATCCGCCAGGGCACAATCTACGCGAAATACCGCCAGTTCATCAGCAACTGTTTCAAGATTCTCCCGCGCCAGGCCCTCCACGCCAAGACCCTGGGCTTCATACATCCGAGCACCGGAGAGCATCTCCAGTTCGACTCCCCTATCCCAGACGACATGCAGGCCCTGATCGACAAATGGCGCAAATACGCCGGAGCTGTCCCGGAACTTCCGGAAGAAGAGTGATTTGCAAGGACAAAAATCAATCTTAAAAATCTCCATGCACAAAAAAAGCCGACCCCGCAGGGATCGGCCTGATATTTTCCGAAACCGGAAATTATTCTGCAACAACCTCAACGGAAACTGTTCCCTTGATGTCCTTGTAGCATTTTACAGTTGCCTCGAAAGTTCCGAGAGCCTTGATGTCTGACTCGAGGGTGATGTCCTTCTTGTCAACCTGAAGACCTGCGGCAACGAGAGCCTCTGCAATCTGGGCTGTGGTAACTGAACCGAAGATCTTGCCGCTTTCGCTTACCTTTGCAGAAACCTTTACAGGTGTCTCGGCGAGTTTTGCTGCGAGAGCCTCTGCATCAGCACGGAATTTAGCCTCTTTGTGAGCCCTCTGGCGGAGGTTCTCAGCGTGAATCTTCTTTGCGGAAGGAGTTGCGAGGATTGCATATCCCTGAGGGATGAGGTAGTTGACAGCATAACCTGTCGCTACTGTAACGATGTCGTCAGCGTGGCCAAGCTTTGCCACATCTTTCTTCAATATAATCTCCATACAACTGTCCTCCTTATTTCAAAAGATCCGTAACGTAAGGGAGAAGTGCAAGATGCCTTGCCCTCTTGACTGCCTGAGCCACCTTCCTCTGGAATTTGAGGGAAGTTCCGGTGAGACGGCGAGGGAGAATCTTACCCTGCTCGTTCAGGAATTTCTTCAGGAACTCTGCGTCCTTGTAATCAACATATTTGATTCCTGCCTTTTTGAAACGGCAGTATTTCTTTTTCCTGACCTCTACTGCAGGTGGGTTAAGATAACGTATTTCGTTGTTCTGTGCCATAATTCTTTCCTCCAAAATTATTTAGCCTGCTTGTTAGCCCTTCTCTTCTCAGCGTAGGCAACTGCGTGCTTGTCCATCGCGAAAGTAAGGAAACGGATGATTTTCTCATCGCGGCGGTACTGAGTCTCAAGAAGGTCGATGAACTGAGAGTCAGCCTTGAACTCGATTAAATAATAGAACCCTGTGGTCTTCTTCTGGATTGGGTAGGCAAGCTGCCTCAGACCCCAGTCCTCTTCGTACACGATCTCACCGCCATTCTCTTTGATGAAACCAGTGTACTTGGCAACCGCTTCCTTCATCTGAGCATCAGACAAAACGGGAGTTGCAATGAAAACGGTCTCGTACTGTTTGATCATTTTGTTTGTAATTAAATGTTAATAAATCTGCCCATTACGGACAAAGTTCCGCAAATGGGCTGCAAAGATAGAAATATTTCCTCTAAATTCAAATTTTTTCCGGAATATTCTCAAGAACCTTCTTCAGGAAATCCCAGGTGGATGCCACTGAACTGATGCTTACCCTCTCGTCAGGAGAGTGAGGGGCAACGAGAGTCGGTCCGAATGAAACCATATCCCAGTGAGGATAGGTTCCCGCAAGGATTCCGCACTCGAGACCGGCGTGGATTGCAAGCACTTTCGGATCCTTTCCATACATCTCTTTGTAAACGGATGTCACGACACCTACAATCTCGGAACCGCTGCGAGGTGCCCATCCGGAATATCCTCCTGTAAACTCAACAGAGATTCCTGCAAGTGAGAAAACAGACTCGATTCTCTTTGCAAGAGCCTCCTTGGCAGTGTCGATTGAACTTCTCATCAGTGATGAGGCGACAAACCTGCCTCCCTCAATCTTGACCATAGCCAGGTTGTTGGAAGTCTCGCAAAGTCCCGGAACGGTCGGGCTCATCCTCTCGACTCCGGTCGGGCAAGCCAGCACTGCACGGATGAACCTCAGGGCATCTGCATCAGGAACATACTTGCACTCATCACCGCAGCAGCACTCCCCTTCGGCAGCCTTGTAAGGCTCGAACGTGAAGTTTACATCCGGATCGGTGTCTGCATATTCAGACTTTATTTCACCTGCGACCCTCTCAAAGACCTCACGCGCCTTCTCAACGCCGTCTGCCGGCACATACAATGTTGCAAAAGACTCCCTCGGAATAGCATTGCGCAGATTACCTCCCTCAAAATCAAGCAGTTTCACTCCCGCTTCAGTCATCAGGGCGTAAACGATCCTTGCACCGAGCACATTGGAATTTCCCCTGTAGAGAATGATGTCGGTACCTGAGTGACCGCCCTGAAGGCCTTTCAAAGCAAGTGACCAGCACTCGTAACCCTCCGGCTTGTCAGCAGGAACATATTCAGCGGAAGCGGTCATATCGAGTCCTCCGGCGCAGCCGATGCAGAACTCGCCCTCATCCTCTGAGTCGAGGTTCAGCAGAATGTCTCCGTTCAGAAGACCGCCTTTCAATGCAGCCGCTCCGGTCAGGCCGGTTTCCTCGTCAACAGTCACCAGAACCTCCACGGGACCGTGCTTCAGGTCTTTTGACTCAAGGACTGCAAGGCCCATTGCAACTCCGATTCCGTTGTCGGCTCCAAGGGTGGTTTCCTTTGCACGCACCCAGTCACCGTCAATCCAGGTCTCTATCGGGTCATTGTCAAAATCGTGGTTTGAGCTTGCATTCTTCTGAGTGACCATATCCATATGCCCCTGAAGGATGACTCCCTTGCGGTTTTCCATTCCCGGAGTGGCAGGCTTGCGGATGATGATGTTTCCGACTTCATCCTTGATTGTCTCAAGTCCAAGTTTCTGTCCGTACTCGTAAAGATACTTGATTACCTTCTCCTCCCTCTTTGACGGGCGCGGAATCCTTGTAAGTTCATAGAAGTTTTTCCAGACAACTTCCGGTTTCAGTTCTTTGATAGTCATAATATTAAATTGTTTGTATTACTTTTCAACTGGTTTTGCTGCAAGCGGGAAAACGCATTCCACTCCCATCTGGCTGACCGGCTGGCGGGCCGAGAAGACCACGTCCGCACCGTCAAGAAGCTTCACCGTGCAGACAGAAGGGATTCTGCAGGTGGCATAGACCAGATTCTTCGGGGTCTTTTTCCCTTTCTTCCCATCTTCCTCATTTGGCAGGACAACCGGTTCCGGGGTCAGTTCGAGAACCAGAGGTTTTCCGGAGATATTGTCCGCTGCGACAAGTCCTTCCGTGTCCGAAATCCTGAAGGCTATGTACATATTCTTGTCCTTCTGGGGAATGATGTCAAAGCGTTTTTTCTGGACGGATGTCCTGCTGTAGCCTGTGAACAATGTCATATATTCGTTCTCAAGACGCGAAATCTCGGCAAGTGCCGCTCCCATTGCTTCTCCGGTGTAACTGGCATCGGTGTCTCCGGTGACAATCTGGATTCTCTTCTTCCTGAGCGAGAATATCATCGCGGCAGTCTCGGCCGCCTTCTTGTCAATGGTCTTGGCCACGGTCACTTCCTGCTGTACTGCAATGCGGTCGTAGGCTGAGCCATTCCTTGTCTGTCCGTAAAGGACCTCGGAAACGGAGGACACATTCGAAGTCATACCGTCCTTTGAGAAATCACCCCCTGCAATTGACGGGAAACGCCACTCCGGCTGGGGACCGCCCGTCCACGGCGAACAGCAGACAAGACCGCAGGATGTCATCTGCAGGAAAGCCGCATCTGAGAGTGTCAGTCCGCCTTCCAGAAGGAAACGGGCGGAATTGTCGGGTTCGAGGTAGGGAGTCATCCTGACGGAAGAGAGCCTGTAGGTGACCGCGTCATTCTGTCCGACCTCGATACCGAGGTATTTCTGGGCATACTTTGCATACGGACCGGCGTAAAACTCAGTCCGTTCCGCCTCAACGTCAAAAGACAGCACGGTGACAGGCAGGCTGTAGGAAACGGTTCCCGACAGGGCGCCGTCTTTGTTTTCCTGTGCATTCGCTGCTCCTGCAAGCAAAAGCGTCGCAGCAGCAAAGGTCAAAAATCTTTTCATATATTCCATATATATTAAATATCTTCTTTTCGATACATAAAATGCAAATATAGCAAAAGTACATCATTATTTCAGTATATTGAGCATTTTTATTATCTTTGTCCGCTTTATTTAGGAATATTAACTATTAATTATATTCTTATGTTCAAAAACCAACCAAAAGGTCTGTTTGCACTCGCACTCGCAAACACGGGAGAACGCTTCGGCTACTACACTATGCTCGCGATTTTCCTGCTTTTCATCCAGGCCAAATTCGGATTTTCGACGGCCGCTGCCAGCCAGATTTACAGCATTTTCCTCGCTGCAGTCTATTTTATGCCTTTCTTCGGAGGTATTCTTGCTGACAAGATCGGATATGGCAAATGCGTAACCATCGGTGTCGCAGTGATGTTCCTCGGCTACATCTGCCTCTCTATTCCGACGGCCCCAAGCACGGCAGGAATGGTGCTGATGCTCGGCGCACTCCTTCTGATTGCAGTCGGAACAGGACTTTTCAAGGGAAATCTCCAGGTCCTTGTCGGAAACCTCTACGATGATCCGAAATACTCATCAAAGCGCGACTCCGCCTTCAGTCTCTTCTACATGGCAATCAACATCGGAGCGATGTTCGCCCCTTCTGCCGCAACTGCCATAACCAACTGGCATCTGGGCAAATACGGACTGGTTTACAATGGTGAAATCCCTTCGCTTGCGCACAAGGTACTTGCCGGTGATGCTGCGGCTGCCGACTCTGTCAGCGCCCTTGCCGCAAAGAGCGGAATGGAGGTCGGTGAAAGCGTTTCCGCATTCTGCACCAACTATCTTGAAACTCTTTCTTCAGCCTACAATCTCGGATTTGCAGTTGCCTGCGTTTCCCTCATCGTTTCAATGCTGATTTACTTCTGCTGCCGTCCTTGGTTCAAGCATGCTGACGTCAACTCGAAACAGGCTGCAAAGGCCTCTACGTCAGCTGCACCGGTTCAGGAACTCACCAAAGAGCAGACAAAGAGCCGCATCGTTGCCCTCGTGCTCGTGTTTGCTGTGGTAATCTTCTTCTGGATGGCATTCCACCAGAACGGTTCAACCCTTACCGTCTTTGCACGCGATTACACAACTGACACAGTAACAGGCTGGCAGAGAATCGGATTCAACATCTGGGCACTCGCTCTGATTGCAGTTTCCGTTTACACCCTCTTCAGCATCTTCCAGTCCGAAAGCAAGAAAGGCAAAGCCATTTCAGCAGTTGTCACTGCAGGTCTCTGGGCAGGTGCCTGGTTCATCTACAGGGGTATGGCTCCGCAGATCAGCATCATGCCTCAGGAATTCCAGCAGTTCAACCCGTTCTTCGTGGTTGCCCTCACACCTTTCTCAATGGCAATTTTCAGCTGGCTCGCCGGCAAGGGCAAAGAGCCTTCCGCTCCGCGTAAAATCGGTCTGGGAATGTTCGTAGCTGCCTGCGGCTTCCTCATTATGACAATCGCATCCCTCGGACTTGTAATGCCTCAGATCATCGGCGGACCGAGGGTGGGAGCCACAACCCTGATGTCAACCTACCTGGTGCTCACATTTGCGGAACTTCTGCTCTCCCCTATGGGTATTTCATTCGTTTCCAAGGTGGCCCCTCCAAAGTACAAGGGTATGATGATGGGAGGATGGTTCGCCGCAACAGCCATCGGAAACTATCTGAGCTCAATCCCAGGACTGCTTTGGGACAGGATGCCGCTTTGGGCAATCTGGGCAGTGCTGATGGGTCTTTGCATCATCGCCGGACTTGTGATGTTCGCCTTGATGAAACGCCTTGAGGCTGCAACGAAGTAATTGGCATATAGCTGGAGATCCATCAGACTCTCCAGCCTCTTTTTCAGTGTGCTTGGTAACCACTTAAAAAACAAGAAAATGACAGAAAATAAGAAGGAGAGAGTAATGCTCTCCGTACCCTTTGTGCTGATGGGCATACTTTTCAATGTGTGCCTGATTGCATCAAACCTCTTTGAGACAAAACTCTTCACGGCAGGTCCCCTGACCCTGACCGGAGGAGTCATAATATTCCCCGTTTCCTACATACTGAATGACTGCATCGTGGAGGTCTGGGGATTCAAGAAAGCCCGTCTGATAATCTGGACGGGCTTTGCTATGAATTTCTTCGTGGTTCTTGCCGCACAGATTGTCAGGCTGCTTCCGGCAGCTCCATTCTGGGACGGCGGAGCTCATTTCGACTATGTCTTCGCGATGGCACCGAGAGTAACACTTGCATCTATGCTTGCTTTCGTGAGCGGTTCAACCATCAATGCTCTCGTAATGAGCAAGATGAAGAAAACTACCGGAAGCCGGGGCTTTTCAATCAGAGCGATAGCCTCCACAATTGCCGGCGAGGGTGTCGACTCTCTGATCTTCTTCCCGATTGCATTCTGGGGCATAGGAATGGCAGAAATGCTTCAGCTGATGCTCACCCAGATTGTCCTGAAGACCCTCTACGAAATCATCATACTTCCTGTCACCAACATCGTAGTGCGGACTGTCAAGAAGCACGAGGGAATCGACACCGTAGATGGTGACATATCCTACAATCCATTCAAAATCTTTGATTTATAAATATTTACCAACATGAGAAAATCTAGTGCGCTCGTGGTTTTCAGCGGAGGGCAGGACTCAACCACCTGTCTGTTCTGGGCGCTGAAACACTTCAGCAAGGTCACTACCCTGACCTTCAGATACGGCCAGAAACACGAACTTGAAGTCGAAATGGCAAGAAAAATCGCCGGGGAACTGGGGGTGGAGTTCAATGTGATGGACATCCCGTTCATCGCCAATCTCGGAGCGAACTCCCTGACTGACAGCTCGATAGAGATGGATCAGGAAAAGCCTGCCGACTCATTCCCCAACACCTTCGTCCCTGGAAGGAACCATTTCTTTCTGAGCATTGCGGCAGTCTTTGCCAGGGAAAGAGGCATCTTCGACCTAGTGACCGGAGTGTCCCAGACCGACTTCAGCGGCTATCCTGACTGCCGGGACTCCTTCATCAAATCGCTCAATGTCACCCTCAATCTCGCGATGGACGAGCAGTTTGCCATCCACACTCCCCTGATGTGGATTGACAAGGCACAGACCTGGGAACTTGCAGACAGCCTCGGCGCCCTTGACTTCATCAGAAACAAGACCCTGACCTGCTACAACGGCATCCCGGGAGACGGTTGCGGACACTGCCCCGCCTGCAAGTTGCGCAGGCAGGGACTGGAAAAATATCTCGCATCCCGCGGAGGGAAATAAGGTGATATTGATGAATATTGATGAATACAAGCAGATATTTACGGAATATGGAAAACAGAGAAAATGAAGGTCTGAACGCATTGGGCCGCAAGACCGAATACAAAAGCGACTATGCCCCCGAAGTACTGGAAACATTCGAGAACAGGCACAAGGAAAACGACTACTGGGTGAGATTCAACTGCCCGGAATTCACGAGCCTCTGCCCCATCACCGGCCAGCCTGACTTCGCCGAAATCCGAATCAGTTACATTCCGGGAGACAGGATGGTAGAGAGCAAGAGCCTGAAGCTCTACCTCTTCAGTTTCCGCAACCACGGTGACTTCCACGAAGATTGCGTGAACAAGATTATGAAGGACCTCATCAGGCTGATGGACCCGAAATACATCGAAGTCACAGGACTTTTCACCCCGAGAGGCGGCATATCGATCTACCCCTACGCCAATTACGGCAGGCCAGGCACGAAATACGAAGCCCTCGCAGAGCGCAGGATGGAAAAACTCTGGAATGAATAGGCCCTGGCTGGTTAGATGTTTTCGGCTTAATCACCGGGACTCCTCCCGATGATCGGGGTCTTTTCCGGGATCTTCATTCCCTAGAAAAATGTATATGTCTGACTCTCAGCGGCCTCCTGTAATACCCCCGGAACATTGGCAAAGAAGTCAAAACCGGTACGGCTTTCTATGGCATCGATGGTTGTGACAGTCGGTGCCACATTGGAGGAGTTGCTGTCGAAAAGATAGGCGCATCCAACTGCTGCGCTCACTACTCCCGGACTTGAGAAACTGCATTTCAAAAGGCACTTCCAGTAGCCTGACGGAGCTTTGCATTCGTTGCCGCTCTTGTCGGTGGCACTTGCAAGGGTTCCTTCGAAAAGAGGACCTGTCACTACATAGAGGGTGTCGCTGCCGGAGGTAACCGTAGCAACTCCCTGTACCCTGCTTTCAAGGGTGTTCCACTGTCCCTGGTTCAGGTTGGAGTATTGAGAAGTCATATTCGTGTAGTAGAAGGTCTGCTGGTTCTGTTCCTTCGTGGTCTGCCTGTCGTTGGATGCCACCTGTAAGCATCCGACGAAGTGCATATTGTAGCCTGGCGTTAGCCGGGCTACCTTTGCAAAAAATCGAGATTTTATGATGACACGAGAAGAAATCGCTGCAATCGATAGAGAATGCGAGGAGCAGCACATCAGCCAGCAGGAATATCTGGATAGCCACGGAATCGCCAAACACCAGTACTATAGGTGGAAGCGCAAATATCGTGAAGAGGACGAGCAGTCACTGGTTCCAG
>CAMFBM010000002.1 GCA_945948555.1 uncultured Bacteroidales bacterium | reverse complement strand
GTATCGGATGAAAATACATCACGACCGGGGATTTGCGGAGGGGCGTGAGGAAGGCGAGAAGAAAGGTCGTGAGGAAGGATTGGCAGAGGGAGAGAAGAAAGGTCGTGAAGAAGGATTAGCAGAGGGACGTGCTGAGGGATTGGCAGAGGGAGAGATGAAGGGGAGAAAAGAAGGCGAAATGGAAAGAAATATTGCCATTGCAAGGAATATGCTTGCGCAGGGCCTGGCAATTGAGACCATCTCACAATGTGTCGGATTGTCAATTGAGGAACTTGTTGCCATCCAGTAATCATTGCTAATTTTTACGATAGTAACTCTCTATTGGTAGAAACTGATAACCACTGACTGCTACTTGTACGTCAGTGGTTGTTTTTACTAATACCCAGTTGCCATATTTGTTTCCAAACTGAAGAGAATAAAGCCTGCCTGAGATGATTATCCCGGTCTGGATGGGAATAGCAAAAATGACCTACACCATAACCTGCACCATAATTCCGGAAGATGGCTATTTTTACACCCCGATCCGAAAAGGTCATCAGATAGTGCACAACATTGAATCCATTACCTTTGCCCGAGCAATCATACAAGCACCCATAACGGCAGCATCATGACCCAGGACTGATGGAATTATCGGGACATCCTGACTGATAAGTTTCAGTGAATACTGCCTTACCGCCAATTTGATGTATTGAAGGAAATAGCAGGATTCCACCTGTGAGAAATTCCCTCCTATTACAATAACTTCCGGATTCAATATATTGATAAGTCCTGCAATTCTATGCCCCAACTCCATACCAGCAGTACTTACCAATTCAATACTCAAGGCATCCTCTTTCTCAACAGCCTTTATAATGTCCGCCGTCGTTATTACTTCTCCGGAACGGATCTTTCCGGAAAGGACTGAAGTCTCCCCTGCCTTAATCCTTTCCGTCAACTTTCTTGAAATTGCCCGTCCTGACACTTCCGTTTCAAGACATCCCTTCTTGCCACAATGGCACAGGACATTGTTGTCATACATATGAACGTGACCAAATTCCCCGGAATAGCCATCTTTGCCATAATAAAGTCTGCCCCCGAAAATCAGTCCAAGACCCAGGCCCCACCCCATATTGACATAGCAGACATCAGAATAATCCTTGTTCAGACCGGACATATATTCCCCGTATGCCATAGCCTTGGTGTCATTCTCTACAAAAACCGGCATTCCCAACTTTTCTGACAGCAAATCCGCAAGAGGAGTATCTGCAGTCTCCTCAAAATTGAATACCGTCGCACTAGTCCCCGTCCTTGCATTGACACGTCCGGGCAAATTTATATTCATACCTGCAATCTTCTGAAAATCCACATTTTCAATAGATTCGACAAACTTCTTTACAGAATCACAAATTTTGTTCAACGAATCATATGTATTTTCCTGTCTGAACGCAGAGTCAGTTTCAATGCGGATGACTTTGCCAACCATATCTATCAGACCGATGTTCAACTCAAAAGTCCTTACATCAACACCTAGAAAATACATTCTATCCGGATTCACTCCATATTTGACAGTCTTCCTTCCTCTCTCATGCAGAGCAATCTTCTCCATTTCATAAATTTCACCCATTTCCACCATCCGAGAAACATATTTCGCTACAGTTGTGACACTGTATCCCGTCAAATCAGAGATGTCGGAAATGAAAAAAGATCCTTCAATCATAATTCTGTGAAGTATCATCCTGCGTATTGCCGCCTCGGCCATATTCTCTCTATCTGTTCCGATTTCCATAACTCAATTATTTATACTTCACAAATATATAACATAGAAAGGAAAAGTCGTCACAATTATTCAAAAATTTTAATATATATCCTTGAATTACAACAAGAATTTCCATAATTATTTGATAATTCCATCCTAAAAAATAAGCTAACTATGTGATTTTTCGGCTAGTCAATTAAAAAACTTCATTAAATAATTAAAATGAGCATTAAAATCTTATGATTTAGTTAAAAACTATAAATATATTCGCATCAGACAACACAATAAAACTACATATATGGAAAAAATCAAAGGACTAATTGATGCACCGTTTACACCTTTCAAAGCTAACGGTGACATCAATCTTGAACCGATTCCCGCCTATGCGGCAATGCTTGCAAAAAATGGACTGAAAGGAGTGTTCATCAACGGCTCATCCGGAGAAGGTTATATGCTCACTACAGAAGAGAGGATGACACTTGCCGAGAAATGGATTGAATCAGTACCGGAAGGATTCAAAGTAATCGTACACGTTGGCAGTTGCTGCCTGAGGGAGAGTGCAAAACTGGCATCCCACGCCCAATCAATCGGAGCATACGGAACAGGAGCGATGGCGCCCCCTTTCCCTAAAATCGGACGCATTGAGGAACTTGTGAAATACTGCGAGGCAATTGCTTCAGCTGCACCGCTGTTGCCATTCTACTACTATCATATTCCTGCATTTAACGGAGCATTCCTTCCTATGACCGAGCTTCTCAAGGCGGTTGACGGAAGGATTGACAACTTCGCCGGAATCAAATACACCTACGAAAGTCTTTACGAGTACAATCAGTGCAGGCTCTACAAGGGAGGAAAGTATGACATGCTTCACGGACAGGATGAAACTATTCTTCCTTCACTCGCACAAGGCGGTGCACAGGGAGGAATAGGAGGAACAACCAACTACAACGGGCGTGAACTCGTCGGAATCATCGATGCCTGGAAGAGAGGCGATCTGGAAGCCGCACGCGAGAAACAGAATTTCTCTCAGGATGTCATCAATGTAATATGTAACTATAGAGGCAACATCGTGGGAGGAAAAAGGATTATGAAACTCATAGGTTTGGATCTCGGTCCAAACAGAGTTCCGTTCAGGAACCTGACCGACGAAGAGGAACTTTCAATGAAAAAGGAGTTGGAAGAAATCAACTTCTTTGAAAGATGCAACAAATTTTAACCAAACGGGAATAACACAAAATCAGAACCGATATGAAACACTATGTATTTAACCTTGCCACCGTTTTGGCTTTAACATCATCACTTGTATCCTGTACAGATAAAACAGAGACACAGGATTGGGGAAAACCTGTCTCAAAGGACATCTCAATAAAAGTTACGACATCAGCACCCGAACAAGAATCTGTCATCTGGGCAGATTCGGACAAATTGGGACTATTCTGCAGCCAGACCGGTCATTCGAATGCTGCAATTGCCATTTCTGCATCTTCAATCGGCTCCAGTGAAGGCATTTTCTATCCCGACATTAAAATCGAGGATGACTCCATTCTTGACTTTTTCATTTACTATCCTTATTCCGAAGGAGCCGTTGAAACCGCATTAACCGGGACTCTGCCAAAGACACTCAACCAAAGCGGACAGTCTGATTCTCACTTAAAGAAACTCAATCTTTTCACAGGTACCGGGAAATATGAAGGAGGTGAAAACACTGAGGTAGAAATTGAACTGAAATCACTTCTCAGGAAACACTCAATCTCCATTTCCAGTACAAAATACGCTGACTGCCCTCTGGACAGGATTCTCATAAAGACATCTTCTGGAAATGCAGTATCAGGAAAATGGTCCTATAACACACAATCCGGAGAAGTGTCCTTCACCGAACCTTCAGACGAACTGACAATCAATGTCAGCGGAATTGTTCTGTCAGAGACTGCAGAAAGTGTGTATTATCTCATGATTCCTCTGAATGAGTTCAATGAGAATGCAAGTTTAGAGGTCAGCATAACCAAAGGTGAGGGGAATGTTCTGCTCACCGGGACTGCAGATTTGAGCAAAGAAACAACAATCAACCTGGACTCGTTCAAATCATCTGAAATTGAAGACAATTCAATCAATCTTGCAGATCCTGACGCTGATGGAATTCTTGAGACGGCAAACTGCTATATTGCCGGTGCAGCAGGTACACAGTATCGTTTCCCTGCTACGGTCATGGGTAACGGATACACAACAGCTCCGGATCAGTCTTACACTGTTTCTGATGGTGTAAAGGGCAGTTCACCAGGTATCACACCTTCAACACTTGCTCCTATGTCAGCCAAGATTCTGTGGCAGACAGAACCATCCCTGCTGAACAATGTCAGTGTAAAGAACGGATATATTTATTTCAACACAAACGGAGAAGAAAACGGAAAACTCAAATGCGGTAATGCTCTCATTGCAGCTTACAGCTCTGAAGATGCGACAGGAGAGATTATATGGAGCTGGCACATCTGGGTTACAGATGCGGATCTTCACTCTAAACTTCAGACCTGGACCATTCACAAAGATTTTGCTGAATATGATGCCTACAAAGACCCTCAGTTGATGGACAGGAATCTTGGAGCACTTTCTGAACGCGGATGGGAAGTGAACGGCAACAACCTTGATCACGGACTTTATTACCAATGGGGCAGAAAAGATCCTTTTGTAGGAGCGGACGACTCGCAATGGGGAAGTACAACAACCAGAAAAACATACGACTGCAACGACAATGAAATTGAGATTGCTACACAACCGTCAACCAAATACAGTTCTGATTGTCAATGGACCTATGTCAACAAGGTTCATCTGAAAAGAGAGGATTTGGGTAAATACCCTATGGCTTTCTACTATTCAGGAACGACCAAGAGTGAGCAGTTCTGGATGGAAGAAATCTGTCACGACCTCTGGGGATGTCCAGCCTATGCCGATGACAGCAACAAACTCGGGCACAAGACAATTTACGATCCTTGCCCTCCTGGATACCGCGTAATGAATCCATATGCCATGACAGGAGCGGCACCTAAATCAACAGGAGGAAAATATACCGATATGACTGAAGGTCTCAATGTAATCAATTATTCAAACTATGCGACAAACAAAGAAGCACTTCAGGTAAGATGCAACGAAAATGAGATAGCATATATACCTGCAACTGGATTGATGAAATTTGAAGCGAATCCATATGCTCCATTCCGCACAGGCTCGTACGGATATATATGGACGACAAAAATGACCTCAGGCTACACTTCAAATGCCTACAGGCTCCATTTCGACACAGCTAATTTCAACACTATGGGAGGAAGAGGATATGTCTCTTACGGACACAGTGTCAGATGTGAGAAAATCAAATGAAAAGGGCAATGATTGACAAGGATTATATTCACTTTTGCAAGCAGACAAGCGAAGTATCCCTGAAGGAGAACATTATGCCATTCTGGATGAAGTATGGTGTGGACAAAGTCAACGGCGGTGTTTACACGAATCTTGACAGAACCGGCAGACTTATGGACAGCACAAAATCCGTCTGGTTTCAGGGCAGATTCGGTTACATATGCAGTGCAGCCTATAACAAAATCGGACGGGAACCGGAGTGGCTTGATGCGGCAGCCAATACAATAAAGTTCATCGAAGACCACTGCATCGACAGTGACGGCCATATGTTTTTTGCCGTCACTGCCGAAGGCCGGCCGGTCCAAAAAAGAAGATATGTCTTCTCTGAATGTTTTGCCACAATAGCCTTTGCAGAGTATGCAAAGGCTTCCGACAAAGGAGAATATGCAGACAAGGCAATGGCGATGTTCAGGAACATTCTCAGAATGCTCGAAACACCAGGATTCCTTCAACCCAAATATATGTTTGACAGCCGCGGCCATTCAATCACAATGATTCTCATTAATGTCGCGACAGTGCTGGGACAGGTCTGCAATGATCCTTTGCTCCAGTCAACGGTCGACAAATCTGTTGAAGAGTTAAAGAATTATTTTATGCATCCGGAGTTCAAGACCATCCTCGAAATGGTCGGTCCAGATGGAGAATTTATTGACACCTGTGCGGGAAGGACAATCAATCCGGGTCACTGTATGGAAACCGGATGGTTCATTCTTGACCTGGCAAGGTCCAGAGGCAATGACCAGGAACTAATACGGATGGGAACACAAATCATCGACTGGGCTTGGGACTGGGGCTGGGACAAAGAATTCGGAGGTCTCATAAATTTCAGGGACTGCAAGGGATTCCCTCATCAGGACTATTCCCAGGATATGAAATTCTGGTGGCCTCAATGCGAGACAATTCTCGCCACATTGTATGCTTTCAATACCACCGGAGACGAAAAGTACCTTCAAATGCACAGACTCGCATTCGACTGGGCCTTTACTCATCTGCCGGACAAAGAATACGGTGAATGGTACGGCTATCTTCACAGGGACGGGACAGTAGCTCAGGATGCCAAAGGGAATATGTTCAAGGGGCCTTTCCACATCCCGCGGATGTTGATGACAGCAATTGCAGAATATGATAAAATATTGAAATAACGAAAAATGATGAGAAAGCATTCTTTTATAATAGGAGTTCTCCTTATGATTGCAAGTGCCGGCATATCCACAGCCTGCACCAATGAAATCCAGAGACCGGAAGTCACTGACCCGCTGATGCCGGACAAAGGACCTGAAGGCACGGAAAGCATTGGGGCAGCTTCAGTCAAAAGGACATCTGTCTATCATTCCGGTCCCAACAACCAGGTTTACAGAATCCCGTCAATAGTAACGGCACAAGATGGTTCCCTGCTGATTTTCTGTGAAGACCGGCACAATTCGTGGGTGGACAAAAGTTACACTGACATAGTCTGCAAAAGAAGCACAGACAACGGAGAAACGTGGTCCGCTTCCACAAGTATAACCGGCAGCATCAATTCCGGCGAATATGCATATATGGACCCTACCCCTGTTGTTGACGCCAATGGTAAAATAATAGTATTCTTTACCCGCTGGAACAAGTTGAATACTGATGTAAGAAACAACAGAGCCTTTATGTCATTCTCAATTGACAACGGCGTAACCTGGTCTATCCCGGAGGATGTTTCAGACAGGATTCTTGCTGAAGGAATGTTCAGTTCAGGCTTCGGTCCAGGACACGGAATTAGGATAAAAGAAGGCAAATACGCAGGCAGACTTGTTGTCATTACCAGACAACACAACGGGAGTTCGGGCAGCGGATACTGCATCTGGTCAGATGACAACGGGGAAAACTGGCATTGCGGAGTTGCGACCCAATCCGGAGAGGCCCAAATTGCAGAGTCGGGAAAAGACAAACTGCATCTCAACATCAGACGGGGTGCATATCGATACACCGCCTCTTCCTCAGATGGGGGAAACAGTTGGTCAACTCCCCTTTCCGACGGAGCTCTTCCTATAATTGAAGGAGGATGTGAAGCAAGTGTCCTTGGCACAGGAAACGACATCGTTTTCTACTGCGGTCCGGCAGGTGGACCTGCTTCCTCCGGGCACGACAACAGATACGGTCTTAAATTATTCAGAAGTACTACCAACGGTACACACTGGTCAAAGAACCAGGTATTGTACGAACTTGCTTCCGGGTATTCAGATATGACATTATTGGAAGACGGAAGTCTTGCCATTGTCTTTGAAGCAGGTCCGGAGAAAGGATTCATCAAAAGTTCAAACCGCACCCCAGGCTGGATGCGACTTGACTTGATAATTCTTCCTTCTGATCTGACTGATTACAATTTCTGGTTCTGACAAATCTATCAACAATGAACAAATTAGCAACAATAATATCAGCCATCTTTTTGTTTCCGATTCTTATGGCCGCACAAACTGGAGCGGAAATAAGCGGAAAGGTTACTGACAGTTATGGAGTTCCATTGCCCGGAGTTACGGTATATGAAAGAGGTACTGACAACGGAACTGTAACTGATGTTTCCGGAGTATACTCCATTTCTCTAAAATCCAGGAAATCCGTGCTTGTCTTCAGCTCCTTGAGCTATGTAACGGAGGAAATTGAATGCGAAGACAAAAAAGTCATTGATGTCACCTTGAAAGACGATGTGCTCAGCCTGAACGAAGTTATCGTTACCGGATACGGGCAGACCGTCAGCAAGGACAAGTTGACGGCAGCAATTTCAAAAGTCACAGAAGACGAAATCGGAAGAGGAGCACATTCCAACGTTCTGAAATCCCTTTCCGGAACTGTAACGGGAGTGCGTATCGCGACCACCAGCGGTCAACCGGGGACATCTCCTTCTATTGTCATCAGGGGAGGTGCGGCACTTAACGGAACAGGCACTCCTTTATACATAATAGACGGTGTGCAGAAGCCGGATCTCTCTGACATCAACAATCACGACATAGAGTCAATTGAAATTCTAAAGGATGCTGCCGCCACAGCACTTTACGGAGCAAAAGCTAATGCCGGAGTTGTTCTGGTAACGACAAAACAGGGACACGAAGGCAAAGCGGAAATCTCCTTCAAGGCCAATGTTGGAATGAACTGGCTTAGAAATACCAATGACTTCCTTGACGGAGCCGACTATCTGTATTACCTCAGGATGGCAGCCTACCGATCCGGGAATATTGCATCTCTGTCTGCTCCGGGGCCATACGGGACAGGCAATGTGTATGACGCAAACGGGAATGAATCCGCAGAAGGTGTATATAGCACTATGTTTCTTACAGATGAAAACAGGTTCCTTCTTGATCAGGGATACAGAAGCATGACAGATCCGATTACAGGAAAAACCATAATTTACAATGAGTTTTCTTCAAAAGACGTATCTGTGAGGGACATGGCACTTACCCAGGATTACAATATTTCCGCAAGTGGCGGAAACAAAAAAGGTAAATACTATGCCGGAATCGGATATTATGATGAGAAAGGTTTCCCTGTCATTTCCTCATATTCAAGAATTTCCCTTATGGGAAAAGGATCCTACAAACTGACCGATTGGCTTGAAAGTACTACAAGTGTCAATTTCAGCAAGTCTGATGACTCAAAGGTTTCCGATTACATCAGCGGTGGTGAGAAGAATTTCTTCGGTATAATGTACTCCGCTCCTCCGACAATGAGACAGTACAACAAGGATGGAGAGCCGATTTACTGCACAACTAATTGGGAGAACGGCAACTGGGATGCAGCCAAAGAATTTTTCTACCGCAGGCACAACAATTACCGATTGACATTGACCCAGGGCTTGAATTTCAATCTCACGAAACATCTTTCCCTGAAAATCAATGGAATGTGGTATCTAAACATGACAGAGACGGAGAAGGCGAACAAAAAATATATTTCCAAACCGGGAATATGGAATAGTGACAGAGGCGTCACGAACAATTACGCCCGCCGTCTTGACCAGACCTACAATGCCCTGCTTGGATACACAAACTCCTGGAATGACCACAACCTGAACATCGTTGCCGGATTCGAATTCTGGGACAAAAACACATACGGGTTTTCAGCTTACGGACAAGGTGCGGACTCGGATGACTTTATCAGTCTCGGTTATTTTGACAAAACCGAGCAGAACAATATCACGAAAATCAACATGAATTCCACCCACACAAGGGAAAGAAGCATGTCATTTTTCGGGAACATAATGTATGACTGGAAGGGCAGGTATCTGCTTTCATTCTCAGCAAGATATGACGGATATTCAAAACTCGTGAACAACAAATGGGGATTTTTCCCGGGAATAAGCGCCGCCTGGAACATTCACAAAGAAAACTTCATGCGTGGTTCGGAGGATTGGCTGTCATCCCTGAAACTTCGCGTCGGTTTCGGTCAGAACGGAAATGTCAATATACTTGCTGGAGCTTACGACCTTCAGGGCAATTACGGCAAAACAGGGAATTACAACGATGAATACGGAATATTGATTAACAAACTTGCATATCCGGACCTGCGTTGGGAAAAGACGACATCTACAGATGTGGCAGTTGAAGCTGTATTTTGGGACAGATTAAGCGTTTCCGCCGGCTTTTACAACAAACTTACATCCGATTTGCTGGCCAGCGTTCCATTCCCGTCCTCAAGCGGAGTCGGTTCACAATACACCAACAACGGCAGTGTAAGGAACAGAGGTGTTGAACTTGAAGTTGACGCGACATTGTACCACGACAGGAACTGGAATATCAGGTTAGGAGCCAATGCGACATATATGAGATCCAGAATTATTTCTCTACCGGACAATGGTAACGAGAACAACCGGCAGGGAGGAAGTCAGGTTTATGACCCGAAAACCGGAGAACTTGTCTGGGTGGGAGGTTATCAGGAAGGGCAGGAATATGGAGTTGCCTATGCCTTCAAGATGATGGAGATTGTAAGAAGCAATGAAGAACTGGCCAAATACGCCTGGTACAAGGACACAACACCAAGTTCTGGAACAATATATGGACCGGGGATTTGGGAAACATTGACTAAAGAAGAACAGAGCAAGGGGCAACTTCTCCAACTCGGAGATGCCATTTTCTATGATGTGAACAAAGACGGACAGATTGATCAATATGACCAGATTTATATGGGGAACACTGTTCCGAGATGGGTCGGTGGAATCAACTTGTCCGTAGAGTGGAAAGGGCTGGCTCTTTATGCCAAATTTGATTATGCCGGAGACTATGTGGCCTTCAATTCAAGAAAGAAATGGTATATGAGCCTTGCACAAGGGACCTTCAACACCATCAAGGAAAGCAAGGACACCTGGTCAGAGCAGCGTCCCGATGCAAAATATCCGATTCTGATGTATGCAGACAACAAATACCGCAATAATTACAGAGCCAGCGACATCTTCTACGAAGACAGCAGCTATCTCTGCGCTAGGGAAATCAGTCTTAGTTACACGCTTCCACAGAAATGGAGCAAGGCCATAAAAATGAAAAACCTGACATTCTCCATCAGCGGACAAAACTTGTTCTACATCACACAATCAACGCTTTACAGTCCGGAATACGGAGCAGAAGCAACAGGAGGGTATGGAATACCTCGAACCTTGTTGTTCGGAATAAAGGCAACTTTCTGACATTGACACATAAAAAACATTGATAATGAAACTTATAAAACACATTATACCTGGGGTATTCTCCCTCATTCTGGTGTCTTGCAGTGCCTTGGAGTTGGGACCTATTGACAATTATGGTCTGAACAACTATTGGAACACGCCGGAACAATGTGAACGATTTATGACCGGATTGCATTTCAGACTCAGATCCAGAATGGAAACCATGATGATAATGGGCGAGTTGAGAGGCGGAACCTTGAGTACTGAATCAGTTACTTCAACCGGGGAAGGAGCATACAACATTGAGGCAGTCGGTAACAATTTGTCAGAAGCAAACCCTTGTATCACAAACTGGGGAAACTTCTACATGGATATCTACCAAATAAATCATGCAATCGACAAAGTCAGCAATGCCTGTTCTTTCCTTGATGACAATAGCAGAAAGACATTTCTGGGACAGTTGCATGGAATAAGAGCATTTTACTATTTCCATCTCCTGCGAACATTTGGAGGAGTTCCTTTGTGCGAATACCCCGATGTACTTATGACAGACAATCTTGAGAAGCTTGACAAACCGAGATCATCAGAAAAGGAAATATGGGAATTCATAAAAAGTGATGTGGAAAAATCCTGCGACTTCTACAAGGACCTGGGTTATAACCATTACAAGAATATGAACTGCTATTGGAACAAAGCGGCATCACAATGTCTGAAAGCGGAGGTGCTGTTGTGGGGTGCAAAAGTCAAACCTCTGAAAGGCAATAAGGTCCTCAGCGATAATTCCAGGGAAGACCTTCAAGCAGCAAAGGAGGCCTTGATTGACGCCGAGCCTCATTACGGGTACAACTCATCTTTCATCAATGCCTTTTCCGTAGCCAATAAAGACTCGAACAAAGAGACAATATTCGCAGCAAGATACATGCTAGGGGAAAGTACCAATCACTTTGTGTATTTTACTTACAACATAGCGATCTTTACAAAATTTCTTGACGAGACGGGGAATAAACTCGGTAATATACTGAACATAGGTTCTGGCAACCAGAGGTATGAATATACCCTTGATTTGTGGGAGTCATTTTCTGATTCCGACACGAGAAGAGATAACACTTTCCTGCAATATTATCTGAAAGAATCCGACGGAACGATTTATCCTGCCGGGCGTTCGCTAAGAAAATTCCTCGGTGACCTGAAAGACGGTAAAGTACAATATACCAACGATATTCCTATTTACAGATACATGGATATTGCGCTAATGCTTGCCGAAATTTACAATGAACTTGATGACAAGACAGAAACCGCAAAATGGATCAATGTCGTCAGGAACAGGGCCGGAGTTCCTGCTTTCACATACACGGACAAGACTGCTGCAGAAGAGGCCATCCTTCAGGAACGAACCTGGGAATTCGTTGCAGAAGGGAAACGGTGGTATGATGTGAGGCGTATGCTCGGAGGTAAATATGCACTTAATCTGGTTGGAGGCAATGAGTTGAAACTTGTTTGGCCTATTGATGCCGGCGTTCTTTCAAAAGACAATTTTGTGAAACAAAATGAAGGATATCTCTAAAATACTAATAACCATCCTGTTGTGCGGCACCTGCATAAAGATGTCCGCACAACGGGCCACTGTGTCATATCCTTCATTTCCAGTACTTGCGGGGACTGAGGATAACATTGTTGCAGAGATTTCATTACGACTGGACAATACGTCATTTCTTGACTCGATATCAATAGAGTTGTCAGGTATCGAGATTAATGCCATAGGGAGAGTCAAGTTGAAATATTCCGGTTCGATGTCTGTCATACCATCAAATACAAAATCTTTCGTAATGAAGGATATGATTAAGAGATATGGTGGTGGACAAAATCTCTGGAACGATTCCGACTTTGTCAGAACAATAGGGATATGCAATGGAGAAAACATAAAATTTAACTGTAATCTCCCCTTACAGAAAGGAATACATCATTTCCAGATCAGTGCGGAAGTTTTCCCGGACAAAGTCAGGAAAATCTCTGACACCTTCCGTATGAATATCTCCTGCTTGTCCATTGGAGGGAAGAACATAATTCCGAATATGGAAGGTAATCCTTCCAGACGTCTCGCAATCCCCCTCCGGCAAAGCGGACAGGACGGAGTTTGTGCATACAGAATCCCTGGTATTGTGACAACACCATCCGGAACACTTGTCGCTGTGTACGACATAAGACACGATTCCAGTCTTGATTTGCAGAATAACATTGACATAGGAATGAGTCGCAGCATAGACGGCGGAAGGACATGGGAGAAGATGAAGACTATAATGGATATGGGTGAATGGGGTGGCCTTCCACATGCTCAGAATGGCATCGGCGACCCTTGTATCCTTGTAGATTCCTCATCCGGTGAAATTTTCGTGCTTGCATTATGGACTCACGGTCTTGGAGGAGACCGGGCATGGACTGCAGCAGGGCAAGGCGTTTCTGCTCAACAGACCGGACAATTGATGCTCTGCAGGAGCAAGGACGATGGAGTAACCTGGTCTGAACCGCAAAACATCACATCACAAGTTAAACAAAATCATTGGTATCTCACATTACAGGGGCCGGGAAGGGGCATTTCAATGGATGACGGAACACTTGTGTTCCCTTTTCAATACATTGATTCCACCCGCATTCCATATTCAAGTATCATTTTCAGTAAAGACAAAGGAGAAAACTGGAAAGTATTCAACGGAGCCAAGGCAAATACGACAGAATCCTCTGTCGTCGAACTCTCTCCCGGCAGACTGATGTTGAATATGCGGGATAACAGAAAAACAGGACGAGCAGTTCATATAACTGATGATATGGGTAAAACCTGGACAGAACATCCGTCATCGGGGAGCCTGATTGAGCCAGTATGTATGGCAAGTCTGATTAAAATTAAGGCAGAAGACAACATATTCGGGAAAGACATACTTCTGTTTTCAAACCCTGCGACATCAAAGGGACGGAATCATATGACTATCAAGGCCAGTCTGGACGGAGGTTACACCTGGAAAGAAGAAAATTCACTTATGCTTGATGCCGAAGAATTGTGGGGATACTCGTGTCTGACAATGATCGACAGGGAAACTGTCGGCATATTGTACGAAGGCAGCACCTCTCAACTTGTCTTTCAGGCTATTAAACTGGAAGACATCATTCATTGTGATGATGCTACACCATCCTTTGAGGATATCGGACTGCTGGATTGCGGGAGCAAAGGCTCTGAAAAAGGACTTTCCGCGATGTTCTGTGGGTTGGTGTCCGGACAGGTAGTTTGTGCAGGCGGGACAAATTTTCCGGAAGTTCCTCTGATAAACGGAGGAAAAAAACATTATTACAAAGACATTTTCCGCTTTAAGGACAAATGGGAAAAGTGTGGGGAACTACCTTGTCCCCTGGCTTACGGAGCAACATTTTCCATCAGAGGAATGATGCTGACAGTTGGAGGCAATGATGGAAATGGACCTGTCAGAAGTGTCTATTGCATCTCTGAGGTCAACGACAACATTAAAGTCCGGGAATTGAACTCCCCTCTTCCGGAAGCATTGGAACAGGTGGGATATGCATCCAAAGGACGTGAGATATACATAGCAGGCGGATTCACTCACAATGGGGTATCAAGAAATATCTACAAAGGGGTTTTCACGGGAAATGAAATAAAATGGTCTCTCCTTGGAAAGTTGCCACAGAGTCTCGTTCAGCCTGTTACAATGGTTTACAAAAATCGCCTGATTGTTTGGGGAGGATTTGACCCAATAGAAAAGAAAGCATCTTCAACTTGCTGGGAAATAGATTTGCACGAGGGCAAATGTATAGAATCAGGGCAGATACCGGACAACGGAACATTTACAGGTTCTGCCATTGTGGTTCTGAACGACGGGAAAGCAGCAGTCATAGGAGGGACTGACCGGGAAATCTTCAACTATGCTCTGAATGCTCAGGGAAAACAGCAGGAAGACTATTTGGCAATGCCGCCTTCGCATTACAAGTTCAACAGAAAAATCAGGATTTACAATCCGGTGGACAATTCCTGGCTTTCTACAGTTGAAACCGGTATGACAGCTCTTGCCGGAGCCGGATGTGTATTCGACGGTGATTATATTTACGTTATCGGAGGTGAAACAAAACCAGGTATCAGGACATCACAAACCTGGAAAATTCCTGTCTCCTTAATCAACAAATAAAAACTATGACAAATAAAAAATCAAACAATATTTACTCTTGGGTTGTCGTAGGACTCCTGTGGGTTGTAGCCCTTCTCAATTATCTTGACAGGCAGATGTTGTCAACTATGCGTGAGGCTATGCAGATTGACATCATCGAATTGGAATCAGCAGCAAATTTCGGACGGCTGATGGCCATTTTCCTCTGGATTTACGGCATCATCAGTCCGTTTGCAGGTGCTGTAGCCGACAGAGTCAGCAGGAAATGGCTGATTATAGCATCCTTGGGAGTATGGTCTGCCGTCACACTTCTGATGGGCTACTGCACATCATACGACCAGATTCTGTGCCTGAGAGCATTAATGGGAGTGAGCGAGGCTCTATACATCCCAGCTGGTCTGTCCCTTATTGCCGACTGGCACTCCGGGAAATCCAGGAGCTTCGCCATAGGTATTCACATGACAGGACTTTATGTCGGTCAGGCTGCAGGTGGTTTTGGAGCGACAATTGCCGATGCATTCTCCTGGCAACAAACATTTCACTGGTTTGGGATAATCGGAATTATTTATGCAGCAATCCTGATGATCTGCCTTCGGGAAAAAAGAGATTCTGTCAGAAATGAGGCTGTTTCCACCACGACAACTACAAAAATCCCTCTGCTGAAAAGTTTTGGGATGATCTTCTCCAACATTGCATTTTGGGCCATCCTATTCTTCTTTGCCTCAACATCCCTTCCGGGATGGGCCACCAAAAACTGGCTTCCCACCCTTTTTGCAGACAGTCTGAACATACCTATGTCCGAAGCCGGTCCGATTTCAACCATCACAATTGCAATTTCATCTTTCATAGGCATTATGATTGGAGGTCCTCTGTCTGACAAATGGGTAAAGAAGAACCTGAAAGGCAGGGTGTACACCAGTGCAATCGGACTTGCACTGATGATTCCCGCCCTTCTTCTTCTCGGACTGGGTCGAACAATGACGGCAGCGGTAAGCGCAGGGATGTTCTTTGGGGTAGGTTACGGAATGTTCGACACCAACAATATGCCTATTCTTTGTCAATTCATACCATCTCGTCTGAGAAGCACTGCATACGGCATAATGAATATGGTCGGAGTGATGTCAGGAGCCGTCTGCACGCAAGTTCTCGGGAGATGGGCTGACGGTGGTAACTTAGGAATGGCTTTTACCGTTCTTGGAGGAGTGACGGCACTCGCACTGATCATCCAAATTATCGTACTCAGACCCCAAACAGATGATATGCAATAAAATATGAGCAACAAAAATATCACCCCACAGGAAATAGACCTGTGTGTTTCAAATCTAGGTGCGACAAAAGGAAGGAAGTATTCACTGGCTATTCTCCCCTGGGGAGCAACGGAGCCGCACAACTACCACCTTCCGTATCTGACCGACTGCATTCTGTCACACGACATTGCCGTCGATGCGGCTGGAAAGGCATTTACGGAATATGGACTATTGTGTATGGTGCTGCCGCCGGTGAGTTTCGGCTCACAGAATCCGGGGCAGAAGGAACTGCCTTTCTGCATACATTCACGGTACAGCACCCAGGTATCCATACTGGAAGACATCATTGACTCACTCGAGAGACAAGGAATACGCAAGATGCTGATTGTCAACGGGCACGGAGGAAATTCCTTCAAGAATATGATTCGGGACCTTTGCGACAGCCATCCCGACTTCACTGTTGCATCAAGTGAATGGTACAGAATCATCCCTGATGAGGGTTATTTTGAAGAGCCCGGGGACCATGCTGACGAGAAAGAGACTTCCGTGATGCTTCATTACCATCCCGAGCTGGTGTTTATGAACCAGGCAGGAGACGGCAAGGCGGGAGGCTTCAGGAACCCTCTACTGAAGAGCGGAAAGGTCTGGATTCCACGCAGATGGGACCTGATTTCAAACGACACCGGCATAGGTAATCCTTTCAAGGCGACGGCTGAAAAAGGCAGAAGATATGCCGAGGCTGTGGCGTCTTCCTACGCGGAGTTTCTGAGGGATTTCTCTGAGGGAGATTTGTACCTGCGCTAACCGGAGCGGCTCGCAGATCCGGCCGGCTATTGTTCTGATGACTGTCTGACAGCTTTCAGGACACAGGCCAGCTGGTCCGGGCAGGAAGTTCCTCGGTTGCCGCAGGTTATGCCGTCCAGGCGGGAGATAGCCTCGTCTATGGTCATTCCCTTGATGAGAGCTCCGATGCCCTTGCCGTTTCCCTGGCAGCCACGGGTGAAAACAACTTTCTGGATGACATCATCCTTGATTTCGATGTCAATCTGACGGGAGCAGACCTTTTCGCTCGGGATTGCGGAAACGTATCTCACCCCTTCAACGATTTCGTCCCTGATGATTTTACAATCATCTGCCTGGGGATTCTGTGCAATTGCAAACAAAGCCATAGCCGCTACTAAAATATTGAAAATCATAATATTTCTTTTATTTTGATTATTGAATATTCAGGAATATTAAAACAGTGTAGGATGGTTGTCCTCGAGGGCCGAGAGAATCTTCTCCATTATCGCCTCCCGGTACAGGACAGACCTGGATGACCCCACACGGAATTTCTCACAATACTGCCGGATTGCTTCCATCTCGCTGTCATTGAAGTAAATGACCTGCCTGTGCTTCCTCACGAGGGAAGCTTTCTGCTTTTTTAGATATTCTGGATCTACGGATATTTTCTTTTGCAGTTTCATTCGCGCATCCATTTTTTCTGACCTGCAAATTTATATATTTTCTTTTGAATATCCCGATTTATGATTACCTTTGTCGCTTGTTATGTCACAAAGAGAACTCATATTTTCTGAATCAATCTGTCTCAGTGGTCTTTTGAGGCGGGGCTTTGTGTGCATTTATTCACTCGTCCGACTTTAGGAGGGTAACGGTTCAGGATCCCCTCCCATATCACCTCTTTGGAAACGCTCCAAAACTGTAAGAGGATTTTTCCGATTGCAATTGACAATCAAGGTTTGTCTTGCCATTTGGGGCATTGTGTATCTACACAGTTAAAAACATATTAATCTGAGAATGGAAATAAATGTGAAGGTGGCTGATGAGAGCCACGCCATTTACGCCGACGAAATCTGCGATGAGGTTTTCATATCGGCAAGGGAAAGGGGCACCGGAATTGCCCGCAGGACTCCTGAATATGTCATTGAAAAGATGAAAGCCGGAAAGGCTGTCATTGCCGTGGCCGAAGACGGCCGGTTCGCAGGATTCTCCTACATTGAGACCTGGGGAGGAAAGGAATATGTGGCAAATTCAGGACTGATTGTGGCTCACGCCTTTCGCGGGATGGGAGTGGCCAAAAGAATCAAGGAAAGAATCTTCAAACTGTCACGGGAAAAGTTCCCGGATGCGAAAATATTCAGCATTACGACAGGAGCGGCCGTGATGAAGATGAACTATGAACTGGGCTTTCGACCTGTTCCTTTCGCATTCCTGACTGACGATCCGGAATTCTGGAAAGGATGCCAGGGGTGCAGGAATTTCCAGATTCTGCAGAACAATGATTTCAAGATGTGCCTTTGCACAGGTCTCCTTTATGACCCTCAGGAGCACCAGACGGAAGACCCGAAGGCATCTGCACAGGGTTGAATATACCGTAAATAAAAAAGGTTTAATATACCGTAAATCAAGAGGGTTTAATATTTCGAAAACAATAAAAAACAAAAGAATATGAAGAAAAAGGTAGTGCTTGCGTTCAGCGGCGGATTGGACACCTCGTTCTGCGTACCGTATCTGAAGAACGAAAAGGGATTCGAAGTCCACACGATTATGGTCAATTCCGGAGGGTTCTCCAAAGATGAGGAGAAGGCCATTGAGGAGCGTGCCCTCACACTGGGTGCAGCAAGCCACACGACCATTGACGTGTCTGGAACTTATTATGACAAAGGTCTCAAGTATCTGATTTTCGGGAATGTGCTGAAAAACAACACTTATCCTCTGTCAGTCAGTTCGGAGAGGGTTTTCCAGGCGCTTGAGGTTTTGAAACATGTGCAGAAACTCGGGGCGGATGCAGTCGCGCACGGGAGCACCGGAGCGGGAAACGACCAGGTGAGGTTTGACATTGTCTTCGAGATTCTGGCTCCACAGGTGGAAATCATCGCACCGATCAGGGAACTTTCAATTTCAAGGCAGGAGGAGATTGACTACCTTGCGAAGCACGGCTTCGATTTCTCCTGGGAGAAGGCGAAATACTCAATCAATCAGGGACTTTGGGGAACAAGCGTCGGCGGGGTCGAGACCCTTTCGTCTGACGGATGGCTCCCTGAAGAGGCCTATCCGATTCAGGTGACAAAGACTACCCCGGAACACATCCGGATTGGTTTTGCGAAAGGAGAGCCTGTGAGTCTCAACGGCAGGAAAATGAATCCGGTGGACCTCATCAAGGAGCTTCACGCCATTGCTGCTCCTTTCGGAATCGGCAGGGATATCCACGTGGGGGACACAATCATAGGAATCAAGGGCAGGGTCGCCTTTGAGGCAGCTGCTCCGCTGATTCTCATCAAGGCGCATCATCTTCTTGAAAAACACACGCTAACCAAAGGCCAGCTCTACTGGAAGGACCAGATTTCGATGTGGTACGGGCAGCAGATGCACGAGGCTATGTACCTGGATCCCGTGATGAGGGACATGGAGGCGATGATGGAGAGTATGGAAAGGAATGTCAGCGGAGAGGTTGAGGTGGAAATGAGACCTTACAGTTTCTCTGTCCTCGGCTGCAGTGCAAAGAGTGACCTGATGAGTTCAAAGTTCGGTTCTTACGGCGAGATGAACCGTTCCTACACAGGCAGGGATGTCGTAGGGTTTACAAAGGTGATTGCCAATCCTTTGAAAATCTACTACAGTCTCAATCAGGATGAGGCTTCAGAGGTCACCGAAAAAGAAGCCTGATGATGGAGAAATTGAGAGTAGCCATTGCCGGGGGAACCGGCTACACCGGAGGGGAACTTCTCCGGATTCTGCTGAATCATCCTCATTGTGAGGTGGTTTCAGTGCTGACCACATCTTCTGAAGGAGTTCCTGTAACATCTGTCCACAGGGATTTGTTCGGGGAGACCGACCTGAGATTCGGGACAGAGATGAACAATCCGGATGTGCTTTTCCTCTGCCTGGGGCACGGCATTTCAAGACAATTCATCGACACGCACGACATCAGTCCGGAGTGCAGGATAATAGACCTGGGGAATGATTTCAGGCTTGATGGAGAGTATGCAGGCAGGCATTTTACCTACGGTCTTTGCGAAAGTGCGCGGAAGGAGATTGCCAACTCGCACGACATTGCCAATCCGGGGTGCTTCGCCACTGCAATCCAACTGGCACTGCTTCCGCTCTCAGCCTCGGGACTGCTTGTAGATCAAGTGCATACAACAGCGGTAACCGGTTCAACCGGCGCAGGGAAGAAGCCCGGGGAGACTACCCATTTCAGTTGGCGCACTGACAATCTTTCGATTTACAAGTTGTTCAGCCACCAGCATTTGCACGAAATCAGACAGAATCTGGCGAGAGTCGGCGGCGCTGATGAGCCGGTGGTGAATTTTGTGCCGATGAGAGGGGATTTCGCCCGGGGAATTTTCGCCAGCGTTTACACAAAGGCTGTCCCGGGGATGAGCCAGGAGGATTACCGCAGACTGTTCTCAGAGTACTATCTCCACTCCCCTTTCGTTTTCCACAGCGACAGCGACATTTCGCTCAAGGATGTGGTGAACACCAACAAGGGACTCCTGCATCTGGAGGTGCACGGAGAATATGTACACATCGCCTCTGTCATCGACAATCTTGTCAAGGGAGCGGCCGGACAGGCCGTGCAGAATCTGAATATTATGTTCGGTTTTGAGGAAACCGAGGGATTGAGGCTGAAGCCTTCGGCGTTTTAAATTTCGCAAATATGAACCTGTTTGAAGTATATAAATTATGGGATATTGAACCGGTCAGGGGACTTGGTACAAAACTCTGGGACAAGGACGGGGTTGAATACACCGACCTTTACGGAGGACACGCCGTCATCTCGGTCGGACATTGCCATCCACATTATGTAAAACTGGTCTCCGAGCAGTTGGGAAAGCTCGGATTCTATTCCAATGCGGTGCAGAACTCACTTCAGAGAGACCTTGCAGCTCGATTGGGCAAGGTCAGCGGTTACACCGCACATTCGCTTTTTCTTTGCAACAGCGGGGCTGAGGCGAATGAGAATGCGATGAAGGTCGCGTCTTTCCACACCGGAAGGAGCCGCATCCTGGCTTTCAGGAAGGCATTTCACGGAAGGACTTCCGGAGCGGTGGCAGTCACTGACAACCCAAGGCTGCGCTCCCCTTTCAATTACTCGGAGAATGTGACATATATTCCTCTGAATGATGCCGCTGCAGCGGAAAAGGAGTTGCAGTCAAAGGAATATGCGGCAGTCATCATCGAGGGAATCCAGGGGGTTGCAGGGATATATGAACCCGCGGAGGGATTCCTCAGAACACTCCGGGAGTTGTGCACAAGGACGGGCACATTGCTGATTCTGGATGAAATCCAGTCCGGATACGGCAGGACCGGGAGGTTTTTTGCGCACCAGTTTGCCGGAATAGAGGCAGACATTGTCACCGTAGCCAAAGGGATGGCCAATGGATTCCCGATTGGAGGAGTGCTGATCAGTCCTCAGGTCAAAGCGGTTACAGGTATGCTTGGGACAACTTTCGGAGGAAACCATCTGGCCTGTACAGCGGCATTGGCTGTGCTGGACATCATTGAGAATGAACATCTTGTGGAGAATGCCGCTGCCGTCGGAGAGTATTTCCGGGAGGCATTCGCCCCGGCGGGAGGCAGCCTTGACCCGGCATTGAAAGAGTATCGCGGAAGAGGACTGATGATAGGTCTTGAACTGCAAGATGGTTATGAGGGTCTGAGGGACAAGCTTCTGTTCGGGAAACATTTCTTCACCGGAGCTGCGGGGGCATCTGTCATCAGATTGCTTCCTTCCTTGACAATCACAAAAGAGACGGCACAGGATTTTGTGCAGGCCTGGAGAGAAACCACATCCGAAATGGCCTGAATTAAGCACTAGCCTCACGGCGACAGATAATTTATGAACTTGAGTAACGATTATGAGACATTTCACATCGGTAAAACAACTGGGAGACCTCAACGAGGCGTTCCAAAAAGCGAAATATGTAAAGGAAAATCCTTTTGCTGACCAGAAGCTCGGCAGGAACAAAACCCTGCTGATGATCTTCTTCAATTCAAGTCTGAGGACAAGGCTCAGCACCCAGAAGGCGGCAATGAACCTGGGAATGAATGTAATCGTCCTGGATGTGAATCAGGGCGCCTGGAAACTGGAGACGGAAAGAGGGGTGATAATGGACGGGGACAAGCCGGAGCATCTGCTCGAGGCAATCCCGGTGATGGGCTGCTACTGCGATGTCATCGGAGTCAGGTCGTTCGCCAGGTTCGAGAACAAGGAAGACGACTACAATGAGGTCATACTCAACCAGTTCATAAAATATTCAGGGAAGCCGGTCTTCAGTATGGAGGCTGCAACAAGGCATCCTCTCCAGACATTTGCGGACATGATCACCATCGAGGAGTACAAGACAGTAGAAAGGCCGAAAGTGGTTCTTACCTGGGCGCCGCACCCAAGGGCACTCCCCCAGGCCGTTCCGAACTCGTTTGCAGAAGGATTGAACCTGACAGACTATGAATTTGTCATTACTCATCCGCACGGCTACGAACTGGACCCATTCTTTGTCGGAAATGCAAAAGTGGAATACGACCAGGACAAGGCTTTCGAGGGAGCACATTTCATCTACGCGAAGAACTGGGCGGCATACTCCGGGGACAATTACGGAAAGGTACTGTCCACAGACAGGAGTTGGACGGTCGACAGCAGGAAGATGGCCCTCACTGACAATGCCTATTTTATGCACTGTCTCCCGGTCAGACGGAATATGATTGTGACTGACGATGTCATCGAGAGCGAGAGGTCGATTGTCATTCCGGAGGCTGCAAACAGGGTTGTCTCAGCACAGACCGTGCTGAAGGAGATTCTTCTCTCGCTCTGACGAGGTCATTCCTCAGGGGGGGAAATGACTGAAAACAAGAAAATCAGTTGACAGCTATGGAAAGGTTGAAGGTCATAAAAATCGGAGGAAACATCGTTGACAACCCTCTGTTGCTCAATCAGTTCACGAAAGATTTCGCCGCATTGCCGGGGAAGAAGGTCCTTGTGCACGGAGGAGGGGTTCTGGCAAGCAGGATTCAGAAAGGCCTTGGAATGGAGCCGGTGATGATTGAGGGCCGGAGGGTGACTGACGAAGAGACTCTGAGGATTGTCACGATGGTTTACGCCGGGTGGTGCAGCAAGAGCATAACTGCGCTTCTGCAAAGTGCAGGATGCAATGCCATCGGTTTGAGCGGAGCAGACGGGAACGTCATCATGGCTGTGCGCCGTCCCCCCGTGGAAATCGGAGGACAGATGGTTGACTACGGATTTGTGGGAGACGTCACTGCGGAGAGCGTGAACGGAGACTTCTTGAAAAAACTCGTTGGGGAGGACATTGTGCCGGTTCTGTGCGCCATCAACCACGACGGACAGGGCAACCTGCTGAACACCAACGCGGACACCATCGCCTCATCAGTGAGCATTGCAATGGCAAGGGAAGGATTTGAGACTGAACTTGTTTACTGCTTTGAGAAGAAAGGGGTGCTGATGGACAGGAATGACGAGGAGAGCGTCATTCCATCCATTGACAGAGATGGGTTTGAGAAATTGAAAGCGGAGGGGAAGGTTGCTGACGGGATGATTCCGAAACTCTCAAATGCTTTCAGGGCAATTGGCTCAGGGGTCGAAAGGGTTGTCATCAAACATGCCTCCAATCTGCTCAATAATGTCGGGACTGTTTTGAAATAGGTATTCAAGAAATATGGAAGTTGAAGGAATAAGGGAAATGACTGCGGAAGCGGCAGAGCTGCTTCGAAGGATGGTGGCAGTGCCGTCACCGTCCTTCGAAGAGGAGGCGGTCTGTACGCTGCTGTGTTCATATCTTGAAGAGAAAAAGATTCCTTTTGAAAGAATAGGCAACAATATAGTTGCGGAACACATCGCGGATAGCACAAAGCCGACTCTGATGCTATGCGCACACATCGACACGGTCCAGCCTGCTTCAGGATATGACTTCGACCCCTTCAGCCCGGATTATTCCAGAGCGGCAGCAATTATTTCGGAGATAACGGGAAAAGAGGTAAAGAGCCCAGATGAAATTGTCGCCGGACTCGGAAGCAACGATGACGGAGCATCCTGCGTCTCGATGATTCAGACTTTTTTATATACCGTAAATAATAGAATAAACACAAATCTGACTCTCGTACTTACCTGCGAAGAGGAGAAATCCGGCAAAGACGGAATGACATCATTATGGGGAATGCGCTTAAGTCGGATTAGCCACGCAATTGTCGGAGAGCCGACCGGAATGAAGGCTGCGGTTTCCGAGAGAGGATTGCTTGTGATTGATGCAGAAGCCGCAGGAGAAAGCGGACACGCGGCAAGAAACGAAGGCATCAATTCAATCTACATTGCAATTGAAGACATTGAAAAAATCCGCGGGCATAGATTCACAAGGCCGTCCAGAATGGGAGATATCAACCTGAACGTCACACAGATATACGCAGGGACAGCCCACAATGTAATTCCTGACAGATGCAGTTTCGTCATTGACATACGGCCCAACGAGAGTTACTCCAATGCCGAAATCCTTGAAGAGCTCCAGGGAATCTGCAGGAGCAATCTCAAGGCCAGGAACCTCTCCAACCGTTCCAGTGCGACATCCCAGGGGTCAATACTGACAGAAATCTGTCTCAGGACAGGGAATGAGACATTCCACTCCCCCACCACTTCTGACTGGATGAGGATTGGATGCGATGCAATTAAAATAGGCCCGGGAGACTCATCCAGATCACACAGAAAGAATGAATTTGTGTTTGTCGAAGAGATTGAAGAAGGAATAGAAAAATACATCGAATTTGTCATCGAATATGGGAAACAATTCAACACTATGGAATAAGGGGACGCAGGCAACCGACCTCGTGGAAGCATTTACAGTCGGGAACGACAGGGTTCTGGACCTTCGTCTTGCGGAATATGACGTCATCGGTTCAAAGGCTCACATACGGATGCTGGAATCAATAGGTCTGCTCAGGAAAGAGGAACTTGACACCCTCACCGAAGCTCTGGACGGTATTCTAAAGGAAATACGGGAAGGGAATTTCATCCTTGAGGACGATGTGGAGGACATCCATTCGCAGGTTGAGCTGCTCCTGACAAGGCGCATCGGGGAAATCGGGAAGAAAATCCACTCGGGACGCTCCAGGAATGACCAGGTGCTGGTGGACATCAAACTTTTCCTGAAAGACGAACTTCGGAAGACCAGGGACGAGGTTCTGGAACTGTTTGACACCCTTCAGGAACTCAGCGAGAAACACAAGGAAGTGCTTCTGCCGGGCTACACGCACGGCCAGGTGGCTATGCCTTCATCATTCGGAATGTGGTTTGGGGCATACGCAGAGGCCCTCTCTGACGACATGTATATGCTCAGGGGTGCATATTCCGTAACAGATCAGAATCCCCTCGGCTCAGCCGCAGGCTATGGAAGTTCCTTTCCGCTTGACAGACAGATGACTACGGACCTGCTCGGATTCCGTTCGATGGATTACAATGCCGTTGCGGCACAGCTGAGCAGGGGAAGATGCGAGAGGGCGGTTGCCTCTGCAATGGGCTCCGTCGCATTGACCCTCAACAAGTTGGCTGCGGACTGCTGTCTCTACATGTGTCCTAATTTCGGATTCATAAAATTTCCTGACGAACTGACGACCGGCTCCAGCATAATGCCTCACAAGAAAAATCCGGATGTCTGGGAAATAATCAGGGGGAACTGCAACAGGATTCTCGGGGCGGAGAACGAAATCAACCTGCTCTGCAGCAATCTACCGCACGGCTACCACCGTGATTTCCAACTGCTCAAGGACATCCTTTTCCCGGCCCTCGAACTGATGCACAATTGTCTGAAGATGACCAGGTATATGCTTGAGCACATTCAAATCAGCACGGACATTCTGAAATCCGGAATCTACGATTACCTCTTCACCGTCGAGGAGGTCAACAGAAGGACCCTTGAGGGAATGCCGTTCCGGGATGCCTACAGAAGCGTCGGAATTGAGGTGAACGAAGGCCGCTTCTGCTACAGCCCCAAGAGGCAGAATCCCGACGCCCCTCTGAAGGCTTCTGACCTTGGACACACCCACGCAGGCAGCCTGGGCAACCTCTGCAATGACAGAATCCGGGCAAAGATGATTTCCGCCGCAGAATTCTAAGGTTTATTCTCCGTAAAGATTATTCATAGATGATGCTGGTTATTTTTTGAAGATTCCTAAAATCTCATACCAATCGAGTAGGAGGAAACCAAAAATAGTGAGTTTTCATTTGGGTCAGCCTATTCTTTTTCAACTTCAGACCATCTATATAATTCCCAGCACATTGTGATTTATTCTAACAGAAACACCTATCAGGCATCAAATTAAGTATAATTCACAATACATTGGGATTTTCTTGCATTTTTCATTTATTAGCATTAGTTTTGCTTAAAATTACCAACACATTGGGAATATGAAGACTTTAGGAGCACAGATTAAGGAACGAAGAAAAGCCTTGAAGATCACTCAGCAGGAACTGGCTGACCTTGCCGGCATCAGCATCAATACAGTTGTAGCGGCGGAGCGCGGTCAGGGCGATCCGAAAATTTCCACCTATCTGTCCATCTGCAACGTCCTCGGACTTAAATTGACCGCAATACTATGAGACAATGTGAAATCTATCTGCACGGTATAAGGTGCGGCATACTTACGGAGAGTGATAGCCGTGAGTTTTCGTTTATATATGACAGGGCGTATCTTCTTGGAGAGGACGCACAACCGGTCAGTCTTACTCTTCCACTGCAGAGCGAGCCATACACATCCCCTCATCTATTCCCTGCCTTTGCGAACATGCTTTCCGAAGGTGAAAACCGCATGGTTCAGTCACAGCTTTTGAGGATCGACCCCGAAGACGACTTCGGCATTCTTCTGGCGACCTGTCAGACAGACACTATCGGAGCAATAACAGTAAGACCAATTGAAATATGAAGATATTGACCATATGTCCATCCACCTTGATGGATGGCTATGACACATACTCCCCTATTGCCACTAAAGTTCTCTTTGACAGCAGGCAGGTTTCACACATATTCCCAGGATTAAGTCCGGAGAATGACTCGAACACCTCTGACGAGCCGATACAGAACATCGGACGCATCTCTCTCTCCGGAGCACAGTCTAAGTTCTCGATCATCGTGGGAGAAGACAACAACCTGAGGTACACCCGTGATGGTGAACAGGGGACATACATCCTAAAGCCGCGTCCTATAGGTTATCAAATCATCAATAAAGATTATTGTGCTGCTAATGAACATGTGACAATGCAGATTGCATCACAGGTCTATGCAATAGAGACTGCACCTAACGCACTCTGCTTCTTCGAGGATGGTAAAGCTGCATACATCACACGCCGTTTCGATGTATATCCTGGCGGCAAGTACAAGCAAGAGGACTTTGCAGCACTTCTTGGCTGGAGCAAGGACAATGGAGGCAGGCTATTCAAGTATGACAAGTCCAGCTATGAAGAATGTGCGGAGTTGATCCACAAATATGTGAAGGCAGCCTTGATTGATATAAGGCGATTCTATAGAATCATACTATTCAACTTCGTTACTTTGAATGACGATGCTCACCTGAAGAACTTCTCGCTCATCGAGAAGGATGGAGAATATCGTCTCAGTCCTGCATATGACCTTGTCAACACTTCTCTTCAGCTTCGTGAGCCACAGATCTTTGCTCTCAAAAACGGATTATTCAAGGAAGGAATGAATAAAGCCGAAACTCATAACATAGGCTACGAAGACTTTGTCGAATTCGGCAGAAGGATAGGACTGAACGACAGGGTGATCAAGCAAGAACTGAAGATGTTTCAGGAACCTGCCCCTAAGGCTATTCACTTGATTGAGAAGTCCTTCCTGTCGGAAGAACTCAAGAAACAGTATATTGTCTCATACAAGTATCGATGCAAGATGCTTACATTCTAAAAAAATCAGCTAAAATGATGTGACCTCGGCCCTCTTAGAGAAGTACCATTATTTTACTGTAAGTTCAATGCACTGATACTAATGAAGCTTCGCCAAATGATGTAAGCTTGTATATCGTTCCCTAATTATTTGATAATCAGAGGATTGAATGTTATATTTGTAATGCCGTTACAAAAACATTTTTTCCTTTACTTCATGAGCAAAATTAATTCATCTCCCGCAGATTACCAAACTATTCCGACATTGTTTGAACTTGAGCCCGTGGCCGGCTTCGGCGCGAGCAATGACCTCTTCGGAGCATACCTTTACAAACTCGTCAACAAGAACATCCGCAACCTCTCCGGTCGATTCATGTCGATTCTCTCGGATCAGGATGTGGATGACCTCGTCCATGAGGCTTGGCTTCACGTGAACGAGCAGAGAGGCAGCTTCAAGGTAGGACGCAACTTCGAGGGATGGGTCTACAAGACCTGCAGGAACTTCTTATGGAAGCTGACTCCTAAGATCAGCAAGGGGCTGAAGGTTACACTCTCCTACGATGACCAGGAGAACGACGACTACTTCGGCCTCGACAGCGACTACTCTTCGGAGTTCGCTGACTGCACCTGGGCATCGGATACAAAGCTTATCTCGCGCGAGAGCGAGCAGCACATCTGGGACACAATCGGTCGTCTTAAGGCTAATGACCAAAAGCTGGTAGGGCTGATGATTGACGGCAGGTCACGCGAGAGGATGGCCCGCGAGATGGATTGCACGGACGGCACCCTCAGAGTGAAGGTCCTTCGAGTGAGAGAGAAGCTTAACAGCTATACCATCGGAGCATAGCCGACATGGTCAGCTGTCCTCGGACAGGCTCTTTTTCTTCCTCGGTAGGTCGAGGATAACCTCCTGACGTATCTCTGCAATCAAACTTCAAAAGTAGCACTTCCAATTAGCTACCGCAGAAAAACAAGCCCCACTTTCCTTCGAAATTACACCGGAGCGAATGTTCATCGCGAAAATTTCTTATCTTTGCCGTTTGCATAGACAAGACCTAATATGGAAGAAAAAAGACAGTTGTACCCGCTGAAATTTGTCCCTCAGGAAGAGAATGGGGTGTGGGGTAAGGAAATATGGACGATTGCGGATCTGGGATTTGCAGATTCTGAGGTTGTGCAGGGAGGATGGCTCGGGGGGAACACCCTCAGCGACCTGATGGAGACATATCTTGAAAGGATTGTCGGTGAGGACATCTACCAGTGGTACGGCAGGCAGTTTCCACTTAGCATCAAGTTCCTGGAAATCAACGGAGAGACTCCCCTCTTGGTTCATCCCGACGACGAGATTGCCTCCCAGAGGTACGATGCTCTCGGGAAAAGGGAGAGCTGGTACATCCTTGAGGCCGACCCGAAGGCTCTCATCCGGATGGGATTCAACAAGGACATTTCAGTTGCAGAGTTCTACAATCGTTGCCTTGAAGGTAGCGCGAACGAGGTTCTCAACGTCATCCGCCCGAAGGCGGGTGATTTCATTGACATCCTCCCAGGGACGGTCCACTCAGCAGCCGGAAAGATGCGTATCGCAGTGGTGCAGGAGTCTTCCGAGCTGAATCTCAGGCTCTGGAATCCAAATGGAACGGCAGGGAAAGAAGAATCGGCTGGAAAAGGAAGAACGGCAGGAACAGGAAGAACGCAAGCCTCAGAAGGAGACGAGCCACTGATGCTGGAGGAGGCCATTGATTTCATCGACTACAGGAAATATGACGGGAGAGCCTTTCAGCCGGCAGATTCACGCACCGGGGAGGCAATCAACAGGTTAATCCAGTGCAAAGAGTTTACTGTCAATGAGATGCACATCAATGATGCACTACGTATCTCCACAGAGAAATTCGGACGGTTCATCATCTACACCTGCATCCGCGGGGAGGTTTCCATCCAGGCGGCTTCCTCTGACGGGAAAGCAAACACCAGCGAATGCCGTCTGAAAAGCGGAGAGACGGTGCTGATTCCGGCGGATATGCCGGATTTCCTCATTGTGCCGGTCGAAAAGAGCTCTGTCCTGCTTGAGGCCATGGTCGAGGAATGCGAGCAGACAGACCCCTACATAAATCCCGACGCAGCCCCTTTCCTCGAAGGCGAGGACTACGAGGGCCTGGACACAGAGCCTCAGGAAGAAGACGAAGAGTAAATGCGGAATACTCAATATTTCGGAAATATAAACGATGGCGGAAGATACGAGAATTGATAAATATTTGTGGGCAATAAGGGTCTTCAAGACCCGCAATGAGGCCACACAGGCCTGCAAAGGAGGTAAAATACGACTGAACGGAGGTGACGTGAAGCCATCCAAGGCGGTCAGGCCGGGCGACGTGATTGCGGCAAGGAAAGGTGCGGTCACATTCACCTACAGGGTCCTGGCCCTGTCCGACAAGCGAATGGGAGCGAAACTGGTCCCGGATTTTGCCGAGAACATCACCCCTCAGGCGGAACTGGACAAGCTCAGGCATCCTGTCGAGACATTCTTCCTGAAGAGGGACCCGGGTGCCGGAAGGCCGACCAAGAAGGACCGCAGGCAGATGGAAACTCTCTGGGAATCACTCAGTTTCGAGGTTCCTGATGATGTCTCGGACAGACTCGCTGCGCAGATGGGCTTTGACTTCGACGACTCGGACGACGATATCGGCGATGACATATAGAATAGACGGAATATAGAATAAACGGAATATAGAATATATGAAACATTCCATATTCCGTTAAGATATAACATATTGAATATTAATATATACATATATACTAGAAAAAAGAAACACTAACTAAAAACAAATACTGCTATGGTAAATGTAAATTTGAGCGGCTGCAAGTCTTTCGTGGAAGACAGTCAGTACAACACATTCATTGACAAGGCATTGGAAGCATACGACATCCTTGAGTCCGAGACTGGTGCGGGGAATGATTTTCTCGGATGGAAACATCTGCCTTCACAAACTCCGGAGAGTCTCATCGCTGACTGTGAGGCAATCCGTGACGAGTGGAAGGCCAAGGGGGTTGACCTTGTAGTGGTAATCGGAATCGGGGGCTCGTATCTCGGGGCCAAATGCGCTATTGAGGCACTCTCCCATTCTTTCAGCAAACAGCTTCCGAAGAACGGCCCGGAGGTAGTTTTTGCAGGACACACACTTTCAGAAGAGTATGCCTGCGAATTGATGGACCTGATGCAGCAGAGGAATGTCGCTGCTGTAGTAATTTCAAAATCAGGCACAACGACCGAACCTGCCGTCGCTTTCAGATACATCAAGCAGTACATCGAGAAGACCTACGGCACGCAGGAGGCAGCTTCAAGAATCGTTGCCGTGACAGATGCCAGGAGGGGCGCGCTCAAGTCGCTTGCAACCCAGGAAGGCTACAGGACATTCGTGATTGAGGACAATGTCGGCGGACGCTTCTCAGTTCTCACTCCTGTGGGTATTCTCCCGATTGTCCTTGCCGGTTTCGATATGAGGGCAATGCTCAAGGGTGCAGCCCAGATGGAGGAGGAATTTGGAAAGAGATGTGCCTGCAACCCGGCAGTGCAGTATGCAGCAATGAGAAACCTTCTCTACAGCCAGGGCAAGAAAATCGAGATTCTCGTGTCCTACAACCCTAAGCTCCAGTACCTTGGAGAATGGTGGAAACAGCTCTACGGAGAGTCAGAAGGCAAGGACGGCAAGGGAATTTTCCCTGCTTCAGTAAGTTTCACGACTGACCTGCACTCAATGGGACAGTACATCCAGGACGGCGAGAGGATGCTGATGGAGACCGTCGTTACTGTCAGGAACAGCAACAGAAGTATGACCATCGCAGAGGACCCTCAGAACCTTGACGGGCTCAACTTCCTTTCCGGCAAGCACATCGAGGAGTGCAACGCGATGGCTGAACTCGGCACGAAGCTCGCACACATTGACGGAGGAGTGCCTCAGCTGGCCGTATCCATCGAGAAAATTGACGAGTTTAATCTCGGAGGATTGTTCTACTTCTTCGAGAAAGCCTGCGGAATCAGCGGTTACATTCTCGGAGTCAATCCATTCAACCAGCCGGGTGTGGAAGCCTACAAGAAGAATATGTTCGCACTGCTCGGCAAACCTGGCTACGAGGAGCAGGCAAAGGCCCTTCAGGAAAGGCTCAAATAATTTTTGTTCAGACAAGTATGGCTCAGAAACCATCCATTCCAAAAGGCACGAGGGATTTCTCGCCTGCCGAGATGGCGGGAAGGAATTACATCTTCGACACAGTCAAAAGTGTCTTCAAGACCTACGGATATGCCCCCATCGAGACTCCTGCAATGGAGAATCTCAGCACCCTGCTCGGGAAATACGGAGACGAGGGTGACAAGTTGCTTTTCAGGATACTCAATTCCGGAGATGCATTCTCCGGAATCGAGTATTCGGATTTCAGACTGCCTGAGGCAGGTGAGAAGGCCTACAACAGCAAGGCTCTCTCGCTGAAAGTCTGCGAGAAAGGACTCCGGTATGACCTGACGGTTCCGTTCGCAAGGTTCGTGGTACAGCACAGGGATGAGTTGTCATTCCCTTTCAAGAGGTACCAGATTCAGCCGGTGTGGAGGGCTGACAGGCCGCAGAAAGGCCGCTACAGGGAGTTCTACCAGTGCGATGTGGATGTCATCGGCTCGAAGTCCCTTCTGAACGAACTGGAACTGGTCCAGATTGTGGACAAGGTCTTCGGGATTTTCGACGTTAATGTCCTCATAAAGATTAACAACCGCAAGGTCCTCACCGGACTTGCCGAAATCTGCGGATTTCCCGACAAGGTGGTGGACATCACGGTTGCCATCGACAAGATTGACAAAATCGGTCTTGAGGCCGTTGAGGCGGAAATGCTGGGGAAAGGTCTCAGCAGCGAGGCCGTGCAGGTAATCAGGCCGGTGCTCACTCTCAGTGGCGACACTGCCTCCAAGCTCTCTCAGATGAGGGATCTGATGCAGGGCAGTTCAGCATCGGGAATCGTTTCGGAGACAGGATTGAAGGGTCTTGACGAACTCGAGGAGCTGTTCGGACTTATTGATGCGGCAGGAATCAGCCAGGAGGTTGAAATCGATCTGTCGCTCGCACGCGGACTGAACTACTACACGGGAGCGATTTTCGAGGTCAAGGCAAAGGACTATCCGATTGGGAGTATCTGTGGAGGAGGTCGTTACGACAACCTAACAGGAATCTTCGGACTGGCGGATATGTCAGGAGTCGGGATTTCCTTCGGGGCTGACAGAATCTATGACGTTCTGAAAGGTCTTGACAAGTTCCCTGCCAGGGTAAACAGTTCGGCGACTTTGCTTTTTGCGAATATGGGGGCGGAAGAAGTCCGCGGGGTGATTCCAACGGCAAAGGCCCTGCGCGAGGCGGGTGTTTCCTGCGAGATCTATCCTGAAAGCGGCAAGCTGAAGAAACAGTTTGACTACGCCTCACGCAAAAACATTCCTTTCATCTCAATCATCGGAGGGGACGAGATTGCAAACGGCACGGTCAACATCAAGAATCTCTCCACCGGACAGCAGTGCAGTTTCGGGAAGGATGAGATTGACAGGATGGTGGAATTCCTCAATTTGTAGAAAATTCTTCTCAAGGAAGGTTATTATTTCATATTCCTCAACAATCCGCCGGGACACCGGGAGATTTTAGGAGATGGCCGGAAAGATTGTCAATGACCCGGAATTCGGGGAAATAATGCTGAGAAAAGGTTTCAGATACAAAAAAATCAGCATCAGTGTAAGGCCGGAAGGGAGCATCAGGATTTCCCTTCCGGCATATCTTGCATATTCTGCCGGAATGACATTTTTCGAGGCCAATCGCGAAAAAATCAGGGAAATAAGGAAGAAATTGGCAGTCCGGGCCGCCGCCAGGCCAAAGATGTCGGAGCAGGACATAGTCGCTTTAAGGAAACTTGCTAAGGCTTGGTTGCCTGCCAGGCTCCAGCTGCTGGCTTCGCACTACGGATTCACTTACGGGAGAGTGGCTATCAAGAACAACAGGACCAATTGGGGAAGTTGCTCGGCAAGAAACAACATCAACCTCAATCTGCATCTGATGCGACTGCCGGAACACCTGAGGGATTATGTCATCCTTCACGAGCTCTGCCATCTGAGATATCACGACCACGGAGAGAATTTCCACAGACTTCTGGAGCAACTCCTTCTGGCACATTTCGGAGGCAACTGCGCGGATGACGGCATAGGAATCGGCATGGAAGGAGGCAGGACGACCGAGGGTAAGACGACCGGGGGAAGGGCCGTAAACAGAGGGACCGCAAACAGAGGGACCGCAAACAGAGGGACGGACTATCCTCTGACAAGAAGATTTGAAACTGAGATTAGACAATACAGGACATACTGATTCAGACAATGGATGCGCTAATACTTGGAAGGACGGCAGACAGGCTGTCCCCTGACATAGGAGATTACCCCGGAGGGATCATCATCCCGGTGGACAAGCCTTACCGCTGGACATCGGCGGATGTCATCAGGAAAATCAAATTCACGGCAATCAGGCATTTCGGGAAGAAAAACCTCAAGGTGGGCCACGCAGGAACCCTGGACCCGCTTGCTACAGGTGTACTTCTGGTCTGCATCGGGAATGCGACGAAACTGGCCGAGAGCCTCCAGGCGCACGACAAGGAATATGTTGCCGGAATCACTTTCGGTGCAACCACCCCGTCCTACGACCTTGAGAAGGAGATTGACAGGACATTCCCCCACAGCCATATCACGGAAGATGCCGTCAGAGAGGCTCTGAAGGGATTTCTCGGGGAGCAGGACCAGATTGCACCCCTGTTTTCCGCAAAGTCGGTTGACGGGGTCAGGGCCTACGAACTGGCCAGGAAACTCTACAGGGAAGGCCACAGGGACCTCGACGAAGATAGTCCCATCAGGGCATCCCGAATCGTCATCAGTTCCCTGGAACTTCTGAAATTCAGGGAAAGCACGGCTGGGGAAATTACCGGGAAGGGCATTCAGGAAGGCGGGAATGCCGCAGGAACAATTCCGGAAGCAGACCGGCAGACCACCCCTCAGACAGTTTCGAAAGCCTCCTCCAGAATCAACGTGACGGACAACAGCCATCTGGGACTTCCCGAGGCTCTCATCCGCATAGAATGCAGCAAAGGCACGTACATACGCGCCTTTGCAAGAGATCTCGGGGAAGCCCTCGGAAGCGGAGCCCATCTATCTTCGCTCCAAAGGTCCCGTTCGGGTGATTTTCAAATCTGTAATGCACTGAGTGTCAGTGAAGCCCTCAGTCTTCTCTCAAGTGGGGAAAGCCTCTGAACCAGCAGTCCGTCAGTCCTCGACGACAGCCCCCGGAGTGTAACTCTCAAGACTGAGGAAATCATTGGTCACACTGTCCACATTGTTGATTGTGAAGGTGATTCCCGCTCCCTCAAATGAAGAAGCCACAGAGACGGCAACCTCGTGGGAAACCCCTGCGGAAACCGTCAGCACAGCTGCAGTGAAATTCTGGAACGCGGAAGCACCCGGGCGTCTGGTCCGGATTTCGACATATACCCTGCTCCCGGCCTTAAAATATGCCTCAGAGGCAACATTAACACCGTCAGCAATCATCGAAAGAGGCCTTTCAGTGCAATCCTCACTCTGCGCCAGAATCACGGTAGTGGACGCAAGGTCATACATATCAGTGAAAGAAGCATCCAGACGGATTCTCACACGGGCATTGACAGGAACACAGCCCACAGTCACAGGGACCTTAACGGTTCCAAGGGCAAACTGCGTCTTTCCGTAGTATCTCGGGCCGCCATATCCGCCATTCAGTCCGAGAGCTTCGTCTTCAGAGACATTGAATGCCTCGGCATAATAGTCACCTACTCTCATAGTATATTCCTTGCCCCTCACATTTGAATAGACATCCTCCAGGACTGTCTCTGAAGCTGCAGAACGCACAATCCTCACTGAAAAGGCATCAACTCCTTCAGTAGAAACAGCCTTTGATTCCACTAGGAACTCATTTTCAAGACCGAGGGAGACTGTTCCGGAAAGAGGAGCCTCATCTTCGGTGCAGGCGCAGGCCGCAAAGACAGTGGCACAGGCAAGAATGACATTTTTCATATATTTCATATTTACCTGTATTTAAGCGTTATGTAATACAACCTTCCCTTTGTCCCGCCAAGGCCATACGTAGTACCACCGGAAACAACCGGGTTTGCGGAAGTCAATGTCGAGTTTGCCGTGTCATCCAAGGTCACTGTCCTGTAATTGAACGCGGAGGAATTTGATGTACAGGACAATATTCTGCTTCCGCTGACATCAATGTATGTCGTAGTGTTGACAGGTGCCCCGTATGCATCTATCTTCGCCGAGACTGAAACATTGAGCGCTTCCGGAATATGGAATGACAAAGAGCAGGATCCCGCACCTCCACCACCTCCGAAACGGACCTTGTCGGAATCAAAACTATAATCTCCACTTCCACTCCAGGGATGGTCGCCGGACTCTGTCGGAGGGGCGGCGGAATAAGGAAGTCCCGTGACAACGCACGCAAGAGGAGCACTGCTTACAGCCACTCCGTCGAAAGTGACGGTCGCAGTCAGGTTGGAAGTATCCCAGGAATGTCCTCCCCACTCTCCGAAAGTGTAGGAAGCACCCGTCATTTTAACCGCAGAGAGGGATTTTCCTTTGTCAGTGGAAAAGGAGACGGTTGGGGCCGCATAGTTCGGATTGGAGAGGATGTCTGAAGAAATACCCACAGACGCACCCACACCTTTGATTGCAGTGGCATCCGTAAAGGCATTTGCCCCGGAAACGTCCCCCTGACGATATAGGCTGTACGAAGTGTAGCCTGAAACCGAAGCGGTGAAAGACGGCTTAGGAACAGTCACAAGAGTCTGCGCCCCGTAAACCTTCTCCCCGTTCACAACGCAGTACGGCTTCAGCGTGACGGATGAGGAAAATGGAAGGTAAGGCCAGGAGGAAACGGCATCAAGTATCTCTCCGCCGGCAAATGAAGATGCCTCGATGTTTCTTGCAAGGGATTCACCCACATAGAGTTCAATTCCGCAGGCGGAAACAATCTTGGAGGTCACGCCGTTGCAGGCGAAAGAGGAGACACTTGCGGTCGAACCGTTCAGAAGGCCGGTTCCGTCAACAGTGTGACTGACCGAGACAGCAGCGGAAATGACAGTCTCCACAAAGTCCGGCACACTGATTTCCACGAACTTGCCTGCCGAGAAATCAAAGCCGGAGGTCTGTCCTCCGTCCGAGCTGTAACTCTTGAACATCCTCGCCCCGTCCTCACGGGTGAAAATCAGAGAGAATCCCCTTGTGAAATTCACAGGAGGCATTGCGATGTAATTGTCGGTTCCTGAAACCGGAACAGTAAACTCATCCAGAGCATCTGAGGGGAAACTCACCGAAGCATCCCTGACACAGAATTTGGACACGGGTTCCGAGGCATTTCCCTTGACGGTAACAGAGACGACTCCTTCCGGAGTGTGCAGATAAAGCATCCCTCCCACCTGTTTCATAAGGACTTCCATTCCTGCTGCATCGTAAGACGACTGTCCCAGCAGGAAAGGTGAGTGCACACCTGTCTGAGACGCACAGGAGAAAACAGCCGAACCGTCGGCAGAGAGGATTGTTGATTCAGGGTAAGCAAACAGACAGGACTGTGGAGTCTCAGTCATTGAGACCGACCCCTTGAACATCGCTCTCCCAAAGCCTGAATCAACCGCATAGACAGTCAGAGTTGTTCCTGCAGAAACGCCGCCCGGCCCTACCGCAAGAAAAGCAGTCCTGTCATCCTGGTTCCACACAAGGGAATAATCTCCCTGAACGGAAACCTTTGTCAGACCGACCTCTGCAGATGCACTCACCGGAAACTGCACGACCATCTCCTCAGAAGGTTTTTCCGCGCAGCCTGCCAGCAAAGCCAGGGAAGCCGTCCAGCAAAGAATAGCTTTATTGCTCAAAACAGACATACAAGGACTATTCATAAGGATTCAGAACGATGGTTTCGTCTTTTTCCCCATATTCAGTGTCAACGGTAATCGTCACGGAAACAGAGCCTTCCGCAGTCGCACTCAATGTAATCTTCGACCACTGTGCCGGCTCAAGGGTGAAATTGGAACCGAAAGTCTTTGACACTGAACCGTAGGCCGAAGTCGTCTGTGCATTGACGGTGACAGAGAGTGTCCCCGGTTTGAAATATGCCGCTTTCGCGGAAGAATGGTCCGAAGCATCAAGAGGATATGCAACAGTCCTGCTGTCAGTCAGGTCTCCGTTTGAAGAGAGGGAAATCGACACAGTCTCAAAGACAGAATCAAAACCGGCTCCCTTTGCAAGGGTTACCCTTGAATTCTTCGGAGCGCAGGCAACCGTCACAGGATTCACTGCAGAAGCGACCGTGACCTGACCGGTCCCGTTGATCCAGGCCTGTCCGAAGGACGAATTGTCCGAAGGATCTGTCTCTGCCTCAAGGGATGTGACATTCTCCACCTTGACTGTATATGTACCGGCAGCAAATTTACGTGAGGCAGTCTCAAACTCAGCCACAGTTACAGGGCCGTAAGCAACTGTTTCCCCCGAGGAAACCGTAATCTTGTATTCTGATTTCTGCTCCGGGCTCATTGCGGAAGCGGCCTTGGTTGCAAAATCTCCGTCAGAGGAAAGATTCAGCTCGATGACACCTTCCCTGACAATGGACTCAGTACTTTTCTGACAGGCCGCGCAAAAGGATGCAATCACAGCAAAAATAGTTATAACCTTTTTCATTTTCATATACTTCATTTAATATCAATCGTATTCAAATTCAAATTCGTCAACCCAGAGGGTCGTTCCTACTCCTCCGGTGAAATAGTCCCCGTAGAGACTTGAGCAGGCAATTACGACAGCCTGGGTCGGTTTCCTCCAGGTGTCCCTGTAGATGAGCGGACAACGGAAACGGACATACTCCCCGTGAGTATCAACATCGCTCTCGATTGTTCCGTGGGCAATGATATGAGGGTCATTGACCTGGTCAACGTAAGTCTCAGTGGATGTCTTGACTTGGAAAGGTTCATCCCAGTCAGTCAGCATAAAGAGAAGCTGGAGTTTGTCCATAGTCCCCATCTTGTCCTTGTGTCTATCGGAGCACATATCTATCTCGCGCGGTGAATAGGCATAGTATCCGACCAGAGCCTGGGGTCTTCCAGTGAACGGCGTACCCCAGGTAAGTTCCGCACCTATGACAGGTGTCACCACAGCCTTCTGGAAATTACCGGTGATGATGTTACCCGCACCGAACCTTCCAAGCAATGTCATACTTTTAAGTCTGACTGCATGCTTTCCCTCACCGGCTACGGCCACGAAATCCGAAACCGGAGTCGATGGATTCTGCTCACTGAACATATTCAGTCCCTTGTTGGCAGTATCCCAGACCTTTTCATTGCGCGGTTCAGGATACCAGGTGTTGTTCGGGTCGGCCTGATACCAGTCGTCAAAACTCATATTCGGCAGCTGGAGAGGGCTCTCGGTCCTGAACGGCAGGGCATCACTGGAATCTTCCCCGTTGACAAGACGGACCTCATAGGAAGTGTTTTCCGAAAGACCGGACAGTTGGGCGCTGATGTCAAGTCCTGAGACAGTAACATCTGACGCAGTTTTCCAGGAGGAAGCGGAAGCCTTGCGGTACTCGATTACGGGACTGCCCGAACCGTCAAAACGGGCTTTGACTTCAGCATGATGGCACCAGGGATTGACCGCAGTCACCTGAAGGGCAATGTGTTGCTGAAGCACTTTCACCGTCCAGACAATCTCCTCTCCCTTGTACTGTACCGTGAATTTGCGCAGATTCACGCAGGAAAGTGTCATCGGAAAGTCACATTCCACAGTCACTTCCTTCTCCTGTTCACCGTCCAGGACATAGCCGGTCGAAGACACCACGAGAGAACCTTCAGGCTCCAGTTTCACATCTTCGAAAAGGACATTTTCAAGAGACTGATTCTCAGTCACATATACCACAGCATACTTTCTTGACACATCAATCGAAGCCTCACCGACCTGATTTCCGACCACAATGTGCCTGTCAATCGGCTGGGTGGCAGTCACAGTCCATCTGTAGTCATACCACGCATTCAGCACGAACTCAGCCGGCTTGGTAAAGTCCAAATATTCAGGTACTTCACCTACGATAGTAGCAGTAGGACTAATCTGGAAATCCGTCACCCTGGCATTCGTTTTCTCGACAGTCTCTCCAAGTACGACTGACACAAGTCTGTTTGCAGCATCAATCGAGGCCGAGACCTGTCCCTCAACTGCAAAGGACGTGATTTCGGCGGGTACCCTCGGGTATGACATATCATTCTCGAAAAGACAGGATGACAGAACCGGAAGGGAAGCCAGACAAAGGAATATATTTTTAATATATCTCATCTTTCTCTACAATTTGTGCTTTCGCGTTTTTCTTCATCCTGTGCGCTCCCGTCGGGATATAGACCGAAAGGCCGAGATTGATTGACAGAAGGTTAATCTTGAAATTGGCCTTGCTGTTCTCCATCACGCTGACCTCTACCTGGTTAGTAGTCTGGATGACCTTCTGGTACTCGAATCCGAGGACTCCCACGGAAATCTCGATTGCAGTCTCGTTGGTAACGAAGCAGGTGATTCCCGGAACGACCCCGAGAGAAAACTGGTAGATGTCCTGATAGGTCCCAAACTTGTCCGTGTTGTCAATCTTGTAGGACTCCGCCTGAGCATAGGAACCGGCCGCCTGTAGTTCGGCAAACATTGCAAAACGCTTGCTTCCGGCAATAGGAATGTAGTCCCTGACGGTCAGAGCTCCCGCATATCCCTGTTTCAGATAGTTGATATTGTTGATATTGAACTCCAGTTCGTCAGTCAGTTTCAGGTTCAGTCCTCCAAGAGAGAAACCGGACCTGTCGTAGTCGAACCTCGCTCCGACTGAAATATTGTCAGCAACGAAATATGAAAGATATGGAGACACTCCGAAAGAATTCAGCGTGCCTTTCACATCTTGTATCAGGGAGAACAGCATTTTGTACCCCACATCTTCCGGAGAGTTTCCAAGACTGTAGTTCGTGTAAGAGACTGAAAGTCCGCCGCCGACCGAGCCCTTTGGTATGAAACAGGAATTAGGCATACCGATTCCTCTGTCAAACGGTTCAACCGGTTTTTTTTCCTTCTTTTCACGAGCCGTCATCATCAGGGACGATGTCAGCAGTAACAATATTGTCAGCAACTGTTTCATTGTCTGTAATTTACTTTCTGGCGTTGTTCTTCTGTAAGTTCCGACGGATCATAAACCAGACGGAATTCGTCAAGGTAGAGCACACTGCCCACACCACCCGTGAAATAGTCACCGTACTTGCTGGCTGCACCCGCAATGACGATGTATTTTGGAATCCTTGTCAGGCTCCTGTATTCCAGAGGAATGGTGAATTCTACATATCCGCTTGTGGCATTGACATCCAGGGAGCCGAAGGCGATTATGCCCGGTTCTGTCTGCGGATCCACGAATACCTTGTTTCCGGTGTTGATCTGGAACGGTGCGGACCAGTCAGTAAGCATAATCTGAATCATGGCTACATCCGTAGTGCCTTTCAGGGCGGTGTACGGATCATTCGCTATGTTGATGGCCACCGGACGGTAGTCGCACCATCCTTTCAATGCTATTGGGCGTGAAGTGAAACCTGTTCCCCATTCGAGGGTAGCCCCGACAGGGTTGAGAGACGCCTTTCCGAACTTGCCAGTGTAGATGTTTCCTGCGGCAAGCCTTCCGGCGGCTTTCTTGCTCTCAAGCCTTGCGGCCTTCTTACCCGCTCCGGACACGGCAACATTGCTTTCCTCAGGAATCGTCGGATAGACGCTCAGGATGGAAGTTCCGCCGTTGGCTGTGTCCCAGACAGTCGGGTTTGCATCCGAAGCATACGGATACCAGACCTTTCCGTTCTGCCACCAGTCGTCGAAACTCAGGTTGTAAACAGTTCCTGCTGCATCAGTGGTGAATGAAATGATCTTGGTGTCCTGAGTTGCATCCGAAACTGCCTTGAATTCGTAGTTTGTGGAAGGTTCGAGCGAGTAAACCTCAGCCGTGAATGTCTTTGAGGCCACGTCAATTGACAACGAACCGGCATTGACACTCTGCCACTGGCTGTCGGAGACCTTGCGGTAGCTGAATGTCATTCCTGCAGGAGCCTGGCTGTTGAACCATTTTCCCTTGAGGATGGCAAAGCCGGCCCAAGGAGTGGCTGACACTGCATCGACCTCAACATCCGACATCACCGAAAGGTTTACAGTCCTGCTCTGGTAATGACTGAGCAGGTCGTAGGCGGAGATCTTCAGGGAATGTTCACCGACAGAAAGATTACTTACGAAATCAGTAACGTCAACCGAGGCAGAAAGTGCTCCTGACGCTATGTAAGGAACGACAATGCCTGAAAGGGTCAACTCCATCAGAACATCGGAAGAAGCACCGACAAGTTCATATTCCTTGGTTCCGTCAAGATTGAGCAACAAGCTCTTGAGACCCTTGTCCGCCGAAACTGACAAAATCTTCGTTGATGCATCTCCCACAGGCACCGACACGACGGAATCAATGTTGAAGCCTTCATTTGAGGAAATGGCGATGTTGGATTCAGTGAAATCAAGCACAAAGTCATATTCCTTCTCGGTCATCGACTCGTCAACGGTCACGCGGATAACGAATGCTCCGTTGTCGCCCTCAGGGGATTCCTCAAGGGTAAAGTTCAGGGCATAGTACTGGCGAGGTTTCACATTGTCGAACTGTCCGGATGTCCGATAGACCTGTCCGTCAGAATTCTTCATCGAGAGTTCCCATCTGAGAACGCCGTCAGCCCTGAGATATGCAGCCTTGTCCGCCGTTCCCTCAAGATTGCCCAGGACGACGGTCTGAGTGCCTGAATTGCTGAGAGTGACCTGGTACTCCGGAAAGGCATCCTTGATGGCATCGTCAAAGGCGGCTGTCACCTTTACATTCGCGAGAGTGCAGACAATCTGCGCACTGACGGTCTTGTTCACAGGAACAGTGACCTCAGCAGAGCCTTCATAGTAAGGAGATTCAATGGCAGCCTCGGCATCGGTGCCGGAACTTGCCACGACACGGTACTTCCCGGAAAGGAGTTCCAGAGGCTGTGTCTGGAGGGTTCTGTAGTCTTCGACAGTAGTGACCAGTTCCGCTCCGCGATAGACGGAGAGAGAGAATGTCATATCATCCGAAGGAGCCTGGGCAGCCTTCAGAATCAGTTTATCGTCCCTCTCAAGACTGACGGACAGATACCCCGTTCCGTCCTCCTGCAACGACCTGGTGCAGGAGACGGCAAGGAGAAGGAGAGCCGTCATCATATATGATATGATTCTTTTCATACTGAGGGACTTATTCAAGGTGGAAAGTCAGTGATTTAACGAGTTTCTGACCAAGTTCGTCAGTCACGTGGAGGGTAAATATGTAGTCCTCGCCGGAATTTCCGACACCTGCAATCATAGGAACCAGTGCGGAAAGCGGGAAGTCAACGACAGTCTGTCCCTTCAGGGAATTGCCTGTCGGAAGCGACGGTGCCACTTCTGCAAGCATAGTGATCAGATACTGGTTGTTGATCAAGTCCATATCGGTGACGGAGCCGTCTTCAGAAGCTATGGCGGCAATGGCCGGCTTGAAATTTTCGCTGACGGTCACGATAAAGTCCCTGATGACTCCAGGAGCCTTCACGACAAGGTCGGCATCTGCATTGTCTGTAATCGGGACAGGTAGGAAATCCGGATTGGCAGCCCATTCGAGGGAAGGAGCCGCAACACCCGGTTCCGGTTCAGGATCAGGATCAGGGTCCGGTTCAGGGTCTGGTCCGTCAACAGGAATCTCGTCAAGTCCAGGAACTTCTATGTCAGAGGTCTTGTCATTTGTAGTGTAATCCACAGTGATGGTGATTCCTCCCACCTGACCGGTGGTCTTGGCAGAAAGGTTGATGATGTGGTGGTCTCTTGCAGCCACGTCGGTAATCCTGCCGTCAAACGAGGCGTAGGCTCCGTCAATGGCACGGTAGCCGTCCACGTGGATTGAAAGAGGGGCAACAGAGAAATATCCGTCCTTCGGACCGTTCTTGATGTCTGAAGTCGTCCAGAAAAGCGAATGGACGGCACCTTCTCCGTTTGAAATCGTTACCGTAAAACTTGACAGTTCATTCAGGAAATTCGAATCGGGATTCAGGGTCACCATCATATTCTGCAGAGTCGCAGTCAGACTGACAGGAACGGTCTCCCCCACCCTGACGGCAAAATTCGCAGACGCACCGTAAACCGGCTGGTCAAAGGCGGCAGGAAGGGCGTCAGGGGACGAAACCTCAACGGTATATGCACCCTCCGGGAGTTCTATTGCCTGCGGCATTGAGCCAAAGGAGTCAAAACTCTTTGTCCAGCCGTCCGAAGGCCTGGTAATTTTGACCGTAAAAAGATTGACATCAACTTCGGATGCCTTGGTTACATATTCTCCTGTGGCTGACAAAGAGAAAGCCACTTTTCCGAACCCTTGTGACGGTCCCGGGACCGATTTCTTGCATCCTGCCGACAGCAGAGCCACCGACAGCATCAAAATATATATTATATACTTTTTCATATTTCAATAATATCAATAAACAAGTTCAACATCATCAACAAAAAGCGTTGAACTGAGTTTCACCCGTTTGGAATCTCCGCTTCTTGTTTCCCCGGCGATTTCAATCCAGCTTCCTCCGGCATTGCAGGAATGACTGCCGTTTGCAGAAGACTTGAAGGAAATGCTGATAGATGCAGCCTTCACATTGACTGCAGAATAATTCAGCGGCAACGACATCCTGGTCCATCCGGATGTGGTTTGTCCCTCACTGAAAGACGCCCCGGCAATCACGGTCCCGCCAGAGTCCCTCACATAGACTTCAACGCCAAAGCGCTCGGCATTCGATACCGGCGTGGTGAAATGGTACCAAAAATTCAACGCAGACGGGCGTGAGTAGAATGAATGTCCGTCCCTGACCTTGCTGCCGTTCGAATCGGCATCACCGATGAAAAGTTCACCGACATACCAGGTACCGTTGGTCCACAGGACACTATTTGTGCTTCCCACATTAATTGTAGTTATCTGAGCAGCAGACGAACCGGAGTGAACGGTATTGCTGCTGTAGGTTACCGTAGGCATACATTTGAAGCAAGCGTATGTCGCATAACTGTTGTCAGGCATAGAAACCTTGCTGTTCACATCCCACCACTGGGAGGCTGCGTCAGGGAAAGGCTCATACAATGATGTCGTACGCCATGGAGTCACGGTCCACTGCTCGAATCCGGCATTGCCGACCTGGGCTGCAGTCTCGGTAGTGACCGTCTTGCTGTCAAGGGTGTAAATCCCGTCATAGAGCAGTCTGAAAGAATATTCAGTTCCGGGAGCAAGCCCTTCAATGTTCTGAGCCTGAAGATTCCTGCCGGAAACGGTCACCGGAATATCATTCCATTGCAATCCGTCGGAAGAATACTGGAAGGACATCTTCAAAGGGTCTCCTGCAGAGGATGTCAGACGGGCTGATGCCCCTGTCACCTTCCTTGCCCAGACCATTCCGGGGTCAAGTGTGATGGAACCCTCAGGAAGAAGATCGTAGGCAACCGAGGCTGTTCCCGTCCTCCCGTTCTGGTCAACGGCAGTGATTGTCAGGCAGGCAAGCTGGAGGTCAGTCCCGAGATCCGCACCGGTGTTTGCAAGCACAGATGCGAGACCGCTCAGATCCACGGCCAATGCCTGGAGGTCACCTCCGAACCATATTCCTGCAGGTGCAAGCGCATCGGATGCAGTAGAGGAAAGCAAATCAACCGTTTGAGGTACTCCTATGGATGAAAGGTAAGGAGAATCAATTTCAAGGGAGCAGGAAGCAAGAATGCCCGGAGCCATTATGCTGAAATATGCAAGATGTTCGGATGCATCCCCGCTCTTTATAGGGAAACGTCCCCCGGTAAATCCCATGGCTTCAATCGACGGTGCAGGAGCTGATGCCGCTTCAGCGGGAATTTCTATTGTCTTTTCAATCTGATCCGTCGAGGTGTCCACCAGGACATTTATCACAAGGTCACCGTAATTGGAAGCCGTGTCGATTCTAAATGTCACGAAATCATTCGGAAAGCAGGTCTGGGCCGGAGCCTCATAATACATCCACTTTCCATCCACGTCGGCATAGAGTTCCACGACCAGGTCTCCGCCCGGGATATACCCCCTGCGGGTCTCGTCCTTAAGGAATTTGAGGGAAGATTTCACATTGGCCGAAGTGTTCCTTACAACCGCGTAGAAATCGGGATAGGCTGCCTTCAGATTGTCACCAAACTCCACGGCAACCTTAACATTGGCCAGGCGCGCCACTGCTTCAACGGTTTCCTTGGTCTGAGGACGGACCGTGAAAGGTTGGTCGGCAAGATAGAAAGGCTTGTCGAATCCCACTCCGAGGGAATCCCCGTACTTCGCAAGAAGACGGTATTCTCCTGAATTGAGAGAGATTGTCTCGGCCTTTGCCTGCTCGAATTTCTGACAGTAGAGTCTGATTGACGAGGAGTTGAATATCTCCACACTGAAAGCATCGACGGGAATGCCCTCATGAGGGCTTTCTGCCTTGATTTGCGTTCCGGCATCGGCACTGAGGTTCAGGACGACTTCTCCAATGCCCTGCTGTTCAAGGTTTCCGGAGTCCTGCAGCCTGTCAGCGCAGGAAGTCATAAGGACTGCCAGAACGATGATAGGTAGTTTTCTTACTCGTCTCATTTGGTTAAGAAATTTGAGTACAAATCCGGGCAAAGATATGCCATTTATTTCTTTTTACAAACTTTTCAAATGTTTTTTGTACCTTTGCGGGATATTGCGAGAATTATATGGCGAACGAAGTTAAATATACCGAAGACAACATTCAGACCCTCGAATGGAACGAACACATCCGGCGCAGGGCAGGAATGTACATCGGACGGTTGGGAAACGGGGACAACCCGAGTGACGGAATATACGTGCTTCTGAAAGAGATTGTGGACAACTCGATTGACGAGTTCACGATGGGCTTCGGGAAAACCATATCCATCAATGTCGAAGGCCGGCAGGTGACCGTAAGGGACTACGGACGCGGTATTCCGCTCAACTCCGTGGTGGATGTGACCAGCAAGCTGAACACCGGAGGCAAATTCGACGATGAGGCATTCCAGAAATCCGTAGGTCTCAACGGTGTGGGAACAAAGGCCGTGAATGCCCTGTCCGATGACTTCTATGTGGAGTCCTTCAGGGACGGCGAAAGTTCGTTCGCGCATTATTCGAGGGGAGTGCTCATCGAAAGCGGCAGAAGGGCGACAAAGGAGAAGAACGGCACCCTGACACGCTTTACCGCAGACAGGGATATGTTCGGGGAGAACGTGGAGTACAGGATGGAATATGTCGAGCCTCTCGTCAAAAATTACGCATATCTGAAAAGAGGTCTGAGCCTCAACCTGAACGGGACGGTTTACAAATCCGACAACGGTCTTCTCGACCTGATCAACGATTCGATGTCGGAAGAGCCGTTATATCCTCCTATTCATCTGGAAGGCAAGGACATAGAAATAGTCCTTACCCACGGAAACAGTTACGGGGAGAACATCCTCTCATTCGTCAACGGACAGAATACCCGCGACGGCGGAACGCACCTGGCTGCATTCAGGGAGGCCATCGTCAAGACCCTCAAGGAGTTCTTCAAGAAAGACTATGCCCCGGAGGACATCCGTCAGGGCATCGTGGGGGCCATCAGCATCCAGATTCAGGAGCCTCACTTCGAGTCGCAGACAAAGATCAAGCTCGGTTCCACATATATGTGGGAAAAGAATGTCAAGAAGGATGGCCAGACCGTTCAGGACACAGGACCTACCATCCGCAGTTTTGTCAACGACTTCATCAAGACGAATCTTGACAACTATCTGCACATCCACAAGGACATCGCTCCGGTGATGCAGGAAAAAATCGCCTCATCGGAGAAAGAGCGCAAGGAAATTTCCGGAATACAGAAAAAGACCAAAGAGCGCAACAAGAGGACGAATGTCTACAACAAGAAGCTTCGTGACTGCAAGATTCACTACAACGACAAACTTGCGAAAGGCCGGCAGGACGAGACCGAACTGACGAGCATCTTCATCACCGAGGGAGACTCCGCGAGCGGAACCATCACCAAGGTGAGAAACGCCGAGAACCAGGCCGTTTTCAGCCTCAGGGGAAAGCCGATCAACTGCTACAAGGAAAGCCGCAAGAGGGTTGCCGAGAACGAGGAACTGAACCTTCTCATTGCCGCCCTCGGGGTTGAGGACGATATGGACAATCTCAGGTACAACAACATCATTGTGGCGACCGATGCCGATGACGACGGAATGCACATCAGGATGCTGGTGCTCACCTTCTTCCTTAAATACTACCCCGACCTTGTCAGAAGAGGCCACGTGCACATCCTCCAGACCCCTCTTTTCAGGGTCCGCAACAAGAAGGAAATCCGCTACTGCTATTCTCCGGAGGAGAAGGAACAGGCCATCAGGAAACTCGGCAAGGGAGTGGAAATCACGAGGTTCAAAGGTCTCGGAGAAATCTCTTCGGACGAGTTCGTGAATTTCATCGGAGAAGATATGAGACTGGACATTGTCAAACTGAGTGACGAGGAAAGCATTGCCGAACTGCTTGAGTTCTATATGGGAGACAACACGATTGACCGCCAGAACTTCATCAGGCAGAACCTCAAGAGCGAGGAGGAATTGGAAGATATAAACATATAATATATAAGGTATGTGGAGAAAATTTTGCAGATTTCTGCTGAAAGCCTGGGGATGGACACCTGACGGGGGCACGGCACCCGAAGACAAATGCATCCTGCTAGGAGCCCCGCACACTTCAATCTGGGATTTTGTGGTCGCCTACCTGTTCTACCAGTCTGTCGGAGGGGATGCCCTCTGCATGGTCAAACAGGAGATGTTCAAATGGCCTCTCGGGCCAATCATCCGCAAGATGGGCGGGATTCCTGTCAACAAGAAGAACCCTTCGGCAATAGTGCTGAGTGTCATAAGGGAAATGGAGAAAAGGGAGAAATTCCATCTCGCAATCGCCCCGGAAGGCACAAGGCAGCCTGTCAGAAGATGGAAGGCCGGCTTCCACACTATTGCAAAGGAAACCGGAGTGCCGGTCTATCTCTGCTATTTCGACTGGGGGACGAAACACGTCGGCATCAAGTGCAAGTTCGAACTGACGGACGATGCGAAGGCCGACCTGAAGAGAGTACAGGAAGAATTTGAAAAGATGCATCTTGTCGGGAAGCATCCTGGTATGTACATCACACATTAAATTCCTGATATGGATTTTTTTACAAGAAATTTTATGAGGTGGAGAGAGAAGTATGTCGACACCTTGGGAAAACTGTTTGAATACTCGACCACAATCTTCGAGAAGAACAAGATGTCAGTAATGCTCGATTCGGACATGCGTTACACCTATGGAGAATTCCGCAAGAAATGCAACGAAGTTTCCGCAAGGCTGTCGAGGTACGGAATCGGTGCCGGAGACAGGGTGGCAATCCTCTCTCAAAATATGCCGAACTGGACCGTGGCAATGTTCTCCCTGGTTCCATTCGGAAGGATTGCAGTCCCAATTCTTCCAGACTCATCATCAAGCGAAGTAACGAATATACTCACCCATTCACAGTGCAAGGCGATTTTCGTATCCCAAAGGCTCCTCGGAAAAATCAGCAAGGAATGCCTTGACAAACTGGTCCTGGTCATCGACATTGAAAAGATGGACATCATCATAAGGGACGATTCTGCCTACACCTGCAACGGAAGGGTGATCAGTCCCCTGCCTGACGACCTTGCTGCAATCATCTATACCTCCGGCACGACCGGAAACGCAAAGGGAGTGATGCTCAGCCACCGCAATCTTGTGACAAACATCAAAATCTCATTCCACGCGCACAAATGTACCGAGAAGGACAAATGGCTGTCGATTCTGCCGATGCCGCACACATACGAGATGAGCATCGGAGTGCTTTACCCTATCTATGTGGGAGCCTGTGTGTATTACCTCCAGAAGCCGCCTACACCTTCCGTGCTTCTGTCCGCCCTCAAGGTGGTCAAGCCGACGGTGATGCTCTCCGTGCCTCTGATCATCGAGAAAATCTACAAGAATAGCGTCCTGACGACCATTTCCAAAAGCCGGGTGCTCAAATGGATGAAGGAGAAGATGCCGTCGCTGCTCTACGGTCTGATCGGTATGAAACTCAAGGCCATATTCGGAGGACGAATCAAGTTCTTCGGAATAGGCGGGGCAAAACTCGACTCCACAGTGGAAGCATTCCTAAAGAAAGCACATTTCCCTTACGCCATCGGCTACGGGATGACCGAATGTGCTCCGCTAATCTGTACCGCAAACACAAAACAGACAAAGGTAGGTTCTACCGGAGGGGCAGCCTGGGGGGTCTCCGTGCGTCTGAACAACGTAAATCCTGAGACCGGAGAGGGAGAAATCGTCGTCAAGGGTGACAATGTGATGCTCGGCTACTACAAGGACCCTGCCCGCACCCGGGAAGTGTTCACAGACGACGGCTGGTTCAGGACAAACGACCTTGCTGTTCAGGACGAAAAGGGAAGATTCTACATCAAGGGAAGGCTCAACAACATGATAGTCGGTCCATCTGGTGAGAACATATATCCTGAGGAAATCGAGAAAGTCATCAATGACATGGACGAAGTCAACGAATCCATCGTGATGGAAAGGGACGGCCACCTTGTCGCCCTCGTGCAGTTCAACGACAACATCATCGACTGGGATCAGGAGGGAGAGGACGAGTTCTTCGAAAAAATGGAAGCCCGCAAACAGGCTGTGCTCAATTTCGTGAACAAGCACGTAAGCAAATCATCCAAAGTCAATTCCGTCGAAGTGATGAAGGAACCTTTTGAAAAGACGGCAACCCATAAAATCCGCCGTTTCAAGTACAAGAAGGATAATTCAACATCTGCAGAAACAACAATCCCGTCTGAGGACACATCATCAACAGACGGGAAGAAATCTGAATAGGACTTCAGCAAACGGGTCAGTCCGTTGCCTGAAGTCTTGACTTGGCGTAATCCAGAGTAAGATTGAAAACGCGGGAAGATGATGACGGAGCATCAAACATTGCATCCGTCATTATTTTTTCGCAGATGGAACGGAGTCCCCTCGCACCGAGTTTGTTCTCAATTGCAGTGTCGACAATGAGGTCAAGAACACCCTTGCCGATCTTAAGTTTGATGCCATCCATCTCAAAGAGCCTTTCATACTGGCGGATTATGGCATTCTTCGGCTCCGTGAGAATCCTGAGCAGAGCCTGCCTGTCCAGCTGGTCCAGATAGGTGACCACAGGAAGACGGCCTATTATTTCAGGAATCAGACCGTAAGACCGCAGATCCGCAGCCGAAACGTACTGAAGGAGATTTTCCTTGTCGATTTTCTGCTTGTTTGCAGCACCGTAGCCTATTACCTGAGTATTCAGCCTCTGGGCAATCCGCCTTTCTATACCCTCAAAGGCACCTCCACATATAAACAGGATATTCTTGGTGTCAACCTTGATGAACTCCTGCTCGGGATGCTTGCGGCCTCCCTGCGGAGGGACATTCACCACACTTCCCTCAAGCAGCTTGAGCAAGGCCTGCTGGACTCCCTCACCGGAAACATCGCGCGTAATGGAAGGATTGTCACTCTTTCGGGCAATCTTGTCGATTTCGTCGATGAAGACAATGCCTCTCTGGGCAAGATCGACATCATAGTCAGCTTCCTGCAGCAGCCTTGACAAAAGGCTCTCCACATCCTCTCCCACGTAACCGGCCTCAGTGAGAACAGTAGCATCGACTATGGTGAAAGGGACTTTCAGCAGACGGGCTATGGTTCTTGCAATCAGGGTCTTTCCGGTTCCTGTAGGTCCAACCATCAGAATGTTGGATTTCTCAATCTCGACATCATCCTTAGCATCAAGATTGTGATTGATGCGTTTGTAGTGGTTGTACACGGCAACGGACAGGAGCCTTTTTGCCCTTTCCTGTCCGATGACATATTCATCAAGTTTTGCCGTAATCTGCGCCGGGGTCATCAGGGAATCGATTTTCCCGTGGACTGGCTTTGCAGTCAGACCGGCCTCCCTGATATATTCGTAGGACCTCTGAATGCACTCAGTGCAGATGCAGGCTCCATCACCCTGAAGCAACTGAACCTCATCGGCCCCCCTGCCGCAGAACATACAATAATCGTGTGACTTCTTCGCCATTATTTTCTCCTCTTGGAAAGAATCTCGTCAATCATTCCGTACTCCTTTGCCTCGGCCGCCGACATCCAGAAATCCCTGTCACCGTCAGCAATGATCTGTTCCAGTGATTTACCGGTGTGCTCCGAGATGATGGAGTAGAGTTCTTTCTTGAGCTTGACAATCTCCCTTGCGGCAATCTCAATGTCGGATGCCTGTCCCTGGGCGCCACCCAGAGGCTGATGAATCATAACCCTTGAATGAGGAAGCGCCGAGCGTTTTCCGGCTGCACCTGCACAGAGAAGAACTGCTCCCATCGAAGCAGCCATACCGGTGCAAATCGTCGCCACATCAGGCTCGACCAACTGCATAGTATCGTATATGCCCAAACCGGCAGACACCGAGCCTCCCGGAGTGTTCAGATAGATTGAGATGTCCGCCGCACTGTCCTGTGAGGCGAGGAAAAGCAGCTGTGCCTGGATTATGTTGGCCACGTCATCGTCAATCGGAACTCCCAGAAAGATGATTCTGTCCATCATCAGCCGGCTGAACACATCCATGGATGCCACATTCAGCTTGCGCTCCTCGATGATGGTGGGATTTATGTAGGCGGCCTGCATAGTCCGGTATCCGTCCATAGTCAATGAACTGATACCGAACTCAGACCTTGCATATTTCTCAAATTCTCTGTTCATAAGGGGGAGAACACTATTTAAGCTCACGGAATTTCTCTACGGAGATCTTCTTGTTCTTGAGAGTTACCTGAGCCCTTGCTGCATTGAGGACCTTCTGCTCCTCAACCTGCTCATAGACACGGCGTCCCTCTTTCTCCTGGGAGAGAATGTTCTTTGCGAAGGCCTCAAGCTGCTCCTCCGGAACATTGCTCATTCCGTACATTGCAAACTGGTAGGCTGCAAAAGACTTAGCACTTGAAAGAAGATCTTCCTGCTCAACTTTAACCTCGTATTTCTGAGCAAGATATCCCTTGATCATCTGCCAGCGGAAATCCTCAAGGAATGCGTCGAACTCCTTGTCGATGTCCTCCATTGTGAACTTGCCTTCATTTGCAACAAAAATCCACCTCTTGAGGAATTTCTCAGGAAGGGCGATGTCAGCCTTCTTCATCAGATAGTCCCTGGCATCCTTTGAGAAACGGAATTCCGACTCCTGCGCATACTCGGCAACGAGCCTTTCTGCAATCTTTGCATCAAATTCCTCCTCGGAATTTACCTTTCCCTCTCCGAAGATCTTGTCAAAAGTCTCCTGTGAGACCTCTGCCGATTTGAATGTCTTGACATTCTTCACGGTCATCTTCCATACAGGCTCAAGAGCGGCAAGTTCCTCCTTCTTGACCTTCAGCAGGGATGCGCGGTCAGTCTCGTTAGTGAATGCCTTGTTCACATCGACATCAATGACATCCCCAGCCTTCAGACCGATGAAAGAAGACCTCTGAGCCTCGTCCACATTGCGGATTGAAACGTAAGCGCCCTCTATCCTGGTCTCACCCTGCTCAAGGTCAACGATGATGAAATCGTCCTCTGCAGCAGCATCGCCGTCCTCAAGGGAACCGTACTGCTTCAGGAGGTTTGCCTTCATCTCTTTCTTCGCAGCCTCGGTCACATTGATATTGTAGTAAGGGATCTCATCAGATGCGGAAAGTTCAAAGGAAAGTTCAGGAGTGGTGGCAACATCGAATTTGAAAGTGAAGTCATTGCCGTCAACCCAATCTGTCTGAGGCTGATCCTCTGCAGGGAGAGGCTCACCCACGATGCGGAGGGAGTTGTCCTTGATGTAGTTGTTGAGAGCCTCCGAGATCACGTCATTTACGGAATCCACCAGAGCGGACGGACCGTACATCTTCTCGACGAGTGACACAGGGACCATTCCCTTTCGGAATCCTTTTATCTCGGCTTTTCTCCTGTACTCGCTGATTCTTTTCTTCTTCTTTTCTGAATAGTCCTCTTTCTTGATTGAGAGAGTCAATTCAAGATTCAAGTCATCAATCTGATTTTTAATGATTTCCATATTAACTAATTTTTATTGTTTGTCTTGTGGAACTACAAAAGCCATAAAAGCCCGCAAATATACGAAACTGTTTTGACTTGTCAAACTCCCCTACCTGTCCCCCGGTCTTTTGGGATAGACTACCCTTGCGTGATGAACCTGCGCAATATACTCCTTCAGAACCTTCTTCAGAGTGTCAAGTTCCTTGAGCGAGATGTCAGCCATCACGAACTGACCTTCCCTCATCTTACCGGCAACAACCCCTTCGACCAGCTCGGAGATACTCCCGGCAGTGAAATCCTTCAGAGTCCTTGAAGCAGCCTCGATGGTGTCACAGAGCATCAGGATGATCTGTTCCTTAGTGGTCGGTTTCCTGCCGTTGTAACGGAAGTCCCCTTCATTCGCAGGATCCCCGCCCTCCGCGAGGTATTTGTTGTAGAAATATGCCGTACAAGTCGTCCCGTGATGCGTCAGGATGAAGTCCCGGATGATTGCAGGCAGCTTTGCCTTCTCTGCAATTGCCAGTCCGTCAGGTACATGGCGAAGGATGTCCCTGGCGCTTTCCTGTGGTTTCAAGCCCTGGTGGTAATGTGACCCGGCAGTCTCGTTTTCAATGAAACACAAAGGGTTGGCCGTCTTTCCGATGTCGTGGTAGAGTGCTCCGCACCGGACCAGGGCCACATTCCCGTCAATGGCCCTCGCCGCAGCATCAGCCATATTCATTACCTGGAGCGAATGCTGAAAAGTACCCGGAGCCTTGTGTGCCAATTCCCTGAGCAGTTTGTTGTTAGTGTCACTCAACTCGATGAGCCGGGAATTCGAAACAAGATTGAAAATCCTCTCGAAAAGATATATCAGCGGATAACCGGCAACGGAGAAAAGCGACCCCAGACCCAGGTAAAGCAGCGGTCTGTAATTTTCAATTCCCTGGAGACCATCCATCAGACGGAAGGCCATATAAGTGATTATCAACGAGATATACACAAAGAACGCGGTCACAAACTGCAGCCATCCCTTGTTGAAATACCCGAATGAGAAAATCGCGACCACTCCTGCGACAAAATACATCACAAACAACTCGATTCCATCGTGCGCGAAAATGAGAAGGGGCAGAAGTGAAACGATATATACCGGATATATGAGTTTGTTCTTGAAGAACGCCGAAAGGTATAGAGCTATCAATGAATAAGGTACGAAATATATATACAGATGTGCCGATCTCTCGGCGGCGAAGGTCACGACGGCGGCGAGGAAGAATATGGCGAGTATATATATATACCTATTGAATTCATTGAATATCAAAGGATTTGAATAATATATCGTAAAGAACAGGATGAAGACAAGAGCGAAGGCAAGCAAGGCGTTGCCACCCCACATCAGCAACGGTGAACCGCTGTAACCCAGACTGTTCTCATATTCAACCTTGTAGGAGTTGAGCATCTGCTCTATCTCGGCGGTGATTATCTCACCGTGCGAAACTATAAGGGTCCCCGCCTTGACCACGCCGGAAGTCGGGGATATGTAATTCACCGTCTGGTCGTGAATCAGCTCGGTGGTCTGCTTGTCAAGAAACAGGTTGGGCGCAATCAGGTCATACAGTCCGGAATGCCTGCATAGCGAATCCGCATCTACTCGTCCGCAACTCTGTCCCAAGTCGGAAAGAAGCCTGGAACGGGCATCGGAAACATTGTAAAATTCAGAAACAGGGTATTTTGCAGCCCTCTTGTCTCTCTGGATGTAGATTACCTCAGCGGACAATCCCCCGGCATCCTCAAGGACACCGAGGGAATATATTCCGGCAAGTATTCTGCGGATTTCAGGTCTGAACGAGGCACAGTCTCCGAGATTCAGGTGCTCCACTCCGGAGAGAATCTCCCCGGTGACGGAGTCGTTGTACCTGTAGTAAGGGAGAACGGCACTTCCGACATTCTCTCTCTCCTCCTGCAACTGCGATGCGGTCTTGAGCACTGGAAAATCGAACTGGGCAATCAGGGTCTCATACAGCCACGGGGAACCCTTCCTGTAATCATAGTTGAATTTCCCGCTGCGGGGCAGCAGGAGCAAAAGACACACAAAAAGCAGTATCAGAGGAAGATATATCCTGAAACTGCGGGGAAATCTTGCCTTGTCCATACATTACTCAAGTTTCGCAAGTTCATAATTATCTGTTATCGTGAGGGTTGTGCGTCTTGCGAAACTTCTTCCCACCGCACAATTCTCATCTACGTTACCCCTATCCTAAATCCTTTCCCTCGGGGAAAGGACTTACTATCGATGCTAAAGCATCTCCAAACAAGGTGTTTCGCATTGCGAAACTTAAGTACATTATTTCTTCTTAAACGGGCTGTCAGGCTCCTTTGCCATATAGCTGAATTCAAGACGGTCCGTCAATCGCGGGAATCGCTTGCTCATCCAGACCGTCAGCTTGCCGATCGGAGTGAGAATCATCTCCGACTTCCTCTTTGCAAGCCCCTTGGCAAGGTACAGGGCAACCCTCTCGGCCGTCATCATCTTGCCCTCGTCACGAGGGGTACGCCCCTGCTGCGAGCCGTCCGCGGTCAGGGCGGCATTCCGGACATTGGATGCGGTGAAACCCGGTGCGAAAACCATCACATGCAGACCGTCATACAAATGTTCAATCCTGAGGGTGTCCAGGAAGCCTCTGATGGCATACTTCGACGAAGAATAGCCTGTACGGGCAGGGAGTCCGGCATATCCGGCAATGGATATCACTCCCACGACAGAACCCTTGCTGTCAAGCAGGTATGGCAGGGCATACTTGGTGCAATAGACAGTACCCCAGAAGTTTACGTCCATAAGGGTCTTTATGACGCTCAGGTCGAGGTCCCGGAACATTGCCCTCATAGAGAGTCCGGCATTGTTCACCAGAATGTCAATCCTTCCGTACTTCCCGACTGTCCTGTTGATGAGGTTCGCACAGTCCTCCTCCCGGGAGACATCCGTCTTTACGCAGAGAATATTCTCCGGTCCGAGTTCCCGGGCAAGTTCCTCAAGTTTGTCGATGGAACGGGCCGCAAGGGAAAGCCTCGCCCCGAGGGACGCGAATAATTTGGCAGAAGCCAACCCTATTCCAGAGCTGGCTCCCGTTATAATCATTACTTTACCTCTAAAGTAATTTTTGTCCATAATCAAATGTTTTATTCCAACATTCCGCGGTCAACGATCTCGGTGCCATCGTACTCTCCACGCTCAAGCTTTGCCCTTACTTCAGCAAATGTCTTGAGGGTGTACTCGACATCCTCCATCGAATGGGCTGCTGTCGGGATTATGCGGAAGATGATCATACCCTTCGGAATGACAGGATAGACCACAATAGAGCAGAAGATTCCGTAGTTCTCACGAAGGTCAACCGCCATCTGTGTCGCTTGGGCTACACCACCCTTGATTGCCACCGGAGTCACACAGGCCTCTGCCGGCCCGATCTCGAATCCGAGTTTGCGGAAACCGTCCTGAAGTGCCCTTGTGACAGTGAAGAGTTTCTTGCGCAGTTCGTCTCCCTCTGCACTGCGGATGATCTCAAGTCTCTTCAAACCGCCCTCAACCAGAGCCATCGGAAGTGACTTGGCGTAAATCTGTGAACGGAGATTGTAGCGGAGATAGTCAATCACGACCTTCGGACCGGCAACGAAACCTCCGATTGAAGCCATAGACTTGGCATACGCACCGATGTAAAGGTCGATGTCGTCCATCACGCCGAAATGCTCGGAAGTACCTCTTCCTGTCGGACCCATACAGCCGAATCCGTGGGCGTCATCGATGAGAATCCTGAATTTGTATTTCTTCTTGAGTTCAACTATCTTGTCAAGGAAGCCGAGGGCTCCGGTCATTCCATAGACGCCCTCGGTAATCAGAAGGATTCCTCCTCCTGTCTCCTCGCAGAGTCTGGTTGCCCTCTTGAGGGTCGTCTCGCAACTTTCATAGTCATTGTGCCTGTAGGCCATTCTCTTGCCCATATGCAGACGAGCACCGTCAATCAGGCAGGCATGAGCCTCTGAATCATAGACAATGACATCGTGACGGTCCATCAGCGCATCGATTGTGGAAACGATTCCCTGGTAACCGAAGTTGAAAAGGAATGCATCCTCCTTTCTCTCGAACTCGGCAAGTTCACGCTCGAATCTCTCGTGAAGGGAAGTGTGGCCGGACATCATTCGGCTACCCATAGGATAGGCAAGCCCCCATTTTGCAGCTGCCTCGGCATCCGCCTTCCTCACCTCGGGATGGTTGGCAAGTCCGAGATAGTTGTTAAGGCTCCAGCAAAGAACATCCTTGCCGTTGAATTTCATATGAGGTCCGAGTTCTCCCTCGAGTTTCGGGTACATATAGTAGCCGAAAGCCTTTTGTCTGTACTGTCCGAGAGGACCGCCTGAATCCCTCGCAATTCTGTCAAAAATATCCATAAGTCAAAATTTTATCGTTATGTCAGACCTAAGTAATCAGTCAAGAATTTTCCGATTACTTAACTGACAATGGTTTAGGCATCAATATTTGCATAATGGGCGTTCTGTTCGATGAATTCCCTTCTTGGCGGAACGTCGTCACCCATCAGCATCGAGAACGTCCTTTCAGCCTCCGCTGCGTTGTCTATGGTAATCTGACGGAGAAGACGGCGGTTCGGGTCCATAGTGGTGTCCCAAAGCTGCTGGTCACTCATCTCACCGAGACCTTTATAGCGCTGCACGGTCACACCCTTGTCGGAACCCTTGCCGAGCTGGAGGGTGGCCTCCCTGCGCTGGTCTTCAGTCCAGCAATAGATTTCCTCCTTGCCCTTCTTCACCAGATAGAGAGGCGGAGTGGCAAGATAGACATATCCGTTGCGGATCAGATCGAGCATATAGCGGAAGAAGAATGTGAGAATCAAAGTAGCGATGTGGCTTCCGTCCACATCGGCATCAGTCATAATGATGACCTTGTGATAGCGGAGCTTGGAGAGGTTCAGAGCCTTGCTGTCCTCCTCCGTTCCGACCGTCACTCCGAGGGCTGTGTAGATGTTGCGGATTTCCTCGCTCTCGAAGACCCTGTGGTCCATTGCCTTCTCGACATTGAGAATCTTACCCCTGAGCGGAAGGATGGCCTGGGTGAAACGGTCACGGCCCTGCTTTGCAGTACCGCCTGCAGAGTCTCCCTCGACAAGGAAGAGTTCACATTTCTCCGGATCCCTCTCGGAGCAGTCGGCCAGTTTGCCCGGCATTCCGGCACCCGACATCACAGTCTTGCGCTGCACCATCTCACGGGCCTTGCGGGCTGCGTGGCGGGCAGTCGCGGCAAGAATCACCTTGTCGATGATTGCCTTCGCATCCTTCGGGTTCTCCTCAAGATAGGTCTCAAGTGCTGCCGAAGTTGCCTGTGACACGGCTGAGACAACCTCGCCGTTGCCGAGTTTGGTCTTGGTCTGGCCCTCGAACTGAGGCTCTGCAACCTTGACGGAAATCACTGCGGTAAGTCCCTCACGATAGTCATCCGCAGCAAGTTCAAACTTCAGTTTTGCCAGCAGACCGTTCTTGTCGGCGTAATTCTTCAGGGTACGGGAAAGTCCCATCTTGAATCCCTGAAGGTGAGTACCTCCCTCTATTGTGTTGATATTGTTGACGTAGGAGTAGATTTTCTCGCTGAAGCCGGTGTTGTACTGGAGGGCGACCTCAATCGGAATCACCTTGTCGGTTTCCAGACAGATCGGAGTTTCGATGAGCTTCTCGGAACCGGCGTCCAGATACTCGACGAATTCCTTCAGGCCATCCTTGGAGTAGAAGACATCCCTCCTGTAGTCCTCAGTCTCGTTTCCGTTCTCGTCCACGTCCTTAACCTTCTCTCTCAAGTCAGTAAGGGACAATGAGATGCCCTTGTTCAGATAAGCCAGTTCACGAAGACGGGCGGCGAGGGTATTGTAGTTGTAGACGGTGGTTACCGTGAAAATCTCGGCATCCGGATGGAAAGTCACGATTGTTCCCGTGTCGGATGCCTCGCCAATGACTTTTACCGGAGCAAGAGGCTTGCCTTTGGAATACTCCTGTACGAACACCTTGCCCTCACGATGGATTTCAGCCCTGAGGTAGTCAGAAAGGGCGTTCACACAGGAAACACCCACTCCGTGAAGACCTCCGGACACCTTGTAGCTGTCCTTGCTGAACTTTCCTCCCGCGTGAAGGACGGTCAGCACGACCTCAAGGGCGGAACGGTGCTCCTTCTCGTGCATTCCAGTAGGAATGCCTCGACCGTTGTCCTTTACGGTTATTGAATTGTCCTCGTTGATTGTCACTTCGATGTGGGTACAATATCCGGCAAGAGCCTCATCGATACTGTTGTCCACCACCTCGTAAACAAGATGGTGCAATCCCCTCTCCCCTATGTCTCCGATATACATTGAAGGCCTTTTCCTAACGGCCTCAAGACCTTCCAGAACCTGGATACTGTTCGCGGAGTACTGCTCCGCAGCAGAATTTATCACTTCGTTCCCGTCCATATATTCCGTAAAACTTTTCATAGCCCGGGACGCATCACACGAAACCCGGATTCATTAAAATTACAAACGGACAAATTTAGCAATTTTTCGCGGTTATTGAAAATTTTTCTGCCTCCACAGCAGAAAAGATGACACCTGCAGGATTTTCCGGCAATTACAATGACAGGGTGATTCCGGCATTGAACCAGATTCCGCCACTGCACACGAAAGGCGTCCTCATCACTTTCATATTCAGGAGATTCCCTCCGTACATCCACAATGACAGGACACGGTTGAAACGGTATTCAAGCGACACTCCCAGGTCGGCATAACCCGGCACATTCAGCAACAGGGGAGATTCCGGAGAATATGGATTGTCAAACCAGCCGGAACATCCGAGGGATGCCGTGCAGTGGACTCCCGCATAGACTCTCCTGCGCCAGTTGTAAACGATGTCCGCACCCGCCGTGAACTCCTCGGGAGCAAAAACGTTGCGCGCATTCCCGAGAATGTCCGTGTTTCTGTAATCAAGGGATATATCAGCCTTGAGATCCTGTGAACGCCATCCGAGGTCGGCCTTCAGATACCAGGTGTTGCAGTCTGCATAGCCTATGGCCGGCATAGCCGACCCGTCAGCTCCGGGAACAGCTGAATCCAGAAGGAGGTTGTTGTGGCAGGCATAGCCTCCGCGCACGTCGAAAGTGAATTTCGAGGCAATGTTGCCCCTCAGTCCCAAAGCGGCGTTGACCCTCTCTACGCTGTTGTCAAGAAGAGGTGTACCGCCATAAAGAATCGAATAATACGGATTCCTGCGCAACTGGTCCGAATATCTGTTGATGTTCTCCCCTCCGTCAGAGACAAAATAGATGTCAAGATGGTCGCGGACGGCCATAAATCCGGCATCTATGGCAGGATAGACATACTGACCCTTGCCCGTGTGCATTCTGACCGGCCCGCTGCCCCAGTCCCCTCCCGCGAGGAACGAGAGCTGAACTCCGAGCCCAAGCCTCCAGCGGTTCTTCTTCAGGACATATTTCGGAGTGATGCTGACATTGGCCGAGTATGAGGAAAAAGCTCCTGCATAGTCGGAGACGTCAAGTCCGAGGTCAACAATCACGGAAGAAAAATCCGAAAGCACCGGTCCGAGAGAAGCCTTAAGGATAAAATCATTCTCTACAAGCTTGCGCACACCGTCCTGTGACCGGATTCCGTCCCTGCCGAGAAGATATTTCATATTTACGTCATAAAAGAAATATCTGCTGTCCCTGCGGTTCGAAGCGACACGGACATCGGCAGTGAAGGCATCGAATCCCCTTGTCCTCACCGTATCCTTTCCCGCATTCCCGAAATATCCGACATCAAAAGAGAAATATCCCCTCTTCCAGTCAACCCTGCCGTTCACCCCGGCCCTCGTGAGGGAACAATAGCCTTTGTAGTTCTCCCTCGGGACTCCATCCTTGAAAGGAGTGAGACCTGATGCAAGGTAGGTCCCCAAATAGGACCTGTTCGTCCCGTAAATGCTCATGGTGAAAGGGGCTTTCCCGAAACGTGGGGTGACAACAAGGTCAGCAAGCGGATGCAGAGGATAACCCGCCCCTACCCTCAGAAAGAAAGTCTTCCCGAAATCCTGCGACGGCTCCGGTCTGACATCCACTGCATAGGGAGTGAACTTGTACGCGCCCCTGAATGGACTCAGGTTGACCGAATAGTCAAAATCCATGTCGAACTTGAGCACGGTGTCAGGCACCGCCATCCTGATTGCCGGCTTGTCAACCTCAACCTTTCCGGCGACATACGCCCTGGTCACCTCCACCGTAGGATCCAGATTCTGGGCCCTCATAAAGGACTCCGGAAGAAGCGCCAGAACGGCAACGGCCGTCATAAAAAATATTCTCCTGTTCATTTCCATATATTCTACTCAAGTTTCCTATTGTTCCGGCTGGGACATCAGTTCGGCAAGCTTCTTCAATCTCATCGTGACATTGTCATGCACATCGTCAGGCTTCTGCGGATTGTAGCCATCCTTCACGCTTTCGAATGTAGCCCTGGCCTGTTCAAGATTCCCTTTCTCCACGAATGTGTCCCCAAGGACTATGAACGATTTGGCAAGCCAGTATTGCCTTGATGTTCCCGAATCAGAGAAAGCATAGACCATCTGTTCGACAGCATCGAAATCACCTCTGTCATAGCAGTCCTGGATCAGGATATAAGACGCTTCCGCCCCGTATTCCGTTTTTGGGAAAGCGGCAAGTGCCTTGAATGCCTGCATCGCCTCATCCCTGCGGCTGAGGGCGAGCAGGGACTTAGCCTCAATGTACGCAGCCTCGGTCCTCAATGCACCATCCGTGCCAGAATCTCCCCGTACAAGTTCAACTGATCTGAGAGCCTCGGAATATTTCCTGTCCCGGAAAGCCGTTCTCATCATCCCCGCCACCGCAGTACTCTTGTTCTGGGGAATCAGCGCGCTTTCAAACAACTGCGAATACCCCCTGTAGGCATCGTCATACCTCCGGAGTTTTGCCGAAAGCTCCGAATACCTCAACAGGGACATTTCCCTGACAGCCCCCTCGGCAGTCTGCACGACCTTTGAATAACAGTCGCATGCATTCTGGGTCTGCCCGCTCTGACGGAAGGTTTCCCCAAGGTAGAAAAGAGCCTGGGAAACATTAGTCCCCTCAGGATACTTGTCAAGGTAGGATTTCAGTGAGACGACGGCCTTCTGCCAGTTGCCGGAAAGATAGACCTGCTCGGCGGCATTGAAAATCATCTGCTCTTTCTCGGCGTCAGTCTTCGACTGCGTTTTTCCTATGCCTTCGATATACGCGAGGTAGCCCTCCGGATCATTTTTCGACTGATAGACGGACTCGATTGCCATCAGGGCGCTTTCCGCATATTCTGAAGCAGGCATCAGTTCGATCACTTTCTTGAAATATCCAAGGGCCTCATCGTGGCGGGAATCCTTCCTGGCCATCGTACCCATCTCGATAAGGGACAAAGCCAGGTAGGTGGAATCCCTGACATCCTCGGTCAGCATCCTGAAACAGCCTCCCGCCCTGGCACCGTCCCCTGCCTTCGAATAGGCTAGGCCCAGTTCATAGACAGCCTCGGAGTAGAAATCCGAACCGGCATCTGCCTGGAGCACAGGCTGGAGAGTCTCGATTTTCTTGAGATTGTCGGACATAAGACCCCAGCAGAGAGCCTCACGGTAATAAGGATATATGTCATTCCTGTCCCGGTATTCGGACACCGCCCTTCCGTAGAAAGGTTGTGCCCCCTTGTAGTCTCCTGTCAGGAAACGGCAGTCTCCCATCCTCACAAGAGCCTCCTTGCGGCAGGCCCCGTCTCCGGAATCGCTGTACCGGGAGAACCACTTGCAGGCAGTTTCATAGTCGCCCTTCATAAAATGGCAGTATCCTATATTATAAGGTATGAGCGAAGCCTCGGAAGTACCGTACAGGGAGGAAGTATTGTAGAGGTCCATCAACACAGAAAGAGCCTGGGAGTAATCCGCACTTCTGAAATACGACTCGGCAAGCCAGTATCGCGCAAGCTGGTTGAAGCCGCTCCTGCGGTCGGAATAGTATGCAGCCGCCTTCAGGCAAGGAACCGCATCCCTCCAGGAGCCCCCGGACACAAGTTCCTCGGCCCTCAGATAATTGGCTTTCATGTAGTTCGACTTCATATCATCGTCAAGGACATCTATTTTGTCGTATGCCTCGACTGCAGCGGCATAATCCCTTGAGGCCAAAGCTCCCATCGCCATATAGGCGTAAATCCTGTCCCCTCTTTTCCTGTCAGAATAACGGGAAAGATAGTCCTCGAAGACCGAAATGTCCCTGTTCAGGTCAAATGCCAGCTTGGCGTAGTTGTAGAAGGCATCCTCAGTCAGCTGCGGGTCGTAATCCACCGCAGCAGCAGCCTTGAAAGCATCCATTGCAGCCACCTTGTTGCCCGTGCGGATGTAGCTGAACGCCAGACGGCAGTTGGCGGCCTGACCGAGGGAATCGCTTCTGTCCGACATCAGTGAGAAATTGTCGATTGCCCCCTGCCAGTCCTTAAGGGCATATTTCAGGGAGCCGGCATAGAAATAGTCGGTTCTGTCGGAGGATTTTCCTGAAACCGAACCCTTGTTGTAGTAACTCTCTGCGGATGAGACGTTGCCGAGCACCAGGAATGATTCGGAGACCAGCCTGGAAAGTTGCGGTCTGCGGTCCTCAGGGACAGTCTCAAGCAGTTTTGCGCCCTTGTCGGCGACATAGGCATAGTCTTTCCGCATGAAGCGGCATTCAATTATGTAGTATTCGGCCAGGTCCCTGAAACGGATATCCGAGGATGCCTTTCCGAACCACTTCTCCGCCTGCTCGAATTCGGAATCCTGATAGAGAATGTATGCAAGATAGTATTCGGACGGGGCTGTGAAATCCGAACCCGGCCGTTCGGACAGTTCCTTGAAACGGGTTTTCGCCCGGTCGGTTTCTCCGTTGCGGAAATCACAATAGGCCCTGCGGAAAAGCAGGGTGGGAACCTGCCTGCGGTAGAGTTTCTTTACAGACAGTTCCTCCAGGATTGCAGATGCACCTTCATAGTCCCCGGAATCGAACAGGTTTCCGGAATGGATGTAGAGAATCTGAGGGATGAGACCGGAATACGGAAACCTTCTGATGTAGTTTTCCATCATAGTTTCATATCCCCTGCGGGAAAGTCTCGCTGCGGATATGACACGGCATCCCTCAGCCCACATTTCGTCAGCCTGCGGATCATCGGCCAGGGAGGCGCACAGGGCACCGGCCCTTTCGTACATTCCCCTTTCGTACAGGTCTGAAGCCTGTTCCAGCTTCCTTTCCCTCACCTTGTCGGGAGTCTCCTCCAGAATCGACGAGGAAGTGAGCGTTACGAAGACGACCGCCGAAACGACGGCAAACAAGATTCTTTTCATTGCAAAAAAAAATTAGGAATTTTCAGATTCCCCGGTAAACATTCAGTAATTATCTGTCTCACTTTCCGAACTGTTCAGAAAAAAGGGACTCAAGCCTTCCCTCCCGATGCCAGATATCATCAGCTTCCTCCAGCTTGGCTGCAAGGACCGTGCACAATTCCCTGAACAGCCCGGGATTGGAACGCCAGTCCAGATTCCTCATCTGGTACGGGTCTTTGAGGTCATCAAAAATCATCACCCTGGAGAGGTCTCCATTCCTTTTGATGGCAATCTCCATCGTGTACCTGTCGGTCTTAACTCCCCTTGCAACCGGAAAGAATCCCCTCACAAGTCCGTCAGCATCCACATTCCCGTTGACATTCCTGAGGTAGAGCACGGCCTGGGGGACATCGCACTTCGCTCCGTTTTCAAGGAGTACCGGCGAAAGGTCACGTCCTTCGACGGTCTGAGGAATCTCCTTGCCGAGGCCGGCGAGGGAAAGAAGGGTGGGATATATGTCAACCGCAGAGAGCAGGACAGAATCCACGCGGGGACGGAGCTTTTCGGGATACCTTATAATAAAAGGGACATTGAACGATTCGGTGTAGATTGAATTCTTCGGGTCAAGGGTTCCCTGGCTGCACATCGTCTCGCCGTGGTCAGAAGTGAAGACAACTATGGTGTTTTTGTCCAGCCCGAGAGCCTTCAACTCATCAAGCAGTCGTCCGAACTCCCTGTCCACTCCGGTGACATTCGCAAAATAATACTTTGCGGATTCCGCCTTCGAAAGGGTTGTGTCCGCATTTTCGCGGACATACAACTGTTTGTATGACATATTTTCATATATGGCATAATCCTGTTCCATACAGTCGTCAAGGCTTTCGTATGGACTGTGCGGCGGGTTGTAGGCGATTGTCAGGAAAAACGGTGCATCCTTTTTCCGCTGACCGTCCCGGTTGCGAAGAAACTCGATTGCCTTGTCGGTCTCATGCTTTACGGAATATTCCTTCGAATCGTGCCTGACCCCGTCGGTGTCCCAGTAATGCGGATTCTTGTGCACATCAAAGGTGCCGTAGGAATACCAGTATGAATAGCCGTGCCTCCTTTCGGCAGGTGTGTAGGCATCCCATTCCGGGTCACGGGAGCTGACATAATGCCCGGGGTTGGCCGGGTCGTTCGGCGTCGGGAAGTCCGCGTGGAGCTTTCCGATGTAGCCGCAGCTGTAGCCGTTCGCATTCAGGACGTCGCTGATGCAGACTGCATCCTCACGCAGGCTGCTCTCAGGCCTCTCAGCCATACAGTTCAGCGTGATTCCGCTTCGCTCGGGATACATTCCCGTCAGGAAGATTCCCCTGTAGGGGCTGCTGAGGGGACAGTTGCTCATCGCCCTTGAAAGGACGACGGACTCTCTTGCGAACCTGTCCAGATTAGGGGTCTGCACCGGATCTGCCCTCCAACCCTGGTACGGGGCAAAGTCAGGCTCGTCCCAAAATGCCATCGCACTGTTCCTGAACTGGTCTGGAAAGACATATATGATGTTGGGCTTGTCCTGGGCCACAGTACCGCACGCCGCAACTGCAAGCGACGAAAAAGGGATTATATATTTCTTCATTCCACTTGTTTTTTAGTGCAGGCGCAAAAATAAGGAAGAATTTGCAAAGAAACTAATGAAATATTACAATGAAGGATTTGTTTTCTTGGAATTAATGTCTATCTTTGCGCCCACTTTGTCCCACCCTCACCATCGAGTATGACGAACGGGAGGACAGGCAGAAATTATTTAATTATTAACCTCTTAATCTTTTCTCAAATGGCTGAATATTTACAGGCTGAAAAGAAGCAGGAGATTTTCGCGAAGTACGGGAAGTCTAATACTGACACCGGCTCTCCAGAGAGTCAAGTTGCTCTATTTTCCTACCGTATCGCTCACCTCACCGAGCATCTGAAAAACAACAAGAAGGACTTCGCAACCCGTCGTTCCCTCTTGAAGCTCGTCGGTAAGAGGCGTCGTGTCCTTGACTACCTCAAGGAGATTGACATCGAGAGATACAGAAATATCGTCAAGGAGCTTGGTCTCCGCCGATAACCGATATAGATGTAGGACAAAAAGGGGATGTCCCGGGCGGACCTCCCTTTTTTTGTAAGAAAGAAATCCGCAATCCGCTACAAAGCAGCCCGCGGCGGATTCAAGGAACACAATATATTTGGACGAACAAATACAATGTACGGAACAGCAGTTATTAATCAACTCTCACAGGGAGAGGCGGGCAGACGCAAAGGTAATGAACATTATCAACAAAAAAATTGAGTTATCCGACGGTAGGGTAATTGAAATCGAAACCGGCAAATTAGCCAAACAGGCCGACGGTGCGGCTGTTGTGAAAATGGGGGGCACAATGCTCCTGGCCGCAGTCACCTGCGCAAAAGACGCAAAAGAGGATGTGGACTTCATGCCTCTTCAGGTCGATTATAAAGAGAAATTCGCTTCAGCGGGCAGGTTCCCCGGCGGATTCATGAAAAGGGAAGGCAAGGCTTCAGACTACGAGATTCTCGTTGCACGCCTTGTGGACAGGGCGCTCAGGCCTCTGTTTCCGGATGACTTCCACGCGGAAGTCTATGTCACTGTGAACCTCATCTCAGCGGAAAAGGACATTCAGCCTGATGCTCTGGCAGGTCTTGCAGCGTCAGCTGCCCTTGCAGTCAGCGACATTCCTTTCGGAGGACCTATCTCCGAGGTACGCGTTGCAAGAGTTGACGGCCAGCTGGTCATCAACCCGAATTTCAGCGTGATGGACAGTGCAGACATCGACATAATGGTGGCTGCCACCTACGACAACATCCTGATGGTCGAAGGTGAGATGAAGGAAGTGAGCGAGAAGGAAATGCTTGAGGCCATCAAGTTCGCTCACGAAGAAATCAAGAAGCACTGCAAGGTGCAGATGGAACTCACCCGGGAGGCAGGCAAGACTGTCAAGAGAACCTACTGCCACGAGGAGAACGATGAAGAGCTCCGCGCCGCAGTCGAGAAATTCTGCTACGACAGATGCTACGCCATTGCAAAGAGCGGAAGTGCAAAACAGGAGAGGACTGATGCTTTCGAGGCTCTCAAGGAAGAGTTCTACCAGACAATTCCTGAAGAGGAGAGAGAGGACAAGAAGATGATGGTGGAGAGATACTACCACGCTGTCGAGAAGGCCGCAATGAGGAATATGATTCTTGATGAAGGTATAAGGCTTGACGGCAGGAAAGGCAACGAGGTCCGCCCTATCTGGTGCGAGGTCGGCTATCTGCCTTGCGCACACGGTTCCGCCATCTTCACCCGCGGTGAGACACAGTCCCTTTCGACTGTAACCCTCGGAACCAAGCTCGACATGAAGGAAAGGGACGATGTGCTCATTCAGGGCACCGACCAGTTCGTGCTGCACTACAACTTCCCTCCGTTCTCAACCGGAGAGGCCAAGGCACAGAGGGGTGTGGGCCGTCGCGAAATCGGTCACGGACACCTCGCCTGGAGGGCTCTCAAACCAATGGTTCCGATTGCGCCGGAGAATCCTTACGCAGTTCGCGTTGTCTCAGACATCCTTGAGTCAAACGGTTCATCTTCAATGGCTACAGTCTGTGCAGGCTGTCTCGCCCTCATGGATGCCGGCGTGAAGATCAAAAAGCCGGTGGCAGGTGTGGCTATGGGACTCATCACGGACAAGGACAGGCCTAACGACAGATATGCAATCCTAACCGACATCCTCGGAGACGAAGACCATCTCGGAGATATGGACTTCAAGGTGACCGGAACGAAAGACGGCATCACAGCCACCCAGATGGACATCAAGGTTGACGGTCTTTCCTACGACGTCCTTGAGAAAGCCCTTGAGCAGGCACGCCAGGGACGCATCCACATTATGGGCGAGATGATGAAGACCATCAGCGAGCCTCGTGAGGACTACAAGCCGTTCGTTCCGCGCATCATCCAGATCAGGATTCCGGGCGAGTTCATCGGAGCCGTCATCGGAAAAGGCGGAGAGGTCATCCAGAAAATCCAGAAGGAGACAGGTACTGTCGTTACCATCACCGAGGAGCAGGAGAACGGCAACAGCGTAGGCGTTGTGGACATCTTCGGAGAGAACAAGGAGTCAATGGACAAGGCTCTCAATTGGATCAACGGCATCTGCGCCGTGCCTGAGGTAGGACAGACCTATCACGGGAAAGTAGTTTCCATCCTTGAGTTCGGCGCTTTCGTCGAGATTCTCCCTGGGAAGGAAGGTCTTCTCCACATCTCCGAAATTGACTGGGGCAAGACCGACAAGGTTGAGGATGTGCTCAACGTCGGTGACGAGGTAGATGTGAAACTCCTTGAGATTGACGCAAAGACCGGCAAGATGAGGCTGTCACGCCGTGCCCTCATCGAGAAACCTGAGGGATATGTTGAGCCTGAGCGCAGGCCACGCCCACAGGGTGACAGAGGTCCTCGCCGTGATGACCGCAAGGGCGGACGCGATGACCGCCGTCAGGGAGGCGAGCGCCGTAACAACGACAAAAGGGCTCCGCGCCGTGAGGATCGTCCTGCAAAGAACGAAGGTCACAACGAGGAGAGCCACAACGAGCCTGAGATGTTCTAGGATTTATCCAACAGTGAAAGGCTTACATACGACGACCGGTCCGGATTTCGGGCCGGTTTTTCTTTTTGATTTTCCCTTCAATCAAACCCCCGAAGCGGACTTGAAACCGGAATTCAAAGCGACGGGGAGGCCGCCTGAGAGATGGGTGCGGAAGCCGGCAAAATGAAGACCTTTGATGGAACTGCAGGTTTTCGGAATGCTCATCGGTCGTTCACCCTTGTGCCACATACTCATCCAGGCACCGCGATGGGTGAGGCTATAGCGTTCGTAGGTCAGAGGGGTGGCAAGATCGGTCACTTTGATTTTCCCTTTTATTTCAGGGAGGTGTTTCTCCAGTTCGGCAATGACTGCATCCGTGACTTCCTGTTTCTTTTCCCTGTAGGTGCCGTCCTCCTTTGCCTTTTTCCAGTAATCATAACTGTCGCCAAAGAGGATTACGGTAATGCAACTGCTTCCCTCTGCGGCATATCCGGTCTTGTCGTGATAGATTGTTGTCCACAGACAGTCGTGTTTCAAACCGGCCAGTTCCAGGGATTCTTCAGGGAAGATGCGCAAGGAAGAATGGTGTCCCTCAAGCGGGTCCTCCACTCCGAGGGACAGGAACATACAGGTCTGGGGTTCGGAGAAACGCTTCAGTCTTTCCACCCATTTCTCGGCAATCGGCTTGTCAAACATCGTGCTGACCGCCTTTGCAGTGTCAGTGGCAACTATCACATCGTCGGCATCATAGAACTCTTCACCACACCTGACTCCTTTTACCTTGCCATCTTCCACACAGACTTTTTCCACCTTTGAGCGATATTTTATCCTGACCCCGAGAGACAAGGCTTTCTCAAGCATATTCCGGACAATCCGCGTTGAGCCACCCTCAGGATAGCCGTTGTCGCCGATGGAATAGCAAGCCATCGTGTAAACCAGAGAGATTGCATTCTGGGAAGGGTCAATGAGTGAAGTGGTAAGTCTCCTCAGATGCAGGTTTGAAAACATTGAACTGTACTCGGCTGATGTCCGGCTGATGATTCGTGGCAATGCAGCGATGAAAGCAGGTACCTGAACCAGACGACGCATCAGATCGGAAGCGCTCCTGACCGTGCAGAAAAATGCCCTTGTCAGCCTTATGTCACGACAGAAACGGCGGATGGCCTTGCTGTCCTGCGGAGCGAAATCAATCATCTCCTTCTCGACCTTCGAGAGGTCCCTCCACAGATTCAGCTCCACATCGCCACAACGATAGACATAGACAGGATCCTTGAAAACAATAGGATTGTTCTCACTCAAAGCACCCACAGCCTTCCAGCGTCTGTGAAGCCTTCGCATTCCCGGAGTCGAGCCGACAAGCCAGTGAATTCCTCCCTCGAAGTGGAAACCCTTGCGTTCCCAGCTTGTCGAGACACCCCCGGCAGTTGTCCCCTGCTCAAGCACGCACACCCTGTGTCCTTTTGCAGCACAACATATTGCCGCAGTAAGCCCAGCCACTCCGGCTCCGATTACGATTATGTTTTTCATAGACTTCCCGTTTCAGAAATAATATTTCCTGTAAAGGTAATAAATATATATGTATATATCCATCATTGCAAACACAATTTTTCATATTCCCCAATTTCTTAGTACCTTTGGATTTTGTGTCGACGACGATGAAGGATTACAAGATACTCTGGATAGCGAACAATCCGTGTTCAAGCACGGAACGTGGCGGGGGTAAAACCGTCACGGGAGGATGGCATTCGGCACTGGAGGCAGAAATCCGTGACAAGGTCCATCTCAGCATTGCCTTCCTTTCATCCGGACAGAAGGAGGAGGATTTCATCCACAAAGGTGTAACATACCATTCAATAAACCCTTTTGCTTCAAGGAATTACTTCCTTTTCAGGATGAAAAGGCTGCTGATGCCGCAACGCCTTCAGGACAAGGCAATCCTGACGCGGATAAGGGAAATAATCCATCTGGAATCACCGGACCTGATTCACATCCACGGGACGGAAAGATGCTTCGGGATGATTTGCCCGCAGGACCGGAGCGGGATGTATCTTCTTGACGAAAAGCGGATTCCGGTGCTCATCTCGATTCAGGGACTGATAGGGGCAATTAAGGAGAATTTTTTCAGAGGACTTCCCCAGAGCAGCTTCAGAAAATATGAAAGCCTCGAAAGCAAACTCAGGAAGCAGTCCGCATTGAGACTCTACAGGGAGTTCAGCCAGCGCGCGGAAAACGAAAAGACCATCCTCCACAGGGCGGCATTCATCTGCGGAAGAACGAACTGGGACTTCAGAGAAACCGCAAAATTCAATCCTTCAAGGAAATATTTCAAAGTCGGGGAGATAATGAGGGCTCCTTTCTACGGCAGGCAATGGCAACCGCACGGGAATCAGCACACCTTTACAATCGTCAGCACCCTCTCCACAGGACCGTACAAAGGAATCGACCTGCTTCTCAGAACGGCTGCGAGGCTTCACGATGAGAATTTCTCTTTCCGCTGGCTGGTAATCGGTTACGGAAAGGACAACGATTATGTGAGGGTGGCTAAGAAACACCTCGGACTTGACCCCAGGGCCTGTGGGGTGGAATTTCTCGGAAAGATGGATGCCGAAGGGGTCGCCTCTACCCTGCTTGAGGGGGATGTCTTCTGCCAGGTCAGCCACATCGAGAACAGTCCGAACAGTGTCTGCGAGGCAATGCTTCTCGGAATGCCGGTTGTGGCAACCAATGTCGGAGGGACAGCCTCAATCGTGACCGACGGGAAGGACGGAATCCTCGTGGATGACGCGAGGGAAGACCTTATGTCACAGGCTGTCAAGACTTTGGCCTCCGACTCCGGCCTTGCCCTGACATTGTCATCCGAGGCAAGAAAGACAGCACTCGCAAGGCACGACCCATCCGCAGTCAGCGCAGAAGTTCTCTCTGTTTACAGGGAAATTTCGGAATATTGAATATTTTTTAATTTTTCTCTTGACTCTTACCTTACGGCACATATTATATTTGCCTCCGAATTCAATTCAGGCGCTTGATTATGGAACAGTTAAAGTACAAAATCGGAGAGTTCAGCCGTCTGGGAAGAGTCACTGTCCGGACTCTGAGGCATTACGGGGAGATCGGGTTGCTCAAGCCTGAAATCATTGACAGACAGACCGGTTACCGCTATTACAGTGCCCGGCAGTTGCAAAAACTCCTGGCTATTGTCCAACTGAAGGAACTGGGGTTTTCGCTTGCCGAAATCCGGGATCTTTACGAGGAGGACACGCATTTTCCCGACATCAGAATGATGGGAAGGAAGATTGCCGACTGCGAAAGGGAACTGGAAAGGCATAGACGTCTCAGCAGCAGGACAATTTTGGAAAGTTACGACAATCTTGGGATGTATCTGGTGACGGTTGTCGCTCCCGAAATGGCAAGACTGGGATGCGAATGTCCGGAGCCGGGCTATTGCTTCACCATCGAGCCGGCAGGAGAGTACAGGGAGAAGAATTTCGAAATCGAATACTGCGAGAAGGTCGTTTCAGCAAAGAAAGACTCCGACATCATCAGGTTCAAGGAGCTCCCGGAAGTACCTCAGGCAATCTGTATGAAGGCATACGGTCCTTACGAAAGGCTTCGCGGACACTATATGACCCTGTTTGCGGGAATCGCCAGAATGGGCTACAAAATCTCAGGAGCCCCTCGTGCCAGCTATGTTGACGGATGCTGGAACCAGGAGGACCCGGAGAAATGGCTCACCATCATCCAGGTCCCTGTCTGCAAAGACTGATGACAGGTCCACTTTGCATCTGAAGACCAAGATAGTTCCGGATTTCATAGTGATTTTCGTACAGGCGGTTGGAGACATATAGATACACAAAAGCGCCAATGGTCCTGCAAAATCGGACACAAGCCCTTAAAGCAGAAGGGAGAAGATTTTGACTGCGATTTGGGTGATGCAAATAAAATCAACAGACAATCATCAACAAGGTATATGACAGAACCGGCTTCAATGCCATACAAGACGAGGAGTTGCGCCATCTGGTAGCCTCAAGGATTTGTTCTCCTATGAGCAAGAAAGCCACTGCTGACTATTTAAGACGGCAAGAACTCCAATCCTCGATCCTTTACAGGCTTGAATAAGATAAGGCTGACTCAAAAGACTGTCATAGCGTGATTGATGTACTGTCATAGCGAAGCACGAAGTTCGTAGTCGAGTTATCTTCTTCCTGACAATCACCTGACAACACATTAAATTATAACACATTGATTTTCAACACCCTAACTTTTCAACAGCCGCCCGGTGAGATCAATTTGATGCCACCGGACGGGTCAATCGACCACTGGATGGCCTACAAGGCATATCGGTCCGCTCGGTGATTTGCTTGAGCCGGTCCGATGATTCGTCGTTCTGCACAAAAATGCAAATCAACCGGGATTTTCCTGTGAGCCCTCTGCCTCACAGGAGAGGGCTATAGCATATCTAATCGAAACTGACAACGGCTGACCATTTAATTTGGGTGACGCATTGATAAAGTCAGAAAGAATTATTCGAAACAGCAAGTCACAGAGACTGGAGTGAGAAATCATCCCAACTCAATCCTCAAAGCAGAAGGGAGAAGATTTTGAATGTGACAAAAGCGGCAAGCCACGCCAGCGCAAGGGTATAGACTGCCGTAATGACGGCCCATTTCTTTCCGCCGCTTTCCTGGCTGATTGCTACGAGGGTTGCCACACAAGGGAAATACAGCAGGATGAAGACCATATATGCCAGGGCTCCGGCAGGTGTGACAGCTTTCAGAAGGGCGCTCTGCAAAGGAGTTCTGGCCGCACCTTGACTGTCTCCGCCGTTGTCATTGTCAATACCTTCAGCAACGACTTCAGGAACAGTGTCGGTAGCAACTTTCCCGGCAGTTTTTATGGAAGTTTCACCGGCAGCCTCCGGTACGGCACCGGTGTTCCCGACAGGGTCTTCCCCAGAAGCATACATTACTCCCAAAGTACTGACCACAAGCTCCTTGGCACCTATCCCGGCAATAATCCCAACTCCCATTTTCCAGTCAAAGCCCAGAGGTGCCAGCACCGGCTCGATGGCCTTTCCGACATATCCGATGTAAGAATGTTCCTGTTGCTCGGCAACAGTCTGATATTCATCGTGACGAGGGAAATATCCCAGGGCCCAGATGACCACTGAACAGACCAGAATGGTTCCGGACATCTTCTGGAGATACTGCTTTCCCTTCTCCCAGGTGTGCCTGAAGACCGACTTTGCCGTCGGAATCCTGTAAGGCGGCAGCTCCATCACGAATGGAAGGTCGTCATCCTTCACGAAACGGCTGATGACCTTTGCGGCAAGAACCGCCAGCACAATCCCGAGGGCGTAAAGTCCGAGGAGGACCAGTCCGGCATTTTTCGGGAAGAAGGCCCCGGCAATGAGAATATAGACCGGGAGCCTGCCGGAACAGGACATCAGCGGAAGTATAAGGATGGTTATCAGCCTGCTCTTGCGGCTCTCTATGCTCCTTGTGGCCATCACCGCCGGCACATTGCAGCCGAATCCCATCACCATAGGTATGAATGACTTGCCGTGAAGCCCCATCCTGTGCATCACCCTGTCCATAATGAATGCGGCCCGGGCCATATACCCTGAATCCTCAAGCAGCGAAATGAAGAGGTACAGGAGAAGGATGTTCGGCAGAAAGACAAGCACGCTGCCAACTCCTCCGATTATGCCGTCCACGACCATATCCTTCCACCATCCCGGTGACATATATGTTGAGACGAACTCCCCTACCTTCGCGACAAGCCACTCAATCCACCTCATCGGATAATCCCCGAGGGTAAAAGTCCCCTGAAACACAAGAAAAAGCAGGATGAAGAAAATCGGGAAGGCAGCCCAGCGGTTGGTCACAACAGCGTCGATTTTGTCCGTGAAATTGCGCCGGCGGGATGTGGAATGTTTCTCCGCAGGCTGCCAGGTCTCTTTCAGGGCTCCCTGGATGAAGGCATATTTCGCATCCACAATTGCCGCTTCCGCAGACTCGTGCAGCAGGGATTCCAGCCTTTTCGACTCAACCACCCTGGCCGCTATGATTTCGTCCCTGTTCGGAAGAGTCTCGATTACACGTGCGATTTCCTTGTCGTCCTCAAGGTATTTAATTGCGAGGTAACGAGTTGAATATCTGTACCTTATCTTCTGGTTTTTCTGAATCAACAGCTTGATTCTGTCGATACTTTGCTCAACCTCCGAACCGTGGTTGATGTGAATGTGCCTTCCCAACTGGGGATCATTGTTCTCATAGACCTTGATTACAGTGTCGAACAATTCCTTTATTCCCTTGCCCGTGCGGCTCACTGTCGGCACCACGGACATACCCAGCAGGTGTCCCAAAGTCCTGATGTCCAGGCGGTCTCCGCGTGCTTCAAGTTCATCGAACATATTCAGGGCCATCACCACCCGAAGGTTCATATCTATCAGTTGGGTGGTCAGGTAGAGATTCCTCTCGATGTTGGAGGCATCCACCACGTTCACAACCACGTCAGGAACCTCCTCGATGAGGTTTTTCCTGACATACAATTCTTCTGGACTATAGGGAGAAAGGGAATATGTACCCGGCAGGTCCACTATTATAAAGGTATATCCACCCTGCTCGAAACGCCCTTCCTTGGCATCGACCGTCACCCCGCTGTAGTTTCCCACGTGTTCGTGACTTCCCGAGGCGATATTGAACAACGAAGTCTTTCCGCAATTGGGATTTCCCACAAGCGCCACCCTGATGGTCTTGCGTCTCTGGGCCGCGAGGTCCTTCATTCTCTTCTCAAGGAAAAGGGCATCGTCACATTTTTCCGTCTCGAAGGAAATTGGCGCATCCTCCCGCGCCGCATCAATGAGCCTGGCCTCGCTCTCGCTGATGACCTCAATCTTTTCCGCCTCCTCCCTGCGCAGGGAAATCTTGTAACCGATTATCTCATACTCAATGGGATCCTTCATCGGGGCATTCAGCACGACCTTCACGGTCTTGCCCTTGACGAATCCCATCTCTATTATCCTTTTCCGGAAACTGCCGTGTCCGTTAACCTTAACGACCACAGCCCTTTCTCCGGTACTGAGTTCCGACAATTTCATATTCCGATATTTTTTACGGTATATTTACCACTGCAAAGATAGCCATTCCTTTCGGGATAGCGTATCATTATATGTTGCTATTTTAGGAATATCACAACATCAGGACCCTGTCCCCAATGTCACGGTAATCTACCATTGCCATATTGGCAGGAAAACCTATGCAAGTCGGATCGCAGATTGTAAAACATCGGCCTTTGTAAAGGAACGAATCAATTGAAGATTCCTATACGAGGGCAAATGAGAGGTTCCCCTTGCAGCAGAGTTTGCCTTCGACCTTCAGGGATGCCTCGCAGAAAAAGAGCTTGCCTCCCCTCTGATCAACCAGTTTCGCAGTAATCTCACAGACATCACCCGGACGGACGATGTTCTTGAAACGGACATTGTCGATGCCGCTATAGAGTGTGGTGTGTCCCTTGATCTGGTCTTTCACGAGAAGGGCACAACTCTGCGCCATAATCTCGCACTGAATCACTCCCGGGACTATCGGGTTGCCCGGGAAATGGCCCCGGCAAAAGAACTCATCCTCCTTGATGGTATACTTTGCGTGTGCAACACCTTCCTCGTCAATATAAATCTCGTCAACAAGGAGCATCGGTTCACGATGCGGAAGATATTCCTTCAATTCTTCTCTGTTCATTTGGAAAAGGTTTTAGTTATTCGTCTTTAGGAATCTTCAAAAATTTTTTCATATTCCTTATCAAAAAATCCCGAAGAGACAATCTGATTATTTTACATATTTCCTGAATGCGATGCACCCGTTGTGACCTCCGAAACCGAGGGAATCGGAAATGGCGACTGTAATGTCTGCCTGGACAGGAGTGTTCGGCGTGTAGTCCAAATCGCATTCAGGGTCAGCAGCATCCAGATTGATTGTAGGAGGCACCGTGCCGTTGATGAGAGTATAGACTGAAGCAATAGCCTCAACTGCACCTGCCGCTCCGAGCATGTGGCCGGTCATCGACTTGGTGGAACTGATGTGTGCCTTGTAGGCATCATCCCCAAGAGCCAGTTTGTAGGCCTTGGTCTCGGAAGAATCGTTCAGAGCGGTTCCTGTTCCGTGTGCATTGATGTACAACTCATCCTTTGAAGCGTCATAGCCGGCCTGTTCGAGAGCCATTCTGATGGCTGCTGACTGGGTCACACCGTCAGGTCTCGGGGCTGTCACATGATGAGCATCACAAGTGTTGCCGTAACCGACCATCTCGGCAAGGATTACAGCACCACGGGCAACCGCATGCTCATACTCCTCAAGCACCAGCATACCGGCCCCTTCAGCCATAACGAAACCTCCCCTGTTGGCGTTGAAAGGAAGGGATGCATATTTCGGATCCTCCGAACGGGAGAGAGCCTTTGCATTGGCAAAGCCTGCTATTCCGAGAGGAATGGTTGCCGCCTCGGCCCCACCGGCAATCACTGCATCAGCATAACCGTGGCGGATGGCCCTGAATGCCTCACCGATAGTGTGGGTGGAGGTTGCACAGGCAGTCACCACAGGAACGCAAGGTCCGCAGGCATTGTGGCGGATGGCGATGTTGCCGGCAGCGATGTTTGAAATCATCGTGGGGATGAACAGTGGTGAGATCCATTTGGCACCATCCTTAAGCATTTTTTCAGTCTCGCGGTACTGAACGGAGAATCCGCCGATTCCGGAACCGACATAGACTCCAAGCCTGAAAGGATCGATATTTCCGTCCTCACCGCTCTTCAAGCCAGCCTGGCTCATAGCCTGGGCAGCGGCAGCAACGGCAAAAACGGTGAATTTGTCCTGTTTACGCGAGAAGGCAGGTTCAATACCGAAATCCGCCGGATTGAAATCCCTGACTTCACCGGCAATTTTCACGGGCAGGTCATCGGTTGGGAACTGCGTGATGAAATCAATGCCGCAGACCCCGTCCAGAAGGTTCTTCCAGAAGGTTTCCACATTGTTTCCTATCGGAGAGACGACACCAGCCCCTGTAACTACAACTCGTCTGATTTCACTCATATATCAAGTATTTAATATTATTCAAAATATCTGTCCGTTCCGCGAAGAATCCTCTCTGCACCGAGAATGAGATCCTCCACTATGTCCTTTGCAGGTTCAATTTTCCTGACCATGCCTGCAACCTCTCCGGCCATATAGCTTCCGTTCGGATCTCCCTCCTTGACAGCCTTGCGCAATGCGCCGGTACCGAATGAAAGAATCTCCTCAGGTTTGACTGACGGGTCGGCCTCCATCTTTGCAAAAGTCTTGGAGAACGGAGTCTTGAGAGAACGGACAGGATGTCCGAGAGTCTTGCCTGTCACTATTGTGGAAATGTCTGTCGCTTTCAGAATCTTGTCCTTGTAGTTCTGGTGAGCGGTGCACTCCTCGGCTGCGAGGAAACGGGTTCCCACCTGGATGGCATCCGCTCCGAGTATGAATGCGGCAGCAGCCTGACGGGCATCGCAGATTCCACCCGCACCGATGACCGGGATGTCAAGAGCATCAACAACCTGTGGCAAAAGAGCCATAGTGTGGAGTTCACCGACGTGTCCGCCTGACTCAGCTCCCTCTGCAACAACGGCAGTCGCACCGATGGCCTGCATCTTCAATGCAAGGGCGACTGAAGCCACAACAGGAATCACCTTGATTCCGGCTTCCTGCCAGGCAGGCATATACTGTGCAGGAGATCCTGCACCTGTGGTAAGGATTTTTACGCCCTCGTCAATGACCATCTGAGCAATTTCAGCAGCATTGGGTGCCTGAAGCATAATGTTGACGCCAAAAGGCTTGTCAGTCAACTCTTTGCATTTCCTCACTTCAGCCCTGACAGCTTCAGTTCCAGCATTGACGGAAGAAATCAAACCAAGTCCGCCGGCATTTGAAACGGCTGCGGCAAGGGAAGCATCTGCAACCCAGGCCATTCCTCCCTGGAAAATAGGATACTTGATACCAAGAATCCCGCATATTCTACTTTTAATCATATCTTTTATATTTCAATATATTCCCCAAAAACTTCAAATATACAAAAATTACCATTCAAGCACAACTGCACCGGAGATAAATCCTGCACCAAACGCGCTCATCACGATGAGATCCCCCTTCTTGAACATCCCCTTCCTGTTGCACTCATCCAGAAGAATAGGGCAACTTGCCGAAGATGAATTGCCGTGACTCTCCACATTTGTCGGGAATTTTTCAGCAGGCTGTTCGAGGAACGCCTGAATGGTGTTGATTATTCTGATGTTCGCCTGGTGAAGAAGAAACCAGTTCACTGAATCAGGCGCAATATTCAGATTGTCAAGCAAGTACTTAATGTCTCCCGAAGATGCTTTCACGGCGAATTTGAACACATCCTGCCCCCTCATCTGAAGAGACTCCGAATGTTCCTCCTTTGTAATGTAGGGAGTCGGCTCAAGTACTCTCTTCTGGTACAGTTTGTCAGTCGCGCTTGCTGCAGAAAGCTTGATACCCTTGATGTTGTCGCCCTCCGTCAGCACTGCGGCTCCCGCTCCGTCTCCGAAAAGGACACAGACGTTGCGGTCCTTCCAGCTGGTCATTCTGGTCGGTTCCTCCGCGCAGACAATCAGAACGTTTTTCACACGCCCGGCCTTGAAATGCGACTCAGCTATATCAAGAGCATAGATGAAACCTGCACAGGCACAGTTGATGTCAAGACAAGGACAGGTAGCTCCGATGCCTCCCTGGATGATGCAGCTCAAGGATGGGGTTATGTATTCGTTCACGACATTTGAACAAATTATGTAATCAAGGTCAGAGGCCTGGATACCGGCATTGTCGAGAGCCTTCTTAGCAGCTTCGACAGCCATATCCTCAAGATTTTCGTCGGAGATGACGTGCCTGTATTTGATACCGGTCCTGGGATAGATCCAGGAGTCGCTGGTATCAAGAAATTCTGACAGCATGTCATTAGTCACGATTTGTTTCGGAAGCACGCTTCCAGTGCCAATAATCTTCATAGAAACAATAAATATTTTTTGAAAAACCGCGACAAAAATAATCAGCCCGCAAGTCTTGGAAAAATATTTGTGGCAAAAAACCCGATTATGCTTTCCAAAGACCTCAAACGGCAAAAAAAGTGGCGAAACTTTGTTATTTGTGGCTAAATTTTTACATTTGCAGAGTTAAAAGGGATGTATGAATAAGTACTTGCCAGAATTTTTGCTCGGAAAGAATCAGATGTTGGGAACAGTGACTTTCTCGGTCCTTTTCGCAATTGTCTTCCTTAATATATATATACCATTTTCGGATACGGCGTGGTTCCGGCTCGGCGATTCCATCTTCTTCCTGTTCACTGCGGGATTCATTTTCATCTCGATGCTGATTCTCATTGCGAGCAGGATTCTGATGTACCACACCAGAAAGTGGTTCAGGATGACATACCTCATCTACATACTCTGGAGCATAGCCGAAGTCGTGCTGATTTGCGCATTCTACACTTTTGTCACCATCGACGTGCAGCAGCCTGCAACGCTTACGGCAATGGAGATTTTCAGCAAGGCGCTTCTCTACGGTACAATAGCCCTGATCATCCCTGAGATTCTCTCGGGAATGTACTATTCCATTGAGGACAAGGACAAGACCATCAGTCTGATGAACTCGATGGGGGTGGTAACCGACGAGGAGCAGCAGCCATCCTCCGGGGACAACATCCAGCACAACACTTCAGACAAGATTTCACTATGCGACAACAGCGGTTCGCTGAAATTCTCGGTCAGCTGCTCGAACCTCTACTACATCGAGTCCGATGACAATTACATCAACATCTGGTATACAGACAATTCGGGAGCACTCAAAATGTACATGATGCGTTGCCGTCTCAAGACTGTTGAAGAAACATTCAGAAACAGTCCCCTGATCAGATGCAACAGGAAATACATTGTCAATCGTCAGAAGGTTAAGGTTCTCAAGAAAGAAAGGGACGGATATGTGATGGAACTCGACAATGAGTCGATTCCACAGATTCCAGTGACCAAGACCTATCTGAAAAATGTCCTGAAAGAATTCAGCGAATAACAGCAGATATCAAATCGCTCCCCGGGAAAATCACTTCCTTTTTTTCCTTGAGGAGCGGAGCCTTGAGGCGGACTGGACCATTGCCTCGTCAAGGAAGATATTCCTTGCAGCAAGTACATCCAGGATTGCAGCCACTATAGGAAAAACGGCCGTGAAGGAAAACACCATCTCATTCCTGTGTCTGAAGAAATCCAGACCAAGCCACACCTGGAATCCCAGAAGAAGAAGTGCGGCAAGCACGCTCACCCGCATCTGAAGCATTCTGGACTTGAATGTAAACAGGGCTATTACATTTGCTGAAAAAAGGGAAATCAGAAACAACAGGAAAGGAAGTTTCTCGTAATACATGATATCAACACTCTCCCCCTCGGGCCCCAGAATGGTCGCGAACCTGCAGAAAAACATTGAACCGACAAGCACACTTGCAATTGCAAGGTATAAAGTCTGTATTCTTTGCCACATATTTAATTCATTTTTGTAATTCGGGGTCCAAAAATAGGAAAATTCCAAAGAAAAAACTATTTTTAAGGTCTCGTTGATTCATATTTTTGAATGAACATATTATTTATGTCGGACAAAATTGAAAAATTACTATGAGAATAGCAGAGTCAGAACTTATAATCAATCCCGACGGGTCGGTTTTCCACCTTCATCTCAGACCTGAGGAGCTGGCGGACAACATCATTCTTGTCGGAGACCCCGGGAGGGTTGATCTTATTGCAGAATATCTGCACGATATTGAATTCAGGAGGCAGTCCAGGGAGTTCGTCTCCGTTACCGGAAAATTCAGAGACACTAGACTGACCGTCCTGGCAACCGGTATCGGAACGGACAATATCGACATCGTGATGAACGAATTGGACGCACTGGCGAACATCGACTTCAGCACACGCGAGGTGAAGGAAGAAAAGAAATCACTGAACATCATCCGAATCGGCACCTCCGGAGCAATCCAGCCGGACATTCCGCTTGGGTCCTTTGTTTTCTCGCACATCTCGGTGGGATGCGACGGACTGCTGAACTGGTATGCCGACAGGGACAAGATTGCAATTCCGGACATCTCGGAAGCATTTATGAAACACGCGGGCTGGACCAGGTATCTGCCTGTACCGTACTTCGTAAAGGCCGGAGAGGAAATGACGGAAAGATTCAGGGACTGCACAATCAAGGGTATGACCATAGCCGCATCCGGCTTCTACGGGCCTCAGGGCAGGGTACTCAGGATGCCTCTGGCCATTCCCGACATGGTTGAGAAATTCGAGTCTTTCCGCTTCAACGGGTGGAGAGTCACGAATTTTGAGATGGAAGGCTCAGCGATTGCCGGAATAGCGGCACATCTGGGCCACAATGCCGGAACCGTCTGCTGCATCATTGCCAACAGGCATCTGAAATCCAGCAATCCGGACTACAAGCCTTACATCAGGCAGTTGGTTGAGCTTGTTCTTGACCGGTTGACGCGGTAGGACCGGAAGACAGAAAGTTTGAAATCATCGTCTTGTCGCCCGCGAGCCAGACTGTGTCACCTTCAAGGAAACAGAAACTGGCCCGCGGGTTTGCCGTGAACACACCTTCCCGCATCACACTGACTACCATACACTGGTACTGCGAAACGGCGGACTCCCCCAGTTTTCTCCCGGTCAGGACAGAGGTTGCATCAAGGGAAACCGGCTCGACTATGAAATTATCGTCAGAAACTGTCTTTTCAGGAACACCTACCGAATCGTCAAACAAAGCCCTCAACTTCTCCAGCTGCTGAGTTGTTCCCACCGCAAGAATTCTGTCAAAAGGATAGAGACGGACTTCCCCGGAAGGAATCACAATCGACTCCTCTCCCCTTGTAATCTTGATGATGCTGGCTCCTGTCTCACGGCGGACAGGCACAGTCCTGAGCCTGTGGCCGATATATGTGGAATTCTGAGGCATCACAATCGACTCTATGTGAACATCATAACCCTTCATACTGTCATTGAACGCAGTAGTGACAGGGGCCATCTTCATCTGCATCCTCTCCTTCTCATTCAAATTGGCGATGAAATGCTTCTCAATCAGCGTGTATTTCCTCAGGTAATGTCTTGCCAAGAGAATTATCAGGACACCACTGACGAAAAGGAGAGGGATTATCCATGCGGAGAGATGGACTCTCGCAGAGATTACTCCAAGTACAGCGCCCATTGACAGAAATGCCTGAAGCAGAATCAGTCCCAGCACCGGCAGGGCATTTTTCCTATCCTCCTTCAGCAGGGAAAGAATCTGTTTCCCGCTCCCGGTGTTTGCTGCCATACCGTAGATAAAAGGAAGAATAAGAATCAATGTCACCGAAAGGTCCACAGCCTTGAGCATAGTCTGACCGACTGACGGGAAGATTTTCACCAGGAAGGGTTCAAGATAGAGTTTCGTGGCAATGTCTATTGCAATGATGACCACCCCGTATAGGATAATTCTCAGAAAATAGACCTTCAGGACCTGCTTCCATTTGCTTTGTTCTTCCTTTGTGGCAACCGGTCTCTCCTCCCTGTCGATTCTCTCAAGAAGCCTCTGAGGCAGGACGCGCTTCAAAAGGCGGTAGGCCGGGTCGGCTAAACGGATCATATATGGAGCGGTGAAGGTCGTAATGACTGAAACGGCGATGATTACAGGGTATATGAATTCCCTCATCACACCAAGGCTGCATCCCACCCCGGCGATGATGAAACCGAACTCTCCGAGCTGGGCAAGACTGAATCCGGAATGGACTGCATTCTCAAGCCCCTTTCCGGAAACGATTACTCCGATTGTCACGAAAATGATGTCGGCAATGAGAACCACAATGGTGATAATCAGGACTGTGGCCCAGTGCTCAATCACAACTGACGGCGAGAGCATCATTCCCACGGAGACAAAGAACACGACTCCGAAAAGATCCTTGATCGGGGTGAGGAGTTTCTCGATTCTTTCTGACTGAATGGTTTCCGCAAGGATGGACCCCATCACGAAAGCCCCGAGGGCGGAAGAAAACCCGACACCCTCTGCAAAGGTTACCATCGTGAAACACAACCCGATGCTCACAATCAGCAGAATCTCGTCATTGATGTACTTAGAGGCCTTCTTAAGAAGAGTTGGAATCAGATATATGCCCACGAGAAACCACAGAATCAGGAAGAAAGCCAGCTTGCCGAGATTGAAAAGCATTTCCCCGCCGGCAAAGCGGTTCGAAACAGCGAGGGAGGACAGGAGAACCATCAGGAGAATCGCAATCAAATCCTCGATGATGATTGTCCCGAAGACTATCTGGGAATAGGGCTTTCTTTTGAGCCCCATCTCGTCGAAAGACTTGATGATTACCGTCGTGGATGACATCGACAGGAGTCCTCCCAGGAAAATGCTCTCCATAGTGGACCAGGACATAGCCATCCCGGCGATGAATCCGAGGATGAAAACCCCGAAGAACTTGCTGACCGAGGTGATGAGAACGGCACTGCCGACCTTCAGCAGCTTCTTGAAACTGAACTCAAGACCGAGACCGAACATCAGGAAGATTATTCCGATCTCGGACCACTGGTGAACAGCCTCAGTGCTGGATATTCCGAAATAAAAACCGATGTGCGGTCCGATCAGAAGGCCTGCAACGATGTACCCGAGGATTGAAGGCTGTTTCAGGGCCTTGGAAATGATTGTAAAAACCCCGGCTGAAATGAGAATAACAGCCAGATCGCGTGCAAAGGAGATTTCTTCACTCATCGCAGCTTAGCACTCAGGTTTTGCAAGTTCATAATAATCTGTTATCGTGAGGATTGTGCGTCTCGCAAAACATCAGTTTTCCCCGGCAGCTTTCAGACGCTCTGCGTTCTCTGCAACCTGGAGCTGGTCAAGAACCTCCTGGATGTCACCGTCCATAAAGACCGGAAGGTTGTACATAGTGTAGTTGATGCGGTGGTCAGTCACACGTGACTGCGGGTAGTTGTAGGTGCGGATTTTCGCCGAGCGGTCTCCGGTGGACACCATCGTCTTTCTCTTTGCTGAAATCTCGTTCAGGTACTTCTCGTACTCCATATTGTAGAGCCTCGTACGCAGTTCGGCAAGTGCCTTGTCGAAGTTCTTCAGCTGGGATTTCTCATCCTGGCACTGCACCACGATTCCGGAAGGGATGTGAGTGAGTCGGATTGCAGAATAGGTCGTGTTGACGGACTGTCCGCCCGGGCCTGAAGAGCAGAAGGTGTCCTTGCGGATGTCGTTCATATTCAATTCGATGTCAAACTCGTCAGCCTCCGGGAGCACGGCAACAGAAGCAGCCGAGGTATGTACCCTTCCCTGGGTCTCAGTCTGAGGGACACGCTGGACGCGGTGCACACCGGACTCATATTTGAGTACCCCATAGACACCGTCCCCGGACACCTTGCAGACTACCTCCTTGAATCCGCCGGCAGCTCCCTCGGACTGGCTTGTGACCTCCATCTTCCAGCCCCGTCTCTCGAAGTACTTCGAGTACATCCTGAACAGGTCTCCGGCAAAAATTGCAGCCTCGTCTCCTCCTGTACCGCCACGGATTTCGAGAATGGCATTCTTGCTGTCCTGAGGGTCCGCAGGAATCAGTAGCAGTTTTATGTCCTGCTCCATCTGGGGAAGCTTCGGCTCGATTTCAGCGATTTCCTCCTTCGCCATCTCCCTGAGTTCCTCGTCCTTCTCCGTGTTCAGAATCTCTTTTGCGGCCTCATAATCACCGACAAGTTTCTTGTACCGGTTGCCGGCATCAATGATGGGCGACAGTTCCTTGTATTCCTTGTTCAACTGAACATATTTCTTCATATCCGACATTACCTCAGGGTCGGAAAGCTGCTGTTGAAGGGCCTCATATTTGTCCTGAAGGCCCAAAACTTTCTCCAAAAGCGAATTTTCTGCCATAGTCGTTCCGCCACAGGCGGGTTTTTATTTTATATATATTAAATCCTTAATCCTTTTATATATACATATTTACATATATACTGAACATTGACTACTGCTCCGACGAGAGCGTCTTGACGTAGCAGCGACGGCGCATGTAAAGCCTGTTCTCGTACTTCTCCCAGACATTGACCGCCGAATTGGTCTCAATCTGGGGATTGGCCACCGCCCATTTGCAGCCTGCAGCCTTGTATTTGTCAGCCATAATGCAGTGGAAGACAGCGGAAATGCCCGTGTTCTGCCACTTCGGAGCGGCCCCGTTCAACATCAGGTCGATGTTCGTAAAATCGTGCATTGCCCTGAGGAAATGAATCCAGCCGAACGGGAAAAGATGTCCCTTTGCCTTCTGCAAAGCCTTTGAGATTGACGGGAAAGATATTCCGAAAGCAGCCACCTCGCCTTCCTTGTCCAGAAGGAAGCAGCAGAGCCTGCTGTCAAGAAGACCGATTACCTGATTGGCTTCCTCTTCAATCTCCTCGTCCGTGAAAGGCACAAAGTTATAGACAGCCCCGTCGAAACTTTCATTGTACATCCGGAAGAACTTTCGTACAAGAGCCCTGTCGTGCTTGAGGGAGTCGATGTCGCCTTCCTTCAGTTCATACCTTTCCATCAGTCTTTTGGCTATGTTCTTCATCTTGTCCGGAACCTGTTGGTCGGCAGCCATCTGGTACTGGAGCCAGTCACATTCCTTGGTGTAGCCAAGGGCGGTCACGAGGTCGTTGTAGTAGGGGTAATTGTAGTAGCAGTTGAAAGGAGGAACGTTTTCGTAGCCCTCAACCAGCATTCCCTGTTTGCCGAGAGTGTTGTAGTATAGCGGGCCGTGCACCTCAGTCATCCCGTTCTCGCGTGCCCACTGCTCTGCCCTGTCCAGAAGCATCCTTGCCACCTCGATGTCATTGATTGTGTCGAACCATCCGAAACGGGCACGCTTCTTTGAATACTTCTCATTGTAACGCGGATTGATCATAGCGCAGATTCTTCCGACCACCTTCTTGCCGTCAAGGACCATCCACATCCGGTGCGGACAGTAGCGGGCAGTGGAGACGGTCGTGAGGGACTTGACCTGATCGGAATGCAGGGCGGGAACATACTGCGGACAATCCTTGTAAAGAATGTCCGGGAACTTTATGAATTTTCTGAGGTCCTTCCTGGTCTTAACCTCGACAATTTTGTAATCAGGCATAAAAATACAATATTCGGCGCGCAAAGTTAATAAAAATCATTCAATCACCAATCATTCAAGATTCCGCAAATGTTCGATAGCAACCTGGGCGCAGGCACATCCGAAGACCGCAGGAAGGTAGGAAATCGTCCCGACCTGGGATTTTTTATTGCGTCCGTTGTCGGGGACAATTGCATTTTCATCAGGCAGTTCCTCTGAAAAAACCACCTTGAATCCCTTTGAGATGCCAATATGCCTGAGCCTCTTGCGGACAATGTAGGCAAGAGGGCAGTTGAATGATTTGGAGATATCGGCTATACGGATTTTCGTCACGTCGAATTTCGCCCCGGCTCCCATCGATGAGACAAGGGGAATCCGGTTGTCCACACAGTACTTTATCAGGGACAGCTTCGGGGAGAGAGTGTCGATGGCATCCACAAGAAAATCTATCCTGAGGCCGGCAAGAAGGGTTGCCGGATCCTCAAGATAGTCCTTTATGATTCTTATGTCAAGTTCGGGATTGATGTCCAGGAGCCTTTCCGACAGCACATCGCACTTGGGACGGCCTATGGTGGAATCCAGTGCCAGCAGCTGTCTGTTCTTGTTGCTGGCATTCACCTCATCGCTGTCCAGGATAATGATATGGCCAATTCCCGCCCGGACAATCATTTCCGCGGCATAGCCGCCCACTCCACCTACTCCTATTACGGCCACGCTGGCCTCTGCGAAACGCCTGAGGGTCTGCTCCCCTACAAGCAAGCCGGTTCTTTCCTTCCAATTTTCCATTTACAAGCCTCCTGTTTTCTCGCGCCGGGAACACACCAAATTCCCACAATAAAGGACAGCGCAACATTCCGGCCTGCAAAGTTAGAAAATAATCATTTTCCAGCAAGAAGGACTCACATTGCAGACTCCACCCCGCCTCCGAGGGCGTGATAGAGGGAGATGACTTTGTAGGGGATTCCCGGACAGAGGGAATCTACTCTGCAAGAAGAACTGCCTTGTCCGATTTCACAATAATGTGATATTCACCTTTTTCAAGGAAGCGTTCCCCTTCACCGTTGACAAAACCCAGGTCTCGCAGAGGGTCGATTTCAAAAGTGAATGTTTCGCTCTCACCTGCCCTGATGAGGCGTTTTTCAAAGAATTTCAGTTCCTTCACAGGACGGGCTATTGAAGAATACGGGTCACAGATGAACCAGTGGACAGTCTCCATTCCGTCAACTCCGCTCACATTCTTCACCGTCACCTCGGCAGTAATCCTGGCTTTCCTGTCAGAGACCTTGAATGAGGACGAGGAGAGTCTGACAGGTGTATATTCAAAAGTGCTGTAACTCAAGCCGTAGGCAAACTCATACTTAGGTTCGCTGGTGATGTCCTTGTAGATTCCCTGGGTGCCACGCCTTCCGCTGTTGCGGCGGTTGTAGTAGATTGGAATCTGCCCGGTGGTGTAAGGGAAGGTGACAGGGAGTTTTCCTGAAGGGTTGTACCGGCCGGAAAGGATTCCGGCTGCGGCGAATGCTCCGCGGGTGCCCGGCTGCCAGATTTCAAGAATCGCATCAGACAGAGGCTCAATCCGGCTCAGATCAAGGGGCCTTCCGTTGGACAGAAGGACGACTACCGGCTTCCCTGCCTCACGCACCTTTGCAAGAAGCTTTTCCTGCACCACCGGAAGGGCGATGGTAGAGCGGGAGCAGTTCTCTCCGCTCCAATTGCGTTTTTCACCCAGGCAAAGCACAACCACATCAGCCATAGAGGCCGTTGTGAAAGCATCTTCAAACCCGGATTCGTCATCACCGTCGAAGTCACATCCCTTTGCATAAAGGATTTCCGTCCCGGTGCCGAACTCCACAGCGATTGCATCACGCAGACAGGTGATGTCAGAAACACGTCCCCGGGCGCTCCAGTTGCCCATCAGAGGTGCACTGTCCGCAGCCACAGGGCCTACAACGGCGATCTTTTTCCCGTTCGGCACGAGCGGCAGGAGTGTGCCTTCATTCTTCAGGAGCACCATTGTCTCCTGTGCAACTGCCTCGGCCAGTTCCAGATACTCTGGAAGCAGCAGTCTCTGTTCCTGGGGAACTTCCTCAACATAAGGATTTTCAAAGAGGCCAAGCTCGAATTTCACCCTGAGAATCCTGCGGACGGACTCATCAATCAAATCCATGCTGACCTTGCCTTCCCTGACAAGGTCGGGAAGATGCTTCCGGTAGAGGTCGTCCACCATATCCATATCAACTCCTGCATTGAAAGCGAGCATTGCCGCCTCCTTGCCGTCACTTGCGACACCCTGGTTGACAATCTGCTTCACGGCATCCCAGTCAGCCACAACAAAACCGTCGTGCCCCCATTTCTCACGGAGGACTTCAGTCAGTGTGTAATGATTTGATGTCGATGGAATTCCATTGATGAGATTAAAGGAACTCATCAGAGTCCTGGCTCCAGCCTTTACACCTGCTTCGAATGGAGGAAAATAAGTGTCCCAGAGGGTCTGCCGGGAGATTTCTGTAGGAACATAGTCACGACCGGCCTCGGAGGCTCCATAGCCGACATAATGCTTCAGACAGGCTGCAACGGTTCCCTTTGCGGAAAGGTCATCGCCCTGATATCCCCGGACTGCCGCCCGGCAGAACACAGACGCTGCGTAAGGGTCTTCTCCGTAACCTTCCGAAATGCGGCCCCATCTGCCGTCACGCGCGACATCGACCATAGGAGAGAATGTCCAGTCCACTCCGGAAGCATTGCACTCACGTGCAGCCACGGCACAGGACTCCTCGACCTTCGCAGGATTCCAGGATGCAGCCTGTGCAAGAGGGATTGGGAAAATCGTCCTGAAACCGTGGATGACATCGTAGCCGAATATCATCGGAATCCCCAGACGGCTGTCCTCAATCATCCTGTGCTGGAGTTCATTTCTCATCTGAGGGTCTTCGTGAATATAGATTACCGAACCCAACCCCACGGGAATGTTCGAAGGGACGGTCCCGATGTTGTTCATATTGTCATTGACCCCGATCATATACTGATTGAGCTGAAGAATTTTCTCCTCCAGGGTCATTCTTGAAAGCAGGTCCTCAACCCTTGCTTCCACAGGGGCAGAAGCATCCTTGTAAACCGGTTTGTCTTTCTTCGCTGAAACGGTCGTAACCGAAACCAGAGCCAGGAGAAGGACGAGTAGTCTTTTTTTCATAAACAAATATTTTTGAAGATTCCTTAATGCGTACAAATGGTCATGGTTGCCGTTCCGAGCCCTTTTCCTTTTGCTGTCAGGACCAGTTCTCCCGGAATTTCAGAGGACTGGACTATAGCGGTCAGCATCCCGTTGAAAGCGTGCATCCGGCCGGTGTGGAAGAGGTCAAGGCAGGTAGGGTCACCGTTGGCTGCTGCACGGAAAGAACCTTCTCCGGAAACAGTGAAGAGGACCTCGCTGCCGTCAAGAGGACAGACATTTCCATCCTTGTCAACCACTTTCACAGTCACGTAGGCCAGGTCCCTTCCATCAGCCGACAGCACATTCCTGTCTGCAGACAATTCCAGATGATGAGGCCTTCCTGATGTTCGCACGACCGTTTTTCCGACCGCATTACCCTCTAAATCATAGGCTATTACACAAATCTCGCCAGGCTGGTATGCCACTTCCGGCCACATAAGTCTGTAGCGTCCCTCAACCGGTTCATCCTGAACTCCACGAGTCAGACCGACATATTCGCCATCCGCGGTCCAGCCTGAGGCCGACTTGTGACGAACACCCTGGCTTACTCCATTGACAAAGAGTTCTGCCGAAGGATAATTTGTGTAAACCGTCACTGGAACTACGTCACCTTTCTTCCAGTTCCAGTGCGGAAGGACGTGCAGGGTTTCCGACGCTGTGTTCCAGACGCTTCTGTAAAGATAATATCTGTCCTTTGGTATTGAAGCAAGGTCGATTATGCCGAACATCGAACTGTGGTTCGGCCAGGAATCGGTATCGTAGGGACTCGGTTCCCCGAGGTAATCAAAGCCGGTCCAGACGAACTGGCCGAGAGTCCATTCGTAATCGTCCGCAAGGGCAAAATCGACATCCGGAATATTTGACCAGGCGCAGGCTTCCAGGTCAAAAGATGAGCACTGGTGGTCGGGATATTTGTGGCTGAAGCGTTTCTGTGCGGGAAGTTTGTACACGCCTCGTGAACTGACCGCCGAAGCAGTCTCGGAGCCAAGAATGAAACCCTGTGGCAGACGTTCGTAGGATTCCAGATAGCGGAATGTCCTGTAGTTCAGCCCTGGAACATCTATTGCTGCAGCAAAGCCGTTCTCAAGTACGCAGTCAACTCTGTCCATTCCGCAGGTCACCTTTCGGGTCGGGTCTTCACGGTGGCAGATGTCCTGAAGATATGTCGCAACCTCGACACCGAGAGGGTCACACTGGGTAGGGACCTCGTTGCCGATGCTCCACAGGACAACGCACGGATTGTTCCTGAAATGGTGGAGCATATTTACCATATCCTTTTCCGACCACTTCACTCCGTCGGGAGCCGTTTCGTTGAAAAAACGATGGTATCCGTTGCGGCATTTCGCCTTGTCCCACTCGTCAAAAGGCTCTATCATCATCATAAAACCCATTTCGTCGCAAAGGCGGACTAGTTCAGGGGCCGGCATATTGTGTGAGGTGCGTATGGCATCACATCCCATATCTTTCAACAGTTCAAGCTGATGGCGCAATGCAGCCACATTGACTGCAGCTCCCAGAGGGCCAAGGTCGTGATGATTGCAGACACCCTTGAATTTGCGACACCGGCCATTCAGGAAAAATCCTTTTTCCGGAATGAATTCAATGCTCCGGATTCCAAAACGCGTTTCGTACCTGTCTTTCAATTCATCCCCAACGCTGACCTCAGTCACCGCCCTGTAAAGGGCAGGCGTTTCCGGAGACCAGAGGGAGGGATTCTCAACCAGGAAATTCTGGACGAAGGAAGAGCCGACGGACTCGGTACAACGCTCACTCACGCAGTCCCCTTCAGGAGAGAAGATTCGTGTAAGAAGCTTGACTTTACATCCCTGTGCAAGTCCTTCAACAGAGGTTTCCAGACGGACGGAAGCATACTCGCGGCTTACGGAAGGAGTGGAGACAAATGTGCCCCAGACAGGGATATGGATTGGATCCACGGTCAGAAGATGCACGTTCCTGTAGAGCCCTGCCCCGGGATACCATCTCGTGGACTGGGGTTTGTTCTCCAGGCGTACCGCCAGGACGTTTCCCTTCCGGTCCTCATTAAGGACATCGGTCACGTCACAGTGGAATGCATTGTAGCCGTAGGGCCAGAAGCAGACCTGACGTCCGTTCACAAAAACCTTTGCCTCACTCATTGCACCGTCAAAAATCAGAATGGCGCGCTTGCCCGCGGGGACATCGAAAATGCAGCGGTACCAACCTGTGCCGATGTACGGAAGACCTCCGGAACGGCCTGTTTTCCAGGTCTCCACTTTTTCAAAATTCTGGGTGACGGCGACTTTCTGAAGGTCAATGTTTCTGTCGAAAGGTCCTTTGATAGCCCAGTCGTGCGGGACGGTCACACTCTCCCAGGAAGAATCGTCAAAGAGAATCTCACAGGCTCCTTCGGCATCCGAATTGAGAAATTTCCATCCCTTTTCCAGAAGTGTCTGCTGCCTGGGAGACTGAGGGGGCAGATCTTCCTCCGACTGCGAAAAAGAAGTGGCCGATACGGCTGAGAATGAAGCCAGTGCGAAAGCAATGAGCAGAATCAAATTATTCATAAAGTATTATTTACCTGTTACACTTCTGATTACGGGTCTGATGATTCCCTCCATCACTTCGTAGCCTGCCTGGTTCGGATGTATTCTGTCATCGGAGTACTGAGACAGGATGGCACCGGTGGTCTTGTCTGCCATCGGCGTGAAATAATCCACGTAAGTCCAGTTTCTATTGTTGCAGAGATTGCGGATGAGGGTGTTCATTTCAGCGATTCTGGAGACTATTTCCCCAGGTGTCATATCCGGTTTCCACCAGTAATGGTCAGTCGGCAGAATTGAGCAGAGGATCACCTTTATGCGGGCCTCCTGTGCCATATTTCCCATTTCCTCGATGTTTTTCAGAATCGCACTGTTCTCAATCGCACCGCCGTTTCCCGCGATGTCGTTGGTTCCTCCGCAGATTACCACGCATTGCGGTTTGTTTGCCACAACCTCCTTTTCGAAGCGCGCAAGCATCTGCGTCGTGGTCTGGCCGCTGATTCCGAAATTCAGGTAATTGTTTGAAGTGAAGAACTCCGGATGGCCGGTGGAAGACTTCCTCCAGTTCTCAGTAATCGAATCCCCCATAAAGGCTGCCGGAGGTCCCGCAGGAGCGATTTCCACCGAATGGATGTACCTTGTCTGACCGGAATTCAGGGAAAGAGTTATTTCGGTGACACCCTCGTCCGAAGATGCGAAACGGAAGGCGGCTGCACTGCCGTCATTCTGACCGGCAATGGATTCGAAGGCAGACTTTCCGAGAGTCCTTACATACTGATATGCTGATTTGTAGGATTCAGGATCGGAAGTGTTCAGGTCTTTGGTGGAGCAGAGATATGCCAGCTCCTGAGGGTTGTCGGAATCCACGTCAAAGCGGTAATATTTCACCTCAGAGGTGTTAGCATCAAGAGGGATTCCGGAGAATTTCCACTTTCCTACTCCGGTATATTCACCAGTGAGGGATATTTTTTCGCCATAGAATGAACGGAATGTTACGGAATTGACCCTCACCTTCGACCAGCGACCGGCATTGATGTCAATTCTGAGGCGGTAAACGCCTTTTTCGCCGCTGAAGACACTCTCTCCACAGTCCTTCGTGACCTTTCCGTCTTCGGACAGGGTCCAGACATTGCCTTCGGAATCGACAACTGAAAATTCTCCTTCAGAAAAGTTCAGATAAGTTTCAAACACACCTGCAACGGTCTTGTTGCTGCCGTCATACATTTTGCTAAAGGCAGTCTTGCGGGCCTGTGTCAATCCTTCCGCAGCATCACCATATATATACAGGGCTGAAACGGGCACAGTTTCCGGGGAGGCACCGGCACTGCAGGAGACAGCCGCAAGAAAAGGCATAATGGACAGAAGAAGATATTTCAGTTTCATATATATCATTATTACATAAAATATATTACTTTACTCAAGTTTCGCAAGTTCATAATTATCTCACTTCATATTCATACAAAGCGAAAGCGTTTTCCTGCGGGAGGCGGAAACTCACCATTCCGCCGTCTTCCACGACACCCTCGAAGGCTTCACCGCTGCCAGCCAGAGGCTTGAAGGAAACCACGGTCCCTTTCGGGAGCCAGGTCCGGACACGGGATTCGGAATCAGGATTCTTCTCGCGGAAGACAAGGACATAGCCCGCACGGTCGCTGCAGATTGACTGGAATCCGGTCCATGAGCGTCCGGAAGGTTCCTCCCCGATTGGCAGGATCAGGCCATCGTGAAAATCGTAACTAACTGATTTGTAAGTCTCAAGTAAAGAAGCAACGGAGAAGGCCTCCTGCGGGAGATTCGACGCCTCCATCCATGCAAGGGGCTGACCGGGCATCGTCAGTGCAAAAAGATAGTCAAATGAATACTTTCCCGGAGCAAAAGGGTCGTCTCCATACTTGAGAGGATTCCTCCATTTGTTCAGAAACTCGATCTGGAGTCTCTCCGCCGGTACATATTTCGAAAGCATCCAGAGATTACGGAGAGTCTGGTAAGGGTAATAGTTTCCCCAGTCGGTGTAGCGGTTTTCGAGGAAGACGTTGCCGTAACTGCAGAATGAATGGTAGCCACCCCTGCGGCTTGCGGTTGCGTCAAGATTGAAAAGGACCTTGTTGTCCGTGCGCCGGAGAACGTCATCGAAAAGGCGGTGAAGATTAGCCTCTCCCTGCTTTGAGGTGATGGTCAGTCCGTCGATTTTGAAGACATATATACCATATTTCTCATACAGGCCGACAAGGATGTCCGCATCCTTCCTCCAGTCTTCAAAATCATTCTGGACGCTCGGGTTGAACCACAGGCAGATGGTGATTCCCAGTTCCCTGCCCCTCTCTACGATTGGAGCCAAGCCACGGGGATATTTCACCGGATCGGGAGTCCAGTAGTCTGGATTGTCGTGGATATTCTTAAAGGAACCTTTTGCAACGGCTGAATTCGGGCTTTTGCCGGCCTGCCATCCGTCGTCAATCTGGAAGTGGGTGATTCCCAGACGGGCAGCCCTTTCCAGTTCCTCAAGACAGAATTTCTCGTTAACCTTTGAATCCTGACTGCGGTCGCCCCAGGTGTTCATCATTATCATCTCGTCCCTGTCGCGTCTGTGGAGACGGAGTTGTTTCTGGTAGGTTCTCAGAGCTTTGAGAGCAGAGAGTTCAGTGTCGTCACACACTCCAAGAACGCAGGAATAGACACTTGTCCACCGGTCGGGAGTGATATCGGAGCCTTTTATTCCAAGGCCGGTGACGGTGAAATGACCGTATTCAGCCGTAAAGTCAGAACCCGGATAACTGAGCTGGGTGCTGGAGCAAGGGGCCTCCTTCAGGAAAAAATAGCCGTCGGATGCGGCTGCATCCCTGAAAAACAGCAGATTGCCACGGCAGGACATCTTGTGGTACGGAATGAACTCCCTTTCAGCCACCAGATTGTTGTTCCAGTCGGTCACATCCCAAAATTCGACAGCCTTCGCGTGCCAGTGCCTTCCTCCGAAATCCACCTGATCAAGAACGGCCTGGACCGGCTTTGTCGCCATATCGGCCACAGATTCAATGTTTTTCCGGTCCGCCGCTGAGGTCTCCGCTGAAGATTCCATCCCCGGGAGACATCCCTTGAGATAGGTATCACAGGCAATTGCAGGCACATCAGCATAAATCCGGAACTCCCTGCGGACCGTGACCTGTCCGAGAGTCGTGGTCACGACTGCCTTGTGGTATGGCGGGGTGATGCCGTCGGAAGGGACATCCACGGATTCAAAAGAGGCCTCCCTGCCGGGTGAACTGTCCCGGGACACGGAGAAATCCGGTCTGAGGGCAACGCTTTTTCTGGTGACTCCGGTCTCCTTGTTGGTGACGCTGAAGGTCATCAGATTGCCTCCGTTCCAGACGAACTTCCTCTCAATCAAACGGTTCCCCACGACAAGAGTGTCATTGTCCAGACGGCTCCAGCCTGCAGCCACAGGCCTGTCAAGCAAGCGGTTGGGCAGATTGAATTTCTGGTTGTTCAGACCTTCCCTCTTTCCTGCCCCTTCCTTCATCATTGCCTTGAGTTCATCCAGATGGGACTCATAGACTCCCCTTGGAGTGCAGCCGTTCCGGGAGCAGATTGCGGCCGCCATACCGACCACTTCACCCATCATTCCCGTGGTGCGCATCACCCTGACAGTGCCGAGGGCGACGTGGGTCACGCTGATGTTCCTGCCGGCGAGGAAAAGATTGTCCATATCCCGGGAATACAGACATCTGTAAGGAACGGGATATGGATGAATCCAGTTGTGCACCGTCGATGCCTTGAACTCGTTGCCCGGGAATTTTGCCGAATTGTCACTGTCAGGGGAATGCAGGTCAATTGCCCAGGTGGTTGTGAATGAAGCATCCTCGTGAGGGATGTTCCTGTCTATGTCGTTCTGTGTGAGGATGTAATCCCCGACAACACGGCGTGATTCCCTCTTCCCGGCTATATATGCAACCCAACCGAGGGAACGGTTCGCCCATTTTGAATTGTTTTCAAGATGATTTTTGAGGAAACTCCAGTTGGAATAGACCACAAGAAGGCCGTAGTCCCTGATCCTTTCTGCATCCGCAATCTGGTCGAGGTTCATTCCCGTTTCCCATTTCCATTCGCCCATTGTCACCTTTTCACAATTGGAGGCATTGAAGTCGATGCCATAGGCAAATTCCGGGAAGGAGGTCTTTTCCCCCCTGTCCTCGGAATACCACTGGACGGATGCCCCCATCGTCATCTTGTCCGCCTGTTGAGGGGCAAGGGATTCCCCGAAGTCGCTCCGGGCTTCCCTGCCGGTCATATATGATGCCCCGGCAAGGACGGCAACAGTTCCGTCACCAGTGCAATCAGAGAAAAGAGGAGCCTCCAGAAGGATTTCCTCACCGGTCTCTATGTGCTTGATTCTGAGAGCCGAAATCCTGTTTCCGGCTTTCACCACATCCACAGCCCTGAAATTGGAGAACAGGGTTATGCCATCCTCCGCCTCTATGAACTGCTGTTTCTTTTCATCTTCGTAATATTCAGCAGGCTTTGCATTCCCTCCCCTGGTGTGTCCGAACTCACGCTGCATCCTGCCCAGACCGGTGTAGGGTTCCATCTCGACATAGCCGCCCAGATGCACCCTGACTTCCGAACTGTTGTTGCCTCCCAGGACCGGACGGTCATTCACGAGGGCCACCTTCAGGCCGTTTCTCGAGGCTGCCGCAGCGGCGCACATCCCGGCGATTCCGCCACCGGCAACAACGAAGTCAAACTGTTTGACAGACGCATCGGGGAGATTCAGCTTCTCTTTCCTGAAAGCAGCGAGTTCCTCCACGGATGCAGGAGGACAGTTCCTGTCCTTTGTGAGAAAAACCGCATCACAACGTCCGTCAAAACCGGTAAGGTCACCCAGAGCAAGGGAGACGGTCCCTTCCTTCAGGCGAACCTTGCCGGCAGACTGCCACATCCATTCATCACCCTCCGCCCCGAGCTCATTGGGGAGGACCTTCCCGTCAATCTTCACGACAAACCGTCCAGGTCCCCTGCCGGAAGTCCAGGGAGACACCCAGTTGTAGGTCCTCACCCAAACCTCGTAAACACCACTTTCAGGAACAGTCACCTGCGTGGAAGCATCAGTGACAGGCACTCCAAGTCCGTGGGCAAGCAGATACGGAGACCCCATAATGTCCATGAACTGCTGGTCCACGACCCAGCCTCCCTTGTGTGTGAAACTCTCCGCCTCAACGAGAATGCCGGACGTTTTTGCAGACATGACCCAGGGGAACAGGCCGCAAACGGCCAGAAGCAAAGCGATGATGAATGTTTTTCTCATAAATAGCTACTGATTATTCTGATAAGCTCCCGGCCACAGACCTGTCTGAGGTCTGGACGCGAAAGCGTCTATTGATTCCAACCAGGCCACAAATTCTGCACCGAGGTTTGTTTTATCTTTAACATTCGCATTTTCGTTGAAGTTTCTCGGTTTCATATTATTATTCAGGAAAGTCTTGATCTCATCCACGCTTGCAAGCTTCTCCGTAGACGGGCCATTCCACATATACTTCCCTGTTATAGCATCGAACTGGCCACCGGCAAGATTTGACAATTTTGCATTCTGGACATCCGTCTCTCCAAGAGTGAAACTCTTTAAGTTCGAGTCTTGAGAAGCCACTATGTTGTAACCTCCATTTTTCAAATTCGAAGTGGTCTCGTCATTACCGAATATAAGACGTTGAGCATCTTCGTTTTCATTCAGCAATATTGAATTCATAATGAGAGCAACAACATCATACCAGTTTTTATTCTGCTGGATGACCGAACGGGAAGAGTTGGCTATGAGAGTACTGTTCACTATCGCCATAGAACCGAGGGTGGAAATCAAGGAGCCACGTCCTACAGTACCTGATTGGGTGTTTCCGTAAATCGTAGTATTGTAGCAAAAGAACTGTCCTGTTTTTCCGCCGTTGAAGATCTGGGCATTGTCATCATTCCTCTGTTTGTTGTGATGGAAGGAGCAATTGTTCACCAGGACTATGCTGGCGTTATCATCATTATTCCTGATTACCCCGGTTGAACCTGCTTCATTGTTTTTGAACTCGCAACCATCGAACGCCACGTAGCAGTGAGCTCTGACCTCAAAGCAGGAGACATTTGAAGCGGCATTCCCGTCAAACACACATTCAGTATACTTCAATGTCGCACGTTCACCTACGAAATGAACACCTGCGCTGCTTCCGCCAGTTCCCTGATATGCATTTGCATTCTTCGACGCTATATTATTGATAAAATTGCAACGGGTAAAACTCATCGTTGAACTGCCCCAATTGTGTCCTACGCCACCCGGTTTGGATCCATTTGTGTAGTTTCCTTTAAAATCGGAATCCTCAACATTCAATGTTCCACCACGGAGCTGATAGGCTCCACCTTCTCCGTCGGACAAAGTATAACAGCCGTTGAAGGTACATTTTTTGGCACTGATTGTCGCAGAACCATCACCAAGTATATACAATGCACCACCTCCCGATTCACCACCCGTTCCATCGGAATAACAATTCTCAAAAACAACATTCTCCAATGTGGTGGTGGATGCTTTCTTTGCTATGATGGCACCTCCTTTACGGGAGGAATGGCAAGCCTCAAACCTTGAATTTTTCACTGTCACATTCACATTGTTGTCGTAGGATGCCATTGCACCTCCATGTTCTGCCGAACAGTTCTTGAAAACACATTCGTCAAAATTACTTTTGCCGTTTGCGTCGCTGAACACACCTCCTACGCTGGATGCTGTGTTGTTCTCAAATGTACAATTAGTGAAATTCGCAGTTCCCTCATATTGGAAATAAACACCTCCGTTTTGTGCGAAATTGTTGTCAAAAGTACAATTGGTGAAATTTACAGTCGGTTTCTGAAGCTTGAACACGCCGCCACTTTTTTGATCACTGTTTTTAAAATTGGTAAAACGACAATGTTCAAAACTGATTCCGGAATCGTAGGTCTGGAACATAAAACCGGCCCCGTCTCCGGCTGTTCCGGAAAGAAAAGCATCCTTGAAAGTGATATTCTTGCAAGAAAGGCGGGTTTTGTTGCCGATTTCCATAATACGGCGGCTTTCAGACTTGTCAGCTCCTCCGACAATATTCACGGATGTTAAGTTTTCACCGACGATATTTACATTAACCCATTCGTCAGCACCACCGAACTCCACCATAATTTCCTTGCCCATATCATAATCTCCTGCAGCAAGATTGATGGTCTTGTTGTGAATCCTCCACGCTTTCGCTATGTTTTTGCGTGTAGTCTCCGATGTCTTGTCCGAAGCGATCAAATCTGCGAGCACGTCAGCCTGGCCGGAAGTCAGATTGTAATCACCTTCCTGGATGCGGTCGTCAACAGTGCCGACATTGGTGACAGTGCCGCGTGTGTTCTTAGTGAAAGGTTTTGAGCCAATAATTCCAGGCTTGTAGCCTGAATCGTTACCAATTCTGAGTCCGAAACCTGTCCAGGCAGTTTCATCAGGAAGTGTGGCGAAGTAATATGTTCCTGCACCTTTCAGATTTTCAAGAGTAACCCTGTCGGCAGTTGCATTAGCAATGATGGAAACATTCCCGGATTCGTCAAAAGACACAACCGCTTCACCTGCAAGATTACGGCTATCAAGGACACAAATCTGAGCCTTGGTAATGTCTGATGATGTCGTCGTAAACTTGACCAGATTACAGATATTCCTGAAAGTGATACTTTTTCCCTTGATTTTAGCGACAGTTATGTTGGCTTTTGCAAAACTGCCGTCCTGAACTGCAGGTACAGGTACTGTGACTGAGGATGCGCCAATGGCAGGGGGTGTTGTCACAAGTTCCGCAGGATAGATTGCATATAGAAGTTCCGCCCCGCTGTCAACATTGACCTTGAACTCAACAGAAGATCCGCCTTCTCCTCCGGCTGGATCTGAATGATAGACCTTTACCTCATCATTGTACTTTGCCACTACGGCAATTGTGTCAGTGCTTTCCCAAAGCACTTTCTTTCCGTCACGGTAAGTCTTGACCTCAGGAGCATCCGTCTCAAAGCACGCACTGAGAGTCACAGTCTGGGGATTTTCGGGAATTGTCACACCTGTTGAAGGTTCTTTGATGTCCTCATTTTCTACATTGGAGGCAGTTTCCTTTGAGCAGGAGAAAAGTGCCGCGATGGAAGCGACAACAAAAATAAGATGATATCTCTTCATAGCCTCAAAATCAATAAACGTAATTATATTCTTCATCAAGGTCCTCGCTGGATCCTGATTCCATGCTGCCTATAATTAAGACGTTACCTCCATTCAGGGCAATCATTGTAATTTCAGGAGAGATATAGTCTTCCCCAAAAGTTGAAGGATTAGTTATCATAAGATATTGATTATTTGTTATTATAATAATGGTTCATAAGATACCAGGCTTTCTTGCGGTGCCCCTTGTCGGAGACGAGGCCCTTGCGGTTCCAGCCTTCCTGGTTGGCCGGATGGAAACGGTAAGGGGAACGGAAATCGAAGAGCACCCAGGGCGAGACTCCCGCAAGGTTCGGGATGTGGTTGAACATCTCAAGGTTGTCACGGTAGAGCCTTGCCTGATAGTCCTCGCTCCAGGAAGAAGCCTCGTCATCAGGACCGTTCTGTCCGTAAAGGGCCTCCCCTCCGAATTCGGAGATAATCAGAGGCTGGCCAGATGCCACATCCCAAACGGCTTCAGATGGGTCGCACGGCCAGGGATGGTACCAGCCCATATACTTGTTCACCGCAACGACATCCAGTTCCTTTGTGAAGTCATCCTCCATCACGAAAGTCTTTTTGTCCTTGTCGAAATACGCCAGGTCAAAGGCCGCAATGTAGAGCCTTGAGGTGTCAATCGCCTTCCCTGTAGCAAGAAGGGATCGGAGGAAGGCATTCCGTTCCACAGAAGGCTTTGTCTCATTCGCTATGCTCCAATATCCGATTGCACAGCGGTTCCTGTCTCTGTGAATCATCTCGACAAGCATTCTCCGCGCTTTTGCAAGGGTGCCCTCATCATCAAAGGCAATTCCCTGCCACACAGGAATCTCCTCCCAGACAAGAATCCCCCTTTCCTCTGCAAGGCGGACAATGTGCTCGTTCTGGGGATAGTGCGCAAGTCTTATCATATTGACCCCGAGTGCCTCCGCCTCGGAAATAAGCATCTGCGCGTCAGGGCAGGAGAAGGCCCTGCCCATCCGCTGCGGAATCTCCTCGTGGAACGAAACACTGCGCATAAACACAGGCTCACCATTGAGGAGGATTTTCTCTCCCTGGACCTCGATGTTCCTGAAACCGATCCTCTCGCTGACACTGTCATTGGCACAGGAAACAGTCACATCGTAAAGTTTTGGATTCTCCCGGCACCACCTCTGAAGTCCCGTCACAGGGAAAGAGACGGAGGCCGTTCCAAGAGAATCTGTCGTGACAGTCTGCCTTATATTCAGTTCCGGAATCTCAATGCGACATTCCAGAGACCGTTTTTCCGAAAGTTTCACAGAGGCGTGCACAAGGTCCGCCCTGTGCTTGTCAAGCCGGATGAAATAGTCCTCGACAAACACCCCGGGAGTCTGCACAAGCATAACATCCCGGGTGATTCCGCCGTAGTTCCACCAGTCGAAATTCATTGCCGGAATCGCGTCAGGAGTGCGGCGGTTGCTCACCTCGACGCAGAGGAAATTGTCTTTCTCCTTCAGTTTCCCGGTCACCTCAACCTGGAAAGGAGTGAAACCTCCTTCGTGCTCAGCAATGAATTCTCCGTTGAGATAGACCCTGCACCTATAGCTGACGGCCCCGAAGTAAAGGAAGTCGCGCTCCGAAGCCTCAGGAGCGTCAAAATGGCGAGCGTACCACATCGTCCCTTCGTAGTATTTCAATTCCGGAGATTGGGAGTTCCAGTCCCCGGGCACATCCAGACGCATTCCGCCTTCGAATGAATATTCAAAGAACTGTGTCACGTCCTGAGGTTTGCGATTCCTGTAAACCTCCATTTTCCGGCCCTGGTCGTAAAGGTCGGTGAAGGCGTTCCATTTTCCGTTCAGGGACGTATGTTTCCTTCCATATATATTTGTCATAAAGGGAACATCACTTTCTTCGACGGAGGACAGTTCCGGAACTCCTTTGCAATTATATGAATATGAAATTCTTTCCGACAGAGGCAGATCAGCGGAAGAGCCTCCGGCATAGATGACGAACTCGCCCGGCTCAACCCTGAAATCCTTGATGTCAACATCGTAGAACGCAAAATCCTCCGGTTTCAGCAGGACGGAAACTGTCGCGGTTTCACCTTTTCGGAGGAAGACCTTGCTGAAGCTCTTGAGTTCCTTTTCCGGGCGCACTACAGAAGCCTCGCAGTCCTTGACATAGACTTGGACCACTTCAGCGGCATCCATCTTTCCCGTGTTGGTGAGGGTCACTCCGACCTTCACATTCCCGTCAGGAAGGACTTCCACCTTCAAATCCGAGTACCCGAATGAAGAGTATGAAAGACCGTAACCGAAAGGATAGCGCGGAGTCTTGCCGCTGCGGTCATATCCCCTGTAGCCGACAAAAATCCCTTCCGTGTACTCCACGTGTTTCTGCTGCTTTGCATTCTCGTAGTAACTGTTCCGGACAGGATTGTCGTTCCAGTCATTTTCCATTGAAATTGGAAGTTTCCCGCTCGGAGAAATCTTTCCCGTCAGAATGTCCGCAACGGCCGTTCCGCCTTCCTGCCCCGGATACCAGGCCATCAGGACGGACTCCACATCCTCGGACCAGCCTCTGAAATCAACTGCCCCGCCTGCATTCAGCACCACATTTACATTCGGATGGGCTTCGGAGAGCATCCCGATGACGCGCCTCTGGTCCTGCGGAAGGGCAAATCCCCTGTCGAATCCCTCTCCTTCAATGTCGCTGTCGAAACCGGCGCAATAGACGACTGCCGTCGCATTCTTCAAGGCTGCATACATCCTCGCGCTGTCCATCATCCCGACCTCAAGAATGACCGTCGCCTCCCCGACATTCTCAAAATACTCAAAACGGAAATTATAGGTCTGACCTGCCTTCACATCCATAAAGGCGGATTTTGAGGAAAGCGAATGGTTGCCCCAGTCTCCTCCTATTTGCTTTCCGTCCACGAGAATCCTGTAGCCGTCGTCCCCGCTCATTCTGAAACGCAGGGTCCCGTCCTGGGCAGCCTTGTAAACACCTTCCCATCGGGCACAGAAACCGTCGTCAGGAAGTCCTTCGCAAGGGGATGAATATTTCCAATGGAAATTAATCCTGCCGTCAATCCTTTCCATCACAGGCTCGCCCTCGAACTTCTTGTTGGGGTAATATGCCGCCTTGAAGCCCCGGGCAGAGAATGTCTCATCAGTAAATATTTCGGAATATATGTCCTTGTAGAGCATGTCATCCGAGAGAAGGGTCACATTCTTCGCACCCTTCGCATCAACAAGTCCCTGATACACGGAAACAGAAGAAATCGGAGTCACAAACCCGCTTCCGCCTCCTGTCGCAATGCGGTCGGCATTCGGGCCCATGACAAGAATCTTTCCCCTTTTGGCCATTGGAAGACTGCCTTCATTTTTCAAAAGCACGATGCCTTCCCTGGCAACCTGAAGGGCTGCATCCCGGGATTCCTGCCTTTCATCAAGATCGTTCACTTCGGGTTTCTGTGCATCCAGCATCCCGAATGAAATGAGTGTCTGGAGTATGTGCTGAACTTTCAAGTCGATGTCCTCCTCTCTGACAGTCCCGTTTTCAATGGCAGCCTTGAGCTTTTCCTGTGTAAAAAAGACTCCCTTCGGCATCTCAAGGTCAAGCCCTCCGTTTGCAATTCCGGCTGTGGAATAGGTGGAAGTCCAGTCGGACATCAATATTCCCTTGAAACCCCACTGATTGCGGAGGACATCAATGTTCATCCAGGCATTCTCAGTCGCGTGAACCCCGTTCACCGGATTGTAACTGTCCATCACCGCACCGACGCCTGCCTCCTGGACCGCCTTGCGGAATGCAGGGAAATATATTTCATTCAAAGTCCTTTCATCGACATCGGAACTGACGCTGTGGCGGGCATATTCCTGGTTGTTGGCGGCAAAATGCTTGACAGTCGCCATCACTCCCTCATCCTGCATTCCGAGGATGTAGTGCTTCGCCACTTCCGAAGCAAGGAAAGGGTCTTCACCGAAATACTCATAATTCCTGCCGCAAAGGGGCGAACGGTAGATGTTCACCCCCGGACCGAGCATTATGTCAACACCCCTTGCCTTCGCGTCAGCTCCCAGTCCGTGACCAAGAGCCTCAACCGCCTCACGGTTCCAGGATGCCGCCGAGCATATACCGCACGGGTACAGGGTGCTTTTGGTGTTGTTCCTCACCCCGCAAGGACCGTCCGCCATCCTGATCTGAGGTATTCCCAACCGTGGGATTGCCCTGATATAAAATGACTTCAGTCCACCGATATAATCGATTTTCTCCTCAATGGTCATCCTGCTGACCAACTCCTTCGCACGCGCCTCGTCCTCAGGGGTGATCCTGTGCTGGGCGGAGGCGGTTATTGACAAAATCAAGAATATTCCTGTAAATAGATGAATATATTTCATATATGTGTTCAATTTTTTAGTATGCTTGAGGACGACAAAATTCAGGTTAGAGTTTCATCAATGTCAGAATCCCGTCAGCTCAGTTACTGAATAAGGTGCGGCAACTGCCCTGTGGGCGGCTGCACGGGCAATCCTGGCATTGGCAGCACTTACTGTTGAAGGAGCGTATGACACATCTTCTACATTCTTGCCTGAAATTGCCTCGAACCAGGTGCAGGCGGCGGTGTATCTTCCGTAATTGACTTCAAGATGATAGCCGTCCCTGTTGAAGGTGTCCCCCAAAGACGAGGTCCTGCCGTTCTGGATTGCCGTTCCGGAAGGAACCAGAAGGTCGAAAGAATATGATGTATTAGCCATAACTTTCTGCCCTACTTCGACAATAGCATTGTACATCGTCATCTGGTCCTTGTTGTATTTCGGAAAATCACCGTGGGTCGAGTCCTTGGAGTAGGCCCAGGTGGAATGCCAGATGAGTTTCACATCAAACTTCGAATGTGAACGGACATAGTTCAATATTTCCAGGAGATAAGGGGTGCAGGTCTCGAACTGCCCCGAAAGGCCGCTTACCTGCTGGATGCTCACATAATCCCACGGTTCCTCCTCCAGCGCCGTTGAAATCTTCACGCCCGAGAGGTTGGTCTTCTGGCCATTAACCACCTTCCTGTACTCGTATGCAGCCTTGTCACCCATAATGTTTTTGTAGTGTTTCTCAAGGCTGCAGCCGCCGATGTAGAGGTTGCCGATGACAACCTCCTGATCGGTCGTTTTGAAAAGTTCATAAAGATACTGCTCCACGGCATCCTGGGAGAAGCTGTTTCCTATTGCCAGGATGCGGAGAATTCCATCGCCTTCCTCCTTGATTTTGAAGGTCAGTTTTTGGTTGAGACTTTCGCATTCAGCGACGGAAACCCGAATGGAAGCGACACCGCCCTTGAGGGCCTTTACGGTCGCGGTGTTTCCTTCTGAATTGAGAGAAAGGACACTCGGATTGAGGGACTGCCATTTGATTGTCGTTTTTACAGAAGAGGCATTGTCGCCCCTGACTTCGGCCTCAATTCGGGCCGTCTGTCCGACAGTCAGGTTTTCAGAGACTTCGGACAACTCAAGAGAAAGTCCCTTGTAGGGGTCAATCTTGGCACAGGCGGTGCTGGATGCAAACATAAGAATGAATGCAAGCAACGCCTGTGCCAAGGATTTGAATATATTTTTTCCGGTCATTATTCCGCTGTTTTCTCAACATCAAAGCGGACTTTCATATTCCTCGCGTCGATTATGAACCGGATGACATTGACTTTCGTGCCCTTTGCAAGAACCCACCTCTTGTTGCTGACTGCACCTGCGCAAGGCAACCACTCATTCACAATCAGTTCTGCGTTATCTGAAAGTGCATTTCCATCAGCAGTTGCCGGAGCAAATGCGTATGATTTCGAAAGGAAGTCCGCTTCATTATTGGTGTTAGGATTTGCACCACCTGTTCCAGAACCGGGCTCAATCAAATCAACGTCGGCTGCGCTCCGGCCAATCTTGAAGCTGACCTGCTTCGGATCCCCGTCTCCGTTGATGGTTAACTTGCCTTCCCAGTAGAACACCTGAGGGTCTGCCGCTGAAGCCAGGAAAGTGTATTTTCTGCCTTTCCACTCGTCCCAGTTGCTGTTGGTGCTGACATAGAAAGTACCAGGAACAAGGGTCTTGGTGAGATACCACGATGTACCGTTCTCATAAGCGAATTTCACTGTCAAAGGCTTCAAATCGGTAGCCTCGTTGTAAATGGTAATCTTCTTGGAAGCACGGTTGAGAACAACACGGTAGGTTCCATCTGCAGGAATCTCCCAGGCGCCGTTGCCGACAAAATCCTGTTTAAATTCTGAAGCATTGCCGGCATTGATATCTGTTCCGGATGCAGGGATGATGGAACCGAGGGATGTTTTCTCGGCATCGAACATCTCGACATAGAGGGTACCGGCTTTCAAGGTAGAATAGAACGCGAACACATCCTCATTCTCAACTGTCTGTGCAAGGGCGGCTGGAGCATCAAGAGAAGTTCCTGAAAGAGAGAATGATGCTACGGTTGCAAGGTCAACCTCATTGTAGACTGTCTCGCCGACACCTGCCTGGACAATCTGAATGTTTTTCGTCTCTCCAAGTGACGGAACTATGCTGACAGTTGCAGCACGCCGCTCACCGGTGTTCTCGTCGATGATGAGTTCGATTGTTGAGGAAACAAGAGCCTTTGTCGATCCGGCAAGATGAATCCAGGAAGCAGCGGATTCAGGAATATTCACAGTGTAGTCAACGTTTGCGCTGACGGGGATTGTGACTTTGCCACCTTCGTTGACGACGGTTCTTGCATCATACACAAAAGTAAGTTTCCCTCTCTCGAAAGTGAGATAAACGGCCTTTGTAGAAGAATCGGAATTCCTGATGGCCTTGATGATGAGGTAACCTGTTTCAGGAAGCGGATCGGGAGCAGTGACAGTAACCACGCCATCCCCGAGAGTTGCAGTGTAACCCTGAGCCTCAACGAAAACGTGAGTGGAGGCATCTTTCCCAATCACCTCGAAAGGAACGTCAACGCTCTGCCCCGGAAGGACCGCGATAAAGTCCTTGCTCACTGAAATGCGGAAACCAGCCTCAATCGGGAGCCTGTAGGTCTGGTCAGGAGTTGAATTGAGAACAATCACAAGGTATCCGTTCTCAACGGAAACACTCTTGAACAGGCAGCTTCCTGTTGAAGGTTCACCTGTGGAAGATGATGAGCCGACAGCCTTGACAGGATTTCCGTTCTCGTCGGTAACCCTTGCAGGAGTTTCGGTCTCTGAATATTTGATGGTCCAGTAACCTTCTGAATCTACGCCGAAAATCGGAGTCTTTCCATCCTGGCCGTTAGTTCCGTCCTGTCCGTTGGAACCGTTCTCACCCTTGTCGCCCTTGTCTCCTTTCTCGCCCAGGGCCTTCACAGGATTGCCGCTCGCATCCTTGATGCGGCTTCCGTCGATTGTCCAGTAGCCTTCTGAATCAATTGCGACATTGAGTTGTACAGGTCCATTCTCAATTGTTATGTTGTGGACTGTACCGTTTCCAAGGGTAATGGTATAGACATTTCCGTTCTTGACAATGTCCTTGACCGTCTGTCCTGACTGGGTAAAGTCCTCAAGTGCCCTTACATTCGCATTGAATGCATTGAGCTGGTTTGCCATTGCGGCCATCTGGGCCTCAAGGGTGTCAATTCTTTCCTCCACTCCGGAGAGGTCCGTACAAGCCACTCCGAGAGAAAGGATGGCAATCGCCGAAGCGAATCTTACGAAATTCTTTTTCATCAGTTTTGCGTTTTATTAAATATGTTCTTATTATCTTGCTGAAACTGAAACCGTCCCGACACGTACCCAACCGGATTCAGTCTGGTACTTCGATGCTGCTGCAAGACGGATTCCTATTTCATTGTCACGTGTGGTGTCAACTATGCCCACTGCCCAGGAATAGCCCCCGACAGCCACTCCCTTCATCTCCACCTCTGTCTTGTAGGAGGTGATATTGCCCTTGAGCCACTTTGAGAGGTCTGTCTGCTCATCCACGAAAATCTTGACAGGATTGTCCTTGCTGTCAAGGAGAGCTACTGCAACCCTGAATTTGTAGTTCCACTGCGGGAGATTCACAGGACAGTAGCCCCATCCCAGATTGGCCCAGCTGTGGGCAATGGTGACTTTGTCTCCAAATTTCGCCTTGGTCGGGAAAGAGACCTGAGTCGGATAGAGCCTGTAACCGCCTTCCGAGATGAAGCGTTCAACATACTCGTAGGCATTCTCGAACCAGCTCTTCGTCTCATCCCCGACACGGAAGTCCATCATATTCACGTGTGCCTCCATAGAGGAATCGAATTCTCCCTTGCGGACATCTTCAGGATGGCCCTTCCTGTAACCGGCAGGGTCATTCCAGTAAGAATGGCTGGAAACGATCCAACCTCCCTCCATAATGACAGGCAGTTTGTACAGCCATTTCTGAACATAAGCCTTCTCCCAGTCATTATAGCCCCAATCCTGGTTGTTCATTCCGAATGAATCTGCACGCAGGCAGTAGCCGTTGTCGATTGCTATCTGGAGAACAGCCTCGCTGTCCGGCTGCGGATCCTTACCCTCGCTGATAGGATGACCTATCTGGCGGTGATAGTTGATCACAAGAGGAACTTTTGTGAAATTGTCCGCATAGAGTTTCGTAATCCAGCGCATTGTCTCAGCCTTGTACTCGGAAGTCTTCGAGGTGATGGCATTGTTCTGCTCGTAGCAGACATTGTGTCCTTCGCCCCATTTTCCAAGGCCATAAGCATCAATGAATGCGGTTTTCTTCGGATCATTGAAATATGCAGCAAAAGCCTTTACAAAAGTCTCATAGTGCTTTCTCCAGATCGGATCGATTGCCAAAGGAGTCTTTCTGTCAGGATATTTGCTGTCCGAGAGCCAGTATTCGGCTTCGTCATCAAATACGAACTGCGGAGTGTTTTCCCTCTGGTCCCTTCCGTCCACAACGACGCGGAACGCAATTGGCAGTCCAAGCTCTTCAGCCCTTTTCACCAATTTGTAAATGCTGCTGGAAGGATCTTCCCACGCATATTTACCTTCGGAAGGGTTCAGGTTCTTCCATCCGGTCCTGATGTAGCAGGCAGAAGCATAATCCCTGACATAGACCTCCTTGCCAAGATCCGGGACACTGATTTTCGTGTCAAAATAAGACGGATCGGCAGTACCGGAGACATACATCACCCACCCCGTCAGAGGATTCCTCAGGACTGATGTCTTGTCAGCAGTGATTTTCACAGTGGTATTGCCTGCGATTTCCCCGGAGTTCCCAGTATTTTGGGAACCCGGTTCTTTCGCACAGGCGCAGGCGGAAACGATTACCGCCGCAACCATAAGGATACTGTTTTTTACTGTATATCGCATAATCTATCAGTCAAAACGAATCAGATTGTTTCTAGCATCGATGGTTATTCTGCTGAGTCTCACTCCTCCGGCGACAGGTACCCATTTTACGTTGGAAACGGCAGCTGCTGTCGGAATCCACTTTCCCATCGTGAGTTCAATGTCGGCTTTCACAGGGACTCCCGGTTCTGTAGCCGGCACAAATGCCAGAACTTTGGAGATGAAGGTCATTCCTGCACCGTCCTTCTTAGGGTCGTTTCCAGTCGTGCCCTCGCCCTGGCGGATGTCATCCACCTCGGCAGGTCCCTGGGCGACCTTGATACAGAGCTTATCGGTCATTGTAAACGTTGAGCCCTGCCAGAAAATGATCTGCGGATCCACCTTCGACGCCTGGAACGGATAGGCTTTTCCTTTCCAGCTATCCCAACCTGTCATTGAGTTGATATAGTAATTGCCGGCAAGAAGAGTCTTTGTGAGAATCCAGTAAGCAGGGTCCTTGTCCTCGTACGCGAATTCAACCGTAAGCGGTTCAAGCCTGTTCTTCGGGGAGAAGAATTTCACGGTCTTGTTCTCTATGTCGATTATGACCCTCCAGTAGCCCTCGGCAGGAATGTTCCAGGAAGGAAGTTCAACTCCCTCCTTCAGTTCCTTGACAGTTGCAGGATAAGCCTCTGTTCCTGCAGGTTTCCCGTCGACCTGGTCAGCATCAGGAATGTTGATATCACCCTCTGCAGGACAAATGTATGAGGTTATCCCCTGATATTCAATTGGAATAGTAAGTTTTCCAGGTTTGAGATAAACTTCCTCGGCATAGATGTATTCATTCTCCGGCGTCTTGCCGATTGCCTTTTTGGTCGTTCCGGTCACGGCATCTCCCGACAGATAGATCCTGTCGGCATCAAAAGTGAGAGGACGGTACGGACGGACGCTGAAAGTCGTTTTTCTAACCTCAGGCATCACGTATTTCTCGCCGCCGTCCCATTTTGCAATGACCTTGAACTCCATACTCACGGCACGGGAGTAGTTCTTGTTCCATTTCTCCGTAAGGAGGGTCTGAAGCTGGCTGGTAGTGTATTCCTTGCAGAACACCCCGTCATCCTCAATCTGACGGACAGCATTGCTGAAGTCATTTCCCTCAATGTCGAGGTAGGTCACATAAGTGACTATATAGTCATCGGACATCTCCCTTGCAGGAGTCCAGTTCAGTGTCAGGGCGACCTCATCCAAAGCCTCGGCATCAAGCACAATCTCATTTGCCGAAGCCTCGAGGGTCATCGTCTCGACAACATCGTACAAGCTTCTGTCCGGTCCGGGGAAGCCTCCCTTGTTGCAGGCAGCAAGTGAAAGCAGACCTGCTGTAAAACCCAAAATATATCCGTGTTTCATATTAAATAAAATCATATTGTCCATTTACTATCTCCAACCCGGCACCTGACGGAGATTGAGGTTCTTGTCAATGTCATCCTGAGGAATCGGCCACCAATAGCTGATGAAACGGCGGGTCTGGTACTGGGTTCTTTTGTAATATGCATCCCTGTTTGCTTTGGTAGCACGGGAATCCATTCCATAGAAAGGCCCGTCAAGGACATCTTCTGCCTCTTTCCAACGACGGAGGTCATCGAAGCGGCTTCCTGCCTCGCAATTCAGTTCGACCCTTCTCTCCCTGTGAATCAGATCACGCAGTTCGTTTTCATTGTTCGAAAGCGGAATCATTGCAACGCCGTCCCCGTCAACACCGTTACCGTAAAGAGGAATGCCTGCCCTCTCCCTGATTTTGTTGATATATGTAAATATCTCGTTCTTGTTGGCTCCGAGGGTTCCCCTTGCGACACTGTACTCGAAAAGACATTCTGCGTATGAGAGATATGCCTCTGCAAGACGGTAGATTGCTCCGTGGCGGGTTTTGTACTTTCCGGAACCTTCTGAAGGTATGGCTGACGGATCGACCATTTTTCTGACGAGGTAACCTGCGGTAGGAGCATCGTGGCTCGGACCTCCGTCCTGTCCGCCTGAGAAGAAGTCCGTGAACTTGTTGGTGGATTTGTGCTTGTCCTTGCCCCAGTGGTACTGCTCATTGTAGAGAACTGAAATATAGAAACGCGGCTCGCGGTTGCAATACATATTGTAGGTACCCTTGGTCGTAATCACATAGTTGGTTTTCTGTCCTTCCACCGCACCCTGCTCGGCATAGAAATATTTCGTGTCATCCTTGTAGTCCTCAGTAGAATAGCCGGTCTCGGTGTAGCCTGAATTGACATTGATTACAGGATTGCCGTTCCCGTCATACCCGAGAATAGGAACAAGTCCATTGTTCATAAAGAAGGCATCGACAAGATTCTGGGTCACTCCGATTGCGCCTGCACCACCCATACTGCGCGGGTTGCACTGTCTGTCGAAATATGCGCCGCTGTCGTATGTCTTAGGGAAGAGGACCTCGTGGTTGCCCTGGTCCCAACGCATCAGGACGGCATTCATATATGACATATACGGGTCAACCGAACCGTTGTCCAGCCTCTCCACATAGAGTTCATATCCGCTTTCCTTTGCAGCTTCGAGAACCTCATAGTTGGCATCAGCCGCAGTTCTCCACCTCTCCGGATCATATTCCGAAGAGAATATCGGAATTCCGTCACAATTCACGAAATCTGCGAAATCAGGATTGCCGTTCACCAGCGGACTGGCTGCGAATGTCAGAAGACGGGCACGCACGGCAAGACACATCAGGGAAGTCGCCCTTCCGTACTTGTTCGCCTCTTCGTAGGAAGAAGGAAGGATTTCTGAAGCCTCCTTGAGTTCCTGTGCCACCCAGTCAACCACCTCATAGAAAGGGGCCTGTTTGAGCTGCATATCAGCTGCATCCGTGCCCTGGGCCGGACCTGTAATCATCGGAATCGCTCCGTAGGTCATCACCATCATCGCGTGATAATAGCCGATGAAGAAACGGCACTCGGCCTTCATCCATTCGATTTCCTTTGCGGAAACATCAAAGAGAGGATGAGCATTCTCGATGAATATGTAGGCAGAACGAATCCTTTTTGAAAATTCTTTCCAGTAGCTGATAATACCTCCCTGTGCAGGCGTGAAGTTTCCGTTCTGGTAAAGAATTGCCTTGAAACCCTGTGACTCCCAGCCTACAGGCGGGGTAAGGTCATCTGCAATGGCTATCGCACCATCGTAATGGTAAAAGGTAGGGATGCCGTTGTAGATGTAGGCAAGCCATCTCTCAAGGTTTGTCTTGTTCTCGAATGCAGTCTCGATGTCCAATTGGTCGTCCGGCTGCTTGTCGAGATAGTCGCAGGAAACAGCACTGAACACTGCCACAAGACCTGCGATCAGGTATATAAATTTGTTGTTTTTCATTGCAACACTGTTTTTAGAATTTGAATTCAAGACCTGCAGAGATTGATTTCATAACCGGATAGGCGGCACCGGTATTTGATGACAATTCAGGATCCCAAAGTTTGAATTTCGAGAATGTCAGCAGATTGGTTCCTCGGACATAAATTCTCGCACTGGAGATGAATGATTTCTCTGCGAATCTCTTAGGAAGGGAGTAACCGATCTCGATATTCTTGAGCCTGAGGAAACTCATATCCTTGAGCCACCAGGTGGAAGCCTGGCTGTTGTTCGCATTCACTCCGTAGTCCAGTCTTGGATAGAACACATTCTGACTCGGATTTTCTTCCGTCCAACGGTCGGTGTAGTTGGTGAAGACATTGTAGGTCGTTCCTTTGTTGGATGCAGGGATGATGTTTCCGGAAAGAATGTTCCAAGTCTTGCCGACACCTTGGAAGAGGGCTGAAATATCAAGGTCCTTCCAAGAGAAAGTGAAACCAAATCCGTAAACCATCTCTGGATTCTTTGTTCCTCCAATAGGAGACTTGTCGTAAACGTCAATGTAACCATCCTTGTTGACATCCTTGTATTTGATGTCACCCGGCCGTACTTTTGACACAAGTGTCACCTGCGGAAGGTAAGGCTGGAGTTCTCCGGTCTCGACATCAACAAAATCATCATAGGTGTAAAGGCCCTCGGCAACATAGCCAAAAAGCTGTCCTACAGGATGTCCGGTCTGGGCCCTGTTGGTTCCGATAACGGCTGCAGGTTCATCCATCTCGATGATTGTGTTGTGAGCATAGGTGAAGGTCCCCATCACACTGAGATAGAAGTCACGACCGAACTGCTTCCTGATATTGAGGGAGAGATCGACACCCTGATTCTTTACTTTACCAAAGTTCTGCCAAGGAGATTTGATGAAACCTGCTGTCTGAGGGATGGATGTTCTTTCCATAAAGATGTTGTTTCGTCTTTCGTCGAAGAAATCCACCTGAAGGTCGGCAACTCCATTGAAGAGGCCGACTTCAAAGCCGATGTCAGCCTTGTTGACTTTTTCCCAGGTAAGGTCAGGCACTGCAAAGTCACCTTCAGCCATACCGTTCTTGTTGTAGTTGGATTCATACCCCCATCTGTACTCTCCAAGTGTGTTCCAGTCGTCGGTGATGGTAGAGAGATAGGCAAATCGACGCCCGTCAAGAGATGCATTACCTGTCTGTCCGTAAGAAGCCCTGATTTTGAGTTTCGAGAGGACCATTTTAGCGCTGTCCATAAACGGTTCCTCGGAAATTACCCATCCGATGGCCCCTGATGGGAAGAAACCATATCTCTTTCCCGGAGCAAAGTTCTCTGAACCGTTGTAACCGAAGTTGAACTCGGCCACATAGCGGTTTGCAAATGTATATGAAGCCCTTCCTGCAAGACCCTGGTTCCTGTAAGGGAGTTTGCTTCCGTTGTCGTAGTTTCTCCTGTTGAACAGAAGCAGACCTGAAACGGCGTGCTTTCTGTCGAAGGTCCTGTCGTAGGTTACGGCTGCCTCAAGATAGACGCTCTTGTTTCCGTATGTTCCGGAGTTGGAGTGTCCAAGGGTATTGCTGCCGTTTTCCTTCACGGTAAGAATGAGGGAACCGTCCTCGTTACGTCCTGATGCCGGGTTGTAGAGGGTAGGTTTGGTCGAACGGCTGACAGTTCCGGTCGCATAGCGGTCGAATGAGAACGAAGCCCTGAGCTTGAGTCCTTCCGTGAGGAACTTGAAGTCCTGCTCGAGGGTTACAAGAGTCTCAATCTTGCTGGCCGTAGTCCTGTTGTATCCCCTCTGGGTGGCCATCGCCCAGACATTAGACTCCTCCGTTCCGGCGATTTCACCAGTGGAGTACTGCACAGGGAATTTGAAAGGCACAGCCCTGAACGCCCTGTTGAAAATCTCACTCACACTCTCAGGAGTGGAGTTGCGCTCCTGAAGATAACCTCCGATGTTGATGCGGAGCTTGGTGGTGTTGGTAATTTTTATGTCCACGTTGGACCTGACATTGTACCTCTGCAACTTGATTGACGGGTCCCACTCTTTTGAAGCATCGCGTGTCAGGATACCCCTCTCATTGTAGAATGCGCAGACAATAGAGTAAACAACCCTTTCGTTACCTCCGCTGATTTCGGCAGTCACACGCTGATTGTTCGCCCAGTCCTTTGAAATTGCCCTGATCCAGTCCACATCCGGATAGATGTCCGGATCGTATCCGGCCCTTGTCTTGGCAATCTGATCAGTGTACATAGGGAGTGAACCGGTGTCCACAAGGACATCGTCCAGCAGCTGCATATAGTCAGCCGCACCGATGTACTGCGGAAGTTTCACCGGTTGTGTTCCTGCGAACTCCGCCTTGATGGTAACCTTCGGCTTTCCGGCCTGACCGCGCTTGGTGTTGATCAGGATTACACCGTTTGCTCCACGCACACCGTAAACGGCACTTGCAGCAGCGTCCTTCAGGACAGAGAACGATGCGATTTCCTCGGCATCGATGGTGTCAAGGCTCCTTTCGATTCCGTCCACCAGAACGAGGGGATCTCCTCCGACACCCTGGAAAGTCGAGATACCGCGAATCCAGAAAGTCGAGTTGTCATAGCCAGGCTCACCTGAACGCTGGATAGCAAGTACTCCTGCCACATTACCTGCAAGGTTGTTGGTCAGTGAACGGGTGGTTGACACCTTGAGGGCCTCAGGCTGGATTGCCGTGATGGAAGCCACAACCGATTCCTTCTTCTGAGTACCGTAAGCGACCACGACCGCATCTTCAAGCTGGCCGATGTTCTCAACGAGTTCGACATTGATGACCTTACGCTCACCGACTGTCTCCTCCTTGGTTACGAATCCGACATAGTCATACACCAGGACGGTCCATTTCTCAGGAACCACGATGGTGTACTTTCCGTCAAGGTCAGTGATGGCATTGACGTTTTTGTCGTTTTTAGCATAGATGGTGGCACCAACCAGGGGCTCACCCTTCTCATCAGTGACATTACCGACAATCCTGAGGCCGGCAGTGTCCTGGGCAAAGACTGCAGACAGGCTGGAAACGAACAATGCCGCCGCCAACAGACTGCGTCTCAAAACACTTGAGTATCTGTTTGAAACCATATTTAGTTAGATTAGTGTGTTATTCAACTTTTACGGAAAAGAGTTTCAGCCAGCCGCTCGAAGTCACGTTCTGCTTTGCCGCAATGTAAATGCCCGGCTTGTTCTCATTCCAGCTGTCGGTTATGCCGACAGCCCAGAAATACTCTCCCGGAGGGACATCCTCAAATCTGGCAGTAAGTACATAACTGCTCGGTTGCCCTTTCTTCCAGTCAGAAGGTCTGGCATTGTCATCGTACACGAAAGCGACTGTCTTGTAGGTTCTCTTGTCAAGCAGAGCGAAAGTCGTGTGATAGCGTCCCTCCCACTGTTTGATGTTGGTCGGGCAATATGACCAGCCAAGGTTTATCCAGCGATGAGAAATCGTGAAATCCTCTCCGTTTCTGATCGTCTCCGGAAGGGTGAGCTTGTCAGGGTAGATTCTGTAACACCCCTCCTGAATGAATTTCTCCACATATTCATATGCCTCATTGAACCAGACATACGCCTCGCTCGCTTCAATATTTTCATTGTAACGCAAATCAAGAGTATTCACGCAGGACTCCTGGGCATCCAGGAATTCTCCCCTGCGGACATCCCCCCAGTCCTTGTAGCCATCTGTGGTCAGAGCCTCCGGATGAGAAGCTTTCACCCATCCTCCCTCTGCTGCAATCGGAACTGAGTACCTGTTCTTGTATAGCATAGCCTTCTCCCAGGTAGAGAAATAACGGTGCATACCGAAAGCCGCGCTCTGAAGAGAGAATCCCTTGGCAATTGCCCCTTGGACAAGCCTCTCTGAATCAGGGTCGAAGTCATCCCTCCACTGCACACCTGTTCCTATCCATCTGTGCGCATTGATTGTAATCGGGATTTTCGTGAACTCCTTTACAAAAGTGTCAACCAGAAAGTCAAACACCTGCTCACGCGGACTGTCATCACCTGTGGAATACCTGCAGGCGTGATACTCGCCCCATTTCCCTACACCGAAACCGCCGATAAATGCAATCCGGTCCGGGTCGTTGAATTCCTGTGCAAAATCGTGAATGAACTCCGCATAGCACTGCTGGAAAACAGGATCGTCCGGATACGGTGTCCAGACAGTGGCGCTGCCGGTCCGGGTCTCAAAATACTTGCAACCCCTTTCCCTCAGATATTCAGGACAGGCAGGGTCGTGTTTGTCCTGGCTATCTGCGGTGAAATTGAATGCAAGACGCATATTCCTTTCCTTCGCCCCGTTGACAAGCATCTTGAACCTCTTTGCCTCAGGGGTGTTGCAGTCCTCCTGCCAGACATATACTCCCGGAGCAGGATTCGCCTGTGACCATATTACCCGCATAAGGAGAATAGGTGCGTAATCCCTCGGGACATTGACCACACCTTCCGATGAAGGGAAGTTGTCATACCTCTGCCAGAATCTCTGTTCCTCTGTGCTCCCACCCTGGTCGATATTGCTTCCCATACCGGAGTAAATCATCCACCCGGAGAACGGATTTCTCAGAAGGCTCGTACGGTCAGGAGAGACGGTAACGCTTTTACCGGTGAGACCTGTGTCCACGTTTTCAGGAACAGTTTTTTCTCCGCACGAAATCAAAAACACGACTATTGACAGGAAACAAAATATCCTGCCGTGAAGAAAGAATTTCATTGGATTCAGAAACATAGTGCTACACAATTGTGGTTTTTCTCCTTTACAAAAGTCCGTAAAATAGGCGACACGGATAGGAGGACTTCATACGGAAATGGTTCGATTTTGTACACATCAGTAAAAATGTACAAAATCAAACCGCTTATATACGATAGACAAGCAATGATTTACGCTACCCCTTCCTGAATTCGCTCGGTGTAATGGAGAAATGGCGGCGGAAGCAGATACTGAAATATTTCGGATTCGCGAAGCCTGTCATATCCGAAATTTCCGCAATTGTATACTCCGATTCCCGGAGCAGCTGGGCCGCCCTCTTTAAGCGGACATCCAGAATGAACTCCTTTATGGACATTCCGGTAATGTCATTGATTTTACGGTACAGAATCGTACGGCCGATTGCCATATCCGACACGAACGAATCCACATCGTAGTCACAATTGTCCATATTCCGTTCAATGTGGTCCATAGCCCTTTTGAGAATCTCCTCGTCCATTGAGGAGATGGTCACCTTAGAAGGCTCGGCAATGAACCTGCGACTGTACATTTCCTTGAGTTTCTGCTGGGAGCGGATGAGATTGTCTGCCTGCTTGAGAAGGAAATCCATATCAACAGGCTTGTCGAGGAAAACACTCGCCCCGCTTTCCATTGCCTTGACCCTATTGTCGTCCTGATTGCCGGCACCGGAGAGAACGATTACCGGGATGTGGCTCGTGCGCATATCGCCCCTTATTTTCCGGCAGACCTCAAACCCGTCGGAATCAGGCATCATAAGGTCCGTCACCACAAGCTGCGGATTGACCTTGATGGCCTTGGCGATGCCGTCACTTCCATTTGTTGCCGTATAGACATTGTACTTTCCGGAAAGTCTCTTTTCAAGATAGTTCCTGAGATTCACGTCATCCTCCACGACAACTACTGAATACGCTTTCCGGCTGTCCTTTCTGACTGATTCCTCAAAAGAAGCCTCTGAAAGCAGACTGTCCGCCTCAGAAACAGCATATTCATACCCACCCTCATCCTTTGCCGTCCTGGCATCCGTATCAGGCGCGAACGGGAGCAATATCTCAAAGGAGACCGTCGAGTGCCCTGAAGTGAGGGAGATTCGGCCACCAAGATTGTCCACCAACTCCCTGACAATGGCGAGTCCCAGTCCGTTGCTGTGCTCAATCATCTTTTCAGTATGATGCGGAAGTTTGGAGAACGCATTGAATATCAACTCCCTCTTATCCTCAGGAATCTCCGTTCCTGTGTTCATCACAACGATGGACAGCCATTCCGGAGTTTCAGAATCCGTCTCCGGCTTCCGTGACAGGGCAACCCTGACGAAACATCCCTGAGGCGTATACTTGAAAGCATTGGAGATGAGATTAGTGACTATTTTTTCCATCACTTCATAGTCAAACATAGTGTAGAAACTCTCCATCTCACTGCGGAACTCTGTTTCGATTTCCTTGTTTGCAGCGATGTTGTCGAAAAGCGAAAATATGTCCTTTATGAACCGGACAATGTCACCAGGTTGTCTGTTCAGCACAATCTTCTGGCTTTCAATCTCCCTGAACTGAAGCAGCTGAACAATCATTCTCTTGATTCTTCCGACGTTCTGTTCAATCAGACGGACATCGGCAAATGCCTTGGACGATTGCGGGAGATGCTCCTTCAACTGTTTCAGCGGATCCACGACAAGAGTAAGAGGAGTCTTGAGGTCGTGGGATATGCTGGTGAAGAAATTGATTCGGGCCTGGGTCATCTGCCTGATGTTTTCCTCCTTCATCCTTTCCATCTCGAGTTTCTGCTCCAAGATTTTCTTGTTCGTAAAGAACCTCCAGACGGCAAAGGCGGAAAGGGCAAGAATCAGAGCATACAGGCAATAGGCCCACACCGACAGGAATGGAGAAGGACGGACCTCAATCCCAATCGAAGTCACCCTGTTACCCCAGATTCCGTCATTGTTTGCAGCCTTTGCCTCAAACAGATATTTCCCGGGCCTGATATTGAAAAATGAAACCACTCTCTGACCTTCCGGAAGTTCCATCCAATCATCGGAAAGACCTTGCATCCTATAGGCATACCGGTTTCTTTCAGCATTGAGATAGCTGTCGGAAGACAGGCGGACTCCGAAATTATTCTGACGGTGATTCAGCACCAAACCCTTGTCATTCTCCGCAGATGTGTATGTCAGGATGGATTTCTTCAGAGGGGAATCCTTGCTCCCTGGCAGGACGACATTGTTGTCAATCAGGAAATCGGTGAAGAAAACCTCCGGTTTCTGTGAATTGAAGGACATTTTCACAGGATTGAACATCACAAAACCGGAAGTTCCTCCGAAAAGAATCTCGCCGCGGGAAGTCTTGAAATATGACCTTATATAATATGACCCGCAGTTCTCGTCATTGTCAATGCTGGATTTCGAGAACAGGCCGGTGTCCGCCGAATAAAGATACAGTCCGGCATCCGTACTCAGCCATACATTGCCTGAAGCATCGTCCTCAACTATTCCGAAAACGACCTTTCCTAAGAGAGATTCCCCTTCGGAATCAACGAGATGCACATAAGAACCATCATTCTTCAGAACATTGACACCCCCGCCTGTCCCAAACCAGATGTCACCGGAGGACAAGCGGCAAAAACAGATGAGATTGTTTGACTGGAAAGGTACATTGTCAATGTGATGACATCTTACAATCCTTCCTGTCGAGGTATCAGCTACGATCAGCCCGGAATGGGAAAGCAGACAAAGATGTCCCTCATCATCGCGGTAAATCATCTCCGCAGCCGTTCCAAACTGGCGACCCTCGGAATCAGTAAACCATACTGCTTCATCCGGACTTCCCGCTTTCCGCTGATATCGCAGATTTCCGTCCGGGTTTGACATCCACAAACTTCCGTCTTCCCACTCAAGAAAATCATATACACATAATGGGTAGTTGGTGGATGTACCTGCCCTAGTCTTGAATTGACCGGTCCTTTTGTCATACACCTGAATACCTCCATTGAATGACGCAACCCAGATGCCCCCCTTCTCATCTCTCCAAAGTCTCTTGATGAAATCAGAGGAAAGACCACATCCGTCAGAATGGGTATGGTAACTGAATCTGCCTGATTGTCTGTCCAATACTGAAATTCCACCACCCTCGGTTCCTATCCACAGATTTCCATCTGAATCCTCCACAAAGCAGCTCACAATCGGATGGGACAAACCACCGGAACGGGCTGTGAAGAATCTCACGTCACTGACAGACAATGTACTATAGGCCAGTTTTCCACCATATGTTCCAATCCACAGTCCCCCGTCCGGATCCGGGAATACAGACCACACCGAATTGTTCGGAAGTGAATAAGGCCGATTGAGGTCAAGCCGCAGGATTCTGGTCCGTTCCGTTTCAGGATCCAGTAGTAGCAACCCAGCCTGAGTTGCAATCCAGATGACTCCCGACGGGTCAGCATAGAGCATCTTCGTACTTGTGGTACTGTCTGAAATCAGTCCGCTGACATCTGAGCGAAGAACCGTCCCGTCCGGACGGCATTTGAAAAGCCCGTCCATCAATGTCAGCACATACACGTCCTCACCGAACCGGAGAACATCCTTTATTTCCGTATTACCCCCCCCGATAACGGAGAACCGGTCAAAACGGCAATTGTCGGGATTGTATTTCATCAGAACGTTACTGACAGAAGCATAGACTTCATCCTCAGTACAGAAAACAGACGAGACGAAAGAAGGGACTGGGTTGAAAGAAGGGACAAAAGTGCCGGCGGACAAGTCATCGGCATTGAACATCTCCACCCTGCCGTCCCTTACCATCCAGACCTCACCTTTCCTACTGACATCAAAAGGACCGATATTTCCAGGGAAAAGACAGTCGAACGACATACTTTCGTAATCCAGCATTATCATTCCGTGGTTGCTTCCTACAATCAGCCTACAGTCCTTTCCTGCAGTTCTGACCTCACCGAAATTCCATGAATCGTATGGAGACATCTTCATTATCTCCTTCTCCTTCCGTACGAATGTGTTGCCATCATAGACACAGACCGCCTCGTGACCGCTAAACCAGATTCTTCCGATACGATCCTTGGTAATTCCGTGTATACCACCGTAATATGTCGTATTTGGAATCGTATGAAAACTGTAATCAGGAAGTTCCACTGCTCCGGCAAACGGCCGAAACAATAAGGAAAGCGCCAAAACAGCCAGCAGTGAGATATGTCTTACCATAGAACAAATCGATTATCAAGCACTACACTTCCTCCATCCTGGCAAGGTCCCAACCGCAGAACTGCATCACGATCCTGTGCAGGGTGGTTCCCTGG
>CAMFBM010000001.1 GCA_945948555.1 uncultured Bacteroidales bacterium | reverse complement strand
ATCTTGTGCATATAGAGCTTCTTCATCTCATCCCTTGCAGGTCCGAGGTACTTGCGTGGGTCGAACTCACCCGGTTTCTCTGCGAACACCTTGCGGATAGCAGCTGTCATAGCAAGACGTGAGTCTGAGTCGATGTTGATCTTGCAGACTGCGCTCTTTGAAGCCTCGCGGAGCTGCTCCTCTGGAATACCCACTGCATCAGGAAGTTTTCCACCGTACTGGTCGATGATTTTTACATACTCCTGTGGAACTGAAGATGATCCGTGGAGGACAATCGGGAAGCCTGGAAGTTTCTTCTCAATCTCGTGGAGAACGTCGAATGCGAGTGGAGGAGGAACGAGAAGACCTGTCTTCGGGTCCCTTGTGCACTGCTCAGGTTTGAACTTGTAGGCACCGTGTGAAGTTCCGATTGAGATTGCGAGGGAGTCGCAGCCTGTGCGGGTTGCGAAGTCAATCACCTCCTCAGGTTTTGTGTAGTGAGATTCCTCTGCGGCAACCTCATCCTCGACACCTGCGAGGACTCCGAGCTCTGCCTCTACGGTTACATCGAACTGATGAGCATACTCTACAACTTTCCTGGTGAGTGCGATGTTTTCCTCGTAAGGAAGTGAGGAACCGTCGATCATCACTGATGAGAAGCCCATATCAACGCAGCTCTTGCAAGTCTCGAAGCTGTCACCATGGTCGAGGTGGAGGACAATCTGAGGATGTTCCCAGCCGAGTTCTTTTGCATATTCCACTGCACCTTCAGCCATATAGCGGAGAAGAGTCTGGTTTGCATAGTTGCGGGCACCCTTTGAAACCTGGAGGATTACCGGAGACTTGGTCTCGGCAGCGGCCTGGATGATGGCCTGGAGCTGCTCCATATTGTTGAAGTTGAATGCAGGGATCGCATACCCGCCGTTGATGGCCTTGGCGAACATTTCCTTTGTGTTCACAAGACCGAGTGATTTGTAAGATACCATAATCTATAAATATTAGAATTTTTTCCTTTACCGGAGGGGATGACCGCACAAAAAACGAGCCTTCCCTGAAAAGCGGCGCAAAAATAACAAAAAATGACTAATTTTGCGAAGTTTGGGAAATAAAATATGAACGGTAACAAGGTAATAATTTTTTCTGCCCCGTCCGGAGCCGGTAAAAGCACGATAGTGAATCATATTCTGAAGAACCATCCGGAACTTGAATTTTCGGTGTCGGCCACATCGCGGCCTCCGAGGGGGAACGAAAGGAATGGCGTGGAGTACTATTTCTTTTCGGCGGATGAGTTCCGCAGGATGATAGAGGAGGACAGGTTCGTTGAATATGAGGAGGTTTATGCCGGTTCTTTCTACGGGACCCTCAAGTCCGAAGTGGATCGTATCTGGGCAAAGGGACACGCCATAGTCTTTGACATAGATGTCTGCGGAGGGGTGAATGTCAAGAGGATTTTCGGTGACAAGGCCCTGTCGGTCTTCATCCAGGCTCCTTCCGTCGAGGTGCTCCGCGAGAGACTTGTAGGAAGGGGGACGGACACTCCGGAGGCCATTGAAAGAAGGGTTGCGAAAGCCGCTTCCGAGATGGAATTTGCGACGGGTAAATTCGACTATGTGCTTGTGAATGATGACCTTCCGACTGCGTTGGCCGAGGCGGAGAAAGTGGTTTCGGATTTTCTTGCGAAATAGTCCTCTATGAATGTAGCCGTCTTTCCCGGGTCGTTCAATCCCCTGCACATAGGTCACAAGGCAATTATGGATGCCCTTGTGCAAAAAGCCGGTTTTGACAGGGTCTATCTGATAGTCTCTCCGAAGAATCCCCTCAAGGAAGGAATCAGTCCGGATTCTGCACAGGACCGTTACGATGCGGCTGTCAGGGCGGTGAAAGCCAATGGAATGACTGATGTGCTGGTCGATGACATCGAACTGTCGATGCCTTCCCCCCAGTACACCGTCACCACTCTGGATGCATTGCGCCAAAGGGAGCCGCAGAACAATTTCACCCTTGTGATCGGATCCGACCAGCTGGCCGACATCAGACGTTGGAAGGACTATCGAAGGATTCTTCTGGAGTTCGGCCTGGCTGTATATCCGCGCGAGGGTTTCGACACCGCAGCCCTGCGTGAGGACCTTCTGGAGGAGGAGTCAGCCTACAGAATCAGGCTGGTCGACGCACCACAGGTGAATATTTCGTCAACCCTTATCCGGGAAGGGCTCGCCGCAGGAAGGGATATGAGCCGCTGGATGATGTAATGTATTTTTTTTGCGAAATATTCAATATTCTGAAATACTAAGTGTCCCGAAATATGGCAAATATCGAAATAGAGAGGAAATTTCTTGTCCGCGACCTTTCATTCAGGGAGAAGGCTGTCGGAAGCCGTCATCTGATTCAGGGATATATATCAAAGGAAAAAGGACACACCGTCAGGGTGCGTCTGGACGACAAGACGGCCTGGCTGACAATCAAGGGGGCCGGAAGCGCAAGCGGGATGAGCCGCAGTGAGTGGGAGTGGGAAATTCCTGCTCAGGATGCTCTGGGCCTTTTGCAACTTTGCCGCGGTGGGGTCATTGACAAGACCCGCTACCTCGTTCCTGTCTTTGAAGACGCTTCCTCTGAAGCCTTTGGGGCTGTTGCGGATGAGGGAGTGGTTTTGGGCGAAGGACTGGATTCTGGTAAGGGAACGGTTTCGGATGAGAGAGTGGTTTCTTACGGGGGAGTGGTTTTGGGCGAGGGCAAAGGCAAGGAACGCTTCTGGGAGGTGGACGTGTTCCACGGAGCCAATGAAGGACTGGTCGTCGCAGAAATCGAACTGACCTCCGAAAATGAAAACTTCCCCGTTCCTGACTGGATCGGGGAAGAGGTTACCGGTGACAGAAAGTATTACAATTCAATGCTTTCAGTCCATCCGTTCTGTGAGTGGTAGGCTTTCGCTCCGGGAAGCGCTTCCTTACTCCTGTTCTTTGCGTTTGATGTAATCGTCATAGTCTTCCATCGAACGGCGGATGACATCCTTTGCGACATCCGCTCCGTAGATGCTGACGAACTTCATCCTGAGGTTGGTCTCACCGGGGATGTCCTTGTAGGTCGTGAAATAGTGGATGAGTCTCCTGATAATCTGTTTCGGAAGTTCGTCGATGTCGGTGTAGCCTCCGTAAACGGCATCGTTCTTCAGCACTGCGATAATCTTGTCATCAGCCTGGTTGTGATCCAGAAGGCGTATTCCTCCGATTGGTCTCGCCCTGACGATGATGTCTCCGTGAGTCACGTCCTTCTCTGTCAGGACACAGACATCAAGCGGGTCTCCGTCGCCCTCGACATCGTACCGTGCAAGGGCCTTGTTGGTGAGTTCCGCCATCTTTTCCGAGCAGAAAGTCCTCGGCAGAAAACCGTATAGCGAAGGAACTATGTTGGAAAATTTCTGCGGTCTGTCAAGGGACAGGTAACCTGATTCCTTGTCAACCTCATATTTGACCGTGTCAGTAGGCACTATTTCTATGAAAACCCGGACTTCCTCCGGAACGTTGTCCCCAAGGCTTATTCCATGCCAGGGATGTGCTTTGTGAGCGAGTTTGTAATCCATCACAAAAGGTCTTTTTGTTCAAACGGTCACAAAGATACCTATTCTTCACAATTTTCGCAAGTATGCAGGAGGTCATTTCTTTGAGAATTTCCCTTTTCGTTCCCTTTACGTTTACCCGTCCTTCCCGGCTGTGTAATTCCCTGTTGTTCTTTTCGCCCTCCCCGACTGCGACATCCCGGCTGCAACAAAAAAAGACGGCCCTGTCAGAGCCGTCCTGAAAAATCCGTGTGATTCGTTATTTCTTGAAATAACGGTTGTAGAGACCCTGGAAGCCTGCGCCGTGACGAGCTTCGTCTTTGCACATCTCGTGAACTGTGTCGTGGATGGCGTCGAGGTTGGCTGCCTTTGCGAGTTTTGCGATGCGGAGCTTGTCCTCGCAGGCACCCTGCTCGGCAAGCATTCTCTTCTCAACATTGGTCTTGGTGTCCCAAACGACCTCGCCAAGGAGTTCTGCGAACCTGGAAGCGTGGTCAGCCTCTTCGAAAGCATATCTCTTGAATGCCTCTGCAATTTCAGGATAGCCCTCGCGGTCTGCCTGACGGCTCATTGCAAGGTACATTCCAACTTCGCAGCACTCGCCGTTGAAGTGCTCGCGAAGTCCCTGGAGAATTTCCTCGCTCACACCCTTTGCTACTCCGATCTTGTGCTCGTCAGCCCAGGTAAGGCTGTCGCCTGATTCAACGATTTCGGTGAATTTGTCGCTTTTTGCGTGGCAGAGAGGGCACTCTGCAGGTGCGGCATCACCTTCGTAGATATAACCGCACACCTGACATCTGAATTTCTTTTTCATAATCAACTATTTTTGAAATTTTCTAATTTGTCTGAATGCAAAGTTATGGCATTTATTTTATTTTACAAAAATAAATTCTTCTTTTGGATGTCTTTTGAGTATCTTTGTCTGATTTGCTGAATATGTGTCTATGGAACCTTTCCTGAAACAGGTCGCAGGGAAATATCTGACCGGACCTGAAATATCCTCATATTGTTTCATATTTCCCAACAGAAGGTCTTCCGCCTTCTTCAGGAAATATCTCGCCGAGGCTGCTACATTCCCTTTTGTCGCCCCGGAAATGATGACCATCAATGAACTTTTCTGCAGAGGGGCCGATGTGGAGCCGCTGGACAGGGTCAATCAGCTGCTCGTCCTGTACGAGTGTTACAAGGCACTCAATCCGAAGGCCGAGCCGCTTGACGAGTTCATTTTCTGGGGAGATGTGATTCTTTCCGACTTCAATGATGTGGACAAGTGGCTCGCAGATGCCCGGCAACTTTACACCAATGTTTCCGATTTCAAAGAGATTCAGGATTCGTATTCATATCTTACTGAAAATCAAAGGGATGCCATTGAGAAGTTTCTCGGCCATTTCAATAGCAGGAGCGGAAAGATAACGGCTGATCTTTCGGGAGACAGTCCCGTCAAGGAACGCTTCTGGGAAATATGGAGGATTCTCTATCCGCTTTATGTCAGTTTCCGTGAGGCTCTTTCCGCAAGGAACTCTGCCTACGAGGGGATGATATACAGGGCGCTGGCGGACAGGGTCTCGAAAGAGAGCGCGAAGAAAGTACTGGAAGAGATGTTCCCGGGTACGGAGAAATTCATCTTCGTGGGACTCAATGCCTTGAATGAATGTGAAAGGGTTCTGCTCAGGAAGATGCGCGATGCGGGCATTGCCGAATTCTGCTGGGATTACACCGGGGCTATGATAAAGGACGAAAGCAACCGTTCATCTTTTTTTATGAGCCGGAATGTCAGGGAGTTCCCCCAGGCAGGGAAATGGGATGAGGACGCTCCGGGGATTCCTCGCTTCAGGGTTGTGAGTGTGCCATCCTCAACGGGCCAAGCAAAATGCCTTCCGCATATCTTCAGTGAAATAGCTGAGTCACAGGCTGGTGGAGACCTTTCAAAAGTCGGCCGCCTTGATGATGGAGGGGCTGACTGCGCGGTTGTCCTGCCGGATGAGACGCTTCTGATGCCGGTACTGAACACCATTCCTCCGCAGATTGGCGACATCAATGTGACTATGGGCTGCCCGATGTCCTCGGGAGTCTTGTATTCCCTGATTACCGATTTGCTTTCACTTCAGATTCACAGTGTCGTCAAAGGTGGAAGGACAATGTTCTACCACAGGCAGGTCTGGTCGGTCTTTTCCAACGGAATCTTCCGGAGGGTCGCCAATCAGGAGGCGGAGGATGTCGTCGCTCAGGTGAAACAGGGCGCAAAATATTATGTCCCCGAGGATGACCTTCGGGGGTCAGCTCTTACGGAGCTTCTGTTCAGGAGGGTTGTGGACGATCCGAAGTCGGATTCGGCGGAGCAGATTCGCAATCTGGGAAAATATCTCCTGGAAGTGGTCTCGCAAATTGCTCCGGCATTGAAGGATGACGGCGGAATGGCTCTTGAACTGGAATATGCCAAGGAGTTCTACAGGAGTGTCAATATCCTTATGCGGACTGACCTGCCTGTGCGTCCGCAGACTTACGCAGCCCTTCTGGACAGTCTGCTGCGCGGTGTCTCGGTGCCTTTCCGGGGAGAGCCTCTGAAGGGACTCCAGATAATGGGTCCTCTTGAGACCAGGGCTCTCGACTTCCGGAATGTCGTCATCCTGTCTGCCAATGAGGGAATGTTTCCGAAAAGGAGTGTCAGTTCGTCCTTCATCCCGCCGGAACTCCGCAAGGGCTTCGGCCTGCCGACCTACGAGTTTCAGGATGCCGTCTGGGCTTACTATTTCTACCGCCTGATTACCCGTGCGGAAAATGTGTGGATTCTTTACGATTCGAGGACCGAGGGAATGAAGCAGGGTGAGGAAAGCCGCTACATCAAGCAGCTCCAGTACCATTTCAACGTTCCTATGGAAAGGTATGTGGCCACTGCCGGGGTGTCAATATCCTCCACACCTTCCGAAATCCTGAAAACAGAAGAGGATATGGAAGCAATCGGCAAGGTCTGGTACTCCGCATCGGCCATTCAGAACTATCTTGCCTGCCCTGCCAGGTTCTACTACTATTCGGTGAAGAAACTCAAGCCTCAGGAGGAGGTAGCAGGTTCGCTTGACAACGCGATGTTCGGGAACGTCTATCACGACACGATGTTCTGCCTGTATTGCGGAGAGGAGGCGATGGCCGCGAGAGAGCCGGTTGACAAGAGGTTTTCGAAATATGAACCAATGCGCAGAATCACAAAGGAATACCTTGAGCGGTGGCGTCATAGGTCAGAGGAAATAAAGGCAAAGGTTGATTCATTCATCTGTCTTCAGTTAAATTCTCCGGAAGTGACGGGCCGTGACCTCGTGGTTTCGGACGTGATTGTAAGATATGTGCTCAAGACCATCGACAGGGACATCGAGCAGATGGGGCGGAAAGATTCCTTTGAACTGTTGGGGCTTGAACTGAAACTGACGGGCAAGTTGGACGGACACATGTTCATCGGGTATATTGACCGTCTGGATGCCCTCTCCGATGCCGGGAATGCCGTCAGGGTGGTGGACTACAAGACCGGAAAGGTGAGCGACAGGGAGAGCGGGGAAATCAACGACCTGAATGCTCCAAAAATAGTCGAGGCACTTTTCGGGGCAAATTCCCAGTCCCGTCCCAAGATTGTCCTGCAGTTTTTCATATATGACTTTCTTGTCAGGCAGAATTCCGACCTTTCAGGCAAGAGGCTGCAGAACTGCGTGTATTCCGTTTCTGACCTTTTCAAGGACATCCCGCGCACGAATGATGTCTGCGAAAGTTTCTGCGGGATGATGGAAGACAGGCTCGGGGAACTGCTCAGGGAGATTGACTCTCCGGAAGTGCCTTTCAGGAGGACTGAGGATTTGAGGACTTGTGAATATTGTGATTTCAGAATGATTTGCGGGAGGTGACACCATGCTTAAGATATTGAAGGCATCGGCAGGTTCAGGAAAGACCTACAACCTTGCCAGGACATATATCGAATTGCTGCTTAAGAACAAGGACCCATTCGCCTACAGGCACATTCTTGCGGTAACCTTCACCAACAAGGCGACCGACGAGATGAAAGGCAGAATCCTGAAGGAGTTGTTCGTTCTTTCGACAACTCCGGGAGAGTCAGGGTATATTGACTATTTCGTGCCGTCTCTGTTCCCTTCTCAGAAGGAAATACGAGTTGCTGCAAAGAAAATATTGAGCAATATACTTCACGATTACGGGGCATTTGCCGTCAGCACCATCGACAGGTTTTTCCAGCAGACCCTGAGGGCATTCTCCAGGGAAATCGGACAGTTTGCCTCCTATCAGGTGGAACTTGACAGGGATTCGCTTGTGAATGAGAGTGTGGACAGGATTCTGGACGGGATGACTGCAGAGGATTCCGAACTGTTGAAGTGGCTGACGGACAGCGCAATGAAGAATATCGAAGATGGAGGGCGCTACAGCTTGGAATCTTCCCTGAAGGATATGGCCATCAGACTCCGGTCTCCTGAGTTCAGGGAGAAACTAAGCCAGCTGAACGTCAGTCAGGAGGATATTTACACCAAGGATGTCCTCAGGACAATCGGCGAGAAATGCGCCCGGGTGATTGCCGGGTTTGTCGCGAAGGTGCGTGCCGGGGCTTCGGAGGCTCTACGGGAACTGGAGTGTTGCGGACTGGCTCCCGAACAGTCCTACCGGAAGTTCCTGACCCAGCTGAACAGGTTTACGGCCATCTCCGCCAATGACCTTGTGGACTCTGTGCCGACCGACACCTTCATCCAGAGGGCCTGTGATGTGGAGCAGTGGTTCTCGAAGAAAGATGCCGGGAAGCTCGGCCCGATGGTTTCCTCCGCGGCAGTCCGTGCAGTAGGTGATTTTTGCGACCTCTTCGGAAAGGAATATTCCGTGTTCTGCACGGCAAAAATCATTGACAATCAGCTCTATGACCTCGGAATAGCCGGCGAGCTGAAACGCTCCTTCGATGAACTGGTAAAGGAGAAGAACGTGCTATGCATCGACGATTCGAATGTCATCCTGAAAGGTATTATCGACGGCAGCGACGCTCCCTTCGTCTATGAGAAGACGGGTGTGCGCTATGAGCATTTCCTCCTGGATGAGTTCCAGGACACTTCCAGGGTGCAGTGGGAGAATTTCCTTCCGCTTCTGGAAAATAGTGAGTCTCAGAGATTTGATAATCTTGTCGTCGGGGATGTCAAACAGAGTATTTACCGCTGGAGGGGATCCGACTGGAATATCCTCGGGGAGGAGGTCGCCGGAAAGTTCAGCGACGTGAGCATTGTGCCTCTGGATGTCAATTACAGAAGTCTGAGGAACATCGTGGAGTTCAACAATGCCTTTTTCAAGGAAGCGGCATCCGTGGTGGATTCCCTGGTGCAGGGCAGTGGAGGGCAGAGCGTCAGCAGGATTTACAGCGATGTGGCCCAGAAGGTCAGCCACTCTGATGGTCCCGGTGGAAGTGTCAGGGTGACATTCTGTGAAGGAAAGGCTGAAGGCGAACTTCAGGAGGTGCTCCGTTCAATAGGCGAAGCAAGGGAGGCGGGATTCTCCCTCGGAGAGATCACTGTCCTTGTCAGGACGAATGCTTCCGGGGAAAAGGTGGCGGCATTCCTGATGGGCAGCGGGATCGATGTGCTGACTGACGAATCCCTGAAAGTGAAGAACTCCCCTGTTGTCCGCAGGCTTGTCTCCCTGCTGGCCTATTCCGAGAATCAGGGAGATGATGTCGGAGGATTCCTTGCCAGGAGCCTTGACGTGGAGATTCCCCGGGACTATCATTCGCTTGTCGATCTTTGCGAGGCCCTGTTGAGGTCCCTGCGTGAGGTGGACAGTGAGGCTTTCGACAAGGAAACCCTTTACATACAGTCTTTTATGGACAGTCTTCAGGACTATGTCTCACTGAACGGTAATTCCCTGAAGGGCTTCCTGACCTGGTGGGAGGGCAAGAATCCGTCCATCAGTTCGCCCTCCGGAGGTGATGCAGTCAGAATAATGACAGTGCACAAGTCCAAGGGTCTGGACTTCCCTTATGTCATCTTCCCGTTCGCCGAGGAAGTAGGCCTTTACAAGTCCTCGCGCTACTGGTGCCTCCCTCAGAAAGACGGAACTGCCCTGGAGACCCTCCCTAAGGGTATTTTTGATGTGGAACTGTCCCGCAGATGCGAGAACACCCTTTTTGCCGGGGACTACCTTCAGGAGCGTTTCGCTCAGGCAGTTGACAACATAAACACATTGTATGTGGCCCTTACAAGAGCCTCCTGCGGAATGCATATAATCGCAGCGGCTCCTGCAGCTTCTTTTGACAAATACAGTGATTTTTCACAGATTCTGCATACCTTTGTGGAATCTTCTCCGGTTGGGGTGACTCCTCTTCCCGGAGCGGAACTCACGAGGAAGTTCGGAGTCGGTGAAATTTCCGACTTCACCCACAGGAAGGCTCCTGAGAACGGTCCTGCCGGCCTGGCAGCCTTCTATCCGTCCTGGCCGCTGAATCCTGAAGGCGAGAGCCGCCTGAGGTTCAGTACTGATGCCTCCGATTTCTTCTCGGAAGACGGAAGCACCGGGATTTCCTCCTCTCACCGTCTCAGAGGCATTGTACTGCACGGGATTCTCTCCCGCGTTGTCGTACCGGGAGACCTTGATGCATCCCTGGAAAAGGAATTTTCTGCGGGAACTCTCTCGCAGGAGGAAGCACGCGAGGCAGGGGAATTGCTGCGTGGGAGAATAGCCTCGGCCGCTGCCCGGGGATGGTTCCCTGAGGATTGTTCTCAGGTAAGGAATGAGCTCACCCTGATTGATTCCGACGGCACTGTCTGCCGGCCTGACAGGGTTGTGACCCGGACTGACGGGGAGGTTGTCATCATCGACTACAAGTTCGGTGAACCGAAGCCTTCGTATGCCGCGCAGGTTGCCCGCTATGCCGACATATTCCGTCGTATGGGGCACGCGCGTGTCTCGACCGCGCTATGGTATGTTGACACCGATGTCGTCGTCGAGGGGATATGACATATATTGAAGGAATATGATATATATCAAAGATATATGATATATATAAGAATATAATGTATATTATATTTAATATAATAAATTAGATACAATGAACAAGACAGTAATTACCGTGGTGGGAAGGGACACAACGGGAATCATCGCCAAAATCAGCACTTTCGCTTACAGGCACAATGCGAACATACTTGACATCTCGCAGACAATCAGGATGGGCATATTCAATATGATGATGATCGTTGACACCGACCGCTCCGATATCCCGTACGAGGAATTCACCGACGGACTGAAGGCGCTTTCTGCGGAAATCGGCGTGGACATCAGGTGCCAGAAGGAGGAGATTTTCAATATGATGCACAGAATCTGAGGGACTTTTACCTTGCGAAACTTGAGTAGTTATGATAAACATTGAGGAGGTCTTCGAGACCAATGAAATGATCCTCCACGAGAACCTCGACGTGAGGACCGTCACGATGGGGATCAGCCTTTTTGACTGCGTGAGCGACAATCTGGACGAGACTTGCCGCAAAATCGGGGAGAAATTGAAAAGATGCGCCGGCCAGCTGGCTCCTACAGCCGACCGGATTTCGCGGGAGTTCGGGATTCCCATCATAAACAAGCGCATTTCCGTTACTCCGATTTCTCTGATAGGGGCATCCTGCTGCCGCACCCCGGAGGATTTCGTCCGCATCTGCGTCACTCTTGACAGGACAGCCAAGGAATTGGGGGTCAACTTCCTGGGAGGTTTCTCGGCAATCGTCTCCAAAGGGGTTACCCCGAGTGACAGGCTTCTGATGGAATCGCTCCCGGAGGCCCTTGCAGTCACTGACAACGTGTGCGCGAGTGTGAATGTCGGATCTACAAAGACCGGAATCAATATGGATGCAGTTCAGCTGATGGGAGAAATTGTGAAGAGGACTGCCCAGAGGACAAAGGACAGGGACTGCATCGGATGTGCCAAACTGGTGGTCCTGTGCAATGCTCCCGATGACAACCCTTTCATGGCGGGAGCCTTTCTCGGTGTGACCCAGCCGGACGTGGTCATCAATGTCGGTGTCTCCGGACCGGGTGTCGTGAAGGCCGCCCTGGAGAAATGCAGGGGCGCTTCTTTCCAGGTTCTCTGTGACACAATCAAGAAGACCGCCTTCAAAATCACCCGTGTGGGACAGATGGTGGCGCAGGAGGCTGCCAACAGGCTTGGGGTGCAGTTCGGCATCATTGACCTTTCCCTTGCCCCGACTCCTGCAATAGGTGACAGCGTGGCCGACATAATCGAGGCTATGGGAATCGAGAAATGCGGAGCTCCCGGAACAACTGCCGCACTTGCCCTGCTCAATGATCAGGTGAAGAAGGGGGGTGTGATGGCATCTTCGTATGTGGGAGGGCTCAGCGGGGCGTTCATTCCGGTCAGCGAGGATTCCGGGATGATTGCCGCTGCGGAATGCGGGGCACTCACCATCGAGAAACTGGAGGCCATGACCTGTGTCTGCTCCGTGGGGCTGGATATGATTGCCATTCCGGGGACGACTTCGGCCGCCACAATCTCCGGAATCATAGCCGACGAGGCTGCAATCGGGATGGTCAACCAGAAAACCACTGCCGTACGCATCCTTCCGGTTGTCGGCAAGGATGTAGGTGACAGCATCGAACTTGGAGGGCTGCTCGGAAGGGCTCCGGTAATGCCTGTCAGCAGATTCGGGTGTGAGGAATTCATATCCCGCGGAGGCAGCATTCCCGCTCCTATTCACAGTTTCAAAAATTGATAATTGGGGAGATATTAGTATATTTGCAGGTTACATATAAAGTTGATATTACATTATGGGTTTGGAATATGATCAGAACGGCTGCAAGCTGTTATATAATACTGAGAGAAAAAGTTTGAGACTGCCTGAGTACGGCAGGAACGTGCAGAAGATGATAGAATATCTCAGATCCATACCGGACAGGGACAAGAGGAACGAGCAGGCGAGGGCGGTCGTCAAGGTTATGGAAATACTCAACCCTCAGGTGCATCTTCAGGAGAACTATGAGCAGAAACTCTGGGACCATCTGTTCATCATTTCCGATTTCGACCTTGATGTGGATTCTCCATATCCTATTCCTTCAAGGGAGACTTTGGACAATCCTCCTGCTGTCATACAGGTAAACAAGACTCCTGTCAAGGCTTATCATTACGGCAGGAACATAGAAAATATGATCGACCTTGTCGCCAGTAAGGAGGACGGTGAGGTGAAGACGGCTATGATCCGCTCTCTTGCAATATATATGAGGCAGCAGTATCTCATCTGGAACAAGGATTCCGTGTCGGACGAAACCATATTCCAGGACATTGAAAAACTTTCGGATGGCAGGATTACCGTACCGGAAGGGCTCCGTCTGACAAAAGTTTCTTCCGATTCTTCCTTCAACCGTCCGGGTTACGGTCAGAACCAGCAGAGGGGGCGTGGCGGGTATTACCGCAACAACCGTATGAACGGAGGACAGAGGAACAATCACAAGTAATTTGCTGTGAATTTCTTATTGGGGAACGGAAGGAGAATCATATATGCCTAAGAAAGAAAACAAGAAGGAGTCAAAAAAGGCTTCCGCTGCTTCTGTCGGAATGCGCGGAAAAAAGATTTGGATGAATCTTGGTGAGGAAACCAGGACAAGAATCAGGAAAATCACCGGTCTGGTCGTGGGAGCATTCACTGTCTTCACTCTGATTTCCGTCATTTCATACCTGTTTACCTGGGAGGCCGATTCAAGTCTGCTGTCTGCAGATGGGTTGCTTCCGAAGGGGGCGAAGGTGGAAAACTGGGGAGGTTCCATCGGATTCCGCTGGAGCCGGTTCCTTGTCTGCAGGTGCTTCGGATTCGGGTCTTTTGCACTGATTTTTCTCCTGTGGACTGTTTTTGTCAGGCTTTTCTTCAAGAATCGTCCTGTCAGGTTTCTGAGGGCTGTAGTCCTGACCCTGACAGGGGCCTGCCTGTCTTCCGTGATTCTTTCGTATGTCTGTTCAAGATTCTGTGATGACCTCTTTTTCGGGGGAGGGCTCGGAGGTGACTGCGGGGCGGAGGTCGTTTCCCTTTCTGTTGCCCTGATGGGACCCGTTATGCCCGGGGTTCTTCTTGTGGTGCTGATGATGGTCTGGCTCGTTTTCGCGAGTGCAAGGTTTTCCAGGTGGTTTTCAGAATTGGGAGACAGTTATGGCAGGAGGAATGAGGATTCCGTTGAGTCTGATCAGTCAATGGCTGATGGTGGCTCCTCTGCCGATGGATCGGTTGTCCCGGATTCCGGTGCGGAGGAAACCCGTAATCTTGATTCTGAGGAATTTCAGGGACTTGATTCTGAGACACTTCCGGATCAGGAGACCGGTGTTTCCGAGGAATCCTATGAAGGGGATGTCCTGCCGCAGACAGGGCTGGCCGATGCCGGGAATTTTACGGCGGATGATTTTCCCGGGGACGATCTGCCTGAGAATGAATTGCCTGAGAATGAATTGCCTTCGGACGATTTGCCGGAGCTTCCTGAAGACCGCGGATCGCAACCGTCGGGTGTCAGGAATCTGCCTGCTGATTCCTCTCTGGAGATAATCAAGGGCGATGGATTCAGCACGGATGTGAAGAAGGAACTCCCGAGGATAGATGTCAGGGATGAACTTTCAAAATATGTGTTCCCTCCGCTGGATTTGCTGAAGGACTATTCATCAGGAAGGCATGAGGTGTCTCCTGAGGAACTGGAACGCAACAATGCCAAGATCAGGGTCACGCTCCAGAATTACAAGATACAGATAGACAAGGTTTCCGCCTGTGTGGGACCGACCGTCACCCTCTACCGGGTGGTGCCTGCTCCGGGAGTCAGGATTTCCACCATAAAGAGCAGGGAGGAGGACATTGCAGTCGCACTCGGTGTGAAGGGTGTCCGTGTGGTAACTCTCGCGGATTCCGTCGGGATTGAGGTCCCTAACGACAGGTCTTCCATCGTCCCTCTCAAGTCGATGCTCAACGACGATGCCTTCCGGAACACGAAGTACGAACTCCCGATAGCAATCGGCTACACAATCACCCAGAAGGTCAAGACCTTTGACCTCGCTGATGCCCCGCATCTGCTTGTTGCCGGTGCGACCAAGCAGGGTAAGTCTGTGGGACTGAATGTAATCATCGCGTCCCTTCTGTACGCCAAGCATCCTTCGGAACTGAAGCTTGTCTTCATCGACCCTAAGATGGTCGAGTTCAATGCCTATGCCAAGCTGCTCAAACATTACCTTGCAGTCCTTCCTACAGCATCCAGCGAAAAGGACGAGATGGCGTCGGCAATTGTCAAGCAGGCGAAACAGGCTGAGCAGATTCTCAGGTCGCTCTGCATAGAGATGGACGACAGGTACGAACTGATGAGCCGCACTTCAGCGAACAATGTCAAGCTTTACAACGAGAAATACAAGTCTCGTTTTCTGAATCCCAACGAGGGACATCGCTTCCTGCCTTACATCGTGGTCGTCATAGACGAGTTCTCCGACCTGATAATGTCCCAGGGCGCGGCTCCGGAGGCAAAGGCGACTGCAAGAAGCATCTCTACATCCATAATCCGTCTTGCCCAGAAGGGCAGGGCTGCGGGAATCCACGTCATCATTGCTACCCAGAGACCTTCCGTGGACGTGATTACGGGCAGTATCAAGACCAACTTCCCGACACGTATCGCCTTCAGGACAATCGCTAGCGTGGACTCCAAGACCATCCTTGACAGCCCGGGTGCGGAGAAACTCATAGGCAGGGGAGACATGCTCTATTATGCCGGCGTGGAGATGGAGCGAGTCCAGTGTGCCCTGATAGAGATGGATGAGATATGCAGGATAACAGATTTCATCGGCAGCCAGACCGGCTACAAGCAATGTTACAACACTCCTTATTACCTGCCTTCTACTGATTCTGCCGAGGGAGGGGAGGAAGGCCAGGGAATGGTTGATATGTCCAATCTGGACGAGTCGTTCAGAACAGCTGCGGAAATGGTGGTGATTGACCAGAAAGGCTCTACTTCCACCCTCCAGAGGAAACTCGGAATGGGATTCGCGAGGGCTGGCCGTGTGATGGATCAGTTGGAGGCGGCGGGTATTGTCGGCCCTCAGGAGGGCTCGAAACCGCGCCAGGTTCTCGTCAAGGACCTGGAGGAACTCAGGGGCATCCTGGATGCTTTTATGCCTCAGTAATCATGAAACGCCTGCTTTGTGTCCTTCTGGCGGTTTGCTCCGCTCTTGTCCTGGGCCTGACTCCTTCCGGGTATTGTGCCGGTCCCGCCAGAACGGCTTTCATTGCAAGCCGGAACCCGTCCGGTGACATCCTGTCTGCGTTCGCCTCCAGAATTGCTTCCGGATGTGCCTCATTCAGCTATTCATTTGTAATGACATCCGGATCCGCTCAGTCGGGGAAGCTTGTCGGCGAGGGTACTCTTTGTTTTCAGGGAGGGGCGTACCACCTTCAAGGCAACGGTCTTGAAGTCTGGTGCGATGGCTCTTCCATCTGGACTGCCGACAGAACATCAAAGGAAGTGGTCATTGAAACCGTCTCGGAGGATGTGCTGGTGAACCCTGCGCTCATTCTTGCGGACATTTCAGGTCATTTCTCCTGGGAGCCTGTTCCGCGCTCCGGCACGTTTTCCTCCCAGTCCTCGCAGGTGTTCCTGTTGAGGCCCCTTTCGAAATCCGGTGTGCAATCCCTTGAACTTTTCTTTGATTCAAAGGGGGTTGAACTGCTCGGGGGGCGAATGTTATCGGCAGACAATGTGTCTGCGACTTTCTTCATTTCAGGGTTGACCGTCTCGGAATTCAGGGATGCATCCTTTTTCACGCCGCCGGCATTCCCTGCTGAATGGATTGTCACCGATTTGCGATAATCAAGATTTATATATGGAACTGTACAAATATCAAGGTGCCGGGAATGATTTCCTGATTGCGGACAACCGCGACTCACACATATCTGTCGAAGCAGGTGTGCTGGTGTTTCACGAAACGGACCCGGTTACGGGGAATACAACCGGTCATCGTGTCGCAATCTCCTCCTTGTGCGACCGTCGTTATGGAATTGGTGCGGACGGACTTATGCTTCTTGAGAGTGTCTCCGAAGCAGAAGGTGCCGATGCAGGAAATCTTCCTTCCGGTGGAAAGGCTCCCGACTTTCGTATGGTGTATTTCAATTCGGACGGCTCAGGAGGGATGATGTGCGGGAACGGAGGACGGTGTATTGTCGCTTTTGCCGCAGATCTTGGAATAACGCATTTTGACTTCATTGCCGCAGATGGCCTGCATAGTGCGGATGTCCTTATTGAAAAGGAAAAATCAAAGACTGTCAGGCTGAAAATGAAGGATGTAAGCGGGATTACCCCCTATCCGGACCTTTCCGGTTTCTTTCTTGACACGGGGACAAGGCATTTTGTCAGACAGGTCGGCAACCTTCCGGAATACGATGTCTTTGGCGAGGGACGCCACATCCGTTATCTGAAGGAATTTGCCCCTATAGGCACAAATGTGAATTTCATTGAACCTTCAGGTGATGTCCTCAATGTCAGGACCTATGAGAAAGGTGTTGAGGATGAGACATTTGCCTGTGGTACAGGAATAACTGCCTCTGCCATTGTCTTCTGGCATCTGCTTTCTGAACAGTCTGATTCCCGGGAGCGCATCCTTTCGTCTTCAGACGGTTCAGTTGCAGGAAGAGTGAATGTCAGAATTCGTGCTCTGAGGGATTCCCTAGCCGTCGATTTCATTCCAACTCCCGATGGCGCAAAGGATGTCTGGCTCACGGGCCCTGCCACTTTCGTCTGCAAGGTGATTGTGGATTGATCCGGTGCTTCCCTGACTCAGTTGATTGCCCCTCATTCCTCCCCAAGGGGAGGGCCGGGGTCGCGGGTTCGAGCTGTATATGGGATGTCGTGCAAAAAAAAGAGCCTCCCCGATTTTGGGAAGGCTTTGCGGTGCGGAAGGGACTCGAACCCGCGCTGCGCGCGGGTATCGCGGCTGTTTTATTGCCCCCTCCTTACCTCCCCATAGGGGAGGACCGGGGTCGCGGGTTCGAGCTGTTTAAGGAATGTCGTGCAAAAAAAGAGCCTTCCCGATTTTGGGAAGGCTTTGCGGTGCGGACGGGACTCGAACCCGCGACCCCGGGCGTGACAGGCCCGTATTCTAACCAGCTGAACTACCGCACCAAGATTTTAAAAGGACTTTTTTAGTGCTCTCTCATCGAAAGCGGATGCAAATATACGGCAAATTTTCATACTTGCAAAATTATTTGAATGAATTTTCAACAAACAGCAAAAATAGATATCTTTGCATCCTATTTTTAATAGCGGTTATGTCAGAAGCAGGAAGCATAGTAATAAAGAACGCCAGGGTCAACAACCTCAAGAATGTCAGTCTTGAGATTCCCCGGGGTAAATTCGTGGTGATAACCGGCATATCAGGCTCAGGGAAATCCTCCCTTGCCTTCGACACCCTGTTTGCGGAAGGCCAGAGAAGATTTGCCGAAAGCATCTCCTCATACGCCCGTCAGTTCCTCGGCAGGATGTCAAAACCCGACGTTGATCTCATTGAGGGCATTCCTCCTGCAATCGCCATTGAGCAAAAGGTCAACACACGCAATCCCCGCTCCACTGTTGCGACCAGCACCGAGATATTTGATTATCTGAGAATCATATTTGCAAGAATTGGCCGCACATATTCTCCCGTTTCAGGACAGGAAGTGAAATGCAGTGACGTTGCCGATGTCATCCGCTTTCTACTTGAGGAAACCTCCTGTGACACCGAACGTTCCGTTTACCTTCTGTCCGACCTTGATTGGGACAAACGCGAGGACAAAGTGGAACTGATGCTGAGACTCAAGGAGGATGGCTATTCCAGATTCTTCAGTTCCGACGGACCCCTCCGGATTGAGGAAGTGATGAAAATGGCGGAACGGGGAGATTATCCCGAGAATCTCCGCCTCCTGGTTGACCGTCTGAAAATTCCTGCAGCGCCTTTGACTGAGGAAGTCTCCGAGGCTCTGCGGACACGTCTGCATTCTTCTGTCGCTACCGCCTTTGACAAAGGAAACGGTTCAATGCTGGTGCGTACTGAAATTCCGGGGAAAAAGGCTGAGGAGAAATATTTCGTGAACCGTTTCGAAGCCGACGGGATGTCTTTCGCCCGGCCAGATGAATATATGTTCAGTTTCAACAGCCCCCTCGGAGCCTGTCCTGTCTGCGGAGGACTTGGTCAGATTATCGGTATCAGCGAAGACCTTGTTGTCCCGGACAAGAGCAAAAGCATCTATGACGGTGCAATCGCATGCTGGAGGGGGGAGAAGATGGGGTGGTTCAAGGACCGTCTTGTCCTGAACGCTGCCAAATACGGCATCCCGATTTTCGAACCGTGGCACAATCTTACCCCCGAACAGCGGAGGATTATCTGGGAGGGGGCGAGGGGAGACACCGAAGATGATTCCATCGTGGGACTCAATGAATTTTTCCGCTGGGTGGATTCAAACAAATACAAAATACAGTATAAATATATGCTGAGCCGCTATTCCGGAAAGACGGTCTGCCGGGAATGCGGAGGAAGCAGACTGAAGAAGGAAGCCTTGTACGTCAGGGTCGGGGGAAAGAACATCCACGAACTTCTGACCATGAACGTTGACCGGCTGCTGGAATTTTTCGGAACTCTGGAACTTACCGAATCGGAGCGTAGAATAGCCTCAAAGGCGATTGACGAAATCTGCTCCCGACTTAATTACATCAAGGATGTCGGACTGTCATACCTGACCCTCGATCGTGCATCAAAGACATTGTCCGGAGGAGAAAGCCAGAGAATCAATCTCGTGACCGCCCTTGGAAGTTCCCTCGTAGGCTCCCTCTACATCCTGGACGAACCCAGTATCGGTCTCCATCCTCGTGACACGGACAGGCTGATAAAAGTTCTGAAGAAACTGAGGGACATAGGAAATACCGTGGTGGTAGTTGAGCACGATGAGGAAATAATGCGTGCGGCAGACCTTCTCATCGACATCGGGCCCAAGGCTGGAATTGAAGGGGGACGAATCATATATGAAGGGAATGTCAATGATCTCAAGGCAGAGGATGCCCTCCCTGAATCCCTGACTCTCCAATACCTTAGCGGCAGACGCTCCAGATATGCAAGACAGAAACGCGCCTGGACCTACAGCATCACGGTCGAAGGAGCAATGGAGCACAACCTGAAGGACATCAATGTCGTATTCCCTCTTGGCGTGCTCACTGTTGTGACAGGGGTGAGCGGAAGCGGAAAATCATCTCTTGTCGGTGACATACTCTATCCTGCGATGTACCGTTACATCAACCAGACGGGATCTGCCCCTGGCACTTTCCGCAAACTGGGAGGAAATCTGGACAGAATCACCCAGGTGGAGTATGTTGACCAGAATCCCATCGGAAAGAGTTCCCGTTCCAATGCCGTGACCTACCTCAAGGTATATGACGACATCAGGAAGCTCCTGTCCGAGCAGCAGTTCGCCAGGATGAACGGATTCACTCCTTCCCATTTCTCTTTCAATCAGGACGGAGGACGCTGCCCTGAATGTCAGGGGGAAGGATTTGTGCACATCGGGATGCAGTTTATGGCCGATGTTACAATGACTTGCGAATCCTGCGGTGGCAAACGTTTCAAACCTGAAATTTTGGAAGTCAGGTACAAGGGAATGAACATAGATGACATCCTGAATATGAGTGTAGAGGAAGCCATCTGTTTTTTCCGGGGACAGTCCGAGACAGCTGCAAAGAAAATTGCAGACAAACTTCAGCCACTTGTGGATGTCGGTTTGTCCTACATCAAATTAGGCCAGAGCAGCAGCACATTGTCAGGAGGCGAGAGCCAGAGGATTAAGCTGGCCTATTTCCTGTCAATGAACTCAGACTCCGCTTCCCGCATCAAGGAGCAGCGTATCCTGTTCATCTTCGACGAACCCACGACTGGACTCCATTTCTATGATGTAGAGAAACTGCTCAAGTCATTTGACGCACTTCTCGCCAAAGGACATTCCATTGTCGTGGTTGAGCACAATCCCGATGTCATCCGGGCGGCTGACTGGGTAATAGACCTTGGCCCCGATGCAGGTGACAATGGAGGAGAGGTCGTCTTTGCAGGCACGCCGGAGAATCTCGTCTCAAAGGCGGACACCTTTACCTCGCAATACCTGAGAATCTGAAGTCCTCCATTCCCGCCGTTCCAAGGGTCCGGGATTATACCTCCCCAGGTACCCGGGACTAGTCCTTTCTAAGGGTCTGAGACCACGACCACCATTGCTGCCTCATTGACCGGAGGCCCCGCCTCGAAATACAACAGTCCGCCGCCGCTCCCTTTCAAGGTCAGGGTGACCCCTTTCCCGTCAGGGTCCACGACATAGTCGTAGATGCCGTTGTTCCTGTCAGTCTCAAGCTCTTCAATTCCGATGTCAAATTCCGCCCAATCCGGCTTCAGACCGCATCTGATGTGGATTACATCCCCGATGTGCCCGTGAATGTAATTCCCCGGGGAGACCGTCAGATACTTCTCTCCCTGATACTCCAGTCCTGACTTGTCCACACGCCAGCCGTCATTTCCCAGACCGTCATCCTCAGGAGTCACCGTAATGTGGTAATGACAGTTCCTCTCCACATTGAAATCGGAAGGATTCTCCCCAAGATACATTCTGTATACCAGACCCTTTCCCGGCAAGGATATGTATTCCTTCGAGATGTAATCTGCTTCCAATTCGAGATATGAGCATTTCCACTCCAGGGGATCCCCATTCTTGAACACCTTCCCTCCGTGCTCCTCAACGTTCCCGAGAGGATTCCCCTGCAAGTTCTCAAAAAGGTACAGGCTGACCTCCCCGCTGACCTGTCCGGAGACATTTCTGTTCAATGGCTGCACGTCATATCCCGTTCTGGAGAATCCGGCGGCGTGGATGTCATCCTCGTTATCCACGGAATTTCCTTCAAACATTGCCACACTTTTCGGGCACCCCCGAATCCTGACGCCTGTCACATTGAATTCCACCCCGTCAGAAAGTCTTCCCCGGTCAACACTGACAGAAACCTTTGCCATTGCCCGTCTTAACGGGACTGGAATCCGCCCTCCGGCCTGCGGAGCCGGCACGTTCTCAAGAGTACCGCTCATCGGAATCCCGATCCTGTAATCATCCGGATAGGCCATGTAAAAATGGAAATCCTTCAATTCCTCCAGAGTTTCCGCCCGGACCCGGAATCCTGTGTTCGCGCATGCATAGAATGAATACTTGCATCCCTTCAGTAAGTTCACCTCACAGGTGCATCCTCCCGGACCTGATTCAATGAAGTCGCCTGACTTGAAATAATGACTTGACTCCAACAGCCCGTCCCTGTTGAACACGAAAAGCGTCAAGTCACTTATCCTTTCCTCGTCTGGAGAGACGGACTTTGTCGTAAAATCAAAATCCCCGAATGTCAGCAGCACCGTCCCGGAATTTCCCGAGGGAAGTTCCCTTGTGCAGGATGGCAAAAGACAAGACACCAAAACAAGAAGGACAAACGCCCCGGACGACATTCTTTCAAAACACGATTCTCTCATTTTCCTTTTCCTCCCATCCTGCGATATTCCCGTCAATCCGTACCATACCTCCTTCAACGGGAATGTCCGGGTCATCCGTCCCTCCCCGGCAAATCGTAATGTCATAGCAGTATGTCCGCCCGCTCCTCACCCCGACACCGAGTTCTCCATCATCACCCTCCTCCCAGGAGACAGTGCCGGAAACACCGCCCCGATTGACCACCAACGGATAGTAATGGGTTTTCCCGCGAAGCTTTCCTTCAATTACCAGTTTTGTAAATGGGGAACCCTGGGATTCTTCTTTGTGGTCACCGGGGTAGCAAAAGAAACTCACATCATCACCCACCCCGTCCCTTCCTACATCTCCCAACTCCCGAAAAATAATCTCCCTGTGACTGAATCCTTTCAGGGACAATTCGTCCAGCCTTCCGGAATTGACAATCATTTCTGGAGGCGGACAACCATCCCGCGCTATCTTGCAGCTCCCGCTTACATTTGTCAGATAAACCCGGACATCCGTCAGCGGCTCCCCCTCGTACTCCGTGCCGAAAAAATCCGTCCTCAGCCCGGTCAGCCTGATCTCGGCCACCAGTCTCCGCATCCGTATCTCATTGACTTCCCCGCTTCCTGCCCGGATTCCGGCTATCCCCACACTCACGGGATTGTCCGGGTCCTCATCTTGGAGAAGGACTCTCGTTGATGACAGCCCCTCGTATGAATATATGTCCGTCCAGTCCCCGGTTCTTGCATTTGAGACCGCTACAAAAATCTTGTCACCGCTCCTGGATGCTATCACACCTCCTTCCTGACGGACTCTCTGGTAGGAGTCAAGCCTTTTCAGGGCATCGTCGTTGAAGACAAACACATCAGTATTATATTGTGTATCTGCACCCGGGGAAACTTCATCGGAAACCTTGAAATGAATTACGGATACTTCCCCACCGGGAACTTCGACAGCTGCCGGTGAGGAGCAACCGTAAAACAGGGTCGGATAGCCGAATGCTATGCAGGCAATGGTGAGAACCCACCAGAAGAAATTTGTTTTGTGAATAAAGTGACAGTGTGTCCGACCCTTTTTCATACGCTCGATGATTTTTGTTAGCACTGCAAAACTGGACAAAACAATTCTTCCTCGCAATAGTACAGGCTTTCCCGACGCAAGGTTTTTCTTTTTTTTAATGTTTTTTCTTTTTTTTAATATTTTGTGCGGCTTTTTTACACTTTCCGGCAGAGTGGGCATCAAGTATTTCCGGCAGAGTCAGCATCGGGGATTCCCACAGCAGTCATCATGGTATGGGCCGCTGCGCCACATATAGTTGTGCAACTCAAGGCTGGGGTTGAGGGTGAGTTCATCTTCCTTTCTAGAATGGGAAAGCCGCAGGCTCGAAGGAGGAGATGTTGAAAAAAGAAAGGAGACACGGAATTTAACCGTATCTCCTCGTTGAGCGGAAAACGGGACTCGAACCCGCGACCCTCAGCTTGGGAAGCTGATGCTCTACCACCTGAGCTACTTCCGCGAAGAATGGATTGCAAAAGTAATGGTTTTTTTGAGTTTTTGCAAAATAAAATTGCAAATTATTGCCGGGGACGATGGGAGGAGTGCTTGTGTTCCCTGATGCGGTTTTCAAGAAGGGGATGTTCCCTGGAAGGGAGTGCCCAGTTCAGGAACCGCTCGGCGATGTAGGAGGTGGCCAGAGAAGAGGGATGAGTCATATCGTCTGCGTAGAAACGGTAGTCCCTCAGTTCATCCATCATTATTTCGTAGGCCGGGAAATAGCAGACCCGGGAGTTTGAACCAGAGATGGCATTGTCAATGCCGAGCAGCAGGGTGCTCTTGCTGAGCTGGTTGCCGTTGGCTCCGTCTGCAAGGTGTCTGATGGGGCTGACAGTGAAAATTACTTTCTTTGGCTTGGGAGCCATGGCACACAATGAGATTATCTCGCAAAGAAGGTCTGAGCATCGCTCCAGTGACAACCTCTCCCTGACAAACTCCCGTGCATCGCGCTTCAGGCAGTTTGAGACTGTCCTGCCCTCACGGATGAAACACCAGGCTGTTCCTAGGGTGACAATCACTGTGTCGCATTCGTTGAAGAATTCGCAGGCTGAGCGCAGGGAGGCATTGGCGTTTTCGAGAAACTCTTCCGGGGTATTTCTCGCGAAAGAAGTATGATGGCTGAATGAGCAGACAAGTTCGGACCCGCTACCCATCCGGATACAGTCGGACTCCGTGAAAAGCCGGCACTCGGAAAGCCTCAGGATGGATTCCCTGATGGATGCCGGGTTGTAAAGCGTGCCGAAAGGATTCACCAGAACATCGAAACCGTAGTCCGAGAGAATCTTTCCTACATTGTCCGAGAAACAGCTGCCGATGAACAGGAGTTTCTCATCGTACGAAATGGGACAGGTGCAGGGAGTGTCCTGTACCGGGGTCTGAAGTTTCATATCCGCTCATTGAGTAATTAAATTACAAAAATATCAAAAAATATAGTAATTTTGAAAATTCGTGTCGAACCTGACCTGAGTTGGAAACATAAAAACGAACTTGATATGAAAAAGGTAAGAGTATTTGCACCTGCGTCCATAGCGAATATGGGTTGCGGATTTGACGTTATCGGATTGGCACTTGATGAAGTCGGTGACATCCTTGAAATCACGGCAATAGAAGGTGATAGCCTCACCATCATCAACAAAAGCGGGGTTCCCCTCCCTGACGATATTGAAAAGAATGTCATCACACCGGTTGTCAGGACCTTCCTGGAGAAAATTGGTCAGAAAGCGGCAATTGAAGTGGTCATCTGCGAGAAAATCTATCCGGGATCCGGAATAGGTTCAAGTGCCGCATCGTCTGCTGCAGCGGCTTACGGAATGAATGAATTGTTCGGATGCCCTCTCTCTGAAGAAGAAGTGGTAATCTGTGCAATGGAAGGGGAGAATCTTGCCAGTGGCGGATATCACGCGGACAATGCCGCTCCTGCGGTTATGGGAGGCATTGTCCTCATAAGGGGATATGAACCTCTTGACCTGATTCAGCTCCCGGTTCCGGGAAATTTCTATTGTGCAGTCGTACATCCTCATATAGTTGTCAGCACCAAGGAAGCACGTGAGATTCTGCCGAAATCGGTACCGATGCACGATGCGATCCGCCAGTGGGGAAATGTCGGAGGGCTCGTGGCCGGACTGTGCACCGGAAACATCAATCTGATAGGCCATTCAATGCAGGATTATGTGGCCGAGCCGTACAGGAAGCAGTTCATCCCGGAATTTGACTCCCTGCGTGAAAAGATTCTCAATGCCGGAGCGCTTGCAATGAACATCTCCGGGTCAGGTCCTTCGGTTTTTGCACTGTGTGACAACAAGGCCGTTGCAGAAACTGCAGGGAAAATCCTTCAGGAACATTTTGATGCAATGGGAACTGAAGCCCAGGTCTATGTTGTGAAAGTTTCCAACAAGGGAGCCAAACTTATGCACATTACATTGTAGTTCCGTTATGAAGTATTTCAGCACAAGAGATTTGTCACGGCAGTTCCCGGTCACTTTGAAGGATGCCGCATTTATGGGGCTGGCTCCCGACGGAGGCTTGTTCATGCCTGAATACATCCCCCGTGCCGACCTCGACACTGTCAGGCATCTTGCAGAGCGTTCCTATTCCGACCTGGCATTCTATCTGGCCTCCCTTTTCTTTTCGGGGGATGTCCCATCGGAAAAACTGGAGAGGATGATTCGCAGGTCGTACGATTTCGACTGCCCCCTTGTAAATCTTGAACCGGGTTTGTCGGTTCTGGAACTTTTCCACGGTCCCACTTTCGCATTCAAGGATTTCGGGGCACGTTTCATGGGAGGAATGCTTGGACTGCTGTATGACGGAGAATCCTCTCTGATTGTTCTTACTGCAACTTCAGGAGACACCGGCAGTGCAGTCGCGTCCGGATTCCACAATGTGCCAGGGATAAAGGTAGTTGTCCTGTATCCTGAAGGGAAGGTCAGCCCGATTCAGGAGGCTCAGATGACAACCCTCGGAGGAAACATCCATCCTGTGTGCGTAAGGGGCAATTTCGATGACTGTCAGGCCCTGGCAAAGTCGGTGTTCAACGATGTGGAATTCCGCTCAAGGGTCAATGTCACTTCGGCCAATTCAATAAATGTCCTCAGATGGATTCCCCAGTCCTTTTATTATTTTTATGCTTGGGCACACTACAGCGCGTCAACCGGTGAGGACACTCCTGACATAGTGGTGCCGAGCGGCAATTTCGGCAATATCACCGCCGGTATGCTGGCCTGGAAAATGGGGCTGCCCGTAAGGCGTTTTGTGGCAGCCTGCAATGCAAATGATGTCATCCCGGAATACCTGTCAACGGGGAAATACCGTCCACGTCCCTCTGTCAGGACTGTCGCCAATGCGATGGATGTCGGTGCCCCGAGCAATTTTGAAAGGCTGATGTACCTGTTTGACAATGATTTCGACAGTCTTAAGGCGGATTTGGCAGGGTATTCCTACTCTGACAATCAGATAAAGACTGCCATTGCGGAAATATACGCCCGTCATTCCTACCTTAGCGACCCTCATTCGGCTGCGGGCTGGCTCGCTGCCAAAGCAACCGAAGCCAGGGGATTCTATCTCTCGACAGCCCATCCGGCAAAATTCGCAGGAGTCATTGAAGATGCCTTCAGGGAAAATCCCGTCCTCGCAGGCGGACTTGGTGCAAATGATGTCGTAAAATTCCCTGATGCCTTGCTGGAGGCATCAAAACGGGAGAAATCATTTGTGACGATGGACAATGACCTCGGGGAACTGGAGCAGTTCATATATAAGTTATAAAATATGAGGAAAAGTTTATTTCTTGCATTGCTCCTGTCCTGCCTGACCTCAGGACCTACTTGGGCCCTGTCACGGCAGGATTCGACGGCAACGGTACGTTTTGCATACGATGTCAATTTCGAGATGAATTTTGACAACACCGAGTACAGGACATCCCTGTATCCTTCAATGACCATTTTCGGAGCAAGGCTCACTCCTTCGGTAGGGCTCTCGGTCGGTCAGGCGAACGGAATGCACCACCGTCTGATGGCGGGAATCGATGTGATGAAGGACTTCGGAAGGAATCCCGTGGGACCGGAACTGATTGCTGCAGCCGGAGGGGAGACTGTACCGAATCCGGAGGCATCCACAAGGCAGAACAACTGGAATCTTTTCGGGGAAATCCTTCTGTATTACAGATGGGACGCCTCTTTCAGGAAGACCGACCTGACGATGACCGCCGGAATTTTTCCGCGTTCAACCGCTGCCACCTATCCCCGTGCTTTCTTTTCCGATTCCCTCCGTTTCTATGACAACAATCTGGAGGGACTTCTGCTCCAGTTCAGGCGGCCAAAATCCTACTATGAGGTCGGCATTGACTGGATGGGAATGTTCGGAAAATACCGTCGGGAGCGGTTTATGCTGTTCAGCAGCGGCAAGTCTCAAATCAAACCGTATCTATCTCTGGGATGGTATTTTACAATGTATCATTATGCCTGCAGCGAGGTTGCCATGGGGGTGGTGGACAATGTGCTTGCCAATCCGTACGTCAATTTCGATTTTGCCCTCTGGACCCCTTTCCAGAAACTGTCCCTGACTCTCGGATGGCTCCAGGGCGCACAGCAGGACAGGAAACTGGTCGGGAAATATGTCTTCCCGTGCGGTGGGGAGGCGGAATTTGAAATCCGCAAATGGAATGTCGGAATCGTGGACAGGATTTTCGTGGGAAGGAATATGATGCCTTACTACAATTCCCTTGATCCGGGAGGTTACAAGTATGGAAGGGAGTTGTATCCGGGAGACCCGATGTACCGCCTTCACGAAGACGGAAATGTCTCGTCTTTAGGTATATATGATCGTCTTGAGGTCTATTATGAACCGAGAATCGCCTCTTTCCTGGACCTTCGAGTCGAACTGGCAGTTCACTTCCATTCAACGGGATATTCAGGCTTCCAGCAGCGTCTGTCCCTGATTTTCAACCTTCAGAAACTCCTAGGCAGCAGCCTTTCCGGGAAGAAATTGCACAAGTAAATAATACATATTTATAAAACCATGAAGTATATACATATTATAATTTGCATCCTTGCATTGATGTTTTCAGCCTCCTGTGCACAGCAGGGACCGAAGGACGGGGACTACACCATACATCTGCTGACTACCAATGACGTGCATGGCAGGTATTTCGACTCGCTCTATGTCGATGGCCGCGCTCCCAAGGCTTCCCTTCTTGCCGTTTCCGCCCAGGTTGACAGCCTGAGAAATCTCTACGGGAAGGACAATGTGGTCTTTGTCGATGCGGGCGACTGCCTTCAGGGCGACAATGCTGCATATTTCTTTAATTTCGTGGACACTGTGCACAGGCATATATATGCCCGAATGGTGGAATATATGAAATATGACGCTGTCGTGGTCGGAAACCACGACATAGAGACGGGGCATCGGGTATATGACCGTATTCCGGGACAGATGTCGGTTCCTTTCCTTGCAGCTAACGCTTTGCGGACGGGAGAGGACGGGAAAGTGCTTGTGGACTGTGACGGGAAGCCTCAGACCCATTTCCCGGGATATACGATTGTGCGCAGGCAGGGGCTGAAGATTGCCATCATAGGTTTCACCAATCCGAACATAAAGGAATGGCTGCCGGAGGAACTGTGGACGGGTCTTGCATTCGAGGCGCTCGTTCCTTATGTACAGGAATATGTGGACAAGGTCAAGGAAATGGAAAGTCCTGATGTCGTGGTTGTTGCTGCGCATACCGGAACAGGTTCCGGTGATGGGTCCGTCTTTGAGAATCAGGGACTTTACCTGTTCAATTCCTTGAATGGAGTCGATTTTGTCGTGGCAGCCCACGATCACAGACCGCTGGTCCTGAAAACCACAGACCGCGCTTTCGTCAACTCAGGGAGCCACTGCCGCAACATCGGACACGGAATCCTGAATGTCAAGGTCCGGGATGGGAAATGCGTGGAGAAATCCTTTGATTCAGAATTGATTCCTGTGGATGTCAAAAGGACGGACGAGAAGATGCGCAAAATGTTCAGGAAGGATTACGAGGCGGTGAAGGAATTCACCCTCAGGCCAATCGGACAGTTGCATGCTGATTTGCTGACCAGGGATGCCTACAGGGGAATGAGTGATTATGTCAATCTGCTCAATACGATTGCCCTGCACTCCTCCGGTGCGGATGTCTCGGTGGCTTCCCCATTGACCTTCAACGGGTTCGTGAAGGCCGGGACTCTAATCTACGATGACTTGTTCACGATTTATCCTTTTGAGAACCGTCTGTTCACCTTGAGGATGACGGGGCAGGAAATCAAGGATTACCTGGAAGCATCCTACGACGGATGGATAAACACTGTCAGCGGGAAATCGGAGGATGAGCATCTGCTGAAAATCACTGCGGCTCCTGATCCACGCACAGGTCAGGACAGATGGTCTTTTGTCGGCCGTGCCTACAATCTGGATTCCGCTGCGGGGCTGGTTTACACGGTGGATGTCACGAAACCTCTCGGGAAGCGTGTGGAAATCATCTCGACTGCCGACGGAAAGGAATTCTGTCTGAACAGGGAATATGTCGTGGCAATGAACTCCTACAGGGCCAGCGGCGGAGGCGGACTGCTGAAGTCGGCCGGAATTGATTCGGAGAAGATGGAGACACGACTTGTTGCCAGGTATCCTGAAATCCGTGACCTCCTTTACGATTATCTGAAGGAATGCGGAGCCATTGACCCGGTCGTGACAGGCGCCCCGGAGGTCATAGGCGGATGGAAATTCGTCCCGGAATCCCTGGCAGGACCTCTGATGGAACGGGATATGGACCTGCTTTTCTGAGACTGGATTTGAAAAGAAACGGAATAGTAGTATATTTGCCGGTTGTTTGAAAAACAAAAGTCAATGCGCGGTATTACAAGAAAGAAATTGGGCGGGGGACAGCTCTCGATGAAGACCAAACTGATACTTGGGCTGGGGTCCATTGCTGCCATGCTGCTTCTTTCAAGCGTCATCTCCGTGCTGGAGTTCCGCAGGATGAGCACCTACGTGTCGGATCAGGTGGCGGCAAACATCCGCAACATCAATGCTGCCCAGAAACTTGCATCCAAGAGTGACGAGTACAATCTGAAGATGCTCGCCGCAATCGGGGATGACGAAGGGGGTAAGCTTCCGGACTTCGACAGGGCGGCTTTTCTGGACTCCTGTGACAGCCTGCGCAATTCGTTGACTTCCAAGAAGGCGAACCCGATCACGGACTCCGTCGTCTATGCCTACACGGCATATATGCTCACCTCCCTTGAGTTCGAGCAGGTGATGATGTCGGATTTTATCAATTCGAGGGAATGGTATTTCGAAAGGCTCCAGCCCCGTTACCAGAGGCTCAGAAGCGACATCGAGAAACTGACTGCCGTGGCCTACGATGAACTCCACGCCAATTCCCTGACTTTCCAGCAGAGTTTTTACAGGAGCATCATCCCGGGAATCGTGTCGGTGGGTGCGGGACTCATCCTGATTGCCCTCTTGTATTTCTTCATATCCGCATATTATGTACGCCCGATCTACAAGATGCTTGCGTCCCTGAAGAACTACGGTTTGACGGGAGGAAGCTACAACTGCACCTTTGACGGGACGGACCAGCTTGCGGAACTGAACGGGGAATTGAAGGAGGTCGTTGATGAGAATGTCGAACTGAGACGCAGAAACAAGTCCCTCAAGGACGAAAGGGACAGAATGATCGAGGCTGTCGAATCAGTACAGGAGTAGTCACTGCGATGAACATCAGGGTAATATCAAAGAATGTTGGACTGGCTTTGCTGGTCAGTGCCCTCTTTATGTTCCTGTCGATGCTGGTGTCAGTTTTCAACGGGATGGATTCGGCTTTTGCGCCCCTTGCCATCAGTTTCATAATAACCTTTATTTTCGGGGCGTTCCCTTTCGTCTTTGTCAGGGAATCCGTTGCCATCTCCGTCTCGGACGGTTTTCTGATTGTCGTGCTGTCCTGGCTGCTTTCGTTCATTTTCGGAATGTTGCCCTACGTACTTTGGGGAGGGGAATTCACCATCACGAATGCCTGGTTCGAGAGTGTCTCCGGCTACACTACCACTGGGGCGACCATCCTGAATGACATTGAGGCCCTGCCGAAAGGTCTGCTTTTCTGGAGGTCCTCGACGCATTTCATCGGAGGATTGGGAGTTGTGGTTTTCCTGCTTCTGGTGCTCCCGTCGGCAAGCCCTTTCCGTCTGAAACTCTCCAAGTTGGAACTTTCCTCCCTTTCCCGTGAGGGGTACCGCTCAAGGTCGATGAAGACCGTGCGGATCATCGTGTCGGTCTATCTCGGAATCACCATATTCTCCACTCTGACTTTCTGGATTCTCGGAATGTCATTCTTCGATGCCGTGAACCACGCCTTCAGTGTCGTTTCGACCGGCGGATTCAGCACCAAGAACCTTTCGGTGTCGCATTTCGGCTCGACCGCAATCAATTATGCGGTAGCTTTCTATATGCTGGCGGCCTCCCTCCATTTCGGTCTGGTCTATTCTGTCATCATCACCCGTTCCGTGAAACCCCTTGTGAAGAATCCGGTCTTCAGGTACTACATCGCTTCCATACTTGTGATGTCGCTTCTGATAATGTTTTCCCTCAAGCTGCAGGGTAATTGCGATTCCTGGTTCAAGGCTGCCTCGGATTCGTTCCTGCAGGTATGCTGCTATGTGACCACGACAGGTTTCGGAATCGTTGACAATGCCTCCTGGCCTTTTATGTGTGGCATTGTACTTTTGTTCGCATCCTTGCAGTGCGGATGTTCCGGTTCGACCGTCGGAGGTATGAAGGCCGACAGGCTTTACATCGTCTTTCAGACGCTTGCCCGTCAGATCCGTTCCGGACTTCATCCATCGTCAGTTTCAAAAATCAGGGCCGGAGGGCATTACCTGACTGACAGCGAGGCGCTCCCTGTGCTCCTGTATGTCATCTTGTATTGCTCGATAATGATAATAGGCATTCTGCTTCTGACTTTGTGTGGGGTGGATGTCCTTCCTGCTGTTTCCGGGACTGTTGCCTCGATGGGAAATGTGGGTCCCGGTTTGGGAGAACTCGGATCTTTCGGGAACTTCGCTTCCCAGCCTGCGGTTGCAAAGTTCATCTATTCCATACTGATGATTCTCGGCCGTCTTGAAATATATCCGGTTCTTGCGGTGTTCACCTTCATTTTCAAAAGGAGACATTGATGGCAAGGGCGGACTTTCTCTATTCAGGCTTTCTTTCCAATCTGAAATATGAGCCTACGCAGTGTCAGCAGAAATTGCTCCGCGATGCCGCCGGTTTCATCTGCTCGGATGATTCGGACATACTCGTCGTGAACGGATATGCCGGAACCGGAAAGACAACTGCGATGTCTGCTATAATCAACACGATGAAGGAGTTCCACATCCCCTGTGTTCTTCTTGCCCCGACAGGACGTGCCGCAAAGGTGCTTTCAGGGTATTCCGGATGCCCTGCCAGCACAATCCACAAGCACATCTACCGTCAGAGGGCTGTCGGTGGGGACGGTTTCGGAGAGTTCTCCCTGTATGTCAACAAGATGAAGAACACCCTGTTCGTGGTGGATGAGGTCTCTTTGATCGGAATTGATTCGGATTCGCGACAGAACTCCTCCCAGTTCGGTACGGGGAATCTTCTGGAGGACCTTGTCTCATTCGTCCGCAGGGGAGTGGAGTGTAAATTGATAATGGTCGGTGACTCCGCCCAGCTTCCTCCGGTCGGACTTGATGCAAGTCCTGCTCTGTCAAAGGATTATATGTCGATGGTCGGAGGGGTGACATTCTCCTCCCTTTCAACGGTCGTAAGGCAGCGGAAGGAGTCGGGGATATTGACCAATGCGACGAAAATCAGGCAGTTGATCGAGGAAACTGAAGGCTTTGATGCCCTTCCTCTCGATTGTCTTGAACTCTCGACCGGAGGATTCGATGATGTTGAGAGAATCGGTGGGGGTGACCTGATAGAAAAACTGTCGGATTCCTACGCACACTACGGCAACGATGAGGTGATTGTGCTTTGCCGTTCGAACAAAAGGGCAATCAAGTACAATGCCGGCATCCGTTCCGCAGTCCAGTTCAAGGAGGAGAGGCTTGTCCGTGGCGACAGGCTGATGATTGTGAAGAACTGCTACAAGTTCGAGGGACAGATCGAGGGTATGGACTACATTGCGAACGGCGACATGGCTGAACTCCTGAGCATATCCTCCTACGAGGAACGCTACGGTCTGCATTTCGCCAAGGCAAGGCTATGTTTCCCGGACTATGACGACCAGGAACTCGTCGCCAAGGTCATCCTCGACACCCTTGATTCGGAGAGCGCTTCCCTGACCTGGGAACAGCAGAACATGCTCTACGCCGGCGTTGATGCGGACTATGCCCACATAACCTCAAAACGGAAGAGATATGAGGCCGTCAGGGAGGATCCTTACTACAATGCCCTCCAGCTGAAGTATGCCAATGCCATAACAGCCCACAAGTCCCAGGGAGGACAGTGGAAATGCGTTTTCATCGACAATCCCATCTGGCAGGACGAATTGACCACCGATGACCTGAAATGGCTCTACACCGCCGTCACGAGGGGTGTGGAGAAAGTTTATTTCGTGAATTTCAAGGATGAAATGTTTGAGTGAAATGAAGAAGTTTTTTAGTGCTATGGTCTCTCTTGTTGCGCTTTCGTGCGCGGCCGCCTCTGCCGAGGAGGGACCCGGGAGTGATTTCAGACCTGTTCCCAAAGCCTGCAAATGGCTGGACTCCAAGAAGATAATCTTCTCTTACGACGGAACCTACACCGATTCCACGGCTTTTGTCTATGATGCCTCTGCAGACAAGATGATGCATGGGGTTTCCGCTCCGGAGAAATATACGGACTTTCCCGTGACCATAGAAGGGGCGGTGAATATGACCTTTTCGCCGGATTCTTCGAAGATTGCCTACACAAAGGACAACGACCTTTATTTCTATGACATTTCCGCACAAAAGGAGACAAGGCTTACCTTCGATGGTACTGACTTGATACTCAATGGCTATGCCTCCTGGGTCTATTATGAGGAAATCTTCGGAAGGCCGTCCCGTTACAGGGCTTTCTGGTGGTCGGGTGACAGCAGGCGGATCGGTTTCTACCGTTTCGACAACACCAAGGTTCCGCTTTTCCCAATCTATTCCGCCCGGGGTCAGGACGGTGTCCTGAGGGAGACCCGCTATCCCAAGGCAGGGGAAGTCAACCCGCAGGTAAGAATCGGAATCGTCACCCTCGGGGAGTCTTCAGGCGAGGTGGAATCCTCTCCCGGGATTGTCTGGGCAGATTTTGACCCGGAGCAGGACCAGTATTTCGGCACGCCTTTCTGGAGTGGGGACAGCCGTTCGCTCTTTGTCTCAAGGATGCCTCGGGTCCAGAACACCCTCGACCTTTACAAGGTGGATGCCTCAGACGGGAGCAAGCAGCAGGTGTATCACGAGGAATATCCGACCTGGATTGACTGGATGGAGAATGTATATTTCACTGAATCAGGTCTTTATATGGTTAGATCCTTTGAGACGGGCTGGGAACAGATATATTTTCTTTCCTACGACGGCAAGACTTTCCGACGGCTTACCGACGGAGAGAACTGGGACGTTTCCGTGGTTCGTGTGGACGAGAAGACAGGAACGGTGTATTTCACGGCAAAAAGGGACGAACGTCTCAGGAGTGTTTTATATTCCGTTGATAATAAAGGAAATATAAAACATCTGACTGATCTTTCGCTGAATGTGTCGTGGGTCCGTTTTTCTCCTGACGGAAGATATTTCGCTTCATCGCTTTCCAATTCGTCGGTTCCGACGAAGATTTGTGTCTCGAAAACAGCCTGTCCGGAGCGTACAAGGACGGTGGCGGACATGGCAGGTGAATCATATTCCGCTGATAAATATGCACTTCCGGTGTATATGTATATGACTACTTCCGACGGTTTCGAACTTCCTTGTGCAATCACTTTCCCGAAGAATTTCAATTCGGAGGAGCAGTATCCGGTTCATCTGGACATTTACGGGGGGCCGGACACTCCTGTTGTGCGTGACCGCTGGGTGAATCCCGAGAAGAATGCCTGGTGGGCGGAAAACGGTATAATTCAGGTGGTTGCGGATTGCAGGGCTGCCGGGCACAATGGACGCAAGGGAATGGATATGGTGCATTTGAACCTGACGGAAATGCCTGTGAGGGATTTTGCACAGTGGGCGGACTTCCTTTCCTCTCTGACTTTCGTGGATGGGAGGAGAATCGGTGTAGAGGGCTTTTCCTTTGGGGGAACGATGACGGCGATGCTTCTGATGAGGCATCCTGACAAGTTCCGTTGCGGGGTTGCCGGAGGGGGAGTGTATGACTGGATGCTTTACGATTCGCATTACACTGAGCGTTTTATGAGCACTCCGCAGTTGAATCCGCAGGGGTATGCCTCCGCTTGTGTGCTTGATTATGTCGAGGGCTATCCGGCATCCTACTGCGGGGATGTGCCTGTGATGCTGAAACTGACGCACGGAACGGGGGATGACAATGTGCATTTCCAGAATACCTTGCAGTTGATCGACAGATTGCAGAAATGCGGGAAGAAATTCGATTTTATGATTTATCCTGACGGGATGCACGGTTACAGGGGTTACCAGGAAGACCATTTTGAGGCTGCCAACCGTGAGTTCTGGCGTTATTGGCTGCTGACCAGATGAATGACTACTTGATACCGACTTCCGTGAAAGAGGTCCAGGCACTCGGCTGGGACTACATTGACGTGATTCTTTTCAGCGGTGATGCCTTCATCGACCACCCCTCTTTCGGGACAGCTGTCATAGCGAGATGGCTCCAGAAACACGGCTACAGGGTGGCTGTCGTGCCACAGCCTAACTGGCGTGACGATTTGCGCGACTTCAGGAAACTGGGTGCTCCGAGGCTCTATTTCGGAGTGAATGCCGGGGCGATGGATTCGATGGTGAACCATTACACGGCTTCCAAGAGGCTCCGCAGCGACGATGCCTACACTCCTGAGGGCAGGGCGGGGCAAAGACCGGACTATGCCGTCACGGTCTATTCGCAGATTCTCAAGAAACTCTGGCCGGATGTACCGGTGGTCATCGGAGGAATCGAGGCTTCCCTGCGCAGGCTCACCCATTACGACTACTGGAAGGACTGCCTGCTGCCGTCAGTGCTGATTCCAAGCGGGGCGGACTATCTTTGCTACGGGATGGGGGAGAGACCTATGCTGGAACTTACACGGGCAATCGAGTCCGGGAGGAATGTCTCCGACATAAGGAAAATAAGTCAGATAGCCTTCTACAGCGACGGGCGTTGCCGCGTGAAGGATGCCCTTTTCCTTCATTCATTTGAATCTTGTCAGAAGGACAAGAAAGCCTTCGCCGAGAACTTCCATCTCATCGAGACCTGTGCAAATATGATGACCCCTCCGGTGATTGTGGAGCCGGTCGGGAAAGGTTACGTGCAGGTCAATCCGCCTTATCCTCCGGCCACATCCGCTGAGATGGATTCATTCTGGGACCTGCCTTTCACGAAACTTCCGCATCCGCGCTACAAGGGTAAGAGGATTCCTGCATACGACATGATCAAATTTTCGGTGAACACCCACCGTGGATGTTTCGGAGGCTGCAATTTCTGCACTATTGCCGCGCATCAGGGCAAGTTCATCCAGTCCCGCAGTGAGGAATCCATTCTCAGGGAAGTTGCCGCGCTGAATGACCTGCCGGGCTTTGCAGGGAATATTTCCGATGTGGGTGCTCCGACAGCGAATATGTACGGAATGCACGGGAAGGATTCGTCTCTGTGTGAAAAATGCAGAAGGAAATCTTGTCTGTTTCCATCACCGTGTCCGAATATGGACCGTTCCCACGAAAGGCTTCTGGCTCTGTATGAGAGGATTGCAAAGGTAAAGGGTATCCGGCACGCCTACATAGGCAGCGGAATCCGCTACGACCTGTTCCTGAATGAAAAGGGTTTTGTGGACGAGAGTTCCCGGCCATATTTCAAGGCACTTGTCCTGGACCACACCTCGGGCCGTCTGAAAGTTGCGCCCGAGCACACCGAGGACTCCGTTCTCAAGCTTATGGCCAAGCCGTCCTTCAAGCTCTTCGAGAGGCTCCGGCTGGAGTTCGACAGCATCGTCCGCTCCTCCTCCCGAAAATGTGAGCTGGTTCCTTACTTCATTTCCGGTCATCCGGGCTGCGGAATGCGCGAAATGGAGAAACTCTCCCGAAATCCCGCACTGAAAGGTTTGTATATGGACCAGGTTCAGGACTTTACCCCAACTCCTATGACCACTTCCTCCGTGATGTTCTACACCGGTCTCGACCCGAAAAATCTCCAGAAAGTCTTCGTGGAAAAGGATCTGGAACGCAAGCGTGCCCAGAAGTCGTTCTTCTTCAGGAAGAAGTGAAGAGTATTCTTTCCGTGACAATGAGGCAGTTGCGTTCAAGGACCTTCAGCCCGAAGATGTGTATGAGGTCTGATTCACCGACGGCAAGTTTCTTTCTCAGGGCAGCGCTATCCAGGGGAAAGTTGCGTGCGGTCACGCTGGCATCGGGATATTCCTGACGCACTGCCTTGATGCCCCGTTTGTCGAAAGGCAGCACCTTCAGAATCCTGAATGAGCGGAACAGTGCCCCGCCAGAGGAAACTTTCCGGACTGGCAGTTGGCAATCATCTTCGGAATCTTCCCGGGATAACAGCAGCTGCCCGGAAAGTGGAATCAGATAGTAATGCGTTGAAACTCCGAGTTTTGCAATTCCGTAGCGGCTGCAAAGCAGTTTGAACGGGGCCGTTTTCATCAATGCCTTGTCCGGCTCCAGCAGAATCTTCCCCTCAGACAGTTCCGTCCCCGAATCCTCCTGCCCGGACTCTCCGCAGTCCGAAATGACGATGTTCTTTACAAATGTCGCCTCAGCCTCTTCCTCTTCCCTTTTCAGAAACTGGAAGACAGCCCCCTGAGTCCTGGCGGAAATGATGCACTCTCCTTCATATTCCCTGTCCATCAGCACCACGATTTCCTTGCATTCCCCGTCGGCGGATATTGCGGAAATCTCCCTGCAGCAGCGGCCCAGCCTGTTCAGAACCATTGTGATGTCTGCCATAGGTGAGAGTTTCACTGCCACAAACCTTGCCGCCTCGAGAAGACTCTCCTTCAGGGCAAGTATGTCCGGTTTACACTCTTCAATCAGGAAAACCTTGCGATTCTCACTCCGCCTTGCCGGGTCCAGATAGATGACATCCGGCCCGAAGTCCCCCAGGATTTCCCCTACGGTTGCAGAACTTGAGGCTCCGCAGTCTGCCGCAGTCCCTCCTTCATTCCCGGCCACTACAAGAAAGTTGCAGGTTTCAATATTCCGTAAACCCAAAGCCTCGAAATTGTGCGCCGCCGCCCCGGCAAGCACCGGGTCCGCCTCGTTGTAAAGCACTTTCTCCGAGACTGTTGCAAAGAAGAACGAATCTACCCCGAGCCCTCCCGTCAGGTCCGCGATTCTGATGCCATCCCCTCCGCTGTGCGACGCTCCTGCGTACTGGAGAATCATCTCCATCTTGAGCCGTGCCGTCACCTCGGACGAGCATTGTTCCACACAAAGTTTTGAAGGATAGATGATCTCGTTGCAGCTGAACCACTGCGGAACCTTGTGGCGCATCTTCCGTCTTCCGAGTATGGTGTTGACTGCCAAAGGTATGTCAATCCCCTCCCATTTGTCCCTCGAAAGAATAAGCCTGTCCGTGTCGTCGTCCTCGTGCACGGTGATGAATTTGGCGAAGTCGGTCATCTGATTTTATTTGTTCTGCAAAAGTAGGATATTTATAATATATTTTCTAATTTTGTTAGATTTTATGAAATATTGAAGATTCCTGAATATTCCGAAAATCACATAATAACACAATTGAATATGGAAAGAGATTTCAGACAGACAGCGCAGAGCTGGCTCGACGGCAACTACGACGAGCAGACCAAAAATGAGGTGAGGGAACTGATGAAAGACCCTGTCGCATTGGAAGATGCATTCTACCGCAACCTTGAGTTCGGTACCGGCGGACTCCGCGGAATTATGGGTGTCGGAACCAACAGGATGAACAAGTACACTGTTGGAATGGCGACGCAGGGACTTGCCAACTATATGAAAGCCAACTGTGAAGGCCCTCTGAGCGTCTGCATTTCATTCGACAGCCGCAACAACAGCAGCTACTTCGCACAGATTACCGCCGACGTGCTTTCGGCCAACGGAATCAGGGTGTATATCTTCGACAAACTCCATCCGATTGCCCTGATGAGCTACTCCGTAAGGACAAAGAAAGCCAATGCCGGAATTATGATCACCGCTTCGCACAACCCGAAGGAGTACAACGGTTACAAGGTCTTCTGGTCAGACGGAGCACAGGTCACTTCTCCTGTTGACAAGGATATCGTTGCCGAGGTTGCAAAGATTACCGACCCTTCAATGGTACGTTTTGAGAAAGGCCCTGACGCAGCTCCGGTCGAGACTATGAGCCACGAAATGGATGAGGCCTACCTCAATTCAGTGATGACACTGATGCTCTCTCCTGAATCAAGGCAGAGGCACAGCGATTTGAAGATTGTTTACACTCCTATCCACGGTTCAGGTGTGGAAATCGTGCCTGAATTCCTCCAGAAGCTTGGATTCAAGAACATCTACCACGTTCCTGAGCAGGATGTGGTTGACGGAAACTTCCCGACAGTAAAATCTCCGAACCCCGAGGAGCCTTCAGCCCTTGAGCTGGCAGTTAAGGTTGCTGACAGGGAGGGCGCCGACATCGTGATGGCGACAGACCCTGATGCTGACCGTCTTGGAATCGCCGTTCGCGACAACGAGGGCAAGATGGTCCTTTTCAACGGTAACCAGACAGGAGCAATCCTCACCTATTACATCCTCCGCCGTTGGTCTGAGCTTGGCAAACTTAATGGAAAACAGTATGTTGTCAAGACTATTGTGACCACCGAGCTCATCAGGGCAATCGCTCAGAAGTACGGGGTGAAGGTTTACAATGTGCTCACAGGCTTCAAGTTCATTGCCGACACAATCAAGAAGAACGAGGGCAAGGCCGAGTTCGTCTGCGGAGGCGAGGAGAGCTACGGCTTCAATGTAGGTGAGTTCGTCCGTGACAAGGATGCGCCAATCTCCTGCGCAATGGTTGCAGAGTGCGCCGCCTGGGCTGCCGACCAGGGCAAGACCCTCTATCAGCTGCTCCAGGACATCTACGCAGAGTTCGGCTACTACAGGGAGTCCCTCACTTCGCTGGTCCGCAAGGGCAAGGAAGGAGCGGAGGAAATCGCTGCAATAATGACGGATATGCGTGCCAACCCGCCTGCACAGCTCGCCGGTTCACCGGTTGTCAAGGTGATTGACTACAACAAGCCTGAGGAGACCGGTCTGCCGAAGTCGAACGTGCTCCAGTTCTTCAATGAGGAAGGCGACGTGGTTTCAGTGCGTCCGTCAGGAACCGAGCCGAAGATCAAATTCTACTTCGGTGCCCACGGTGCTGATGCTGATGCCAAGACTGAGAAACTCAGGGCGCAGTTCGTGAAGTAATATTTCGCTGGATAATCTATTATATTGTCCTATTGTTGCTCAGATCAACCCGTAAACCAGGTTCCAGACAAGGAAGCGTGCGAATTTGCCGAATAGCAGCAGGATGGCTGTCATCAGGGGACGGGTGCGGTAGAATCCCAGGGCAATTGCGATGACATCTCCGATGAACGGAACCCATGCAAGAAGAGCGAGCCAGACGCCGTAGCGGTCAATGGCCCGCTTTTGTTTTTCGAGGGTCTCCGGCTTGACTCTGAACCATTTCTCAATCCATTCCCATTTCCCGATCCATCCTATCCAGTAGGTGACCAGACTGCCTAGCCAGTTACCGAGAGTGCCCACGACAAGACATCCCCAGGGGTTTGCCGTTGAGGCAAGGATGGCAAAGTAAAGTACGTCTGAACTGAAAGGAACGACGGTGGCGGCAAGGAAGGTGCCGATGAAAAGCCCCAGAAGGCCGAGTGTCTCAAGCCCACCCATCTCAATTTCTTTTGGCGGCGAAAAAGTCTGAAACCATTTTTCCGCATTCCTCTGCAAGCACTCCTCCTGTTACCTGTGTCTTGGGGTGGAGCAGGGAAGGGGAAAAAAGGGAGAATCCCCGTTTAGGGTCAATCGCTCCGTAAACAACTTTCCCAATCTGTGCCCAGGCAAGGGCCCCGGCGCACATCGGACAGGGTTCAACGGTTACATATAAAGTACAGTCATTCAGATATTTACCTCCAATTGCCTCGAAAGCGGAAGTGATGGCTATCATTTCAGCGTGGGCTGTCGGGTCGTTAAGTCTCTGGGTCATATTGTGCCCTCTTGAGATGACTCTGCCCCTGAACACGATTACCGCCCCAACGGGAACCTCGTCTTCTGATGCGGCATATTCTGCCTCAAGAAGGGCTTCTCTCATATATTTTTCGTCATTTTCCATTGTCCTTGTCTGATTTTGTGGCAAAAGTATATATAATATTGTATATATTTGCACTTTGTTATCCTGTTTCGCTCCTGCGAAACAAAAATTGTTTGGAATGAAGTTCTTGGGAAACATACTTTGGATTTTGCTCGGGGGTCTGATTATCAGCCTCTATTATTTTGTGGTCGGGCTGCTTTTCTGCATCACCATCATCGGTATTCCTTTCGGTTATCAACTTTTCAAGATGGCCGGGTTTGCACTATGGCCTTTCGGGAGGGAGGTCGTCTCCAATGCCAATGACAACGGTTGCCTTGCCATCTTTATGAATGTAATCTGGATTCTTGTCGGAGGTATTGAGATAGCGATGATACACATAACGGCAGGTGTGGTCTTCTGCATCACCATCATCGGTATTCCTTTCGGTCTCCAGCATTTCAAGATGGCTTTTATGGCACTCATTCCTTTCGGTAAGGAGATTGTACCTTCAACCAAATAATTATTATTAATATCAGACAACAGACGATGAGATTCCTGCGCGTGGCCGCCTCAATAATATTCCTGGCGGCTTTTTCTGTGTGTGTTGCGGCTTCTGACAATGCACAGGATAAGGATAAGAGAAACCGTGGTAAGATGGCCTACCGAGGCTTCATTGGCGGTATGATGCTCCACACCGGCTATCTTTCTGCCGGTAATGTAACCTACACAATGGCGGGGACCGGACAGACCCGTGACGCCAGGATGGCAGGTGCACCTTTTGGCATCGGCGGAGCAATGCGTTTCATTTTCGGGAACCATCTCCGTGTGGGTGGTGAAGGCGCCGTCTCGACAATGCTTTGGGGTGAGCACAAGAGCTCCGCCCGCTTGTCCTACGGTGGTGTGATTGCTGATAGCTTCTGGACCCTCAAGCGCTGGAAAATCTTTGTCGGGGCCCTTGTCGGAGGTGGCAGCCAGTCAAATACCGTCATTCTGGAAGATGCCGGAAATGACTTTGTGACGGAAGACGGTACGATGGCCTTCCGAAAGTTCGGTTTCTGCCTGGCTTCCCCTTTCGTGGGAGTTGAGTTTGCAATGACTCCGAAGGTGAATCTTGTGATGAAGGTCGATTATATGCTTCCTCTTACCAAGGTGGAAAGTGACTTTACCTCCGGACCGAGATTTTTCCTCGGATTTATGTTCGGACACACAAAATAGGGTTTTTATATTCTTTGTTTGAATATTTCTCATTTCCTTATAAATTTGTACCCCGTTTAGCCTATGTGAATTTGATATGGAGATTGGGAAAAGGATCAGTCTTGACGAACTGGTCAAAATCATATTTGAGAAATCTCCTGTACAAATCTCTTCGGATGCAATGTCCGAGGTGGACAGGAGTTATGAGTTCCTTAAGGATTTTTCGAAGGACAAGATTATTTACGGAATCAACACCGGATTCGGCCCTATGGCTCAGTACCGTGTTGATGATGAGTATCTCACACAACTCCAGTACAACATCATCCGCAGCCATTCGACAGGTGCGGGCAAACCTCTTGACACTATCTATGTCAGAGCGGCTATGATGGCCCGCCTGATGACATTCCTTCAGGGAAAGTCCGGTGTTCACCGAGAACTTGTGGATATTCTCAAATCTTTCATAAACAACGGTATATATCCCTATATCCCGGAGCACGGAAGCGTCGGCGCGAGCGGGGACCTTGTCCAGCTCGCTCACATCGCCCTGGCTCTGATCGGTGAGGGTGAGGTATTCTACAAGGGTGAACTCTGCCCGACGGCACAGGTGCTTGGTAAACTGGGCATAGAACCGCTGAAAATGCACATCCGCGAGGGCCTTTCTGCCACGAACGGGACTTCGGTGATGACGGGAATCGGAATAGTGAACCTCGTCCGTGCGCAGAGACTTTTTGACAAGGCTGTCCTTGCTTCGGTGATGATGAATGAAATAGCCTCTTCGTACGACGATTTTATGGCAGAACCGATCAACGAGGCAAAGTTGCATCACGGACAAAGGGAGGTAGCAAGGATGATGAGGGAATATGTTGCCGGGAGTGCCTGCGTACTCAAGCGCGAGAGTGAACTCTACGACCGCAAGCACACTGAGAAGACTTTTGCACACAAGGTTCAGCCCTATTACTCTTTGAGATGCGTTCCACAGATTCTCGGCCCTGTCCTGGAGGAGCTTGAGAATGCGGAGAAAGTCCTTGTGAATGAGGTAAATTCGTCCTGTGACAACCCGATGGTGGATCCTGACACCCGGAATGTCTATCACGGCGGAAACTTCCACGGAGACTATGTCTCTTTCGAGATGGACAAACTGAAGATTGCAGTCACCAAGATGACAATGCTCTGTGAGAGGCAGTTGAACTATCTTTTCCACGACCGCATCAACGAGATTCTTCCTCCTTTCGTGAATATGGGCGTGCTCGGACTGAACTACGGCCTGCAGGCATCCCAGTTCACCGCCACATCGACCACAGCGGAATGCCAGACCCTTTCCAATCCGATGTATGTGCACAGCATTCCGAACAACAACGACAACCAGGACATCGTGAGTATGGGCACCAATTCGGCCCTCATTGCCGCAAAGGTCATCGAAAACTCATTCCAGGTGCTTTCAATCCTGTATATGGGTATGGTCCAGGCAGTTGACATCCTGAAAATCTCTGACAGACTCGCCCCGCGCACTGCACAGGCCTACAGCGAAATCCGCAGTTTCTTCCCGGCCTTTACGGAAGACACACCGAAATACGAAGACATCGCGGCATTGACATCATGGCTTGAAAAATAGGCCGGGTGGACCTTGGGTGATGTAGGAAGAAATTCGGGAAGCATATAGTCAACTCGTTCATCATAAGTCCGGAAGGACTACCTCTGGAGGAGTTCTTCAGACTGAACATTCTATAAAGATGAGGATATGTCCAAACTAATTGAACATATCCTCGATGATTATTTGAGAGGCCTTAAAGGAACTTTTTCAGTGCCCTCTTTTTGTGGTGCCCCTCTTTCTTCGTTATTCCCCGGCCTGAGTAATCGTGAACCTGAAGAGTTCAGTGGAACTTCCGGCAGAGAAGATTACAAAATCGGTCGTCCTGTCTTTTCCTGTTTTGTTTGCACTCGGAATAAGACTGTAAATACCGGACGTGGCAGATAACTTTACCCAAGGATTGTCAACACCCTCAATTGCTGGATCTTTTTCCGTACTGCCGCTCTTGCAGAACAGGAAATCAACGCTCCCGTCTTTTTCAATTTCAAAGTCCAGTGAACAGTTAATGCCGTTGTCATCTTTCCCGAATGGAACATTGTATGTCTTGTCTGAAACCGGCTGCGGTTCATAGTTTTCATCGTATACGGAAATAGATACGCTGGTAGCAGGCTTTGCTCCTTGTGTAACCATAACGGAGAAATACGACGAGTAATATGAACCCTCTGTCTCATCAAGACATATGGAGGTCATCCTATCATCGGTGGTGCTGTTGGCAGAGAATGTTATGGTAAGGCTCTCTCCGTTCCTGCCGCTGGTTTTGTCAAAAGTGTACCATTTAATCGGGTTGTCTTCATCATCAGTTACCATATTTAAGTCTCCGAAATACCATTTTTCAAGATTGGTCTCGACTTTCAGTACAAGGGTAGCTCCGGCAGGTGAAGGGTTGAAAGTGATGGTGCCATATTTTCCTTCTGTCAATTCCGGTTCCGCCGTAACCCTGATGTATTTCTCGGTTGCACTTCCGACGCTGGTAACGGTGAATGTCAGAGGATTCACTCCTTCTTTTGTTGCTTTTACCTCAAATACGGCAACGAGGTCCTCCTCACTTTCGTTTGCTCCCGGAGTAACGACGATTGCATCCTCTTTGTCCGCAAAGTCGGCTGCACACCATTTGTCAGGATTGGATTTTGCTTCAATAACAAGGTCTTGCTTCGTGAGATTGTTCAGATTGAGATCGATTCTCACGGTTTCAGTGTGACCTTCATTGATGAAGATTTTACTGTCTGCAGGATTTGCAAATTCAATGGTAGCTGCACCAGATTCATCTTCAGGATTGTTCTTGGATACACAAGATGCAAGGCTGGAGGCTGCCGCAATTGCGGCAACAAGTCCAAATGTCTTAATTGTTTTGTTCATAATACTTTGTTTATTTTTAACTTTAGTTTTGGGATTTCATTAATCTTTCCACTTTTTCGATCTGGTATTGGTAGAATGCTTTTGACCTGCTGTCTGCGGATGCTGCAGCGGCCTTGTAAATGGATATGGTTCTCTTTAGCTCCTTCAAGGCTATAGGTCGTGCCAGGGCTCCGGATAGTTTCGGAAGGTCATTCGTCTGACGGAAATATGAAGTTTCCATTCCGTTTGCATCATGCTCCGGGTGATGACTGTGACTGCAGAATGACTCAGAGCAGATGCTGTGTTCCATCTCACTGAGGGCGTCGCGGATGAGCACCAGCTCGTTAGCAGTCTCATTGGATGATAGTCCGGGAGCACCGACTCCGGGAGCCTGAGGCTTGATCAGGTCTGACAGCTCGGCAAGGGAAGCTACCATCGCATTCTGCATATTCATATCTTCGATTGTCAGTTTCTTTCTTTTGAGAGTATTTACCAGAACAGCGTCAACGGCATCTTTCAAATAACCGTCGAGGGTGTAAAGGTCGCTCTGTCCGGAACGTTCTCCCTCGGCAATGAAGGTAAGGGTTGAGGCTCCGAACATTTTCCCGACAACTGCTCTCTGGTAACTGTCAAGGTCTCCTGAACCGTAGCCGGTTATGTCCATAAGTCTTTCCGGAAGAAGCCAATGGCGGAATGTCAGGGCTTCGTTCACAAGCCAGTTCATTGCTTTTTTCTGGGTTGCCTTGTCAACATAGACGCGGGCTCTTGTATTCGAGCCGTCGCCCTGCACGAAGTCATAGAAATAGACACCGCCAAGATAAGGCATCACGTGCCAGACTACCCTTTTGTACTGGTTTACGAGATTGAATAGCTTTACCTTGATTTCCATATAATCATCTCCCTCTTTGTAGAGCCACTGCTCAAGATTAGGGACGATTCTCTTAAGATTGGCAATGCAGTAATCTCCGGCCTTGAAATGGTCGTTGCCAAGATCCTCAGTCAGATCCGCTGGACTGATACTGTTCGGGAACTGTTGTGCTCCGAACCTGTACATCGGGTCTGTGACTTTTTCCAGAACTATTTTGTTGAGCAGAGTCTTCTCCTGTTCAGGAGTGAGATTCCCTTCGAAGATTCTGTAGCCCCAGTTGATTGCATGGATGTCGTAAACTCCAACAAGAGGCGGAACCATCCTGACCCCTTTCTCCAAATCTCCCGGCTGTGCAATATAGTTGTTGCGTGCATAGTCCATAATGGACGGGGTGGTTCCGTATTTCTGAGTGAATGAGGGACTTCTGAGTGAATCCACTGGGAAAGACCAGCTTGCCCCCATATTATGCATCAGTCCCAGGGTATGACCCACCTCGTGGGAAGCGACATATCTAAGTGATTCATTCATCACATCATCGTCCATTACGGTTTTCCTGACGCGTGGATCAACTGCCGCAGTCTGGCTGAAACGCCAGTTGCTGACGAGAGAAATGACATTGTGGTACCAGTTGACATCTCCAACGAGGATTTCTCCTGAGCGGGGGTCAACATAACTTGGGCCGGAAGCATTGGCAATGTCCGTTGCAATATATCTTATGCAGTTGTATCTGATGTCATCCGGATCGAAACCTGTGCTATCCGCTGGAGATGGATAGTCCCTTGCAATGATGGCATTTTTGAAACCTGCTGCCTCGAAGGCTATCTGCCAGTCTTCAATACCTCTTTTGACGGCTTCCTTCCATTTCTCCGGGAAGGATGAATCAACATAGAAGACAATGGGCTCGGCAGGTTCAACCGGCTCTCCACGGAAATAGGCCTCCTCTTCTCCCTGCTTAGGCTCAAGTCTCCATCTGTGGATGATTTCGCGAGGCTCGACATTGTCAATGTCAGAGCTGTACCAGTTGTACATAGTGGAGAAGTAGCCCACCCTGTTGTCCTGGTAGCGCACTTTCATAGGCTTGTCAGGAAGAAGCAGGATTGATCTGCGAACCTTCACCCAATATGGAGAGGGCTCGCTTTTGAAATTCATCACTGATGAAATCTCAACATTCTTCGGAAAAGATTTTACTTCGGTAATTCTTGCTGCCTCTGCATCGTAACTTCCGCTCTTCGACCCCATTATATTGGGACTGTACTGGAGGGGAGTAATGATTTTTTCATTGGACTTGAAAAAAGAAGTCATATCGACCAGATAACAGCTGTCTTTTTTGAATGCCTTGACCTTGAATGACTTGAGAACAGGGTCGCGGTGATTCTTGAAAAAGGCTTCTCCAATCTCGTCCCCGGGACGCAGACGGTTGTAGGTCGAGACGTTGTAGAAATGCACGTATGATGTATCGGCCTCCATCCTGAACATTATCTGGTTACCCATCATCTGACCTGCGGCAAAGGCAGCGTCGTCGCTGGTCTCCGTAAGCCTGTTGGTAAGCAGATAAAGATGTCTGAGGTTTTCCTCACTGATTTCAAAGAGGAGTTCCTCCTTGGGGGTCATATACATTTTTATCAGACCGTCATAGATCTTTGCATCCTTGATGGCCTCGGCATATTTGTCTTTCTTTTCCTTCTTCACCGTGTCAACGGCTTCCACCGCACCTTTCTTCTTTTTCTTTACTTTAGGGCTGCTTTTCGGCGCAGCATCCAAAGCCAGCACCCCCACACAAAGCAGGGAGCATAATGTCATCATCAATCTTCTTGACTTCATTTCGTAAATCGTTAAAAATGTTTATAGCAAATGCTGTGAATTTTAAGAAAACCTTTGTCAAAACTTTCCAGTCTTGTAATTTCCGTTTCGTCAGGTGAATCTGTCACCTTATATTTATAAAGTATTCCGCTGCGCGGAGATGAATCATCGTATGTCGCAACAAAAAAGATGTCATTATATTTTTCATCGGTCTCATTGTCCGCCTTGAGACAGGTAACTGGAGCGTTGAAAGTCTCCAGCAGAATACAGGTCTGAGGGGTGCTCCTGAAATTGAAACCATACAACCTGTTCTCCACACTATAAATCAGATAACCGTGATTTGTGGTCATCACGATGTGCTGAGCGCGGTCAAAATCCGTGGCTACGGACAAATCCGCCTTGTAACGGCCTTCTTTTCCGTATGTACCCGCGTTGTTGGCTGTCATACAGTAAATCCAGACAGAACCGTCATCCGGATTCTTCATTATGGCTGCGCTCTGGCCGGATCCGAAAAATGAATTGACGGCGGTCACCATGTCCAGACCGTGCGGGAAATCTTTCATTGTGTCGTAACTGTATGCATCTCCCTCGGAATCGGGCAGCGGGATGAATTCCTTGACTGTCAGTCCGCTGATATAGCAGAAGCGTTTCCTGACGGAATCCAGGAAGATGAACATTCTGATGTCCCTGGATTTGTGATTGCACATCATCTTGGGTGCAGTCTCACATTCCTGTCCCTCGGCAGTGACACTGAAAGTATTCCCGATCATTCCTCCGTCCGAACTCACCACGTATGCCCTTGAGTCCACAATCACGACGTGTCTCTTGTCGGAGATTTTCTGGCTGTCAGTCATTACGCAGTCTCCCTCAGGCGGCAGAACGAATGAATGTACCAAAGATGTGTAAGGGGAACCGGTGAAACTTTCCCTGTCGAACTTGAATGTGCCCCTGTCAGTGGAAACATACAATCTGTTTTCAGATGTCCATTCATCATTGTCAATCCAGACAAGACGGACAGGTCCTGTTTCAAGACCATCATTGAAGGTCAGAGTCCTGGTGAGATATTTTGTCTGTGCACTGAACGAGATCATATCTACCTGACCCGACCCGTCCGGTTCTTCACCGCCAAGCAGCCATCCGGTTGAGTACAGCGACCTGACATTCAGACCGACACTCTTGCTGAAAACAAGATCAGTTGACTTGTCGGTCACTTTGAAGTACAGGATGTATTCTTCCGCGGCAAGCCTGACCGGGTAATGCAATTCCCTTTCGGTACCTATGGTAAACCTCTGACCCCTGTAGAAGTTTTGTCCGACTGCAACCCATTCGTAGCCGTAGTCTCCTTTTCCCTCGCTGTCCTTTGTGAATGTTATTTCCGGAACGATGTCAAGTGTACTTTCATTAAGGCGCACATCGTATTTTTCTGTAAATCCATGGTCCGAGATAATTGCCTCATTGACTTCAATATAGTCATAATTCCCTTTGTCTCTGAAACATCCGCAGACACTCCCGGCCGTCACGAAAGCTGCGATTGCCAGTTTAGGAATATTCATTATTCCCGAAATATTCAATATTCTTTCAATCATAGATATATATAATCTCCTGCTTTCATTTCGGAGCCGTCTTCTTCCAGCACCGTTTCTCCTTTCGCTTTCATTTCCTTGAGCCATCTGTCGAATTTCTGGCCAAGGGCTTTGGTTACCGTTACGGGCAGTTTCTCGTTGAAATCCATCAAATTCATAGAGAACAGTTCCAGCAGGATTTTCATTTTCTTCTGTGAAAACGGGCCGAAATGTCCGGGTGCATATCCCGGCAGCTGCACATATTTGTCACTCACCCTGATACTGTGTCTGATGACATTCACGTATTCCGTTGACGAATTTCTCCAAAGGCTTATGGGCAGCGAGAAATCCTCATTCGGAACCAGTTCAACGGTCAATGTCCTTTCTTCCCCCTCCAGGGAAGCCGTGCGGTGAAATCTGATGGGAACAGTCCCGAAAACCTCCCCGGCCTTCAGAATATAATATGGGTCAAGAGCATCATAATCCTCAGACAATGTGGTGGATTCTTCTTCCACCACTCTGACAGACACTTTCCGGTCCCATTTTTCTACTTTCCCCAAAATCTTGATTTTCAGGTGGAAAACGGCTTCAGTATCATCAGTGACAACAAACGGAAGTATTGAAGTGTCCGTGTATGTCGTGTCGGAATTGGCGTATGATGTGCCGGAAGGCATTGCAAAATACACACCTGCATTTCCGGTGTAGGTGTCTATACCGGATGAACATCCCGCAATCAGGAATGCCGCCGCAATTTCCATTGTCATTCTTCTCATTCTCTGAATCCTCCTTCGCTTTGAGGCAATTCAAACACATAGTCTTCCGTGCTAATGTTTCTGTCCGGTCTGGACCTGTCATACAGACAGCTGAGACTATGGTAGTTCTTTCTCTTGCAGAACCAGAAATACTGTCCCTCACCCACAAACTCCCTGACATATTCATTTTCAATTTCCGCCTCTATGGCAGAAGTTACTTTTGAGGTCTGCCGTGCGTTCCTCAGTGTGTTCAGCCTTTCGTATGCAAGGTCCTCCTTCCCCTCAACAGCATAACATTCAGCAGCAATCAGGAACATCTCCGACATTCTCAGTACCGGAATCATATATGGATATGATTTGCCATCCACCTCCATCCCTTCATATTTCACAAAACACATTATGTCGTTCCCCGCAACATCCTTTCTGGCAGTCCACTGATATGTCCTCAGATCGCTTTCTTCGGGGTAGATACTCCTGTATCCACTGCCGGTCACGGAAAGCAACCGGTTGATTTGAAGAGAAGGGGAGAACAGATATTCATATATGTCGGCCCCGCGTTTGATATTGTAAACGGCAAAAAGGATGTCGGATGAAAGGATTCTGTCCTGGGCAGAGACATTCACGTTTCCGGTTGCGGCCTGCCCGCTCACTTCCTCCCTTGTCGAGAAAGGAAAGAATGCGGAGGCCTCCCGAATAACTTCCTCAGCATATGCAAGTGCTTTCCCACGGTAATCATTCAGATAACTCAGGTACATATTGACCCTTGCGCCAAGGGCTTTTACGGCGAAGCAGTTCATCCTCAGGTTCCTGTAAGCATAGATATTGCGTCCTGAATTGTCTGTCTCGTTCTTCCCGTAAACAAGCACGGGGTCATATTCCTCCAGCAACCCAATGGCTTCCGTTATGTCGGAATTGAGCTTGGAAATTACGCTCATCGCCGGCAGAATCGGATTTACCTGAGGCTCAGGTTCAGTGACATAAGGAATCGCATCCTTTCCTGCAGACACACTGAAAACAGGGCCGAAATACCTTAGGAGCTCAAAATGCAGCAGAGCCCTCAGTGCAAGTGCTTCTCCTTTAATTATGCTGTAATCCTTTTCATTGAGTACAGTTCCCCGTTTATCATCGCAGTGGCTGATAATCTTGTTTATATTCAGAATAAGGAAATATGCTCTTGTCCACAAACCGTTCACAGCTGTTCTTTTCGCTTCAGGCAGAAGTAGTGAGAGCGAACCGTACAGATGTGAATCCGCCTCCGTATTCCAATACTGTGCAAGGACATCCGCAGTGAGAGGCCCAAGTGTGCCGCTGTAGAGATCCCTGTTGACAAGATCCACATAAACTCCGTTGAGTGCCGTATAGAATCCATCGGTGCTTGAGAACAATTTGTCCTCGAGAATCCTGTCCTCAGAATCCACATCAAGCCATGCACGGCACGAGGTGACCGCCATCAGTGGAAAAGCCGACAGAAACATATATATTACATATTTTTTCATATTTTTCATATATATGGGAGTTCTTAGAACCTGAGACTGATTGATAGCGAGACGCTGTTGGAGAATGGATATTCGATGCCTCTTTCCTCCTTCACGGATGACAGTCTCCAGATGTTGTTGGCGTACAATCTTATCGATGCTCCCTGAATCCTGATTTTCTTCAGCCATTCCGCGTTTGTGTCATATCCAACTGATATTGATTCAAATGAGAAGATGTTGTTGTCAAGAACAAACCTTGAGGACATAGGGGTGGAATCAAGATTGTCTATGGCCTTGAACTGTGCCTCGTCTCCGGGCTTCTGCCATCTGTCATAGAGTGCCCTCCGGTCTACGTTGTAGTAGAGCTGCTGTTCACTGAGGTTCTCGACCTTGTTGTATAGTGCTGAGGCAAAGATTTGCCCCCCAAGTTGGTAGCGGCAGTTGATACTTGCGGATAATTGCTTCCAGTAAAAGGAAAGTCCTATAACTCCCTCAAGGTCCGGAGTCGTGGACCCCACCTTGACCTCGTCGGATGCGTTGTATTGGAATGTGTATTCCCCGTTTCTGGTAAGAAAGACTTCCTTTCCCGTTGCCGGGTCGATTCCGAGGGATCTGACAGCCCAGATGTCGTCAGGACTGGCACCGTCATAATATCTCCTGAATACCTCCGAACTTCCGTGATTGTTCATGAATTCAAGATTGTCGCCTATTCCGGTGTAAACCGATTTGCTGTGACGGAAGGACCAGTTCATGCCCAGCCTCGTCTCCCTTTTTTTTATGGCGATGACATTTATCGTCCCGGAGAACCCCTGTGAAATCTGTCCTCCAAGATTTGTGTAGGCCCTTGTCTGTCCTGCAGACGGTGGAAGACTGATTGAAACCAGGAGTGGATTTGTGTTCTTGTGCCAGTAGTCGAAGGACATCCTTATTCTCTCTTCCCAGGCTGTAAAGTCAAGACCGATGTTCTGGTCAAGGGTCTTCTGCCAGGCCAGATTTCTGTTCGCGGCCTTGTTGAGAATGGCACTCTCCCCGAAGATATTGGTATATTCAGGATTGTATTCATATATTCCTGAAGACATATAGGCATCGAAGTTCTGATTGCCGGGATTACCTGCAGAATACCTTATTTTCAAGAAATTCACCCATTCAGCCTTGAACCATTTCTCATTTGTTATATCCCAGGCCACACCGAATGACCAGGTTCCCGTGAACATTCTGCCGGCTCCGAAGACTGAAGATCCGTCCAGCCTGTAATTCAGGTCAACCATATATCTTCCCTTGTAGGCATAGTTGGCGCTGATCAGGAAACCCGTGGACCTTGACCTGGATTTGGAATATAGGGGTTTTGTTCCCTGGTCGAAACCTGCCGAGAAAGCCGGATTCCTGTGATAGTCCCCGACAAAACCCGTCAGACTGTAGCCGGTCCTCTTGAGATTTTTCTCACTGAAGTCCCAGCTTGCATTGGCACTTACGTTGTGCTGACCTTTGAACAGTTTTCCGAAGCTGAGGACAATTCTTCCGTTGTAGCTGAATGTGTCATTCTTGTCCTCTGAATAAGACCCTTTCTTTTCCGCGATGCTTCCTGTGAAATCCGGATGGTCAGGCGACTTGAAAGCCTCCGTTTCGGCGTTGTCCTTCATAAATCCGAATGTACCTCTTATGGAAAAAGCTCCGAGGAACCTGTAGGTGAGGTCAAACTGGTCCGAAATACCGAAATCCCTGGTGTGGTTTGTGTTGGTGATGTTGAAGAGAGCCAGGGGATTGTAGATGTTGGTCCCTGCAACTGCCGGATCCTCAAGAAGCAGAGGGACTGAACCGTCATCGGCGTATTTCCTGTAATAAGGATTGGCGTTTGCGAACATATCGAAAGAAACAGGTTCCGCATCCGAATTGACCAAGGATATGTTGAAGTTGTTTGAGAATGTGAAATTGTTCTTCCGGTATCTGACCTGGATGTTTCCTCCAAGCAATTCCCTGTCGGAACCTTTCATCACTCCTTTCTCGTTCCCGTAGTTTACTCCTATGCCATACTGCATATTGTTGTCTCCTCCATCCACGTACAAATTGTGGGAATGGTTGAAGACTACCCTCAGAGGGTCTGAAAGCCAGTATGAATCCACGCCGGAACGCACTGCCTTGAGCCTTGAATAGTAGAGCTCGTCAAGGGCATCCTGCTCCGGGGATTCTGTTTCCGTTCTGGAGGTGTATCTGCCGGCAAGTTTCTCGAAAGTGAGTTTCTCTTCGGCATTCATCAGATTGTAGTCGCTCAGATCGGGGAATTGAACGCCGAAATTTCCGCTGTAGCTGACCCTGAGTCGTCCCGGTTCAGGAGGAACGGTTTCCACTACGATGACTCCGTTGGCCGACTTTGAACCATAAATCGCAGTGGAGGCGGCATCCTTCAGGACGGTCACACTTTTGACCCTGTCTATGTTCAGATTGACTATGGCGCTGATTTCCACCTCCATCCCATCCAGAATGAACAGAGGTTGGTTTGGCACATTCTCATAGTCCGACTCAAGGTCTCCGACAATACTTGTCTTGCCCCTGATTTCAAGGTCGGGCATAGTATTCGGGTCCGCACCACGAAGGTTGTTTTCCACGATTGTCATCGCAGGTTCAAGCGTTTTCAGACTCTGAAGGATGTTGGTAGTGCCAATTTTCTTCAACTCCTGCCCCGAGAATGTCGATGCCGATCCGGTAAAACTATTGCGGTTTCTTGTGACGATACCGGTCACAACTACATCATCAATGCTTTGCGCCTGTTCTTTCAGAGTAACGACTGTGCTTTCCTGTCCGGTGTAGAGAATCTCCACCTCTTCCATACCGAGCATAGTCACTATAACAGTTAAGGAGCCTTCAGGCAGGCCCTTCAACTCGAAATTACCGAAACGATCCGTTTCCGTGCCTTTCGACGGCGTGCTTTTTAAATAGACTACAGCACCCGGAAGTCCTTTCCCCTGTGAGTCCTTCACCACACCAATCAGGGTACGGGACTGTTTTCCGGTATTCGTCTTATCGGCATTTTGCGCATTAGATGACGACATTGCAATGAACAATGCCAATATCAATACAACTATATGCCTCATTATTTACAGTGTCCTCTTAATTTCCACGATGGTATAGGCCTCAACCACGTCTCCGATCTTGATGTCGTTGTAGCCGCTGATGTTAAGACCGCAGTCCATTCCTGCGGAGACTTCCTTGACATCGTCCTTGAAGCGTTTCAGGGAGCCGAGTTCTCCAGTGTAAACCACTATGCCGTCGCGGATGACACGCACCTTGGCAGTCCTTGTAAGCTTGCCTTCCTTGACCATACATCCTGCGATTGTGCCGACCTTGGAGATCTTGAAGGTTTCCCTGACTTCTGCCGTTGCGGTGATTTCCTCTTTCTCCTCCGGCTCAAGCATACCCTCGATACCGCTCTTGACTTCGTTGATTGCATCGTAGATGACGGAGTAGAGCCTGATTTCGATTTCCTCCTTCTCGGCGAGTTTCCTCGCGTTTGCAGAAGGACGCACCTGGAAGCCGATGATGATGGCGTCCGAGGCGGCTGCCAGAAGGACATCGGACTCGGAGATTGCACCCACGGCCTTGTGGATGACATTCACCCTGACTTCCTCTGTAGAAAGCTTGAGCAGGGAATCGGAAAGTGCTTCGATTGAACCGTCCACATCACCTTTGACAATGACATTGAGTTCCTTGAAGTTACCGATGGCAATGCGGCGTCCGATTTCCTCGAGGGTCATATGCTTCTGGGTCTTGATACCCTGGATGCGGATGAGCTGCTCCCTCTTGTTAGCAATGTCCTTCGCTTCCTTCTCATCTGCCATTATGTTGAAGGTCTCTCCTGCGGTCGGAGCTCCGTTGAGTCCGAGCACTGAAACCGGTGTCGAAGGACCGGCCTCGTCAACCTTCTGACCGCGCTCGTTGAACATTGCCTTGACCCTTCCGGTGTAGCAGCCGCTGAGCATAATGTCACCGACCCTCATTGTCCCGTTCTGGACGAGAACTGTCGCGAGATATCCGCGGCCCTTGTCGAGTGAGGACTCGATGACGGCTCCGGTTGCCCTGCGGGACGGATTGGCTTTCAACTCAAGCAACTCGGCCTCCAGAAGGACCTTGTCAAGGAGCTTGTCCACATTGATTCCTTTCTTTGCGGATATTTCCTGGCACTGGTATTTGCCGCCCCAGTCTTCCACGAGGATGTTCATATTCGCGAGCTGTTCCTTGATCTTCTCAGGGTTGGCTCCCGGCTTGTCGATCTTGTTGATTGCGAAAATCATCGGCACTCCTGCTGCCTGGGCGTGGTTGATGGCCTCGATTGTCTGTGGCATGATTGCATCGTCGGCGGCAATGATGATGATTGCGAGGTCGGTCATCTTGGCTCCTCGGGCACGCATTGCCGTGAAGGCTTCGTGGCCAGGGGTGTCGAGGAAGGTGATCCTCTGTCCGTCAGGGAGTTTCACGTTGTAGGCACCGATGTGCTGGGTGATTCCTCCTGCCTCTCCTGCAATAACGTTGGATTTCCTGATGTAGTCGAGGAGGGAAGTCTTACCGTGGTCAACGTGTCCCATCACGGTGATGACCGGAGGTCTCGGAACGAGATTCCCGTCATCGTCGTTCTCCTGCTCCTGGGCAATGGCCTCCGTCAGGGCGGCCGTGACGAACTCAACCTCATAGCCGAATTCTTCAGCAACGAGCACAAGTGCCTCAGCATCAAGCCTCTGGTTGATGGATACCATCAGACCGAGATTCATACAAGCTCCGATGACCTTTGTCACCGGAGTATTGTTCATCAAAGTCGCGAGGTCGTTGACAGTCACGAATTCCGTCACCTTCAGAACCTTCTTGTCGAGTGCCTGAAGCTCCATCTCCTCCTGCATCTTCTGTGAAGCAAGCTCCCTTTTCTCCTTGCGGTGCTTTGCTCCGAAGTTGTTCTTGCCCTTCCCCTCGTTCATCCTTGCGTAGGTCTCCTTGATCTGCTTCTGGATCTCCTTCTGCATCTCCTCTGTCTCGGCCTCCGTCATTGCAGGCTTGAACCTTTCAGCTCCTCTGTTGCGTTTGTTCTTGCGGTCCTCACGCTTGCCCTGCTCCTGTTTCTTCTTGTCCTTGCGTGAGGATTCGTTGTCGGCCTGCACCTTTGTCACGTCGACCTTCTGGCTTCCTCCCTTGCCGATTCTCTCACGCTTCTTCCCGCTCTTCCTTGTCTCGAAAATCGAGAGATCGATCTTGTCCACGACAACCGGACCGGCAAGCTTCTCGACTTCCAGTTTGGTGTGTCTGATCTCGTGAGGCTTCTCCTCCTTTGGAGTTTCCTTTGGAGTTTCCTTCACTGTCTGCCCGGACTGCACCTCAGGCTCGCTCTTCCTGACCTCCTGTTGCTTTGCAGGAACATTCTCATTGTGTCCTTTAGGTTCATCCGAAGGGGTATTGACGGATGCCTGATCCTTCCTGGACGGTTTGGAGAATTTGGAAAGGTCAATCTTGTCGACAATCTTCAGACTGTTCGGACTGTCCTGTACGGACACGGCAGGTGTTTCCTGTTTTGCAGGTTCTACCTCTGTCCCGCTTTCTGCAGGAATCTCGGCCTTGACCGGTTCCTGAACAGGTTCAGGCCCTGCCGTAGGCACCTCAGAAGGCTTCTCAACAGGCTTCGGTGCAGGTACAGTCTCCTTCTCCTGCTTCTCCACAGGCTTTCCGGCCGGCTTCTCCGCAGTCGGAGCCTTCGGAGTGAAGTTGTTGCTCTTGATGATTATTTCCTGAACCGGTTCGTCATCCTCCTCCACATCCTGGTTCTTCTTTTTCGAGCCGAGTTCAATTATTTCCTTAAGTTTGATGGCTACCTTCTCGGAATCCTGCTTGAGTTTCTGCTCATCTCCGAACTTTGCTTCGAGGTCGCGCAGATACTCGTCAGAAATCTTTGCGTTCGGATTCATCTCGACCTCCACACCCTTGCTTGAGAGAAACTCCACAAGAGTGGAAAGACCGATGTTGAACTGTTTTGTGAGTTTGCTTAATCGTATTTCTGCCATATTTTATACCCCTTTATTTTACAATATACAATGATGCGGAACCTTTCCGCACCCCAGCAGGAAGCCCTGCTACTCGTTGTCTTCTTCGAACTCTTCCTTGAGGATGCGGAACACTTCTTCCACCTGCTCATCCTCAAGGTCAGCCCTCTTGGCAATGTCAGCCTGGGTGTAGGAAAGGACGCTCTTTGCGGTGTCGCATCCGATTGACTGGAGCCTTTCGATAATCCATGGCTCAATCTCGTTGGAGAACTCGCTCAGGAGCACATCCTCCTCATCGTCCCTCCAGACCTCAATCTCCTTGCCCACGAGCATTCCGGCAAGCTTGATGTTGCATCCGCCCTTGCCGATTCCTTTGCGGACCTCGTCGGAGTGCATATACACCTTGATTGACTCATCAGGCCCTCCAAGCACGACGGAAGAAATCTTCGCAGGACTCAAGGCCCTCTGGATGAGCAACTGAGTGTTGCTTGTCCACTGGAGTACATCGATGTTCTCATTCCTGAGTTCGCGAACGATGCCGATGATTCTTGATCCCTTCACGCCGATGCAGGCTCCAATCGGGTCAATCCTCTCGTCGTAGGACTCAACGGCTACTTTTGCGCGCTCGCCGGGAACCCTGACAACCTTCTTGATTGTGATCAGCCCGTCGTAAATCTCAGGCACCTCCTGCTCGAACAACTTCTCGAGGAACTCGTTTGATGTCCTTGAAAGCACGATGTAAGGAGTCGTGTTGTTCTTCATCTCCACGCTCTTGATGATGGCCTTCACGGTGTCGTTCTTCTTGAAGTGCTCTCCCGGAATCTGCTCTGACTTCGGCAGTCTGAGCTCGTTCCCGTCCTCATCGAGAATGAGTGCCTCCTTTGACCAGGTCTGGTAAACCTCTCCGGTGAAAATCTCTCCGATCATTCCGGAGTACTTGTTGTAGAGGTTTGCCTTCTCGATGTCCATAATCCTTCCCTGGAGGTTCTGGCGAAGGTTCAGAATCCCCCTGCGGCCGAAGCTTTTCATATCCACTTTTTCGGCATAGGTCTCTCCGATCTCGTACTCGTCATCCTCCTTGTTCACCTCTGAAAGGGCAATCTGGGTGTTGGGGTCCTCGACCTCCTCCACGACCTCGCGGTTCCAGTAAATCTCGCAGTCACCCTTGTCAATGTTGATGATGATGTCGAAATTGTCAGCAGAGCCGTAGGTCTTTGCAAGCTGGGTGCGGAACACATCCTCCAAAACGCCCATCATCGTGGGCCTGTCGATGTTCTTCAGATTCTTGAACTCCGAAAAAGCGTCTTTAAGTTCTGTCTTTTCCATTATTTATGATTTTATATTTTATATGTCGGTATATATATATGTTATATGTGTCTTGTTCTGAAATATAAGGTATATCGTGATATATTAGTGGTATATTGTGATATATATAATATATATGTTTATATATCAAATATTAAAAAACGATATGTGGCCTGACGGCGTTGACCTCCCCGAAGTCGAAGAATTCCTCCTTTTGAACCTTGACCTTGCGTTTGCGGCCTTCTACGGTCTCCATCGCCTCGTATTTCAAGGTTACACCATTCTCCGAAACGGATGTAAGGACGGCGTTGAACCTTTTCCCTCCCTTGAGGGAGACCTCGACCTCGGTTCCGACAGCCTTGAGGAACTGTCCGTGCACCTTGAACGGACAGTCCAGCCCGGCTGAAGTGACGGTCAGGGAATAGTCCTCCTGCTCCCTGTCGAAATGCGATTCGAAAATCCGGCTCAGTTCCACACAGTCGTCAAGGGTCACCGTTGAATTTTCGGACTCGATTGTCAGTTCGATGTCATTGTCCTTTGAAACCTTTATGTCAACAATGAAGCAACCCCGTGCAACGATTGCTTCCTCCATTGCATCTTTAATCTCTGTAATTACCATAGTCGTTGTCTGACATAAAATAAGGGGGCTGCCCGCCCCCATTTCTAACTCACGCGACAAAGGTATAACAATTTTATGAAATCGCAAAATTTGAACCGTTAACTGCTACAAAAATATGGAGTTCAAAGCAAAGGAAATAGCGGAAATCCTCAGTGGTACCGTCGAAGGGGATCCTGAGGTGACAGTGTCGACTTTCGCTAGAATCGAAAACGGGAAACCGGGTGCCGTTTGTTTCTTCGCCAATCCAAAGTACGAGCACTATGTGTATGAGTGCAATGCTTCAATAATACTGGTCAACAATTCTTTCGAACCTTCACAGCCTGTCAGGGCCACAATGGTCAGGGTCGAAAATGCCTATTCGGCAGTGGCACAGCTTCTGGACTATGTGACTGCAAAAAAACGCTCCTACAAGAGGCACAGGGGGATGCGTTCGAGGTATTTCTTCTCGACGAAATTCGGGAAGAAGGTCTATGTGGGCGATTTTGCATACGTCGGAAGGCGCACCAGGGTGGGAGACTACACCAAAATTTACGAGAATGTCTATGTCGGTGACGATGTCACGATAGGACACAACTGCATCCTTTATCCCGGCGTGAGGATTTATCCGGGAATGAAGATCGGGAACAATGTCATCATCCACGCCAATGCCGTCATCGGGTCCGACGGCTTCGGATTTGCCCCTCAGGACGATGGAACCTACAAGAAGATTGAGCACAACGGCATTGTCATCATTGAGGATGACGTGGAGATTGGAGCGAACACGACCATCGACAAGTCCCAGATTGAATCCACAATCATCAGAAAGGGAGTGAAAATCGACAATCTCTGCCAGATTGCGCACAATGTCGAGGTGGGGGAGAACACCGTGATGGCTGCCCAGACCGGAATTGCAGGTTCTTCGAAAATTGGGAAACATTGCGTAATCGGAGGTCAGGTTGGAATTGCGGGACATCTCACCGTTGCGGACAATACTTCATTCTCGGCTCAGTCCGGACTGATTTCCAACATAAAGACACCGGGACAGGCCTATATGGGTACCCCGGCTTTCGCATTGCGGGATTTTTTGCGGTCATACGCTGTATTCAGGCAGCAGGGTAAAAAATAATTGACAGATAATTGAATAATATTTCTTATCTTTGCGCCCCATTGTTAAATATGTCAGTAAAAGGATAGACAGCCAAGATGACTCAGAGACAACAGACATTAAGGAAAGAATACAGTTTTGACGGGAAGGGGCTGCACACAGGTAAGGTCGCCAAAGTCAGAATCAAGCCGGCACCGGTCGACTTCGGAATCAGATTCGTAAGGACTGACATCGGTCCGGATGCGGTGGTAGAGGCCCTTGCCTCAAATGTTTCCTCCACTGCAAGGAGCACCACCATCTCGAAAGGCAATGTCTCTGTTGCCACAATCGAACATCTTCTTTCAGCCCTTACGGGAATGGGAGTTGACAATGCTCTTGTCGAGATTGACAATGTCGAGGTGCCCATTCTCGATGGCAGTGCAAAGCCGTATGTCGATGCAATCTGGCCCCGTGGAGTCGTGGAGCAGGACGCACCCCGAAAATATCTCGAACTGAAAGATACTTTCGAATTCCGGAACGAGGAAACAGGAGCGTTTATCCGCCTTGAACCTTCCGACAGGCCGTCCTTCGACCTTACCATTGACTTCAATTCCAAGGTTCTGGGTGTCCAGAGCGCACAGTGGGACTTCTCAAAGATTTACGCCGAGGAAATAGGCGTTTGTCGCACCTTCGTCTTCTTCCACGAAATCGAGTTCCTTTTCAGAAACAATCTGGTGAAGGGAGGTGATGTGGACAATGCAATCGTCATAGTCGAGCATCCGGTGACCGACGAGCAGATTGAGCATATGTCAAAGCTGTTCAATGTTCCGAAACTGAAAATCTCGAGCGAAGGCTATCTGAACAATCTGACCCTGCGTTTCCCGAATGAATGCGCAAGGCACAAGCTTCTTGACCTGATTGGCGACCTCAGGCTCATCGGAGGTTTCCTGAACGCTAAGGTAACTGCCTACAAGTCAGGTCATTCTATAAACACCAAAGTGGCTGCAATGGTTGCGGACCACTTAAAATGAGAGAAATATGAACAACATCCATCCTCTTGCCACAGTCCATCCGGACGCAAAACTGGGCGACAATGTCGAAGTCGGACCTTACGCCTACATTGCCGCCAATGTTGAAATAGGAGACGGTTGCAAGATTCTTCCGCATGCCACAATTTTCGATTATGTCAAGATGGGAAAGAACTGCACAGTGTTCCCTGGAGCGGTCATCGGTGCCATCCCTCAGGACCTGAAGTTTGATGGTGAAGTGACATACGTCGAGATCGGCGACAATGTAAATATCCGCGAATGTGCAACGATCAACCGCGGCACAAAGGCGAGCGGAAAGGGAGTCACCAAAATCGGAAGCAACACCCTTCTGATGTCCTACACTCATGTTGCACACGACTGTACTGTCGGAGAGCACTGCATCCTTGTAAGTTACGTGGGAATTGCAGGAGAGACCGACGTCGATGACTGGGCAATACTCGGAGGAGGCACGATGGCTCACCAGTTCTCGAAAATCGGAAAGCACGCGATGGTCGGTGGCGGTTCCAAGATCAACAAGGACATCCCTCCGTTCATCCTCTGCGGAAGGGACCCGATTACATTTGCCGGCATAAACATCGTCGGACTGCGTCGCAGGGGCTTCACTTCCGACCAGATCCGCAACATAAAGGACATCTATGACATCATCTACTCAAGCGGAATGAATGTCAGCGATGCTTGTGCAAGGGTGGAAATCGGTTTCCCTCAGTCCGAGGAGCGTGACACGATTCTCAATTTCATCAGAAATTCCAAGAGGGGCATTGTAAGGAGCAACAGCGGCTCCGGTTCCAAGGGAGAACTTGAATAGTGCCTGTACTGCTGACTACGGCGTATTTTCCGCCGGTTCAATATTTTGCCGCCCTTTCCCAAGAAGCGATTTTGAGAAGGGGCGGTAAATCTGTCTCCTCGGCTCCTGCAGTGGCCTTTCTTGAGGCCTGTGAGAACTACCAGAAGCAATCCTACCGCAACCGCTGCCATTTCTACTCCGCATCCGGAGTGCAGTCCCTTTCCTTCCCGGTTGTTCACTCAGAGAACGGATATTCACTTCCGATAAGGGAAATCAAGGTGGATTACTCAACCCCCTGGGTGAGACAGCACAAGATGGCAATCGTCTCGGCCTACAGGACTTCAGCCTTCTTTGAATACTATCAGGATGAGCTCTTTGCCATCCTTGACAGCCAGCCCGGAACACTCTGGGAACTAAATCTGGAAATTATCCGCTTCTTCATCCGGAAAATCGGTATTCCTGTGGAAATCAGGATGACTGAAGACTTTCTGAAAAGCGGGGAGACCGTAGGGACAGGTGTCTGGGAAGGCCTTCCCTACAATGCCGGGCTTGATGCGGTTGATCTCCGGCAGGCCATACATCCGAAAAGACCGGATGACATTCTCAGGCGTCTGGGCAAGGAAAAACCGTATTTCCAGGTTTTTGCCGGGAAACACGGTTTCATCCCGAATCTTTCCATTATGGACCTTCTTTTCAATGAAGGTCCGGATGCCGTTTCCTATCTGGTCCGTTAAGGAATATTTTTGGAAGATTCCTAAAAACGGAAGCCGAAAGTGACTGCTGCGTTGAAGAGTACTTTCTTGCAGAGAATCTCAGGTGAGAATGCGTTAGAGAGATAGTTCTCGTACGGCATCACATATTTGTCAGGTTCCATCCTGGCCTGAACCGCAGCGTCGATGTAGAAAGAGCCCTTGCTGCTGTAGCCGAATCCCAGGGCAACTGCGTGTTCGCGTGCTTTGGAATACTTCATCCCGGTCTCACTTTCAAACTTCTCAGGCGATGACATCAACTCGTAGCCAGCCCTCACTGAAATCTGGTCAGCCGGCTTGAATTCTGCTCCGAGCCTGAAAAGATGTCCTGCTCCCATATATCCTTTGATGTCGCTGTTCACATCGCTGAAGGCGCTGTTGTCGAATGTGTTCCTCTCCTTGAAGAACATCCTGCTGTAGTCGCAGAACTCATAGTCTGCACTAAGGATGGCCCTGCTGCCGAATGTGTAGGCAACTCCGAGATTGAACCTGAAAGGCGAGAGAAGCCGGTAGGTATACTCTCCTTCAGGGGTGCTGGCGGAGGAATTGTAGCTGCTGTCCTTGTATTTTGTGGACAGGTTTGCGCCCCAGGTTTCCTTGATGACGGTCGAAGTAGGGGTCTGGATGGCAGCTCCTATTCTGAGCCCTCCGACCGGGGTGACAATAACTCCGAACTTTCCATACACTCCGGTTCCGCTTGCACGATATGAACTGTTGTATTTCAATGAGTTGAATCCGGTCTGAAAGAGGTCGTTGTCTTCAGAGACCTCTGAAAGTGTCTGCTCGCTCTTGTAACTGAGGGACGTAATCCCGAGGTTCACCCCGACGAAAACATAGTCGGAGATGTTCATTCCCAGATTGATGAGGTAGTCGTCGCGGTATCCCTTTGTAGAAATGCCGTATGACTGAATAATAGGCCCTCCCAGTGAAATAGGTGCTTTGATCAGTTTTCCCTGGTCGTCGTATTCATAGAAAACATTGTCAGCCGCACCTGCGTAAATGTGGTCGTCACCCAAAGCGTCAAGATGAGAGGTGGCACCTCCGAGGTAACCCAGGATGAGATTCCAGCCGATATCCCCGTTTTCGTATGCCGTTGAGGATTCAAAAAGGGATGGGGCAATGCCGGTGCTGGCACTTGCCAGCCACCCGGAGTAGGAGGAATGTATATTCAATCCCTTTGCGAAAACTCCATTGTTGTAGAGATTGGTGGAATTCTTGACAAAGCCGATTGAAATGTTTTTCACGCCTCTCTCCCTGTGGGTGTCGAAATTCAGTGTCACTCCGACATTCGGAAGGAAGAATCTCGAAGTGGTGTTTCTCATAGTCGTTCCGAAGCCATATTCACCGTTGTCTGTTCCCTGGGATGTGTTGACTGCAACTGACAGTCCCGGGGTGATTGTAACCTGTGAATATCTGGCAACGGCTGAACCTGCAGGGTTGATTCCTATTGAACCCGGATCCCCTCCCAGGGCCGTGAATGCATTCCCCATTGCCAGGGTGCGGGCGGTACCGTAGTATCTATTCTCGCTGAAATTCAGAGCATCATACATTGACTGCGCCCCTGCTCCGATTGCCGCCCCTGCCAGCAGAACTGTGATGAATATCTTTTTCATTGATGTGGAATCTTGAATGTTAACTATCTGTGTCTGGTGCTTCCGCCGGTGAATCCGCCGGAAGAGTGTGATGAGGATGAACCTCCGCCGTAGCTCCCGCTCCTCGAAGAGGATGAAGAACTGCCTGAACTGTAGGAAGAGCTTCTGTTGTAGGAACTTGAGGAGTTGTAGCCGCTTCTTGAAGTGCTTGAGGAGTTGTAACTGTTTCTTGAAGTGCTTGAGGAGTTGTAGCCGCTCCTTGCCGCTCCTGAAGAACTGTAGCCGCTTCTTGAAACGGTGGAGGAACCTGACGAGGTCCTGTCGGAGGAACTGTCAGAAGGCCTGCGGTAGTTCTGTGAACCGCTGCTCCTGGTAGCGGATGAGCCTGAAGTGCTGCTCCTGGTTGCTGATGAACTTGCCACTGCTCCCGTGTTGCTCCTGGTTGATGATGCTCCGGAAGTGCGTGTGACTGTCACTCCGGAGGATGTCCTGGTCACTCCCGTCTGTCCTCTGCTGACGGTGGTGAGCTTTCCTCCCTCAGACTTTGTGCCTGCGGAAGAAGAAGGCCTGCCGGTGTTTGTTCGTGTCAGCTGTCCGGATGTCGTGCGGCTCATTCCGGTGTTCCTCGCTGAGGTTGAGGAGCTCCCGCTGGATGCGCTCATCCCCGTGCTGCTTCTATGGCCGTAAACCACATCCCTTGAAGCGGAAACCGGATGATGTGAAGGATGATGTGACGGATGGTGAACCGGGTGATGTATGTGGTGATGCCTGTGATACCACGGGTCAAAGTACCACGGGTCATAATATCCGGCATACCACGGACTGCAGTACCACGGGTCGTAATATCCCCAGTACCAGGGATCGCAAGCCCATCTATAGTACCAAGGGTCGTGCCTGTAGTACCAGCTGCCACAGTAATACGGACCGTAATGATATGGCCTGTAGTAATATGACCCATAGAACCAAGGGTCATTCACATACAGTCCGTATCTTGTGTTCCAACTGTACCAGGGGTCCGTGTTGAAAAGGATTGTGACGTCGGGTGCGTCCTGGATTGTCAGGGTGGTCCCTGATTTTTCTCCGAATTTAACGGTCGTGGATTTGCTCTGGGGAACTACGACCGTCTTGGGTTCCTCACCCAAAAGATATATTTCAGAACTCCGGGTCTTTTCAATGAGTGCGTCCAACTCTTCTGTTCCGTTGGCGGCACCTTCCTTGATTGTTTCTGAGGCTTTGGTTTTCTTCCCCCTGCTGCCCGGTCTTGTGTAAATCCCGTCCTCGAATCTTGAACCGGACGAGGTCTGCTGTGCAAGCGCATCAGTGAAAGAAGCGGCTATGACAGCGGCAATTAAGATCATTAGGCTCTTTTTCATAATCTAACCTCCATATATTGTAATTATTTTGTACCTTCGCGGCGCGAAGATGTGCTTTGCAATTTTTGTACCTTTGTATTAGATGCAAAAATGGGTACAATGTTATAAATAAATGCGCTAAATTCAAAACAGGAAATGGCAAAGGAGATAACAGGAAGAGCCGAGAATTACTCTCAGTGGTATGACGACCTTGTCGTAAAGGCAGATCTGGCGGAGCGTTCCGCAGTCAGGGGTTGTATGGTAATCAAGCCTTACGGCTATGCAATATGGGAAAAGATGCACGAGGTTCTTGACAGGATGTTCAAGGAGACCGGGCATGTGAATGCATATTTCCCTCTTTTCATCCCGAAATCCTTCTTGAGCCGCGAGGCCGAGCATGTCGAGGGATTTGCTAAGGAATGTGCCGTGGTGACCCATCACAGACTGATGGCAAATCCTGACGGTCCCGGAGTTGTGGTTGACCCTTCGGCGAAACTTGAGGAGGAACTTGTTGTCCGCCCGACATCGGAGACCATCATCTGGAATACCTACAAAAACTGGATAACATCCTGGCGCGACCTGCCGATTCTCTGCAACCAGTGGGCGAACGTTGTCCGTTGGGAGATGCGTACCAGGCTGTTCCTGCGTACTGCCGAGTTCCTCTGGCAGGAAGGTCACACGGCTCATGCCACAAAGGAAGAGGCAATAGAGGAGGCAACAAGGATGGTGAATGTCTATGCCGACTTCGCCCGTAACTATATGGCAATGCCGGTCGTGGTGGGACACAAGAGTCCGAACGAGAGGTTTGCCGGAGCGCTTGACACCCTCACCATCGAGGCTATGATGCAGGACGGGAAGGCCCTTCAGGCAGGAACCTCGCATTTCCTCGGCCAGAATTTCGCAAAAGCCTTCGATGTGCAGTTCACCAACAAGGAGAGCAAACTGGAGTATGTCTGGGCAACTTCCTGGGGCGTTTCAACCCGTCTTATGGGTGCCCTCATTATGGCCCACGGAGATGACAACGGACTTGTGCTTCCTCCGAAGCTCGCTCCGATCCAGGTGGTGATTGTGCCGATTATCGGAAAGGATGCCGAGGGCAACAAGGCCATTTTCGAGAAGATGGGACAGTTGAAAAAGGAACTTGAGGCGCACGGACACACGGTCAAAATTGATGACAGGGACACTCTGCGTCCGGGATTCAAGTTCGCCGAGTGGGAGCTCAAGGGAGTTCCTGTGCGTCTTGCCGTGGGAGCTCGCGACCTGGCTGCAGGAACTGTTGAACTTGCCCGCCGCGACACCCTCGAGAAGATGTCAGTTCCTGTGGAGGGGCTCGGAAAGAGAATAGAGGATCTCCTGGAGGACATCCAGAACAACATTTACGCAAAGGCTCTGAATTTCCGTGACTCCCACATCACCAAGGTTGACACCTGGGAGGAGTTCAAGGAGAAAATCGAGGAAGGAGGCTTCCTGCTCTGCCATTGGGACGGTACACCGGAGACTGAGGAGAAGATCAAAGAGGAGACAAAGGCTACAATCCGATGCATCCCGATTGATAGCGCAGTCTGCGAGGAGGAAGGCAAGTGCATCTACAGCGGCAAGCCTTCGCACCGCCGCGTGCTTTTCGCCAGGTCTTATTAACTGTATATTTACTATATTAAAATTTATTTTAGAAATATGAGAACATCCGGATTTATTTTCAGGCTCACAACTTTGTTGCTCGCTGCCGGAACAATCAGCGTTGCCGCTGCGGCCCAGGAACTGACTGATGCGCAAAAGGCTGCGGCTCAGGCTGCACAGGCGATTACCGAGGCTCCTCAGGTGGAGCAGAAGGCCGCCAGACCGAAATACTGGACAGAATCCCTCAAGACAAATCTGAACATAGGTCAGACCGGGCTTGTGAACTGGGCTGCCGGTGGAGACAACACTTTCTCCCTTGCTGCATTCATCGATGCCAATGCCAACTACAAGAAGGATGAGATGTTCTGGAACAACCGTCTCCAGTTGGATTTGGGCGTCCTCTACTCCTCGTCGAAGCCACTGCTTCAGAAAAGCACCGACAGGATTTACCTTGAGAGCAAATGGGGCTACAAGACGCAGTCAATGAAGAATTTCTATTTCTCTGCGAACTATGACTTCAAGTCCCAGTTTGCAAAGGGATGGGAATACAAAACGCCTTCTGTACCGGATGAGTACAAGGAGCAATATGATAAAGTTGATAAACTTCCAAAGAATATTCAGAAGGATTTGTGGAAGGATGCCAGGGTGCTCAAATCCAATTTCCTTGCTCCTGCTTACACGAATCTGGCACTCGGTATCGATTACAAGCCTACTAAATGGTTGGCGATAAGCCTTGCACCTGTTACCGGAGGTTTCGTAATTGTCACTGCCCCGGAACTCAGAACCAATTATGGGATGAAATTCAAGAAAGGCAAGACTCAGGAAGATTTGGATGCTTATAAAGCATCGTCGGAATATCTTGCTATGACGACTGACTCGGAGAAAAGCAGGGCAGTTGGTGATTTATTTTACCGCAGTGCCCGCTTCGAGTTCGGTGCCCAGCTGAAGGTTGACATCAAGGTGAATATCAATGACAATTTCGCCTATACCACCCAGATTGTTCTCTTTGAGGACTATCTCAAGGACCACAAGAAGAATCCTTGTCCGCGTATCAACTGGGACAACCGCATCGACTGGAAGATTGCCAAATACTTCTCTCTGACCCTCACTACCAACCTCATCTACGATGATATGGTGATGTTTAACACCGATGCGTACACAAAGAGATGTGAGAAGAACAGCCGGTACAATGCGAAATGGGGTGCAAACGGATCCGGCCCTCTGGTGCAGTTCAAGGAATCGATAGCCTTCGGTTTCACCTACACTATTGCAAGTAAGACGAACTGATGCAGAGAAGGTTTGACACGGCGTTGGAAAGATTGATGAGGGAGGCTGGAACAATGCCTCCCTTTTCGTCTGTGACCCTGCTGCTGGCAGTGAGCGGAGGGGCTGATTCGATGTGCCTTGCCAACCTTGCCCTGCATTCCACCACTGGCATCCGCATTGCCATTGCCCATTGCAATTTCCATCTCAGGGGTGAGGAAAGCGATGGAGATGAGGCTCTTGTGAGGGGGTGGGCTGCAAAAAACGGCGTGGAGATTCACACAGCGGATTTCGACACCCTCTCGTTCGCATCCTCAAAAGGCATCAGCATCGAGATGGCTGCCAGGGAACTGCGCTATGGATGGTTCTCGCAGCTCTGTCGTGAAAACGGCTATGTCGCAGTCGCTGTGGCCCACAATGCGAACGACAATGCCGAGACCCTCCTTCTGAACCTTGTAAGGGGAACCGGAATGAACGGATTGACAGGGATTTCGACGGTGAGTCTGTCTCCATTTGAAAGCGAAGGTTTCAGGGCCCCGGTGCTGCGTCCTCTTCTGGGGTTCACGAGGAAACAGATTGAAGGTTATGTCTTCACTCATAACATTGACTACCACAACGACAGCACCAATGCCCAGTCGGCCTACAGGCGCAACAGCATCCGCAACGAGGTCTTCCCTCTGCTGGAGAAAATCAATCCTTCATTCATCAAGACCCTCAACCGTGAGATGGAGTATTTTTCTCAGGCCGGCAACATTGTGGAGGGTTGGTGCGCCCGGATGCGGGACGAGGTAGTCAGGGACCTTCCCGGCGGGGGAGTCTGCATTGGCCTTGCCTCACTGATGGAGACCCCCAATTGGAAATATCTCCTTTATTATATTCTTGAACCATACGGATTCTCCTCGTCGGTGCTTTCTTCTGTCGAAGATCTTCTTTCATCGGAGAGAACATTTTCGGGGAAACGCTTTGAATCAGAGGAATATGTACTGGTCACGCAGAGGGATGGAATGGTTGTTTCGCCGAAGTCTGCGGGAAAAAATGAACCGGAAGGCATTGTAATCCGGACTGCCGGGGAATATTCTTTTGCGGGCATCCGATTCAGGGTTGAGGTCTTTGACCGCCCTGCTGACCTGGTGCTCAGACAGCCCGATGGAGTCCTGATTCTTGATGCGGAAAGGTTGGCTTTCCCTTTTGTCTGCCGGCTCTGGCAAAGGGGAGACTGGTTCATGCCTTTCGGAATGAAGGGACGCAAGAAACTCAGTGATTTCTTTGCCGATTTGAAATACTCCCGGGAGCAGAAAGCCAGGGCTGTCATTCTCGCCAACTCCTCCGGGGAGACCTCCCGCATTGCCGCAGTCCTTGGCAAAAGAATTGACGAGACCTTCCGCATCACGCAAAAGACCTCGTCAATACTGAGAATATCCCTGTTGTAGGACAATTACATCTTCTTGTATGCGGGCCATTCCCTCAGTAATTCGTCCATAACTGTACTGACTCGAAAGAATAGTCCGTTCATTTGCGAATTATTATCCATTTGCCTTTTTTGGCTGTGCCTTCACGGGAAATCAGTTTGTCTGACTTCATTTTTGCAATGATTCTTTCGCAGTGTCTTTTCGTGATGCCAAGTCTTCCTGCTATAACTGTTGCAGATATGCCGGAGTCTTGAGACATCATTGATAAGATCTGTGATTCTTTTGTGACCCCATCACCGACATTATCACCGACATTATCACCGACATTATCACCGACATTATCACCGACATTATCGGCGATATAATTCTTTTTTACGAATTGAACTTGAAATGAAAGACCTACCTCCTGCCATCTCATTTCAATTTCGGGGTACTCTTTCAGTTCTTCAGCAACTAGTTTGAGACCATTGCCCCACTGATCGATGATACCAAGTTTCTTAAATACAGGTGCGATTACCTTATTCCTGGCATCTGACTGTCTGCTTTCCATTGCTGAGTAATCTATTGAAGGGGGAAGCAATCCAGGACTGGTAACTTCTACCATATCATCATATATGGCAACCTTTATGTCCTTGCCCGTCAATGAATACTGACGGTGAACACAGGCATTTCGAATAATTTCCCTGATGGCCTTTACTGGGTACTCCCATCTTGAGACAGTATAGATACCGTCAACAGTTGCTCCTTTATTGATGTGGCGTAGAATGAAGTTGTATGCTTCTTCAGCTTGCAAGCCGATGTTGCAGTCTATGGTTTTCTGATCTAAGAATTCCTCTGTACTCACGCCTTTGAACCTTGCACATTCTATTTTGGCGTTTGGAAATAATGACCTTCTTAAGTCATCATCTGAAAACAGTACAAGGGCATTGGTAGGATAATATGTTTCTTGTTCTTCCTTGATGAGTTCCAGTTTACGGAGTGTCTGGACAGTCAAGTCTTCGCCTGTCTTTTCTTCAAACAGTTCAATGAAATCTTTGAAATCCAAGGATGTGAAAGGCTTGTCAAGCACTATTTCGCTGTCAAATGATATGTTTCTTCTTTTTCTCTCCAAGTCTGCTATTATGGATTCATCCGCAACGCGATTGTTTGAACCGACACGGATATAAGTGCCTTTCAGTTTACCATCTTGCTTGAGGTAGTATGGTGGCGTGCTTGCCTTTGTAGATGTGTATGCGGATGATATGTTTGTCCTCTATGGTGAGGAATGTGATTTCTGGAAGAATGGCAGGATAGCATCTGTCATAGACCATATTGCTGAGTTGTTTCTCCAAGGTGGTCAATCCATCTTCCGGAAGTCCAATAATGTTGTGCTTGTTGTCAATGCCGATATAAATGTCTCCTCCTGCATCGTTGGCGAAAGCGACAACAGTTTTTGCCAGATCTGAATGTGAAGGCATTTCTCCCTTGAACTCAAGTCTGCGTCCCTCTGTATGTTTCCAAAAGTCGGTCATATCATTTGTGCTCCTGTGCAACAAAGATACACTTTCTTTTTGGTGCCGGCTAAAGTATTTAGAATTTTCTGAGTTTTGCAATTATTTGTACTAAAAATTCTCGACCTGCGGTTTAGGCGGACGACCGCGCTTTCCCTTGGTGGATTTCCTGGACGTATAGGTCGGACGACAACCGTCTGGAATCTCTAAGTACACATATGAAAAGTGCTTTCACAGGGGAACTACGCCTCTGTCATAGAGAATAGACATAATATCCGGCCGAAACGACCGGAAAGAGATATAAAAACGGATATTTGATGGACTGCAACCAGAAAAGGATGGGATCAGTCGGCTGCTTTGGTCAAATAGAAAACATTAAACGACAATCCCTAATTACCAGCAACTCTATATGAACAATACTTATTGAGTAGATTTGATAGAGGAAGATCTCCTTTTTGGAATCTCTCTGCATCGAGCTTCAGAATCCTTTCGCTTACGGGCTTCTTGCCTTTGTACAAGGCTTTGAGATAGTGTGCTCCGTTCTCTTCGACGATGTTCACATCTGAGAAGAACTGAGTGAGGTCTTCCGAATCATAGACGATGGAGTAACTTGGTCGTTTTGCTCCTGGAATATCCTCTACCAAGATGTTCTTGTCCAATAAATCGCGGATGTCTCGTATGGCTGTGTCCTTGGAGCACTTTGACAATGTCGCCCACGTCTTTGACGTAATCTTTGACTCATAGCCATCGAGGAAAAGATTGAGCATCTGTGTCTGTCGCTCTGTCATAGGTACCCGCGATGCCTTCTGCCAAAAGAAACTCTTGTTGAGAATCGTTGTGACGATGGTCTCAGCTTCATCAAGAGCTTCATCCAACTTCTGCAAGTACCAAAGCAGCCATTCGGTAATGTCGCCGTCGCCACGCTGCATTCGCTCCAGAATTTCATAGTAGTGGTTCTTGTCCTTGTTGATCTGCGATGAAACATTGTAGAAGCGGAACTCACTTTTTTCTCCTCTTGCCAGTAGCGTATCGGAAAGAATACGTGCCAATCTGCCATTGCCATCTTCGAAAGGGTGAATGCTCACAAACCAGAAATGGGCAACAGCAGAACGGATGATGCTGCTTACGGATTCATCTGCATCAAACCAGTTGAGAAATTTCTGCATTTCTCCCTCTACCCGGTCAGGTGATGGAGCTATATAGTGTATTTTCTCACGTCCGAACATTCCGCTGATGATATGCTCCTCGTTTGTACGGTACTTACCAACCTCTATATGACTGCCTTCACTGTAGCCAGCTGGAAAGAATGCAGCTTGCCAAGCACATAATTTCTCTTTACTGAGAGGCATATCATAGTGTTGTATTGCTTCGAGCATTACACCAACAACAGAGTCAACATAATGTGAAGGTGCGGTATATTTCACATTCTCGATTCCCAGTTTCCTGGCAATGGATGAACGTACTTGATCCACGTTCAGACTTATGCCTTCAATCTCTGATGAATAAACGACATCGTGAGTCAGGTTCTCAGTCATTGCCCGCAATTTACTGACAAAGCCAAGCGAACTCAACCTGCCATAAAGCATTCCTTGCTTTCGGCATACTACCTCCTGAAGGAGAGATATCTGAGACTCGTTCCATCGGAAGTTTGTCCAATTATCTCTTTCGTGTATATACATAGTCTACATACTAATGCGACATTATATAATGCATAACGTCGCAAATTCTGCGACAAAATTGCAAATACATTATCGAATCTCCAAAGAAAATCTCTAAATAACGCATAGCAAAGTTATGACGGAATCCTACAGTATGTGCCTGGCCGGACGCTTTCAAACAAACCAACTATCTGATTTCGATGTAGTAAGGCATCATCGCGTAGGCTTTTCCTGCCTTTGAGTCCTTCAGGTCGTTGAAGGCATTGCCCAGGCTCTCAAGAGGGGTGTCTGCAAAGATGTTAGGGGTATTCCCCTCAAAAGTCTTCATCAGCTTTTCGAAGGTGGTCAGCGGCTTAGGATACTCGGCAATCATCCAGTCAGAGAGGCTGGTGCTTTCTCCAGTTGAGGCCATTGCGTAGTTGATTGCATCCTCGATTCCTCCTATGCTGTCAACAAGGCCTATTTCAAGAGCATCGCTTCCTGCCCAGACTCTTCCCTGAGCGATTCCGTCAACGTAATCCTGCTCAAGATTCCTGCCTCGCGAAACGATGGAAGTGAATGTGTCGTAGATGTCATCCACAGAGGCCTGCATATATTCTGTTTCCGCCTTGTCAAGCGGCCTCATACTGGTGTACATATCCGAGTGCCTGTTGGACTTGACGGAAGTGAAGTTCACTCCGATTTTCTTTGTGGTACTGCTGAAGTCCGGAATGAGGCTGAACACCCCGATTGAACCGGTGAGAGTGCCTGCATTTGAGAAAATCTTGTCGCAATTGTTTGATATCCAGTATCCTCCTGATGCGGCATAGTCACCGTAGGAAGCAATCACAGGTCTGGTCTCCTTCAGAAGGTCGAGTTCGGCCTTGATCATCTCGGATGCAAAGACGCTTCCTCCAGGGGAATTTACGCGAAGAACCACTGCCTTGACGGTGGAGTCTTTCCTGACATCGGCAATGATGTCCGCAAACTTCCTTCCGCTGACTTCCTCGTCTGCGTTTCCGTCAATGATGCTGCCTTCGGCGTAGATGACAGCGATTTTGTTCTTGGCCTTGTAGTTGGGGAGCACTTTCAGGGTGGCGTAGTCAGACAGGGAAATTGTCTGGCATTCGTTGAGGCTGGAGGCTCCGTAGAGTTCGCAGAATCTTGTCTTGAACTCTTCCAGGCTGACCAGCTCGTCAACCAGACCGTTTTCCTTGAAGTCTTCCGGAGAATTGAGTTTCAGATTGTCAATCAAGGCATTCAGTGATGCCTTGTCCATATCCCTTGACTGTGCCATCTCGCCTGCCCAATTGTCCCACAAAGAGTTGATCATCACCTGGTTCTGCTCCAGGTTCTCCTTGCTTGCCGCATTCTTGATGTACATCTCGCCGGCTGATTTGTACTTTCCGTGGCGGATGAGCTGCATATTCACCCCTATCTTGTCCAGCACGTCCTTCAGGAAAACCAGCTGTGAGGAGAATCCTCCAAGCATATTCATTCCGCCCTTGTAGTCCGACATAAAGATTTTGTCGGCTGCGGAAGCAAGGTAGTAGGAAGCGTTGCCAGGATTTTCGATGTAGGCAATCACCGCCTTCCCCTGTGACCTGAAATTCTGAATGGTCTTGCGGAGTTCTTCGATGCCGGTCAGGTTGCCTGCTACCTCATCCGGTTTCAGATAGAGGAATTTGATTGCAGGGTCTTCTGCAGCGATGTTGATTGCCTGAATTGCCTGCCAGATTCCCAGATTGACCTTCTGGTTTTCAAGGCTGCCGCTCTGTAGCAATGCCATAGGGTCTGTCTCACAGGTCTGCTCGGTGATTGCAAGCTCTGAAAAGTCTATTTTTAGGGCAGCCTCACGTGGCATAACAGGGGTGGTTTTCCCCAGGGAAGCCAGCGAACCGATCAGGGCGATCGAGAATAGGGACATCAGGATGCTGACAATCAGAAAGCCCAGCATCGATGCCAAAGTCATCTTAAGAAAATTTTTCATTGTCTTGTTGTTTTGTCTTTAATAAGGACAAAGGTAAAGAAAAATCATTATATTTGCAGGTTGGTATGAAAGAAAAGTTTACAAAGTCGTTTGCATTTCTGATGCTTGCCTGGTACTGCGTGTGCCTGGTGGGTTTTGATGTGCACACCTGTTTCCGCAGTGGGGAGAGCATTGTCTCGTCGCTGCTGGTAGGTGCTGACTGTGAGGGACTTCATCATCATTGCGAGGGGGACCGGCATTCCGGTGGAGAATCTTGCCGTTGCGGTGCCCTGCTGTCTGATTCTGCAAGGTGCTTGTCCGAATCACCTGCCGGGTCTTCTGATTTGTCCGTTTGTCCGGGGACGCCCTGCTGCTCCGACGATGTGATTCTTTTCGATGTCGTTGCTTCCGGCTCTGCCAGGGAGGATGTTCACGCCCATCACGGGCACTGCACCTGCCACTGCGGCTTCTGTCCGGACGGCATTGACGACGGAATGACCCTGTCAGAAGCTTCTTTCGCACCTTCTTCCGTACCGCTTCCCGTTGAAAATCAACTGCTCCCGTCCTGCGTGGAGCGTTCCGTGATTTCCGTCTGGCGATTGTAGCCCGTTTATGACCATCAATGCCGCGCATCCTTCGGATGGGCGCGTATAATCTTATGTATATCAAGAATATATACATATTTTATATATCATTTATGTCATAAATCGCCAGACAATGAAAAAATACATATTTACTTTAATTCTGTCCCTTTTAACCGTATTTCCTGTGCTTGCGCAGGTATATGGTGCTGATGGACAGGTCATTGACACGACAAATATCTACAAGGACCGCGCTGACAGCCTTGATGCAACGGTCTTTGTCTCAAGGCAGGCCGGCAATTATCTTTCAAAGGTAAAACCGGTCAGGACCGAGGTGATTTCCGCCGCAGGTCTGTGCAAGATGGCTTGCTGCAATCTTGCGGAAAGTTTCGAGAACTCCGCCAGCGTGACTGTCGGCTATTCGGATGCGGTGACAGGTGCACGGCAGATCCGCCTGCTCGGACTGAGCGGAACCTACACCCAGATGCTTGATGAGAACCGTCCTGTGATGCGCGGACTTGCTTCCCCTTTCGGACTGAGCTATGTGCCTGGACAGTGGCTCGAAAGCATCCAGATTGCAAAGGGCGCATCCTCGGTAATCAATGGCGTTGAATCAATTACAGGTCAGATCAACCTTGAGCACCGCAAGCCGACCGACGAGAAGCCTCTTTTCCTGAATGCCTCGGTTATGCACGACACGAAGATGGATTTCAATGTGGCCTCCTCGCTTCAGATGGGTGAGAAATGGAGCACGGTCATCCTCGGTCACGTCTCAGGAAACATCAAGAACTACGACCACAACCATGACGGCTACTACGACGACCCTAAGATGCTTCAGTTCAACCTCGCAAACAGGTGGCTCTACTATGCCGACAGCGGGGTGCAGGTGCGTTTCGGGGTGCGTGCCCTTCAGGACAGGCGTCGTGGCGGTCAGGAAGGCTATGACTATGGTAAATATTCCGAAAACCTGACTTCTTCCTCCTCCACCGTTTACCAGCCCTGGGGCTCCGACATCCTCAACCGCTCAATCAACGGCTATCTCAAGGTGGGGGTTCCGCTCAATCCCGACAATTCCCAGAACATCGCTGTGGTGGCGGATTACAACTACTATAGGATGAATTCATATTTCGGAGCTACGAAGTATCTTGCCGGACAGCATTCCGCTTTCCTCAATGTGCTGTACCAGAATGAAATAAATGAATCTCACAAATTCACCGCAGGCCTGAGTTCCACCTACGACAGGTTCAATGAGGATTTCCTGAGGGTGTTGAACGGAGGGTCTGCCGCTTCTTCGTTGCCTTCGGTGACTGATTTGCTGAATGCCGGCGTCTTTGGTGAATATACCTTCCATTACGAAGACAAATTCTCGGCAATTGCCGGAATCAGGGGAGACTGGTACAACCGGAGCGGATTCAAGTTCTCGCCACGGCTGACTCTCAAGTATTCCCCTGTTGACGAAATCGTCATCCGGGCCAACGGCGGAAGGGGACTGAGGTATTCGATGCCGCTGGTGGACAACATCGGGGTGCTTTCGACAAGCAAGGAATATGTAGGGGATTACAACAGCCACGCTCTCGAGGATGCCTGGACATTCGGCGGGAACATCACTTACTATATGCCGTTCGGGGCCTCGTCGAACACCTACCTCAGTTTCGACTATTTCCGTACCCAGTTTGCCAACCAGATGATTGTGGACTATGAGTATGCGGGGAAGGTGGCTCCGACATCGATTCATTTCTACGAGTCTGCCGGAAAGCGTTCATTCACGGACAATTACCAGGTGGATTTCTCCGTGGAGCCGGTCGAGAGGTTCACCGTTACGGCAACTTTCCGCTACACAAATGCTAAGGTGGAACTGGAGGGCCGAGGACTGGTGGAGAAGCCGATGACAAGCCGCTACAAAGGGGTGCTGAATCTTCAATATTCCACAAACCTGAACAAATGGATCTTTGATTTCACTGCTTCGGTCAACGGACCTTCGAGGGTGTACAATTTTATGGAAGACTTGACGGATGAATCCGGTAATCTGCTGTATAAGAATGGTTTGACTCCTGTTTATCCGCTGCTGTATCTTCAGGTGACCCGTCGTTTCAAGGGGGTTGACATCTATATCGGCGGGGAGAACCTGACCAATTTCAGGCAGAAGAATGTGATTCTCGGGTCGGTGAGGGATGAGATGGGACACGTGCGTGCCGACCAGCCTACATTTGATGCAAGCGCGGTCTGGGGGCCGCTTATGGGTATAAAGGTCTATGCCGGAGTCAGGTTTACGCTTTGGAAGACAAGGTAATGTCCTTATTAAAGAATAATTATTATATTTGCGAGATATGAAAAAATTTGTTTTCTGCTTTTTGACAGCTCTGTTTACTCTTGGATTTGCAGGAGAGAGTCTTTCACTGGCCTCCACTGGCCGTTCTGAAATTTTCGGCAAACCGAAAAAGGAATATGTCACGGTGGTTTACGATGTGCATCTGCATTGTGAGTCCTGTGTTAAGAAGGTGACTGAGAACATCTCTTTTGAGAAAGGAGTGAAGAAACTGGATGTCTCACTTGAAAATCACACGGTGACAGTGACTTTCGATCCTTCTAAGACTGATGCAGGGAAGATTGCTGCCGCCATCAGAAAACTTGGCTACGAAACCAAATTAAGGAATTGATGTATAAAATATTAACCAAGGAAAAACTCAATCCGGTCGTGTACAGGATGTGCGTTGAGGCTCCGCGCCTTGCATCCTCGGCACGGCCGGGTCAGTTTCTGATTGTCAGGACTGATGAGAAAGGCGAGCGCATTCCGCTGACGATTAGTGACTATGATGTTGAAAAGGGAACGGTTACCATTGTAACTCAGGAGATTGGCGCTTCGTCAAGGGATATCTGCTCTCTTGAGGCCGGTGAGGCTTTTGAGGATGTTGTCGGCCCTCTGGGAATCCCGTCTGATTTCGTGGAGAAGACTGCTCAGGAACTTGCCGGTGAACGATTTGTGTTCATCGCGGGAGGAGTTGGTGCCGCACCTGTCTATCCTCAGGCAAAGTGGCTTCATTCCCTTGGAGTTCCCGTCGATGTTATTCTCGGAGCCAAAAATTCGGAATTGCTGATCTACAAGGATGAACTGGCTGCTGTCTGCGACAATCTCTATGTCTGCACGGATGACGGATCGGAGGGCTTCAAGGGGCTGGTGACGGCTATGCTTGAGAATCTTGTCCGGGAGCAGGGGAAGAAATACACCCGTGCAGTGGCAATCGGGCCGATGATTATGATGAAGTTTGCGACCAGGACGGCGATGAGCCTTTCTATGCCGATTGTCGTGAGTCTCAACACCTTGATGGTCGATGGAACTGGGATGTGCGGGGCCTGCAGGGTGACTGTCGGGGGAAAGACCCGCTTTGCCTGTGTGGAAGGTCCTGAGTTTGACGGGAGCCTTGTGGATTTCGACGAGGCGATGCGCAGGCAGGGAATGTACCGTGCCGAAGAGGTTGAGGCTCATCCTCATATCTGTAAAATAGGGAGGGGGAAATAATATGGCTGCAAAAATACCAAGAGTTCCCGTCAGGGAGCAGGACCCTCAGGTGAGGGCCCGCAATTTTGAGGAAGTGTGCCTGGGTTACAATGCCCAGGAGGCTATGCTTGAGGCTTCCAGATGTCTGAACTGCAAGAATCCGCGGTGCGTGGGGGCTTGTCCTGTGAGTGTCAAGATTCCGCAGTTCATTGCACAGGTCGCCTCGGGAGACTTTGATGCAGCAGCAAGGATTATTTCGGAGGATTCATCCCTTCCATCCGTCTGTGGACGTGTCTGCCCGCAGGAGACCCAGTGCGAGGGCAGCTGCATCCTCGGCATCAAGGGAGAGCCGGTTGCCATCGGCAAACTTGAGCGCTTCGTTGCCGACACCAGTCTTGCAAAGGGCGGCGTGAAGGTTGAGTGTGCTCCTGCCAACGGTCACAAGGTGGCTGTCATCGGGAGCGGTCCTGCAGGACTGGCCTGTGCTGGTGACCTTGCCAAGATGGGCTACGACGTGACGATTTTCGAGGCTTTGCACAAGCCCGGCGGCGTGCTTGAGTACGGTATTCCTGAGTTCAGGCTCCCTAAAGAGAAGATTGTAGCCGCCGAGATTGCCTCTGTGAAGGCTCTTGGAGTGAAGATTGAAGCCAATGTGGTTGCCGGAAGGACCGTGACTGTGGATTCTCTTCTGGATTCTGAAGGTTTTTCTGCAGTTTTCATCGCTTCGGGTGCCGGTCTTCCGAAATTTATGGGCATACCGGGCGAGAACCTGAACGGAGTCTTCTCCGCCAATGAGTTCCTGACCAGGAACAACCTGATGAGGGCCTATGATGAGGAGTATCTCACACCAGTTTACCACGGCCACAAGGTGGTTGTTGTTGGAGGAGGAAATGTGGCTATGGATGCCGCAAGGACTGCTCTCAGGCTTGGTGCAGAGGTGACTGTCGTGTATCGAAGGACAGAGAATGAACTTCCTGCCCGCAAGGAGGAGGTTCACCACGCCAAGGAGGAGGGTGTCGTGTTTGCCATGCTGACCAATCCTGTTGAGATTCTCGGGACTGAGAAAGGCTGGGTGAACGGCATCAGGTGCATCAGGATGGAGTTGGGAGAACCTGATGCGAGCGGAAGGCGTTCTCCTGTGCCTGTAGAAGGGTCTGAATTCGAGATTGAGGCTGATTCTGTGATTATGGCTCTGGGGACTTCCCCGAATCCGATGATTGCAAGAACCACTGCGGGCCTTGCCACCAACCGTCGCGGCTGCATTGAGGCTGATGCCGACGGAGCGACTTCCCGTGAGGGAGTGTTTGCCGGTGGTGATGCCGTGACCGGTGCTGCAACCGTCATCCTTGCAATGGGAGCCGGACGAAAGGCTGCCGCTGCCATTGACAGGTTCCTTTCTGAAAAAGATGCCCGGTCGAGCCGGGCATGACGCTCCGTCATCCCCGACCTGATCGGGGATCTGATTTAAATATTAAAAAAATGAAAAATCTAAGACACCTGACAGAGTCAGAAATATCATCTCTCGAGGCAAGGATGTGCTCCGCCGAGGACTGGAACCGCATAATGGTTGCCGAGGACTTCGATGCTTCCTTCGTCCATTATGTCCGCTTTTCCGGAGATATTGTGCTTGGAGCATTCCACAAGGTTTTTACCCTTGCCGGAGGTATGGTCAAACATTCGGGAATATACCACGCCACCCTGCACAATGTCGAAATCGGGGATGACTGCTGCATAGAGAATGTTAAGAACTACATTGCCAATTACACGATTGGAGATGGCACCTTCATCGAGAATGTGGACATTATCCTGACAGATGGGGTAAGCTCGTTCGGAAACGGTGTGGAAGTGTCAGTGCTGAACGAGACCGGAGGTCGCGAGGTCTGCATATATGACAGGCTTTCCGCCCAGCAGGCATATGTGATGGCTCTGTACCGCCACCGCCCGGGTGTCATTTCGGCGATGAAAAGGATGATTGAGGAATATGCTGCCGGAGTGTCTTCGGACCGGGGTGTTATCGGTTCGAATGTAGTCATAGCCGATGCAGGTTACATAAAGAATGTCAAGGTCGGTGACTGCTGCAAGATCGAGGGCACCGCAAGGCTCAAGAACGGAAGCATAAACAGCAATGCTGATGCTCCGGTTCACATCGGAGTCGGTGTAATAGGCGATGATTTCATCATTTCCAGCGGTTCTTCAGTCGAGGACGGAGTGACTTTCTCAAGGTGTTTCATAGGGCAGTCCTGCCGTCTGGGACACACATATTCGGCATCCGACTCTCTCTTTTTCAGCAATTGCCAGGGGGAGAACGGTGAGGCCTGCGCGATTTTCGCAGGGCCGTTCACGGTGACACACCACAAATCCACCCTGCTGATTGCCGGTATGTTCTCCTTTATGAATGCCGGGTCGGGCTCGAACCAGAGCAACCATATGTACAAGCTCGGTCCGATTCATCAGGGCATTATGGAGAGGGGAGCCAAGACTTCCTCCGATTCCTACATCCTCTGGCCGGCGAAGGTGGGGGCTTTTTCACTGGTGATGGGCCGTCACGTGACGCATCAGGACACCTCGAATCTTCCGTTCTCCTATCTTATTGAGCAACAGAGTACTTCCTACATAGTTCCGGGTGTGAATCTCAAGAGTGTCGGTACCATCAGGGATGCGAAGAAGTGGCCAAAAAGGGACGGTCGCAAGGACCCTGACAGGCTGGACTGCATCAATTTCAACCTGCTCAGTCCTTTCACAATAGGCAAGATGGTCAGGGGAACAGGCATCCTGAAGGATTTGATGAAGGTCTCCGGTGAAATTTCCGACACCTATTCTTTCCAGAGTGCAAAAATCAAGAATTCCGCATTGAAGAAGGGGATTGGCTATTACGAGATGGCGATTAACAAATTCCTCGGCAACTCACTCATCAAGAGGCTGGAAGGTCTCTCTCCTGCAACTGATGAGGCTGTACGCGAGAGGCTTCGTCCTGATTTCAGTGAAGGAAGGGGAGACTGGATAGATGTCAGCGGAATGATTGCCCCGAAAGCTGAGGTGGAAAAGCTTCTGGATGACATCGAGTCGGGACGCATCACCACAATGGCTGAAATCCACGAGAGATTTCTCTTCCTGCACTCGCATTACTATGACTTCGAGTGGACCTGGGCACACGATATGCTGGAGTCCTTCTACGGAATCGACCTTGAGAGAATCACCAGAGAGCAGGTCGTCACTCTTGTGGAGACCTGGAAGTCTTCCGTCACCGGTCTGGATCGCCTTGTCTACGAGGATGCAAAGAAGGAGTTTTCCCTGTCAGCAATGACCGGTTTCGGAGCCGACGGTGACAACGAGCAGAAGAACCAGGACTTTATGGAAGTGCGTGGCTGCCAGTTCGATTCCAATCCGTTCGTTCTCGAAACCCTGGACCACATCAAAAGAAAGACGGCCCTCGGTGATGAACTGATTGGCCGTCTTCAATAGTCTTCTATGACGGAGATGCCCGGTCGAGCCGGGTATCCCCGAACTGATCGGGGATCTCTTACCTGAGCGATTCAAGGCAGGCGGTGACATTCCTCCCGATGCGGGAGAGGGTTTCATCGAGCGAGCCCTCTTCGCCCCGGTTGAATTTCTCGCCGGTGATGTTCTCGTAGAGTTCGATGTAACGCTCGGTGATGCCGCTTACCACTTCAGGTGTCATCTCGGGAACCTTCTGCCCTTCCTGTCCCTGGAAGCCGTTTGCCATCAGCCATTCGCGGACAAACTCCTTTGAAAGCTGCTTCTGCCTCTCGTCGCGCTCCAGCCTTTCTTCGTAACCCTCTGCGTAGAAGTACCTTGAGGAGTCCGGAGTGTGGATTTCGTCCATCAGGAGAATCTTCCCGTCCTTCTTTCCGAATTCGTATTTGGTGTCAACAAGGATGAGTCCCATTTTGGCGGCAATCTCCGAGCCTCTCTGGAAAAGTGCTCTTGTGTAGTTCTCGAGCTGTTCGTAATCTTCCCTGCTGACAAGTCCTGAGGCAATGATTTCCTCCTTGGAAATGTCCTCGTCGTGGCCTTCTGCAGCCTTGGAGGTCGGAGTGATGATTGGCTCGGGGAATTTCTGGTTTTCCTTCATCCCCTCAGGCATCTCCACTCCGCAGATAGTGCGTTTGCCGGCTTTGTACTCCCTCCAGGCGTGGCCGGAAAGGTAACCGCGGATGACCATCTCGACTTTGAACGGCTCGCATTTGTGTCCGACAGTGACCATAGGGTCAGGAACGGCAATTTTCCAGTTCGGAAGGATGTCCTGTGTCGCATCCAGGAACTTCGCTGCAATCTGGTTCAGCACCTGTCCTTTGAATGGGATTCCTTCAGGGAGAACCACGTCGAATGCTGAAATCCTGTCCGATACAACCATCACAAGGTAGTTGTTGTCAATGTCATAGACATCACGGACTTTTCCTACATATTTTCCTGTCTGGCCCGGAAAATTGAAATCGGTCTTTACAATTGCTGCCATAAGTTGTTGGTATTGGGTATATTAAATATTCTGTTTCCCTGCCCCTGCACTCCATTGGCCGGGGTCTTCTCAAACGCGCTGCAAAAGTAATAAAAAATCCGGTATAAAGAGAGCTATCTGCAAAAACAGAATATGGGGCTTCGATCCGGACGAGCGTGAATCATTCCGGACAAGTGTGAATCATTCCGGACGAATAGGAATCAGTATTCCGTCAGTTTAAGACGGTATTTCCGGCTGCCGAGGTTTGTGAAATACAGTTTTTCCTCGGAAGGGATGGCTTCCGGGGATGTTTTGCCGATGGCCTTCCTGCTCCAGTCTTGAGGATTCACCTCAAAGCTGACCGGGGCCTTCACACCCTCGCAGACAAAGCCCAATTGTTCATATACCTTTCCTTCTGACCATTCCAGGTCGGCGTAACTCATTATGTCATCGGGATTTTTCTCTTCGATGAAGGCTTTCAGAATCTTTCCCATACCTCCGGTGACCCTGACAGACGGCAATGATGAATATCTCGTCCATTCAAAGGAGTGGATTTCCTTGCCGCCCTTGAGCCATTTGCGTGCCGAGGAAAAGGTCGCGACTGCCACCAACTCTCCCTCTGTCAGTTCTTTGCGTGATCGTGCGACAAAGAGCCCTAGATGGTGCTTGCCTGAAGCGTAACCGTAACTGTGGCAGCGCTCCAGAAAGTCCCGTGCAGTGATTTTGTCAATCCGCCTCACGGTGCAGTCCCGTGCAAAAATACTCCTGTGGAGTTCAACGTGGGAGAGCAACCGGGCCTTCATCATCCCGTTGGAACGTCTCCAGCGGTCTGAGGTGACCACAAGGGGATATTCACCATCCTCACCCTGCCATCCGAGGATTGCCTCTGAAGCAAGTGCCTGCTGTGCCAGGGCTTCTTCCAAAGTCCTGGCACAGACATCCAGAGGAGCGATTCTGATCTCTTTCCCTGAGCGGGCACAACGACAGACTATCGAAAGGAGAGTCCCTTCCGATAGTCTGCATTCAAGTCCGGCATTGCGGAGTGTCCCGATTATTTCTTCAGCAAATTCTGACATAAGGTCTGCTGGTCAAATTGTCCCTGAATCGCGTCCCTGAATCGCGTCCCTGAATCGCGTCCCAAAATCGCGTCCCAAAATCGCATCCGGGATTCTCCCGTAACTACATTCCCGGAGGAGGCCCCATCGGCCTTCCTCCAGGTCCTCCGGGACCCCTTTGGGCTGCATGTTTCCCTACCTTTCCGAAATTTCCGAACCGATAGGTGAGTGAGAGGATGATGTAGCGCCCGAGAGTGTTGTTCCTGATTTCCTGATGGTAGTTGGAGGCATCAGTAATGGAGAGATTCTTGGATTGATTCAGGATGTCAAAAGCCTTCAGTGACAGGGTCAGCTTGTTTTTGCAGAGTAGTTTGGCGATTTCTGCATTCCAGACATATTCATCCTCCTGAGCGGTTGTGTAGCCTTTGTACCAGTTGTAGTTGATGTCAGATGCAATTGTCACTCCTCCCGGGATGGTCCAGTTCATTGAAGCGCTGACCTGGTTGTTCCACCTGGCTTTCTGTGATGTCTGGACGGTGTACCAGCTCTTGTTGTAAGTGGTTTTGCCTGCTACACTCAACTCAACAATGTCACAGTTGAATTTCACTGTGAGCCTTTCGGTAAAATTCACGTTCTGAGTGACATTTGTTGAGAAATAGTCGTCAAATGCAAGTCTCTGGGACCCCGGAATGGTGTGGTCGAAGAAATCAGCGTTGAATTGGTAGTAGTTGAACTTGGCTTTGCTGCTATCGTAGTACCTGTCGGTGTCGAGAGCAGCCTTGCCTATGTAGGAGGATGACTGGCTGAAACTGCTCCTGAAGAAGTTGGTGATTGAGAAATTGGATTTTGCAATCGGACTGTTCAGGAAGAAGTCAATGCTTGCGTTTCCGCTTGCAGGACCGTTCAGAGGCATATTGTATTGGGCTCCGTTGTCCCCGTACCAGACTGCACTCACAATCGGATTTTGAACTGCGCCTGCGCTGAACCTTCCCCGTATTGAGAAAAAGGTCTTCTTGTCTGTGTAGCCGAAATGCCCCCTCAGGCTATGGCTGAAATATGGTTTCAGGTAAGGATTACCGAAGGAAACATTCATAGGGTCGGAGTTGTCCGGCACCGGCATCAATTGGGAAGTGCTTGGCTGAGAGGACCTTCCCCGATAGAAAAATCTGATTTCGGAGTTGTCGTTGAACTCGTAGCTGAGCATTGCCTGTGGAGCCCAGTTCCAGACCGTATAGGTCGTGTCAATCGTGTGGGTGGTCAATGTCCGGTTCGTAGTTGTTGTAGGCTGGATGGAAGCACCGATCTGGACACGGAATTTGTTCTTCTGATACTGGAGATTGACTCCTCCATTGTGGGTTTGGCCGATGTTCGTGATTTCGCTGGAATATGTTTCATTTTCCTTCTCGCCGTCATACACATACGGGTGGTTTGAGGAATTGAATCCGGTCACGGCTCCTGAATCCCAGGTGTTTTTGTCGCTGAAATTCCTGTTCCAACCATATCTATAAGTCGCCTCAAGGAAGAGATTTTCGGTGAGAGGCTCGGTGTAGGAAGCTCTGACATTGACAGACTGACTGTTGCTTACACGGTCGATGCGCTGGTTCACTATGTCATCTGGGAGGGGGTTTCCGGTTTCATCGTAATTCCTCGTGAGAGACTGGTTGAGACCGTTTTCAAGCTTGTTTCCCGAAAAACTGTATCTAACCATAGCCGACAGTGTTCTTCCCGGTTTCCCGAGTTTCTGCCTGAGGAGGAACATTCCGCTTGTGGTCCAGTTGCTGTTGAGTCCGTTGCTGAAGTTGAAACCCTCATTGGTCTTGTAGCGGGTGTCGCTGCCAGCAAGGGCTTTTTCTGTCTCAAAATCGGAATATTCATTGTAGTTCCCGTAGCCGAAGTTCACCTGCGGTTCGAAGATTATGGAAGTCTTGTCGCTGAACTTGTGCTCCAACCGCAAACCGAATCGGTGTCCCTGGGTGAGGGTGTTGTTGAAACCGTAGCCGTCGCTTCTGCCGTAGTTTGAGGGCCCTCCGTTGTTGTAGATGAGCTGGTCCCCGTTTTCGAGATATGTAATTTTCTCGCTTTTTTCGAGAAGTGACTTGACGGAACCGTTGTAAAGGTAGTTTGCCCCAAGGTCCATATCCCCGTCAAGAAGGGTGAATGCTCCGTTTACTCCTCCCATCCATGAAGTCGTGATTCCGCTGTTCTGGCCCCAGCCTCCGCCTCCTCGGCCCATTCCGCCGCCTCTCATAGACTGCATCATTGAGCCTGCCATATCGTTGAATCCCCTGTTGTTGGTGTTGTTTCCGTTGAGGATGATGCTGATCTGGCTCTTGTCAGTGAAACGGCCTATCATAGCGGCCCCCTGGTATCTCCAGTCTCCGTCAGCCCAGGTCTGCTGAAGATCGTGTCCGCCTCCTGCAGAGACATTCCCGAACCAGCCCTTCATCATTCCCGGTCTCAGGGAAAGGTCAATGACGGTTTCTTCCTCGCCGTCATCTACGCCTGTGAACATAGCCTGGTCCGATTTCTTTTCCACGACCTTGATTTTTTCCACTATTTTGGCAGGTATGTTCTTGCTGGCAAGCTGAGGGTCATCCAGGAAGAAAGTCTTTCCGTCTATGGTGATTTTCGTGATGGTTTCTCCATTTGCGGTGATACTTCCGTCACTTGCCACCTCCACTCCCGGGAGTTTCTTCAGCAGGTTCTCAAGCATATCGCTGTCAGTCACCTTGAAAGATGAGGCATTGTACTCGATGGTGTCTTTCTTCACAATGATCGGATTGCCAACAGCCGAGACTTTCGCTGCTTCGAGAACTTTTACGTCCTGTTCCATCTTGAGCACCCCGAGGTCAATCGGTTTGCCTTCCATTTTGACAGTTGTTTCGTATGGCTTGTAACCCATCTGTTCCGCCTTGAGCTTGAATGTACCTTTCTTTACGTCAGTGAATTCAGCCTTGCCGTCGGAGTCTGTCAGGACATATTTATAGGCCTTTGTCGCGTCCTGAGGAGTCAGCGAGACGGTTGCAAAGCCTATGGCTTCCGAAGTCTTGCCGTCCTGGAGTACAAGTGAGATTGTTGTGTGCTGCGCGAGGGCGGGGAAGGAAAGGACCGTCAGAACGGCAATCAGGGTCAGTGTAATGACTTTTTTTGACATATTTAATATTTTAATATCTTCTCTTAGCTCAAATGGGAGTAAATTTGAGACACCGGGCAGTTAGACAAGAAGGCGGCAGTAAAGTTTAATGAATATTCAATATTTTTCAATATTCATTTCCTCAAGTTTCGCAAGTTCATATTATCTGTTATCGTGAGGGTTGTGCGTCTTGCGAAACTTCTTCCCACCGCACAATTCTCATCTACGTTACCCCTATCCTAAATCCTTTCCCTCGGGGAAAGGACTTACTATCGATGCTTAAAGCATCTCCAAACAAGGTGTTTCGCATTGCGAAACTTAAGTTCATTTCTTGATTCTATCGGGATTCTCCGCGAGGAATTTCTTCCAGTCGGAGGAATTGCCGCTTCCGGCAAGGGGATTGTGCATCTGGTAGTAATGGCAAAGGGCGATAGCAAGAGCGTCAGTTGCATCGAGGTGTTCCGGTTTCAGGCTGACTTTCAGGGTTTTCTGAATCATCATACTGACCTGTTCCTTTGATGCCGCCCCATTCCCGCAGATGGCGATTTTGGCCTTTCTCGGGGCATATTCAGTCACGGGTATTCCCTTCATTGCGGCTGCAGTGATGGCTGCTCCCTGAGCCCGCCCGAGTTTCAGAATCACCTGGGCGTTCTTCCCATAGAAAGGAGATTCGATGGCAAGGGCAGTCGGTCTGACGGTTTCGATGAGTTCGCTGGTTCCGGCAAAGATGTTGGCAAGCTTGTCGAACGGGTCTTTGATTTTCCGCAAATCGAATATACCCATATCCTCGTAGTGAGGCCCCTTCTCATCTGCGCGAATAACCCCGAAACCAAGAAGATTGGTTCCGGGGTCTATTCCGAGTATGATTTCTTCAGTCACTTCCTTATCCAATATAGTCAAAGCCTGTGTATGGACGCAGGACCTCCGGTATCCAGATCTTGCCGTCTTTGTAGTTGTTCTCAAGAAGGGCTGCAACCACGCGCGGCAGGGCGAGTGATGAACCGTTCAGAGTGTGTGCCAACTGGGTCTTCCCATCTGCGTCTTTGTACCTGAGTTTCAGGCGGTTTGCCTGATAGGACTCGAAGTTGGAGACTGAGCTGATCTCAAGCCAGCGTCCCTGGGCTGCTGAATAGACCTCAAAATCGTAGGTGATGGCTGAGGTGAAACTCATATCCCCGCCGCACAGACGGAGAATCCTGTACGGAAGGCCGAGGCTTTTCACGATGCCTTCCACGTGTGCAATCATCTCATCCAGAGCTGCGTAGGAGTTCTCAGGCTTTTCGAGGCGGACAATCTCCACCTTGTCGAACTGGTGCAGACGGTTCAGTCCGCGGACATCCTTGCCGTAGGAACCTGCCTCGCGGCGGAAGCATGGAGTGTAGGCTGTCATCTTAACCGGGAAATCGTTGTTTCCGAGGATGATGTCACGGTAAATATTGGTCACAGGTACCTCTGCCGTAGGAACCAGGTAGAAATTGTCGACGGTTGCGTGGTACATCTGCCCCTCCTTGTCCGGAAGCTGGCCGGTGCCGAATCCGGATGCCTCGTTGACCATCACAGGAGGTTCAACCTCAAGGTAACCTGCCTTGGTGTTGATGTCAAGGAAGAAGTTGATGAGGGCTCTCTGAAGCCTTGCTCCCTTTCCTTTGTAAACAGGGAATCCTGCCCCGGTAAGCTTCACTCCGAGGTCGAAGTCGATAATATCGAATTTCTTTGCAAGTTCCCAGTGCGGGAGTGCGTCAGGTCCTAAATCTGGAATCTCGTTGCCCATCTTCACGACAACATTGTCTTCCGCTCCTTTCCCTTCAGGAACCTGGTCGCAGGGAAGGTTCGGAAGAAGAACCAGAAGAGAATTGAGCTCGGTGTTGGTCTGCTCGGATTTCTCCTGAAGTTCCTTTGATTTTTCTTTCAGGGATGCTACTTCTTTCTTGATCTGCTCTGCTTCCTCTCTCTTTCCGGCTTTCATAAGTTTGCCGATTTCGGCAGCAGTCTTGTTCTGCTGTGCAAGGCAGGCATCGAGCTCAGCCTGAAGGTTTCTTCTGAGAGTGTCGAGGGTGTTGATTTTTCCGACAATCTCGCTCGCGTCAAAATTCTTGACTGCGAGTTTCTTGATGACAAACTCCGGATTTTCGCGGAGTAATTTGAGTGTCAGCATATTGTATTGTTTTATATTTGTTCGTTAAAAGACAGGATTTCCGATATACATAAAAGAGGGCTCAAACTCACCCGAGTTAAGCCCTCTGATAAATCTGTGGGTTCCCCCGAGTACTAGTTCTCAAAAGGGATAACCGAGACAAAAGATTTTCCTTCAGCTTTCTTGCAGAAAGAAACTTTTCCGTCAATCAGTGCGTAAAGAGTGTGGTCTTTACCCATACCGACATTCAGTCCCGGATTGTGCACGGTTCCGCGCTGACGCACGAGGATGTTGCCCGCCTTTACGGCCTGGCTGCCGAATTTTTTGATACCAAGTCGTTTGCTGTGTGATTCACGACCGTTCTTAGAACTACCGACGCCTTTTTTGTGTGCCATAGTGTTTCCTCCTGTAAATTAAGCGATTTCGTTGATTTTGAGCTTGGTCAGATCCTGACGGTGTCCGTTCAGTTTCTGATAGCCTTTACGACGTCTCTTCTTGAACACGAGGACTTTGTCGGCCCTGCAGGTGTCGTCAAGAACAGTTGCTTTTACGACTGCACCCTCAACATACGGAGTGCCTACCTTTACATTTCCGTCAGCATCAACGAGAAGCACTTTGTCAAACTCAACTGCAGCATCTTTGGCTGCGGCGAGGCGGTTGACGAAGATTTCCATTCCGGCTTCCACCTTGAACTGCTGACCTGCAATATCAACAATTGCGTACATAATTTGATAAAAACTTTTTGGGTTTTGACCGCAAGCGGCTGCGTAAACAACTCTTTTTCAATGGCTTAACGGCCTTCAATACTTTTTGTGGACTGCAAAGATAACACAATTTGCACAATTCTCAAATATTTTTCATTTTTCTGTTATTTGTGTTTTGTAGCCTTGATTTTTGCAATCATTTCGCTATATTTGCGTCCTTAAAAATGTGGACTGAAGTATGTGGAAAGCCCAATTTCACTGGTATTCACCACATTTATGAATAATTTTTTGATTTGATGAGAACAGGAATGAAACTCGCCGGGGCAATCCTTCTCCCGGTTTTGCTGCTCACCGGATGTAATGAAGCTATTCTTAGCATTGGCTTTCCGGATTTTTCCACCATACAATTCTCTGTCAAGGTTCCTCCCGATTCTGAAACCTCAGATGGAACTTCCCTGATTGTCAGCCACGATGGAGCAGACAGGGACACTTACTACGGTTTTGCGACAAAGGATCTGGATTCGGATGTGAATGTCGCGGTCAACCGTGAGGTCTCGGAACTTACAAAGAAGAATGTTGATTACTCGGAAATCGTCAAGAGCGGTGCCTACAGGGTTACTTATGTCAACGGTCTCGAATCTTCAACCCTTTACAGGTATATCGTCTTCGGCCTGAATGAGGATGGAACTGTCTATGGCACTCCGGGAGAGTGTACATTTACTACGGACAGGGGACTTCCTGTCTTTGGCCTGTCAATCATCGGTTCCCCGATGCACGATGCCGTCAACCTCAATGTCTCGACAACCGGTCTGGATGACGAAACCTGGTACTGTTTCGCTTCAACCGACCTCACCACCTCGCTCGAGACCCTTTGCCAGACCCACGTGAACAAGAATCCCGATGTCGCTGACCATCTCCAGAGCGGAACACACGCCTTTGAACTCTCAGGCCTGCGCCACAAGACCACCTACCGTGCAGTCGTTGTCGGCATCAAGGACGGAAAGGTTCACGGTAAACCTGTCTCCGTTGAATTCACCACTCCTGAAAAAGAGGTGATCCCTCAGTTGAATCCGGCCTGGACAATAGTGAATATGGGGCCTGGTGAGCTGACAAACAAGGGAGAAACCAAGGAATATCTTCAGCGAATCTCCTGCACGGCATCCTCGGAGGACCGCTATTTCATTATGGTAATGGAACAGAGCGAAATGAGAAGGTACTATAATAATGACCTTGCAACCTTCTTCATAGCAGCTTCCGACTATATGAACAATTCCCTGGAGGCAATGAATCAGCAGACCGGAACTACCTACAAATGGTCGGACATCTCCTACACGGCCTCTGCCAAGGAGGGTTACAATCTCAAGAAAATCGGAACCTACAATGCCTACGCCATCGGTGTAACTGATGCAGGAACCCCTTCAGGGCTTTATGCGGTTTCGGACGACTTTACTGTCCAGGGACAGCCTATGTCTCCTGAAGCTCAGGCCTGGCTCGGGCAGTGGACCATCGGAGACGGCAGACTCAACTATGAGGTGACCATTACTTCTGACCCATATCAGGTGGAGAACCAGTATGCTCTCTATGGATTCGAAGGGGAGCAGTTCAGGGATGTTCCTGTCGTCGGCCAGTTTGATCCTCAGACAGGCAAGTTGTCCATTCTTGCCTGCTACCTTGCTGACATAACGACCAGCGACGGTGTCAAGGCGACCCTGGGATTCTACGGTATGGAAGGAACGGAGTTCCTCGTCACTTCTTCCGACCAGGCATACATCATTGCAACAGCGGACTTTACGAATGCTGAAAAGACCAGGGCTCTTGCCTCTGCCAACACGCTTCCTGTCGATGAGCAGGGTACCACCGTCACCTTCACGTCGCTCGGTTATTTCGCATTGTCGAAGCTTGATGGTGAACCTATTGTGTTCAACGAGAACCATCCTCTCCTGCCGTTGCAGATGACAAAGAACTCGGATGACACCACGGTTCCGTTCGGCGCTTTCAACCTTCCTGCTTCCAGCGCTTTGAAAGTATATCGAACAAGGTAAGTACTGAACAGAAAAAGCAATATTCCTGAAAATTTAATATTGATGAAAAGAATAAAAATAATACTCATCGTTCTGGCGGTTTGTTTCTCAAACCTTTGCGCTCTTGCACAGTCCAGGACTGTGGAGGGAAGGGTCATCGACGCCCAGACGGGCGAGGGGATTCCTTTCGCTTCCCTGATGGTCAAGGGGACGATGAACGGTGCGGCGTCCGATGCCGACGGAAATTATTCAATTGCCGCTGAAGACGGCGATGTCCTGGTTTTCAGTTCAATCGGCTATCAGAACCTCGAGATGACCGTCGGACGGGACAAGTTGGACGTCGTAGCGCTTTCTCCTGATTCCGAGAGCCTTGAAGAGACCATAGTGGTGGCCTACGGAGTGCAGAAGAAATCTTCCTTTGTCGGAGCTGCCTCCCAGGTGAGCGGCGACAAGCTCAAGAAGATGCAGGCAACCAACATCTCAAAATCCCTTGAGGGGGCAATCGCGGGCCTGCAGACAGCGAGCTCAAGCGGAACTCCGGGTTCCGGCTCAAGCATCATCATCCGTGGTCTGGGTTCGGTGAACGCCTCCCAGTCACCTCTGCTGGTGGTTGACGGTGTGCCTTACGAGGGCGGTATGAACTCCATATCTCCGACTGACATCGAGTCAATCACGGTTCTGAAGGATGCTGCCGCAAACTCGATGTACGGTGCCAGGGGATCCAACGGTGTCATCATCATCACCACCAAACGCGGTAATTCCGAGAAGGTTCGTGTCTCATTTGATGCAAAGGCCGGATTCAACACGAGGGGAGTCCCTGCTTACGATGTCATCACTGACCCGGGACAGTACTACGAAATGGCCTGGGAGTCACTCAGGAATGCGGCTCTCTACAGGGCTGACAACCCGATGACGCTGTCTCAGGCAAATTACTACGCATCCGGAGCCCTCATTCGTCAGTTGAACTACAATATCTACAAGAATGTCTATGACGATGAACTCGTGGACCCGCGTACCGGAAGGCTGAATCCTGCGGCAACCGAGCGCAAGTGGAATGACAACTGGAACAGGGATGTCTTCCGCACCGGAGCACGTCAGGAGTACAACCTGAGTCTTTCCGGAGGAACTGAAAAGACCCAGATTTACGTTTCGGCTTCCTACCTGAATGACAAGGGATATGTGCAGAACTCCGGCTTCAGCCGCATTTCAGTCAGAGCGAAGGTGGACCAGCAGGTGCTCAAATGGATGAAAATCGGGATCAACTTCTCCTACGCCAACACTGTCCAGCAGACCTACGGAGGAAGCACCGAACTCAACAGCATCTTCCATTTCGGGCAGGTAATCGCTCCTATTTATCCTATATATAAATATGACCTTGAAACGGGTCGGCAGATTTTCAAGAACGACAATCCGAACGATCCTGAGTATGACTGGGGAGAGACAAGACCTTTCGGCCAGCTGATGAACCCTATGGGTCAGCTGATGACATCAAAGAACAAGTCCATCAGCGACAACCTTTCTGCAAGGGGTTACATTGACCTACCGGTGAGAAAGGACCTGAAGATTTCCGTCAATTTTGCATACGACCTGTTCAACTCGCGTTCAGACAATTTTATGACTCCTGCGGGTGGTGATGCCCTGAACGTGAACGGACGAGGCAGCCAGTCGATGTCAAGGTACACGGCCATCAACACCAACCAGCTCATCAACTGGTTCCCTTCCTGGGGTGACCATTCCCTGAACATCCTTCTCGGACATGAAATCAAGACCGACCACACCTACGGCATTTCCGGTCAGATGACGAACTTCCTGGACCCTACGGTTTCGGACTTCTCGAATGCGGCTGTTTACCAGTACCTCAATTCATCATCCGCCGGCTACTTCCTCCAGGGTGCCTTTGTGAGGGCAGAGTATGCTTATGCTTCAAAATATTTTGCATCAGCCTCATTCCGTATGGACGCATCTTCGAGGTTCGCTCCGAAGAAGAGATGGGGAAGTTTCTGGTCCGCAGGTATTTCCTGGAACATGAAACAGGAGAAATTCCTCCAGAATGCGACGTTCCTGAATGCGCTCAAGCTCAAGGCCAGCTACGGAACCCAGGGAAATGACAACATCGGAGTAGTCAAGGTGTATCAGGATCTTTATGTCGTGAACAGGGTTGACGGTGAGCCTTCCGTGCAGAAGACTTTCCGTGCTGCTCCGGATGTCACCTGGGAAAAATCCAGAAACTTCAATGCCGGTTTTGAGGCAGTCTTTTTCGACAGACTCACAGTCAATGCCGACTACTTCATCAAGGTGACCAAGGATATGATTTACAACCGTCCTCTCGCTCCGAGCCAGGGCGCTCCTGCCAACCAGCTGGTGAATGATATGGATATGAAGAACACCGGGATTGAGTTCGAAATCAGTGCCGACATCTTCAAGCAGAGAAATTTCCGCTGGAATGTCACCATCAACGGAACGCACTACAGGAACTCTCTCACGAAACTTCCTGCCGACAAGGACCAGAACGGTTATGCCGCCTATCCTTATTGGAGGTCCCTCGGCGGTTCGCTCTACGACTATTATCTCTACGAATATGCCGGGGTGAATCCGAAAAACGGTCTTCCTCTCTACGCGAAATACACCACCAATGAGGACGGTACTGAGTCGGTTTCATACGTCTCGACAACGGCCGAGGCCAGCCTCAGGCAGATTGGAAAGAATTCCATCCCGGACCTTTACGGAGGATTCTCCACAAGCTTGAACTTCTACGGAGTTGACCTCAGTGCCTCCTTTGCCTACCAGATCGGCGGCTGGACAATGGATTCCAGCTATGCTACATTGATGGGCTCAGGAACAATCGGAACCAACTGGCACAAGGACATCTTCGACAGGTGGACCCCTCAGAACACCGATTCTGACATCCCAAGAGTCCAGAACGGCTACCAGGAGTCCAACCAGATGTCAACCCGCTTCCTCATCCGTTCCGACTATCTCAGTCTCAGGAATGTGGTAATCGGCTACACTGTGCCTCAGAAGCTGCTCGGCAAGGTTCAGAACCTGAGGATTTACCTGACGGGAGACAACCTCTGGTACATATCCCGCAGACAGGGGCTGGATGTCCGCCAGTCATTCAGCGGAAGCACAGGATTCAATTATTCCGCGCTCAGGACAGTTTCCGCTGGTGTGCAGATTACATTCTAAAGGAGGGCTGAGTTTATGAAAAATATCAAATACATATTTACTGTTCTGGTCTTGTCTCTTGTAGCCGTTTCCTGCTCCGAGGAATATTTCAACGTCGAGATGACCGACTATCTGACGGGTGACAAGGCAGCCGATATGGTAGAGAATGATCCTGAATATCTTTCGTCATACGTCCAGGGACTGTATGCCTTTATGGTCAAGCACAATGCCGGAAACACCGGAGGAAAGGAGCACGACGACTTCGGAATGCTCTCCTGCCTGATGATTGGGGACTGGATGGCCGGTGACATAGTGCTGCACGGAATGTCCAGCTGGGGAGTGGACGACTACAGGTTTGATTACCGTAATGCAAACTACAAGAGACCTTTCCAGTTCTGGACCACTTTCTACACTCTGATCAACAACTCCAACACAATCATTGACTTCTTCAAGGCAGGTGAAGATCCGAAGAACGTCTCTTCAAGGGGTTATCTCGGCCAGGCCTACGCAGTGCGTGCCCTGTCCTATCTCTACCTGATGATGTTCTTCCAGGACCCGACGGATGCCAATGGAAAGTTCAACTATCAGGCGAAGGGTGTTCCCCTTGTCTATGCGGCAAGGGACGGCAAGTCAAGTAAGGAAGTTGAACTGGCTCAGGGCCGCAGTACTGTGGAGAATGTCTGTGCGCACATTGAGTACAACATCACCGAGTCTCTGAAACTCCTTGAAGGTTACGAGCGTCAGGGCAAGATTTCAATAGACTACAAGGTGGCAAGCGGAATCGCTGCAAGGTACTACCTCTACACCCAGCAATGGGAGAAGGCTGCCACTGCCGCCCACAATGCCCGTCAGGGATATTCACTGATGGACAGCCAGAGGCTGCACAACGGCTTTATGGACATCGAGGACGGGGAGGTTATGTGGGGATTCAACCACACGACCGAGACGCAGACCACCTATGCTTCGTTTTTCTCGCAGATGAGCAACGAATGTGCGGGCTATGCCGGTCTTGACCAGATGGGCAAGATGATTGACAGAAAGTTGTACGAATCCATCCCGAAATCCGACTACAGAAAATCCCTCTTCAATGGTCCCAACGGCGGAAAGGCTTTTGAAAACAGCAATCCTCAGGCTACAGCCAACACCAAGGCTTACGCCGGAAGGAAATTCGGCTATGACTCACAGTGGTGCCAGGATTACATCTATATGAGGGCGGCTGAAATGTACCTCATTGAGGCTGAAGGTCTTGTACGTAGCAGCAAGAAAGCGGATGCTACGGCAGTGCTTGCTGAACTGATGGCTCAGCGCGACCCGGCCTGGAACAAGACAGCATCAGTCGAGGAGATTCTTCTTCAGAGGAGGATTGAACTTTGGGGCGAGGGATTCTCGTTCTTTGACCGCAGGAGAAACTCCGAGGGAATAGTCCGCTCATACGAAGGCACCAACCACAACATTGAGGTCCTGACCAAAATCGTGGATGTTCCCGCCCACCACAAATACTGGCTTTTCCAGATTCCGGAGAGGGAACTCCAGGAGAACTCGTTTATCCGTCCTGAGGACCAGAATGAATTGTAAAAGGATATGATGATGAAAAAGATAATATTCAATATTCCGGCAGTGCTTCTTGCACTTTTGGCCTTATCCTGTACGAAAGCCCCGGACAAACACGAGGTAGAGGCCGGGTTCACTCCGGCAGTTGACTTGCCACAAGTAACCATCTCCAAGTCAAATATTGAAATTGATGAATATTCAGGTGAGGTTACTGTTGATGTTGTCGTTTCCGGTATCAAGTCATTGAAGAAGAAACTTGAAATCGGGCTTATGTCTTCCACTGACTTTGACTTTTATCAGTCCAAAGCAGTTCCCGTGCCTGCTTCCAACAACACACACAGGATAACTGTTCCGGTTTCAGCAGGAAAGACCAACTGGCTTATTGCAATGTGTTCGGTGACGGGTGCCGCTGACTATTCCGCAAAAATTGCCATTGACGTGCCGGATGTCCCTTGGTACTACAAGGTTGCTTCAGCCTATGTCGGTGATTTTGAATCTACGGCCGGGTCTTACCCGAACCATCAGATTTACCTTTCGTTCAGTCAGGACTTCAAGAATGCCGTTCTTTACAATTTCGACCCGTATGTGGCTTCCGTGACGGAGAATTACGACCCTCTTGGCAAAAAGTCCAACTATCTGGTCGGAACTCTTGACATTGAGAGAAGGGTGATCGTGTTCACTCCTTCAAGCGGACAGTTCTACTCACTGAACGACTCGTCTTATATGATTGCTGCAATCAAGTCGTTTGAGAACAACAACATTCAGCTGGCCTCGTCTTTCGAGATTTCCATCAGCGAGGACGGCCAGAGTCTTGAACTTCCATGGCTTGGAGTATTCAACAGTGTCAGGGGTGCTTTCGAGATGGTATATTCAGGCCCTGTAACCATAAAGGCAAACTAGGAATCAAATCAGGATTATGAACAGAAATATTTACATATTCGCTTTGTCCATTCCTCTTCTTCTGCTATCCTGCACCAGAGAGGACAATCTCAATGCTCCGGTTCCCGGCCCTTCAATTCAGCAGGAGGACTGCGTACCGGGCATCACAAACATTCAGGTGACGGAGGAAATGGCTGACCTGCTTCTCTCCTGCCGCGACCAGAACGGTGATATCGTTCTTACCAAGGCATTTCCTGAGGGACTCGGCATCGAGGGAATCTCTTCCATCAGGCCGGGTTTCCACATCGGTGGACCCTATGAGCGCCAACAGAGGGAATTCGGTCTGCACCAATGGTTTGAGGTGACTTTTGACGCCGGTCTTCCTGTTACCAAGGCCAATGACGAGTTCTCTTCCATTCCTTGGGTGAAACTTGCCGAGCCGTCTTACAGGATGAAGGAAATGTCGGTGAGTATGAACGATCCTGAATATTCAAAACAGTGGCATTACTGGAATGACAGCCGCTTCAATTTCCGTGAGGGAATCGACATAGGTCTGCAGAACGCCTGGGATGAATATGGCGTTTTCGGCTCTGATGATGTGATTGTAGCAATCATCGACAGCGGGGTCCAGTGCGACCACAATGACCTCAAGGCAAACATCTGGGTGAATGAGGGAGAGATTCCAGGTGACGGCAAGGACAATGACGGCAATGGTTACGTGGATGACGTCAACGGATTCAACTTCATTGCCGAAGAAGGTGCCATCTATCCGGTGGATCACGGAACCCACGTTGCGGGAACAGTCGCAGCAGTCAACAACAACGGTCTTGGAGTCTGCGGAGTGGCAGGAGGGCGTGCACCGGATGTTGCCGGCGTGAAGATGATGTCCATCCAGATTTTCGACCCGAGATACCCCAACAAGGGCTATGATGTCAAGAAAGCCTTCCAGTATGCAGCGGAGAACGGTGCAGTGATCGCCCAGAACAGTTGGGGTTACGATGTGACCCAGCACGTTACCTCCATTCCAAGCTACACCAAGACTGCCATCGACTATTTTATCTCCAAGGCAGGCATTGGTCCTGATGGAAAGCAGAAAGGTCCTATGAAGGGTGGACTTGTGATTTTCGCTGCCGGAAATGACAATGTGACCCTTGCCTATCCTGCTGCCTATCCTCCGGTCATTGCGGTTGCCGCAGTAGGCCCTTTCGGGGCAAAGGCTCCATATTCCAATTACGGGGACTGGGTTGACATCTCAGCTCCGGGTGGTGACCAGACCATTCCTGGCGGTGCTATATATTCCTCGATTCCGACAAACACCTACACTTTCTTCCAGGGAACTTCGATGGCCTGCCCTCACGTTTCCGGCATAGCAGCTCTCGTCCTTTCAGCGGCAAAGGCTCCCGGTTTCACCTGTGAAGACCTCAAAAAGGCCGTACTCAAAGGTGTGGATGATTCTATCTATGAGTACAACACAAAATACCAGGGACAGCTCGGAAACGGTCTTGCAAAGGCTGACCTTGCTCTGTCCACCCTCAATCGCGAGGCACCCCAGCCTGTCAGGGACTATGTTGTGGTTTCGAGGTCCAATTCCCTGGTATTCACCGCATCAGTGCCGGATGATGACAACGGAAAGTCCAAGGCAAGATATTTTAACGTTTATTACAGCAAAGAGCAGTTTGATGCTTCAACGGCAGACAAGGCTATCCGTGTCCAGCTTGACACAAAGAAACTGGAAGATTCAGCCGACTCGAAGAAGAGATTCGTAATCAGGGGGCTGGAATTCGAAACTCAGTACTGGTGCGCGGTTACATCTTCAGACTTTGCACAGAATGAGTCAGCCTTTGCTAATATTGAGACTGTGACAACAGGTTCCAACACGCCTCCTCAGGTGAAATGCTCTCTGACAGAATCGCTTTCACTCAGGTCCTGGGAAACGGTCGATGTTGAGTTCGAGGCATCCGACATTGATGAGCACAATGTTGTTCTGACTCTTGACAAGTCTCTCCCGTGCCTGACATTCTCCTACGATGCTGCCACTTCAAAAGGTGTCCTGAAAATCAATGCATCCCTGGCATCTGAAGGCTACAACAGTTGTGTAATCAAGGCTACAGATGAGTATGGTGCGAGCAGCCGTCTGACCTACAGTTTCGATGTGCAGCCAAATGAGGCTCCGGTTATAGTCAGGGAAATCGAGGCTTTCGGTGTAGGAATGGGAGGCGAGCATAGGCTTACAGTTTCAGACTATGTGTCCGACCCTGACAATGAACCGCTTTTTGTAACCCCTGCAGTCTCAAACAGGCAGGTCCTTTCTGTTTCCTACTCTGACGGAGTCCTCACTTTCAAGGGACGTTCTGCCGGAGTGACAAAGGTGCGTCTCGTGGTGTCCGATGCCAAGGGCGTGAGTGTGACCCTTGATTTTGAGGTGCTCGTCACGGAAAGCACGAATCCTGTCACAACCTATCCGAATCCGGTTACTGACTATGTTCACGTGAGAGTTCAGACTGCCGACACATATTCAGTCAGAATCCACTCTGCTTCAGGTGCCACTGTCTATTCGGCAGATAATGTCGGAATTTCTCCTGATTCACCTTTGAAAATTGATTTGAGTGATGCCGCTCCGGGCCTCTACACCCTGGTCGTTTCGACACCGCAGGTCAGCTACAGGAGTCAAATCACAAAATATTAGCGGAATATGAACTACAAAAAGATAATTCTTGCGGCTCTGCTGCCCCTTTCTTTTTCAGCCGTTTCTTTGGCACAGGAGGTTTCGTCCCAGGTCGGAATGCCATTCCTTTCAATCAATCCGGATGCTGTTTCATCCGGTATGGGAGGAACTTTTCAGGGAGGAGCCTATTCCCATTTCGGCGCTCCTGCGCAGGCTGCCCTGATTGAAGGCACATTTGCGGCAGCCGTCTCCTACGGCTACTTCCAGCCTACGGTGACAAAGTCCCACAATGTTTCAGCCTCTGCTGTCTATAAGATTGATTCAAGGTTTTCCGTTACGGCAGGTTTCCTTGAGAACATCGGAAAAAGATATGAGGTGACGAGTGAGTCGGGCTATGTCCTTGGAACATATCTTCCTTCGGATATGAAAGTGGGAGCGGGTTTTTGCTGGATGATTCTTGACGGCCTTTCTGCAGGAATCACTGCAAATTATGCCCAGAGCAATCCATTCCCGCGGATTGACGGGGTAAAGATTGTTCAAAGGACGGCCTTTGCTGATGTTCAGATACGTTATGAACCTATGCAGGCACTTGGAATCTCCTTTTACGGAAAGAATCTGGGCATTCCTGTGAAATCCTCCTCCGGAAAATCCTACCCTCTTCCTATGTACGGTGCTTTGGCATTTGACTCCTCCACCGAGTTTGGCAAACATTCAGTGAAGTTGTTGATTGATGCCGGCCTGTATTTCAAACCGGCCGTATTCAATGGCAGCATAGGTTTTGAATACGGTTATGACAAGCATTATTTTGTACGTACCGGAGGACATTATTGCGATGATGGAGTTGGAGTTCCTTCATATTTTTCTCTGGGTCTGGGAATAAAATTCATCGGAATTACTTTTGATGCAGCCTGGAATTATTCGGGAGGTCCGATGAAAAATAATTTCTCGCTTGGAGTGGGTTATTCATTTTAGTAACATCTTTAATGCAAGATACAATGACATATTTGAAGAATATTATCATCCTTGTTACCATTTGTATTCTCACAGCCTGTACAGGTTTGGATAGCGGGAGGGATAAGGTCATTCCTGCCATCAGTTTCGGGAATTTCAGGGTCAATGCCAATAAATTGACTTTCGATGTGACTTCCGAAGATGCAATAGCGGCAACCTATCTTGTGACCAATGATGAGATGATGCCGGAAAACTATCCTGTAAGGGAAATTTTTGACGACGGGGAGGAGATTGAAGCCAACACCAAAGTAACCGTTACCTGCAATCTGGACTGGGATGCCTCCTACACAGTTTATATCGTTGCCGTATCAATCAGCAAGGAATTTGCCACTGACGTCAGAAAGGTCAGGATTTCTTCTGAGACATATATGGATCTTGGCGCACCTGCCAATACTTATATAGTTTCCGAAGAGGGATATTACGGTTTCAAGACCAAGAAAGTGGATGGCAGCCTGATAAATGTCGTAGATGCCGATTGGCTTTGGGCAACTGTCGAGGAGCCTTTCGCCAAGGAACAGAAGGTTATTTCAGACGTTGGACTGACTTATGATGAAGACGGTATTGGAGTGGTTTCTTTCAAAACTACCGGAACTGAAGGAAATGCTGTCATCGTAGGTTTCGACGAAAAGGGAGATGTTGCCTGGTCCTGGTTGATATGGTGCACTGACCAGCCTGAAGCCAAACGTCTGAATGAAACAACTTATTTCCTTGACCGTGCTATAGGAGCCACTGCAGCCACAAGGGAGGACGGAATCAAGGCCTGGCACAACATTATGTACCAGTTCGGCCGTCTGTCACCGTTTTTCGGCGGTTACGAGGATGAATGGGATGGTCAGGAGTTCAATGAGGCTAGAAAATGGACTATCGTGAATCCTTTGCTTTCAGCGGACTTTCATTGGAATGTCGATCACGGTCAGAAGGTCTCCAGAAAGGAAGCTGACAAGCAGCCTATGACCTTCTATACCGGAGTGTCAAATTTGAAGGAGGGTTATTGGTATAGCGGTGTCCTGGATATGGATTTCTTGTATTCATGGTATGGGCTGAGACAGGAGGACGGGTCATACCTCAGGACCAAGACCAACCTTGATCCTTGTCCGGCAGGCTATATGGTTCCATCAGCTTCGGACTGGGTAGGATATGATGTGAATGAGGGGCTTAATTTATCTTCCAGCGCCGGTGTAGTTGAATGGGTAAAGAGATGGAATAAGGCAACGGATATATTCAAGTCCAGGTTGACCCCATACGGTACTTCAGCGTCACCTGTCGGATGGGAATACACTTATGAAGGAGAAATAAGCTGGTTTCCTTGCGGAAATGCCAACCGTCAGGACAGTACGGGTCAGCTTATCCGTGGTTATGGCGGTACTACAATGTTGTGGAATTCGTCATTGTATGATTATGGCCCTCTGAAACATGCCCCAGCCGGCATTATTTCGAATCTCTTCCCTTCACGGTGGACCTTCCTGATGGATACGGAAGCTACCCAGTCACTGGATTCAGGTGCCAATATGGGATTTGCCATAGGAATCCGCTGTATGAAGATAAAAGATACTGCCAAATAGTTTTCGTGATGTCCGAAATAATCCTTGGAATAGAGTCGTCCTGTGATGACACCTCTGCGGCTGTCATCAGGGACGGCTATCTTCTTTCAAATGTCCTTGCAAGCCAGGATGTCCACAAGGCCTACGGCGGAGTGATTCCGGAACTTGCCTCAAGGGCGCATCAGTTGAACATCGTACCTGTTGTTAGTCAGGCGATTGAAAGGGCCGGGATCAGGGCTTCAGACATCACTGCAATAGCCTTTACTCGCGGGCCCGGGCTTTTGGGCTCTCTCCTTGTGGGGACTTCTTTCGCCAAGGGACTCTCCATTGCCCTGGACAGACCTCTTGTCGAGGTGAACCATCTTCAGGGGCACATACTTGCGAATTTCATCAAGCAGGAGGGCAGTGAAAACCGCTGTCCGTCCTTCCCTTACCTTTGCCTTCTGGTGTCCGGAGGAAACTCCCAGATTGTGAGGGTTGACAGCCCCCTGGAGTACGAGATTCTCGGGCAGACAATCGACGATGCAGTTGGTGAGGCTTTTGACAAATGTTCCAAGATGATGGGGCTGGGTTATCCCGGCGGGCCGATTGTCGACAGGCTTGCCAAGGAGGGCGACCCTCAGAAATACCATTTCGCAAAGCCTCACGTGCCGGGTTACGACTACAGTTTCAGTGGGGTGAAGACCTCCCTGCTTTACTTTGTGAGGGACCAGATGGCTATTGACCCGCAGTTTATGGAAAAGAACAAGGCTGACATCTGCGCCTCATTCCAGAGGACTCTGATTGAGATTCTGATGGACAAACTGGTCAAGGCTGCCAAGGCGACCGGCATCAGGGAAATAACCATCGGCGGAGGAGTGTCAGCCAATAGCGGATTGCGGCAGGCTATCCTTGAAGAAGGGCGCAAACGCCGCTGGAATACCTATCTGCCTGAGTTCAAGTTTACTACTGACAATGCCGCGATGATTGCCATTGCCGGATGGTTCCACTATCAGGCAGGAAAGCGGACCCCTCTGAATGTCGCTCCTGTCTCCCGTCTTGCCGATTTTTAAGATTCAGTCAGATTACTTAAGTTTCGCAATGCGAAACACCTTGTTTGGAGATGCTTTAGCATCGATAGTAAGTCCTTTCCCCGAGGGAAAGGATTTAGGATAGGGGTAACGTAGATGAGAATTGTGCGGTGGGAAGAAGTTTCGCAAGACGCACAACCCTCACGGTAACAGATAATTATGAACTTGCGAAACTTCAGTCAGATTATTGCCAATGAAAGAAATAGAACTGACCTGCAAACTGGGAAAGGAACTTTCCGAAGATGAAATAAGGGCGGCAGCCATCAAGGCCCTCGGCGCTTCTCCGAGGGAGAAAGTGAACTGGTGCTTACTGCGTCGTTCCATCGATGCCCGCACTGATGTAATCTACCGCTACCGCATTCAGGTGGCCCGTGCTTCGGAATCGCTTCCGCAGTACCATATACCTGAATACAAGGATGTTTCCTCCGCAGAGCCGGTAATAGTTGTCGGCTCAGGTCCTGCAGGTATGTTCGCCTCATTGCGTCTTCTGATGGAGGGCCTCAAGCCGGTCATTCTTGAGAGAGGCAGGGATGTCCACAAAAGAAAGGTTGACACAGCCCTTCTGTCCACCAAAGGCATTGTGAATCCCGATTCGAACTACTGCTTCGGTGAGGGAGGTGCCGGAACCTTCTCGGACGGCAAACTCTACACCCGTTCTTCCAAGAGGGGAGACATCAGGGAAGTCCTTCACCAACTGGTCTCTTTCGGGGCCGACCCTTCAATCCTGCTGGATGCCCATCCCCACATAGGCAGCGACCGTCTTCCGGTAATCGTTGAAAAAATCAGGGAGTGCATTATTCAGCACGGAGGGGAATATCATTTCGATTGCCGTGTGACCGACATCTCCACCCTTTCTGACGGGAATCTCCGCGTGAGTGCCGAAAGTTCCTTACCCGGTGCCGGTCCCACCTTTTTTGAAGCTCGCAATGTAATCCTTGCCACAGGCCACTCTGCCCGCGATATCTACGAAATGTTCACCCGCAAGGGTTGGGAACTTCAAGCCAAAGGGTTCGCCCTGGGAGTCCGCGTGGAGCATCCCCAGTCCCTTATTAACAAGGTCAGGTATCACGGCAAATACCAGCCTTTCATGCCGGCTGCGGAATACTCTTTCGTAACCCAGGTTGAGGGAAGGGGAGTGTTCTCCTTCTGTATGTGTCCGGGAGGCCTTCTGGTTCCTTCCTCGACGGCTCCCGGCGAACTGGTCCTGAACGGTATGTCCAATTCCGGCCGCAACTCCAAATGGGCAAATTCGGGAGTTGTCGTCTCTGTTGAGCCTGAGGATTTGCCGGAATATTCACAGCACGGCCCCCTTGCCCTTCTGCGTTTCCAGCAGGATGTCGAAAGAAAGATGTTCGAGTACACCGGCTCCCTGAAAGCCCCTGCACAGCGGATGATGGATTTTTGCCGCAGGGTCCCTTCTGAGAACCTCCCTGCCACATCCTACCATCCCGGAGCAGTTCCTGCCCCTCTCTACGACCTTCTCCCTGAGAATGTCGCCCTGAGGCTAAAACTGGCCTTCCCGCAGGTAGGCAACAAACTGATCAAGGGTTACTACACCAACGATGCCCTCCTTCTGGGAGTTGAATCCCGGACTTCCTCCCCGGTCCGCATACCAAGAGACCCGGACACGCTTGAACACGTCCGGGTCCCTGGACTCTATCCTTGCGGGGAAGGCGCCGGCTATTCCGGAGGAATCGTCTCCTCGGCCCTCGACGGCATTGCCTGTGCGCAGAAAATCGCCGCCCGACAGTAGTTACAGAACTGTCTTCCAGAGCCCGTGCAGGTTGCAGTACTCATAGACGGCCACCGGCCTGTCTCCTGAGATGTTGAAGACAGCCTCCGGCTTGTCTTTCAGCTCGACGAATTGTCCTCCGTTCTCAGTCTCAAGGTAGATGAAGGAAATATGGTGCTCCGGACTCATCGGATGTGCGACGCTTCCGACCTCCACCTTGAGCAGGTTTCCCTCAAGCCTTGTCACTACAGGAAGATGCTTCTCAACCGCCCCGTCAGTGACTCCCGCAACAAGTTCCTCCATCTTCTCACCGCAGCAGACTACGGGCACACCTGAATTGACCAGTTTGACAATGACGTTGCCGCAATGGCGGCATTTGTAGAATTTTGTTGCCATAATATTAAATATTAAATATTAACCGAATCCTTCTTTGTCAAAAATCGGACCTGCCGAAAAAAATCATTATATTTGTGAGATTTTGAATACTAAATATTTCCGAAATATGAAAAAGAATCTCGACACAATATGTGTTCAGGGCGGTTGGAAACCGCAGAATGGTGAACCAAGGGTACTTCCGATTTATCAGAGCACGACTTTCAAATATTCCTCTACCGAGGAAATGGCGGACCTTTTTGACCTCAAAAAGGACGGGTATTTCTACACGCGCCTCGCGAACCCCACTTGTGATGCTGTTGCTGCGAAAATCAACGAACTTGAAGGGGGTGTGGGCTGTGTACTGACTTCTTCCGGACAGGCGGCGAATTTCTACGCGGTGATGAATATCTGCCATTCAGGAGACCACATCGTCTCGACCAGTGCTATTTACGGCGGGACCTTCAACCTCTTCGGGGTGACCCTCGAGAAGATGGGAATTGAATGTACTTTTGTCAATCAGGGGGCAAGCGACGAGGAAATCGAGGCTGCATTCACTCCGAGGACAAAATGCCTTTTCGGAGAGACTATTTCCAATCCTGGAGGAGAAATCTTTGACATAGAGCGCTTTGCGCGTATCGCACACAAGAAGGGCGTCCCGCTCATAGTTGACAACACCTTTGCCACACCAATCAACTGCCGTCCTTTCGAGTGGGGAGCTGATGTGGTAACCCATTCAACCACAAAGTATATGGACGGGCACGCATCGCAGGTTGGCGGTGCAGTCGTCGATGGGGGAACCTTTGACTGGGAGGCCAATGCGGAGAAATTCCCGGGGCTGTGCACTCCTGACGAAAGCTATCACGGACTCACCTACACCAAATATTTCGGTCAGAAAGCCTTCATAGCAAAGATCATTGCGCAACTGATGCGTGATCTGGGCTCATCTCCGGCGCCAATGAACAGTTTTCTGCTGAACATCGGCCTTGAGACTCTCCATCTGAGGATGCCTCGTCATTGCGAGAATGCCCTCAAGGTGGCCAGATGGCTGCAGGCCAATGAGAAGGTTGCCTGGGTGAGATACAGTGGACTTGAGGGTGACCCTTACTACGACCTTGCCAGGAAATATCTCCCGAACGGTTCCTGCGGCGTTCTTGCCTTCGGACTGAAAGGAAGCCGTGAGGATGCGGTCAGGTTTATGGACAGCCTGAAATTCGTTGCCATCGTCACTCACGTTGCAGATGCGCGCACCTGCATCCTTCACCCTGCCAGCCACACCCACAGGCAGCTCAGTGACCAGCAGCTTCGCGAGGCCGGTGTCGCGCCCGACCTGATGCGCCTGTCGGTCGGTATTGAATCTGCCGATGACATCATTGCCGATCTGCAGCAGGCTTTGGAAAATATTTAATATTCAATACGAACATAACAATGTACTCATTTCTGCTCAGCCTCCTCGCCCTTGTCCTGGGATATTTCCTTTACGGGCGTCTGATTGAAAAAATATTCGGGCCTGACCCGAATCGTGCCACCCCGGCAATTGAAAAGGCCGACGGTGTTGACTTTGTCAGGATGCCTTCCTGGAGGGTATTTATGGTTCAGTTCCTGAACATTGCCGGGACAGGACCGATCTTCGGAGCAATAATGGGAGCGAAATTCGGCCCCTCATCCTATCTGTGGATAGTTCTGGGCTGCATTTTTGCGGGGGCTGTCCACGACTACCTGACGGGTATGATGTCCGTCAGGAATGGAGGAGCAGGTCTTCCTGTGCTGGTGGGCAAATACCTCGGGCAGGGTACCCGCAGGGTTTTGGGCATCTTTTCCATACTTGTGCTACTTTTGGTGGGAACTGTCTTTGTGTACAGCCCGGCTCTCATTCTGGGCGATATCGCCGGTGACAGTTCCACAATTTCCATAATGATTTGGGTGCTGGTGATTTTCCTCTACTACATACTTGCTTCCATCTTGCCTATTGACAAGATAGTTGGAAAAATCTACCCTGTATTTGCTTTCGCGTTGATATTTATGGCTCTGGCACTGCTTGGATGCCTCCTTGTCAAATGGCCTTCGATTCCTGAAATATGGGATGGTCTGGGCAATCTCGGGCAGGAAAAAGGCCTTCTCAACGGGCAGCCGATTTTCCCTTGTCTTTTCATTACCATTGCCTGCGGTGCAGTCAGCGGGTTTCATGCGACACAAAGTCCGATGATGGCGCGCTGCATTCAGAATGAGAGGCTTGGCCGTCCGGTTTTCTACGGAGCAATGATTACCGAAGGTGTCGTCGCCCTGATCTGGGCAGCGGTTTCATCATGGTTTTTCTTTGATGGAGGTTCCGCTGAAGTGGGTTCAACCCTTTCTGCCTCAGCACCTAAGGTGGTAGCATCAGTTTCAATGAAATGGCTGGGAGTTGTCGGAGGAATCCTCGCTGTCCTTGGAGTAGTGGTCGCTCCGATTACGAGCGGAGACACTGCATTCAGAAGTGCCAGACTGATTATTGCCGACTATATGAACCTCGACCAGAAACCTATTCTCAAGAGACTTGCAATATGCATCCCGCTCTTCCTGCTGGCATCCCTTCTGTTGTGGTTCAATGTCGAGGACGAGGACGGTTTCAATGTAATCTGGAGATATTTCGGCTGGGCCAATCAGACACTTGCAGCCTTTGCACTTTGGACTGCAACTGCCTATCTGTCAAAGAACACCAAAGGTGTGCGCTACCTTGTAGCCCTCATTCCGGCAGCATTTATGACGGCCGTTTGCGTTACCTACATCTGCGTGGCATCCATTGGCTTGAATCTCCCGTTGACCTGGAACTGGCCGATCGGAATCGCTGTCTTTGTACTGTCACTGGCAACATTCTTCCTGCTGCGCCGCCGAAACAGGAAGAATAAGTAATCTACCGACTGGATATTATCTATTTGTGATATGCCTCAAGACCTTTCTTGAGGAATTCGATGAATCCCGGTACGCTCAGGTCGTAACCCCGTGCCGGGATTAATTGTTCCCCGAGAGGGTCAAGCAGGATGTAGTTCGGCTGGGCATTCACACCGAAACGCTCGCGGGCAATGTAGGAATTTGCCCTTCCGAGGGTTTTGAGAACTTCCCCTGATGAGGTTGTAATCCAGTCTTTCTGCTCGAGTTTCTGCTTGTCATCGGTGTAGAGAGCGACTATTACATATTCCTCGCGGAGAATCGAAAGGACCTGGGGATCGCTCCAAACCCTTGATTCCATCTCGCGGCAGTTCACGCAGCCATGCCCTGTGATGTCCAGAAAAACCGGTTTGTTTGCCTTCTTTGCGGCTTTCAGCCCATCTTCGAGATTGAAATATCCCTCAAGTTTGTGGGGAAGGTGAAGTCCGTATCTGTCTTCCTTGCCGGCTGTCTGCGGTGAAGTTCCCACAGTGGCATTCCCGAGCACGAAATCCTGGCTGGTGATTGGAGGAAGGTAACCAGAGAGTGCTTTCAGAGGTGCCCCGAACATTCCCGGAATCATATACACCACAAAGGAGAAGACTGCAATCGCAAGACTGAGCCTGAAGACCGAGATTCTCTCCACCTTGTCATCGTGTGCAAACCGGAGTTTTCCCAGCAGGTAGAGCCCCAGGAGAGAGAAAACTGTAATCCATATTGCCAGATACACCTCCCTGTCCAGCAGCCCCCAGTGGTAGGTCTGGTCGGCTACGCTGAGGAATTTGAAACCGAGTGCGACCTCGATGAATCCCAGCACTACCTTGACCGAATTGAGCCATCCGCCGCTCTTAGGCAGGTTTTTCAGGAGTGAAGGGAAGAATGCAAGCAGGGTGAAAGGAAGGGCGAAAGCAATTGAAAATCCGAGCATTGCCACCATCGGCTCCCAGAATTCTCCCTGGGTGGCCTTGATGAGTACCGAGCCGACAATGGGTCCCGTGCAGGAGAATGAGACAAGAACCAGGGTGAGGGCCATAAAGAAGATTCCCAGAAGTCCACCCTTGTCGGCTCCCTTGTCGCTCCTGTTAACCAGAGATGCCGGAAGGACAATCTCGAAGGCTCCGAAGAAGGAGGCGGCAAAGACCATAAACACAATGAAAAACAACAGGTTCGGCAGCCAGTGCGTTGCCAGCCAGTTGAATATGTCAGCAGTTACGGCATCCCCTCCGGCAATCCTTGTGATGAGGATTATCAGGGAAATAGGCACCGTGTAGAGCAGGACGATGAACAGTCCGTACATAGAAGCCTTGAACCGTCCTGCAGCAGGAGAAGATGAGCCTTTCATAAAGAATGAAACCGTCATCGGGACCATAGGGAAAACGCAAGGGGTCAGCAGGGCTGCCAGTCCCCATAGGATTGCCTCAATAAGCATAGCCCAATTGAAACCGTTCTTTCCCTCCCGGTTCTCTCCCACCTGTGTGTCGTCTGCCGTTGAAACGATCGTGGCCGATGCCGTATCCGTTGTCGCTGTCGCTGCCTCCGAAGGGATGGCAATTTTCACAACGAACTGTTCCGGCATCATACAACTTGTCTCTGTGCAGCTCTGCCAGTTTACCTCGGCGTCAAGAGAGGCTGAATCCCCATGGAGCACAACATCCTGTGCCAGCCTGATCTTCTTGTAGAAAACCTTCAGCCCGTCTTTCAGTCGGGGAGTATCGATGTCGTAAACACCGCCCTTGAGACTGCATCCCTCAAGGGAAGTGAACTCTATGGTAGTTGGGGAGAACTCATCCTGAGAACTGTAGGTGTGCAGTCCGTCGGAGATCTTTCCTGTGAACACTATTCTATAATCCCGCCCTTCAATATTCTCGACCTCAGCGGACCATCTGATGGATGCTTCCTGAGCAAAACTTGCGGCACACAACAATGCGGCCGCAAGCAATGATATCAATTTCTTCATAATCAATAGTAAAGACTATTTTGCAAAAGCAACGGACCTGGTTTCGCGGATGACGGTGATTTTTACCTGTCCAGGGTAAACCATTTCGTCCTGAATCTTCTTTGCAATTTCCTTTGACAGAGCCTCTGCGTCCTGGTCGGACACCTGCTCAGCCCCGACAATCACCCTGAGTTCCCTTCCTGCCTGGATTGCGTATGTCTTTGTCACTCCCTGGTGGGACTGGGCAATGTTCTCCATATCCTTGAGCCTCTTGATGTAGGACTCGATGACCTCCCTCCTTGCTCCCGGACGGGCTCCGGAAATGGCATCACCGACCATTACGAGCGGTGAAATGATGGATGTCATTTCAATCTCTTCGTGGTGCGCTCCGATTGCGTTGCAGATTTCCGGTTTCTCCTTGTACTTCTCGGCGAGCTTCATTCCGAGGATTGCGTGTGGAAGCTCAGGATCCTCGTCAGAAACCTTTCCTATGTCGTGGAGAAGACCGGCCCTCTTGGCAATTTTTGGATTGAGTCCGAGTTCAGATGCCATTGTGGCACAGATGTTTGCCACCTCGCGGGCGTGTTGGAGAAGGTTCTGTCCGTATGAAGAACGGTATTTCATCCTACCGATGAGTTTCACCAGCTCGATGTGCATTCCGTGGATGCCCAGGTCGATGCAGGTGCGCTTTCCTGTCTCCATGATTTCATCCTCAAGCTGCTTCTGGACCTTTGCGACCACCTCCTCGATTCTCGCCGGGTGGATTCTGCCGTCAACCACCAGCTGGTGGAGAGCAAGCCTTGCAACTTCCCTGCGGACAGGATCGAATGCTGAAAGAAGAATCGCCTCGGGAGTGTCGTCAACCACGATTTCCACTCCGGTAGCGGCCTCGAGTGCACGGATATTCCTTCCCTCACGGCCGATTATGCGTCCTTTGATTTCGTCATTCTCGATGTTGAACACTGTAACTGCATTCTCAATCGCTGTCTCGGATGCCGTCCTCTGAATGGTGTTGATGACAATTCTCTTTGCTTCCTTGCTTGCCGTCAGTCTGGCCTCGTCCATTACGTCGTTGATGTAGGACTGGGCCTGTGTGCGGGCTTCTGCCTTCATGTTCTCCATCAGTTGGTTCTTTGCCTCCGCTGCGCTCATCCCGGCAATGTTCTCAATCTGGGAAATGGCCTCAGCACGCAGTCTGTCGTATTCCTCTGACTTCCTGCTGACCTGCTCAACCTGCGCCTTCAGGTTTTCACGGATGGCATCAGCCTCCTTCTGTTTCCTTGAAAGTTCGGAGTTCTGCTGGTTGAGTGAGTTCTCTTTCTGTTTTATGCGGTTCTCCGCATCGTGAATCTGGTTGTTCTTTTCGTTGATGTACTGCTCGTGCTCACTTTTGAGCTGGAGGAATTTCTCCTTTGCCTGATAGATTTTCTCCTTCTTGATGCTCTCGGCCTCGATCCTGGCCTTTTCGAGGATTTCCTCCTTTTTACCTTTCAGGACAATCTTCCGGACGGTTATATACGCCACAAGAGCTATTATTGCGCCGGCTACAGCCGACAGAATGTAAAATATTATTTCCATATAATTAAGTATATATAAATAGTTTTTTTCTATTTAATGTTGTAATGCTGACAGGCTGTAAATAATGTGACGACCGGTCAGCCGCGAAGCCGATCGGTCGTCAGAAAAAACAAAAGCCGTTAGTCTGGTTGTCAGAAAATCTTAAAAAATTAAGATTTGGGCTCCGGAACAGTTCAGAAATCCTCCGTCCCCTTGGCGGGAATCCCTCTGGTGAGGTCAGATAGGCCTGTCATCCCCTCCCGAGAAACCCGGTTACTTGATTGGTGTTGATTTCAGCAAACTAAGTAACTAACGGCTATTCCCCAATATTCTCAAGATAACCTTCAGTGTCCTCCTTCAACTGCCTGACTTCCGACTCGATGTCGTGGCATTTCCGGTGCAGCCTCATGTACTCCGTTCCAATGTTGAGTGCCACAAGCGACAGGATGTCAATCATCTCTCTCTTCTGCATCCGGGACTGGTAGGCGTCAATCATCCTGTTGATTTCATCCGCAGCTTTCCTTATCATCTCCTCGTGAACCGGATCCGTCGCCTTGAGATTGTATGTCCTTTCAGAAATGTGTATCTTGATTTTCTGTTCCATCACTGGCCCTCCATCAATTTGATGCACCTGTCAATATCCTTTATCATCCTGTCAATCTGCCTCTTTGCCTCCACATTTCCGTCTCCTCCGAGAAAGGCCCCGGCAAGTCCGAGGTTATCAATCTTTTTTTCCAACTCTTCAATCTGCTTCTTATAGCCCGTGATCCTGTCGCTTGCCGTCTTCAACTCTTCCCTTAGGACCCTGTTCTCCTCCTTCTCCGATTCGTAGGCCGCCATCAGTCTGCGGAAATTATTTCTGACTTCTTCAAGCATACCCTAATCAATGAGCCATTTTATGCAAAGATAGTGAATATTATTTGATTTCCAAAACGGATTTCATCCCTTCGTCAATCGCCTTGCGGTTGAGGGCTATCAGGTCGCTGTATCTGGCCGGAATGCACTTCCCGAGTCCCCTGTCAACATTCTCAAGGGAGACAATAGGTTTGAGTGCAAGGAATCCTCCGAGCACCGCCATGTTGTAAACCTTTGGGTTCCCAACGGATGCCGCTACCTCGATTGCAGGAATACGGGCGATTCTGATGTCTGTCCTCTGCGGATGCCGGGTAATCCCGCTCGGGTCGTAGAGCAGAAGACCTCCCGGTTTTACCGAGTTTTCGAACTTGTCCATCGACTGCTGGTTAAGAATGACGGCTGTGTCGTACTTTGTGACGATAGGGGAACCTATCTTGCTGTCGCTCAGGATAACGCACACATTTGCAGTGCCTCCGCGCATCTCAGGCCCGTAAGACGGCATCCATGTCACCTCCATGTCCTGCATTATTGCCGAATATGCAAGAATCTTTCCCATCGAGAGCACCCCCTGCCCTCCGAATCCGGCTATTATGATCTCTTCTTTCATTTTTTCTACATTTATTTTTTGAGGACATCCTTGATGTCTCCGATAGGATATTTCGCAAACATGTTCTCTGTCATCCACTTGTTAGCCTGGACCGGACTCATCTTCCACCCTGAGTTGCAGGTAGAGACAATCTCAACGAATGAAAGTCCGATGCCTTTCCCGCTGTACTCAAATGCTTTGCGTATGGCAGCCTTCGTTTTCCTTGCCGCAGCCGCCGTGTGGACAGACTGTCTTGTGATGAAAGCCGTACCGTCAAGATGTGCGAGCATATCCGCAATCACCAGAGGAAAACCGTTGAGTTTCGGGTCACGGCCGTACGGCGTCGTTGCCGTCTTCATCCCGAGGAGGGTGGTAGGTGCCATCTGACCTCCGGTCATTCCGTATATTCCGTTGTTTATGAATATGACAACTATGTTCTCGCCCCTGGCGCAGGCGTGGATGATTTCGGCCGTTCCGATAGATGCAAGGTCACCGTCGCCCTGATAGGTGAAGACATATTTGTCGGGACAGAGTCTTTTTGTAGCCGTGGCAAGTGCAGGGGCCCTTCCGTGTGCCGCCTCCTGCCAGTCGATGTCTATGTAGTTGTAGGCGAAGACGGAACATCCTACCGGACTGATGCCGATTGTCCTGTCCTGTATTCCCATCTCATCTATGACCTCCGCGAGAAGTTTGTGTACTGTTCCGTGGGAGCATCCCGGGCAGTAGTGCATTACCGTGTCGGTCAGAAGAGCCGGTCTTTTGTACACTATGTTCTCAGGCTTTTTTATATCTTCTATGTTCATATTCCTTCCTATTTCAGGTTATTGAATTTCTTGAATTCGGCTACAATCTCCTCGGGGGTGAAGATGTTTCCTCCCTGTCTGCCGTAAAATCCTACTGGGCAGGATGTTCCGGCTGCTGCAAGCCTAACGTCCTCAACCATCTGACCGAGGTTCAGCTCGATGCTCATTATGCTCCTGACCCTGTGCGCCAGAGTTGCAATCTCATTTTCAGGGAAAGGGAAAAGGGTGATCGGTCTGAGCAGGCCGGCCTTGATCCCTTCGGCACGGAGCTCTTCAACGACGGCCTCACAGATGCGGGATGCACATCCGAATGCCACGATGAGATATTCGGCGTCTTCTGTCTGGAACTCACTGTACCTTACTTCGTTCCGGCAGATAAGATCATATTTCTCTTTCAACTTCTGATTGAATTTCTCCTGGACATCGGAGTCGAGGGAAAGGGAAGTAATGATGTTGCGCTCCCTTGAGGAAGGCTTTCCGGTGGTGGCCCATGGAGCGGTCTGAAGAATTTCCTCATCGGTGCGTCTTGGCTTGACCGGATGCAACTCCACTTTTTCCATCATCTGACCGATGATCCCGTCGGCCAGGATGACAGCCGGGTTGCGGTACTTGAACGCGAGTTCAAATCCCAGATCCACAAAGTCATACATATCCTGTGCGGATGCCGGGGCGAGGACAATGTTCCTGTAGTCTCCGTGACCGCCTCCCTTGACAACCTGGGTATAGTCGCTCTGGCTTGGCTGGATAGTTCCCAGACCAGGACCTCCGCGCATCACGTCAACTATCAGACAGGGAAGTTCCGCTCCTGCTATGTAACTGATACCCTCGCACATAAGGCTGATTCCCGGACTGCTGGAAGAGGTCATCACCTTCTTCCCGCAACTGGCGCCCCCGTAAACCATGTTGATGGAGGATGTCTCGCTTTCCGCCTGGAGTACCACCATTCCGGTGCTCTCCCAAGGTTTCTCCTTCATCAATGTCTCCATCACTTCGGACTGCGGTGTGATCGGATACCCGAAATATCCGTCAACTCCGTTGCGTATCGCCGAGATGGCAATCGCCTCGTTTCCTTTCATCAGAATCTTCTCTGCCATACCTATTCTGTTTTAATTCTGTACACTGTTATGACCGAGTCCGGGCAGACTATGCCGCAGGCTCCGCATCCGACACATTTGTCCGCTGACATCTCAGCATAATTATAGCCTTTCCCGTTCACGGACTTGGAAAGGCTGATACTGGACGTGGGACAGTTTGCAACGCAGACACCGCATCCTTTGCAGTGCTGTATGTCAATATCAATAGCTCCTTTATACGCCATTCTGTTTTATTTTTGAAAAATTTATTCAAATATACAAAAAACTAATATAAAAGGAAAATTTAACTATCTTTGAAAAAAAATAATATTACCGATATGGGATCGATTTTGTTGAAAAATATAGTTCTTGACGGGAAAAATGTTGACATCAGCATTGAGTCCGGGAGATTCCGCAGCATAGTGCCTGCGGGGACTTCCCCTGTCGGAGTTGCTAGTGGAGTGGAGGTCCTTGACTGTTCCGGAATGGTTGCGGTTCCGGGGTTTGTGAATATGCACACGCATGCGGCGATGACCCTGATGAGGGGAGTGGGAGAGGACATTGATTTCCAACACTGGATTGACAGAATCTGGAGAATAGAGGAGAAAATTGATGCCGAATATGTCTATTGGGCGACAAAGGTGGCCTGCATCGAGATGATAAAGACTGGCACGACCACGTTCAATGACCAGTACTGGTTCCCCCTTCACGGCCACAGTGCCGCAGCTGAAATGGGACTCAGGTCGGTGGTCTCTTACGTTGTCTGTGACAAAAACAACCCGGAGGAGGCTGCCCGCGAGAAGGAACAGATTCAGAGGATGTATGAGGAGTCGCTCAAATGGCCGGGACACGCACAGTTCGCCGCTGCCTTCCACGCAATCTATTCGGTGAGCGAGGAGATGATTGTCTGGGTCCACGAATTTGCCAAAAAGAGGGGACTGAAGCTGCATTTCCACCTTTCCGAAACGGAGAATGAACTGGTGGAGTGCCGCAGAAAACATGGCGGGATGACTCCTGTGGAGTATCTTGACAGCCTGGGAGTCCTTGACTCCGACAGCATAGCGGCCCACACCCTCTGGCTTTCGGAAAATGACATCCGGATTCTGGGGGAGAGGAAGGTCAACTGTGTCCACAATGTCAACTCCAATCTGAAACTTTCCTCGGGTTACAAATTCAAGTACAATGAGCTCCGTGACAGCGGGGCGAATGTCTGCATAGGCACTGACGGATGCGCTTCTTCCAACAATCTGGACATGTTGGAGGCAATGAAGACCTCCGCCATCCTGCAGAAGGCCTGGAGAAGGGATCCTGCCGCGATGCCGCTCGGGGAACTGATGGATGCAGCCACCGTGAACGGCGGAAAAGCCCTCGGACTCGATGTCGGAAGGATTGAGGAAGGAGCTCTTGCAGACCTGCTCATCGTTGACACGGACAGCCCGTTCTTCCTCTCTTCTGGCTCTTTTCTTGCCAACTTCGTCTATTCCTCACATTCCGACTGCATCAGGTCGGTAATCTGTAACGGGAAGTTAATAATGAAGGACAGGGTTGTTCCCGGGGAGAAGGAAATCCTCGCAAACGCAAGGCGTGTGCTCGGAAAACTGTCATAAAAAGGCTTGAATATTTAATATTATATATATGGATCCAAGAACAGAAAAAATCAATATTGCCGCGAAGTTCATCTCCGAGCGTATTGGAGAAAGGACTCCTGTTGCCGGTATTGTCCTTGGCAGCGGACTCGGAAAACTGGCTGAGAAGATTGCCGACCAGGTGGTCATTCCCTACAAGACCGTTCCCGGTTTCCCGGAGGCGACTGCAATCGGTCACAAGGGCAATTTCATCGCAGGTGAACTCGGTGGGAAATTCGTCATCGCAATGCAGGGACGTTTCCATTATTATGAGGGTTATCCGATGGAACTGGTGACCCTGCCGATCAGGGTGATGAAGGTTCTGGGCATTTCCGCCCTTTTCGTCTCTAATGCGGCCGGCGGAGTGAACTACGACTATAAGGTCGGAGACATGATGATCATCAGGGATCACATAAACTTGCTGCCTAATCCATTGATAGGTAAGAATATGGAGGATTTCGGGCCGCGCTTCCCCGATATGACCAGACCTTACGACCAGAATCTGATCAAGAGGGCTGAGATCATCGCCTCGCAGATGGGACTGAAGTTGCGCAAGGGAGTTTATCTCGCCGGAACGGGGCCGTCATACGAGACGCCTGCGGAGTACAAGTTCTTCAGGCTTGCCGGAGCGGATGCCGTTGGAATGTCCACCATTCCTGAAGTGATTGTGGCAAGGCACAGTTCTATCCCTGTTTTCGGAATGTCCGTCATTACCAATGAGGCTCACGATGATTATGCCGATGACTATGTCAATGACGGGGACGATGTTGTTGCAGCTGCGGATGCCGCTGCTGACAGGATGACCCTTCTCTTCTCCAAGATGATAGAGTCATTGTAATGAATGGTGGAAAAGGGGAAGTAGCCAGGAGGAGGCAGAGGCATCAGACGGCATTCTCCAGTCCCCACGGGGAGAGAGACTGACGGTACCCACCTTTGGTCCGTCCGGAAGGCAGCTTCTTTTGAATTGTTGGCTGAAGAATCTTCTCAGGAAGGTCTTCAGCCATTTTTGTATGGTCTGGTCGCTGTAAACATCCTGAGGGAAAGCCTTTCTGGCAAGGAAGAATATTTTTTCCGGGGTGAATCCGAAACGGAAGAAATAGTACAGGAAAAAATCGTGAAGTTCGTATGGCCCGACCAGGTCTTCGGTCTTCTGGGTCATCCTGCCCATGGCATCCACTGGAAGCAACTCCGGACTGATCGGCGTGTCAACGATGTCGAGAAGGATGTCCTTCACGCTACGCCCCTCCACGGAATTTTCCCCGGAGAAATGGTTGGCTGCTGCCCAGCTTACCAGATGCCTTACAAGGGTCTTCGGAATGCTGACATTCACCCCATACATGGACATGTGGTCTCCGTTGTAGGTTGCCCAGCCCAAAGCCAGTTCGGACAGGTCGCCTGTCCCGATGACAATCCCTCCTGTCTGGTTGGCAACATCCATCAGGATTTGCGTCCTTTCGCGTGCCTGTGAGTTTTCGTATGTGACATCGTGGACTGACTGGTCGTGCCCGATGTCCTCGAAATGCCTGTCACAGGCTGCCTTGATGGAAATCTCCCTTGAACTTACCCCGAGTGCTTCCATCAGGTCGGTGGCGTTGGAGCGTGTCCTGGTCGTCGTTCCATAGCCCGGCATTGTGATTCCGACAATCCTTTTCCTTTCCCATCCGAGGTAGTCGAAGGCGAGAGCAGTGACAATCAGTGCGAGGGTGCTGTCAAGCCCTCCGGAAATGCCTATGACTGCACTGCGGCAGTTGATGTGCAATAGCCTCTTAGCCAGTCCGGAAACCTGTATTGACAGGACCTCATTGCACCTGTAGTCCTTGTCCTGCCCGTCGGGAACGAAAGGCAGAGAATCAACCTTTCTCAGTAGTTTCGATGCGAAATCCGTGCGGACATCATCCTCTATCTGTACCTTAATGTAATTGTCTGAAAACGAGCTGTCACTTCCTTCTGGGGTCATCCCCCTGAAAGTCCCCGTACGTCTTCTCTGGGCCCTGATCCGTTCAGTGTCGATGTCGGCCGCGGTCAGGGACGGTCCGGTCAGGAACCTCTCTCCCTTTGCAAGCAGGGTCCCGTTTTCATATATTGCCTTGACACCTGCATAGACAAGGTCCTGGGTCGATTCCCCGAATCCTGCCGAGCAATATACATATCCTGACAAGGTCCTTGCTGACTGCTGCGAAATGAGGTTTTGCCTGTAGATGTCCTTCATCAGCACCTCATTGCTTGCCGACAGGTTCAGGATAATCTCCGCCCCGGCAAGGGCATGGTAGGATGAAGGCGGTATGGGAGTCCAGAGGTCTTCGCAGATTTCGACTGCAAAACAGGTCTCTCCGAGTTGGAATATGATATTCGGGGATATGGGACATTCCACTCCCGCATATTTTATTTTTCTTTTACTTTCTGATGAAATCTTAAGAAAATCGGAACCGCTTGAGAACCATCGGCTTTCGTAAAATTCACCGTAATAGGGGAGATGGATTTTGGGGACGATACCCTTGATTTTTCCGCCTTTGATCACGATGGCGCAGTTGTAGAGCCTTCCGTCTGATTCCACCGGGGCACCCACGACGAGGATTCCCTTGATGTCCTTGCTGAAATCAACAAGTTCCCTGACCCCGTTTTCCGCCTGTCTCAAAAGAATGTTCTGCTGGAAAAGGTCTGCACAGGTGTATCCTGTCACGCTCAACTCCGGAAAAACCGTGATTGAGACATCGAGTCTCTCCGCCTCCCGGGCCAGAGCCTTGATGGCCTCAACATTGTGTGAAGGGTCAGCAACCTTCAGCACGGGCACGGCCGCCGCCGTCCTGATAAAACCGAATTGTGTCAATGTGTTGTTAAAGTTCCTCGAATTTCACATTTGAGAAGTCTCCGCCGTTTCCGGCTTCCTCTTTGAGACAATTTGCCTTGATGAAATCAATTGTCTCCTGAAGACCCTCGACGAATTTCTCGAAATCTTCCTTGTAAAGGAAAATCTTGTGCTTGTCGTAGGCGAAATGACCCGCATCATCAACTCTTCTTTTGCTCTCCGTAATTGTCAGATAATAGTCATTTCCTTTAGTCGCCTTGACATCAAAGAAATATGTACGCTTCCCAGCCCTGACAGGTTTAGAGAAAACATCTTCACCGGAACGCTCCTGAGCGTTTGCCCCTTCGTAATCTTCGCTGTACATATTATGTATATTTTTTGGTAAATCTTTGCAAAATTAAGGATTTTTCTGAAATTGAGTATATCTTTGCAGGAAATTTTGTGAAAATATGCTCAACAGACGAATTTTAAGAATCAAGGCATTCAAGATATTGTACAGTAGTATGTTGTCCGGAAATGTCTCATTGGAGGAGGCTGAGTCCCGGCTGGACCAGTCTTGCGAGGCAACCCGTGACCTGTATGTCTTTATGATGGGAGTAATCTCTCCTTTGACTGCGGTTGCAAGGGACAGGATTGAGGCAGCAAGGAAAAAATTCAATCCGACGGACCAGGAGAGGAATCCGAACATGAAGTTTGCTGACAACGCCCTCGCAAAGTTTCTCGAATCCGATCCCGATTTCTGCAAGGCATTGGAAAAGAGAAAGTTCTCCTGGGATCAATATGACCTTATAATAAAAAAAATATACAACACCATTTGCGGAAGGGAATATTTCAGGAAATATATGGAATCTCCGGAATCCTCCATTGCCGAGGACTGTCGCCTGTTCATAAAGATTTTCGAGAAGGAGTTTGAGGATGACGGGGAACTGGCACTCATTCTGGAAGATATGTCCCTGTACTGGAACGATGACCTCGCATATGCCCTCACATACTGCTGCAAGAGTCTCGAAGCGATTGCCAGGGGTGCGCGCTGGTCGATGCCTCCGCTTTACCTCAGCGACATCAAGAAGGCCTCACTTACCGGTAATCCTGCCAGGCAGATGGCCGTTGAAAGCGACAAGGCTTTTGTCCACAAACTGCTGCAGAATGCCTTTGCCGGCTATGACAGGTATGTGGGGATGATTTCCGAGTGCCTTGCCAATTGGGAGAAGGATAGGATTGTCGGTACTGATATGTCATTGATAGTGTGTGGAATCGCTGAGGCGGAGACGCTCCCTACGATTCCTGTGAAAGTAACCATCAACGAGTATGTGGAGATTTCGAAGTTCTACGGAACGCCGAAAAGCCGTATATTTGTGAACGGCGTTCTTGACAGGGTGATTATGCGTCTTGTCAACGAAGGAAAGATCAGCAAGACGGTCTGAGAGGGAAAAGGTAAAACATAGAGTATATATAAAAATATCAAATATTTGAGAATATGAATTATATGATTCTTCTTCAGGCGGCGGAAGCTGCCCAGCCTCAGGGAGGCGGATGGACTATGTGGGTGATGCTCATCCTCATCATTGTTGTAATGTGGTTCTTCATGATCCGCCCTCAGCGTAAGCAGCAGAAGGAACTCCAGAAGTTCCGTGACGGACTGTCAAAGGGCGACAAGGTAGTGACCATAGGCGGTATTTACGGTACTGTGGTTGAGATCAAGGAAAAGACCCTTCTGCTTGAGGTTGACAGCAATGTCAAAATCAAGGTTGACAAAAATTCCGTGGTAAAGGATTTCTCCGATGCCCAGCAGCAGTAGGAGATTCTGAAAGTCAATCTGACTCCTTGACGATTCCGGGGTTGAGGCGTACATAGGAAGAAAACTGTGAAGAAATTTCTGAAGAAAATAGCCGGACTGTTGAATATCAGCGGGAGAGACCTGCCAGTTTTTTTGATGTCTCTCCTGCTGGCGTTCAGTATATGGCTTATCCACAACCTTTCGCTGAAGTACAATGATTTCATCCAGGTCCCTGTCATCGCGCATTGCGGATTGGAAGGGCATACGGATGTCTCGGCGGACAGGAACACGGTGGTCGCCCGGTGCAGGATGAGGGGATTCGACATCCTGAGGCTCAGGATTTTCGGAAAGGCTTCTCCTGTGGATGTCAATTTCAGCAGGATGCGCCCTCTGAAGTCTTCCGACGAGGTGTTCTACGTGACCTCGGATGACCTTCAGGAATATGCCCACATCATTTTCGGGGAAAATGTCACACTTGAGTATTTCGTGACTGACACTCTCTTTTTCCATTTCCCTTTCGAAACCCACCGCAGACTGCCGGTGGTTCCGGTTCATGAACTGGAATTTGCTCCTCAGTACGCAATGCTGGGCGGTATCCGAATCGAGCCTGACTCTGTCACTGTCTATGGCGAGCCGGAAAGGATCGGGAACATGGATTTCGTCTTCACGGAGCCTCTGAAGGTCTCGGAAATAGATTCGGACCTGCACGGGGTCCTGAAACTGGACAAAATCAGGAAAGTGAGATTCTCAGAGGATGCCGTGAGGTATTCGATTTCTGCCGTAAGGTTTGTGGAAGTTGTCAGGCAGGTTCCCGTGAATGTGAGGAATCTCCCTGCGGGCAAGGAGATGACCATCTACCCTTCATCGGTCAACGCTACTTTCAAATGCCGCTACCCATACGGTCCGGATGAGGCCGGGACGGTGGAATTTTTTGTGGACTATGAGGATTTCGTCAACTCCAGGACAGGAAGATGCGTCATCAGAAACTCGGACCTGCCCGGGGGGATAATCGACTGCACCGTTGACCATCAGGTTGCCGAATGTATTGTTGCCGGACTATGATAACACTTGCAGTCACAGGGGGCATTGGCAGCGGAAAATCCGCTGTCTGTTTGATTTTGACCGAATGCGGTGTGCCGGTCTATGATTCTGATTCGAGGACCAGGAATCTCTACGACTCCGACAGAAGCCTGACCCGTCAGATTGCACAGGCTATGTCCGTTTTCTCCCCGCAGACCAATGTCCTTGACAGTGAAGGGAAAATTGACCGCAAGGCATTGGCTTCCATTGTGTTTTCAAATCCGAAAGCCCTTTCTGCCCTTGAGGCTCTCGTGCATCCGGCCGTTCTTGAGGATTTCCTCAGGTGGCGGGAACAGCGTGAGAAGGAGGGATTCCGGGTTGTCGCGATAGAGTCCGCCATCATTCTAGAGAAGCCGCTTTTCCGGAATGTCGCCGACAAGGTAATCCTTGTGGACGCCCCCTTTGCCCTGCGCCTTGAAAGGGCTTGCAGGCGTGACCGGGCGGAGAGGGATGCCATTGAAAGAAGGATGGAAAACCAGAGACTTTTCAAAGACATATCCAATGGTGAAACCTTTCCGGGCGTGGATTATGTGATTGTAAATGACTCGGATATGGCAACTCTCAAGGCCAGGGTGGATGCTGTGCTGAGAGAGATTGTCCGTTGATTCTCACCTGGAGCCGATCCAGATGAGAATCATTCCGATTAGGATGAAGACAAGGTCGAGGGCTTTTGCTTTGAGGTTGCGCTCCTTGAATAGGACGGCACCACACAGGAAGGAGACTATCACCGAGCCTCTTCTGATCAGGGAGACTACGGAAATCATCGAGTCGGGCTGCCTGAGGGCCGTCAGGTAGGCATAGTCTGCGGCGGAGATGAAGATTGAAATCAGCAGGATTGCCCACGACCAGTGGAACGGTGTGGTGTTGCTTCTGCCGGGCATCCAGATGGCGAGCATCATCACACCCATTATGAGCATCTGGTAGAAATTGTACCAGCCCTGGACGAAGGAAGCGTCAAGAAACCGCATTATGTGTTTGTCGTACAGTCCGCTGCATGCTCCTGTCAGGGCGGAGATTGCAATGAACCAGATCCATTTGTTGTTCGCGAAATCCACATTTTCCTTTTTGCTTGAGCGGCTCAGAAGAAAGAGGGAAATCATTGCGAGAATCACACCTCCCCATTGCCAGAGATTCAATCTTTCGCCGAAAAGGACCATCGCTCCGAGCAGTACCAGGATTGGTCTTGTGGCGTTGATCGGGCCTACAATCGTAATCGGGAGATGTTTCAGCCCGAAATAGCCGAACAACCAGGAAGTCAGTACGATACAGGATTTGGCGAATACCATCAGGTGTGCTTTCCCGAGGGTCATCCCGAAGTCAGCCATTCCTGAAAGATCTTTGCCGGAAACTCCCGGGATGGCCGAACCTGAAGAGGATGCAACACCGGGATTCAGTCCACCTTCACAGAGGGAGGATATGATGAAGGGTGAGAAGATCAGTGTGGAAAAAACGGTGTTGAGAAACAGTACGGGGATTACCGCATTGTCTTTCAACGCCGCTTTTTTTGCAGTGTCATAGAAGCCCAGCAGGGTCGCGGACACGAACGCCAGGACAAGCCACATATTTCTTATTCTTTAGAGTGGCAGCAGCCTCCGTCGTGATGTCCGCCACAGTCGGAACCGCATCCTCCTTCACCGCACCCTCCTTCACCGCATCTGCCTTCACCACATCCGCTGCATCCGTGTCCTTCGCCGTGATGCCCTCCGCAACCTCCGCACCCGCAGTTGCTGTGAAGGTATTCCCCGTGCAACCCCTCGGTCAGTTCCTTCTCAGTAGCCTCCCTCACTGAAAGAATGCTTCCTGAAAAATTGAGGGTTTTGTCCGCCATAGGGGAGTTCACATCGATTGTTACGGTAGTCTCATTGACGCTGACCACAAGACCTGGCACCACCTGTCCCGCGTGGTTGAGAAGTGGAACTGTGGTCCCCGGTTTCATCAGGTCCTCGCGCATATCCCCGTTTACCATAAATGCCTCTTTCGGCAGTTCAATCACTCTGTCCGGGTCGCGTCTGCCATAGCCTTCATCAGGAGAAAGGGTGAATTTGAAATTGTCGCCCGGCTCAAGTCCCTCAAGATTCTCCTCAAATTTCGGGAGGAGGGAACCTGTTCCCTGGATGTAGTCAAGGGGCCTTTCAACCGGACATCTGTCCGCTATCTGACCGTCAACTTCGAGTTCGTAGGTCAGTTCAACTACTGAATTTTTCTGTATTTTCATCAAAATATTTATTTAATATTTAGAAATATATATTCATATCTGCCGTTGTTATTCAGCGACAACCTCAGCTCCAGTGGCCGCATCTTCCGACGGTACACATTCTTCAACGACCGTTTCAGTCTGTTCGGAATTGAAGCAAGGCAGGGCAGAAGGCAGCTTTGCCCAGGCGAAAAGGTTGCAAAGCCAAAGCACCACAAGTACGACAATCAGGCAGGCAATGCTGATTGTCCATCTTTTCCACGGAGCCACGCCTTTTTTCGCATAAGGGTCTTTCAGCTTCAGTTTCGGGAACCTGGCGATGTCCGTCAGAGTCTCCCCGAAGAGTATGCTGATTTTTGATGAGGCGTTGATTGCCCAGCCGTTGGCATTGAGCAGTGGAGCGATGTTTCGCCTGCGGAGTTTCAACCAGGCCATAATCATTGCAGGTCCTGAAATGACAAGCATAATACCGAGGAACGCGAGAATGACCTGCCACCACGTCAGACTGACAAATCCTTTGACGAGGCTTGCAAGGGCGGTACCGATCATTCCGACAGCCATTCCCAGGGCTGCAAAGATTCCCGCGAACTTTCCGATGTCAAAAGGAACGGCCTCCTTGTTTCCGTCCGGTTTAAGGTCTTTGGCTTCAGTGAGTTTGGCATTCATATCCTTCATCACTGCTGAATCCTTCTCGGCAGCATTCTTGTTGATGAGGTTCTCGATAGCGGTAGCCATCCTCCTGTAAGGCGACCAGAATGCCTGGGCAATGCTGATTGGATTGTCGATGATTTTGGTGATGACCGCATCCCATTCCACTCCGGCGTTGTCATAGTAGATGGCATTCTTGCCCACGGAGAGGTCTCCGACGTCTCCAACTGTCACGGCGGCGACAATCTGGAGCTTGCCTGCCTTGTCCTTAGTCGTGCAGTCGCAGTAGAGCAGGTACATCCCGCTGGCCGGAGCCATAGTGTTGTGTTTTGCCATGTCGTCAACCTTCATACAGAAATGGCAGGCCCTCTGGTCAATTATCAGGGTTCCAGACTGGAAGATCGACTTTGTTCTGCTGTCTTTGTCGTAAAAGTCCTGGAAGGTTACGAAATTCCTCAAAAGCCTTCCGAAGTCACGGAAAATGTGGAGGAACTTGTCCACATTCTCAATGTCGGAAGCCTCTTCGGCAAGGGTGGCATCTTTCTCCACGAGTTCCAGCAGGACAGCCTTTCTGTCAGCCTCAAGCAGGGAGGCAATCTTTTCGGCCCCGAGTGATTCCACCTCGGCTCCCTTCCTGGATGCTTTCCAGGCGGTGTAGTCTGCAAAACTTGCTTCAAGGGCATTCCAGTCTTCTTCCGTGATTGTCTTCCTGTCGGCGAATGCCGCAGTGCGAATGAAACCGAACTGTGACGCCCAGGCAGGGTTTACCGGCTCGCTCAGGTCAATCACCCCGTCTGTGCCGATGTGCAGAAGAGGGTATGTGGCAATTTCAGAGGTCTGTTCTGCGAGGTTCTCCGAGCTGATGCTTTCAATCCGTGAGGTCTGAACGTCCAGGGACGCTGTGCTTGCAGGAGAGAATGCTGCAAGGCGTGATCGCATGAAATAGTCCCTCACCTTCGGATTCAGGGCGTTGAAAGCCCCTATGACCTTGTCTGTCTGTTCTCCGTAAGGAGCCTTCACGCATCCTTGCGACCATTCAGTCCAGTCTGCAAGGGCCTGGTAAAATGATGCAATGAGGTCTGCATTGATTCCGGGTGCACCGCTTCGGTCAGTAACGCTCCCGACTGTCGCAATGATGCTTGCAATGGCCTCTTTGTCTGAAACTTCGTCGGAGGATGCCTCCGTGATGATTCCGTCCCCGTTGAAACGGGTCTTTGCAAAGATAGCCGCTATGTCAGCCGTGTCGGAAAGACTGATGACATTTCCGTCCTTCCCTAGATTCTCAAGAATCTGCTTCGCGGATTTGTACAGCTTCAGACCTGTGGCATTTCCCCTGTCGAATGATTCTATGTCGAAAGAATCCCTCCCCTCCAGAATCAGGTCGGGATTGCTGACCGCCGAGGTGATCCACCTGGCAGTGCTGATGATGTCATTGACCCTGATTTTGCCGTCGTGGTCATTGTCGATGCAGGAAAGGCTCTTCTCGTCAATTTCAAGTCCTTTGACAGGGCAGGAGAGTACTGTCCACATTTTCGGGTCAAGTTCTTCGAGGTGTACGATGTCCTCGCCCGAGGTGATTTTTACTCTGGTTGACCCGCCGATGTTCTCAAACTCCCAGTTGTACTTCTTGTCTTTGCTTATGATTTTCATAGTTGTTAAAATAGATTTTCCTGTTCAAACATTTTTCTGTATTCTCCCGCCTTCTTTTCGAATGCCAGCGGATATGCCCTTGATGTGGAAGGCATCCTCCAGACATTGACTGTCCTTCCGCAAAACTCAGTCCGGGTCTTTCCGCCGACAGGAGGCACTTCACATCCAAGGATATCGCACAAGGCAGATGCTGACTTGCCTCCGGTAGAGACTACGGCCCTGCAGGACGGAATGCTGGAAAGCAGGGAAGGGATGTCCGTTCTTTCGACAATCTCGAGAAACTGGTCCGAAGCATTGTCCCTAAGCCTTCTGACTGCAGTCGCCGTGTCGTAGAGGGCTATGCCCCGGTCTGTGCAGAAGCTTTCGACGGAAACCTTGTCAAAATGCGGCTTCTCTCCGTCTTTGATAATGAAATGTTCCTTGTCCCCGAAAAAAATCAGCCCCATTATCCTCCAGAAGTCATTGATGAAATTCGGGTAGAAGAACTCCATCGACCACCTCTCCCTCTTCGGAGGAAAACTTCCGAGCAACAGTATTTTCGCGCCTTGGGGCAGGAACGGTTCCAAAGGATGTCTTTCGATTGCCGGGATCATTTCTTCCATACAAACAAACAGTCGGCAAAGGTAATGAAAAAATCTCAAATTCTTCTCTGACAGTCAAGTGTCCCGGTTCCTTTTCATCGCCCTCCTGAGGAATTTTCAAAATATGAACCCTAACATAAAACAAAAGGATAGTCGAGTGTCTCGGCTATCCTTTCTGAAAATGTTGACTTCAGAAGTCTTATTTCTTCTTGTTCGCGTAGCGCTGGTAGAACTTGTCCACACGTCCGGCGGTGTCCACGAGTTTCATCTTTCCTGTGTAGAACGGGTGGGAAGTGTTTGAAATCTCGACCTTTACGACTGGATACTCAACGCCCTCGATCTCAATTGTCTCTTTTGTGTTTGCGCAGGAGCGCGTAATGAACACTGTGTCATTTGACATATCCTTGAAAGCTACAAGACGGTAGTTTTCGGGATGAATTCCTTGTTTCATTGCTATTTATGTTTAGTTTGTAAAATTTCAGGGCGCAAATATAGACATATATTTTTTGTTTTCCAAACAAAATCAGCCACTGTTTTCCAACTTGTTCCGTAAGATCTTACCAGCTTCCTTTTGCTCCGCCTCCGCCGAAGGAACCGCCTCCGAACCCTCCGAAGCCGCCTCCTCCGAAGCCGCCCCCGAAGGAACCTCCTGTGGAGTGTCTGCCGTTGTTGCCCAGTATGTTGCCAATGATGATGCCTTTTGTCACATCGTCAAGTCCTCCTCCGGAACTTCCTCCGTTCCCTCCGCCTCCTTTCTTGCCTGAGATGATGAGAATGAAGATGAAGATTACGAAGAGGATGATGAAGAAAGCCACTATCATCAGTCCTGTCTCATCATCGTCCCCGTCGGCATAGTTGTACTCTCCCTTTGCCAGCTTCATCAGGACAACGCAAGCCTTTTCGACTCCGGCATAATAGTCACCTTCCTTGAAGGACGGAATCATTTCGTTCTCGATGATTCTCTTTGCGTAAGCGTCCGGAATCGCGCCTTCAAGGCCGTAGCCGACGCTGATTGCGACTTTCCCGTCGGAAAAACTGGTCTTGGGCTTCACCAGGACCACTATACCGTTGTTGAATTCGGCGGAACCGACCTGCCAATCGATGCCAAGCCTTGTCGCATACTCTTCAGGCTCGTATCCCTCAAGGTCGTTGACGGTCACCACCGCAATCTGGTTGGAGGTGGAGTCGTCGAATTCCACCAGAGCCCTTTCCAGAGCATACGTCTGCGCAGGAGTGAAAATCCCGGCAAGGTCATTGACCAGTCTCGGAGGCTGAGGCTTGGATGGCAATGCCAGAACGGCCAGCGGCAGAAGGATGCCGATGACCGTGATCAGAAGTCTCCTCGAAAACAATCTGTCCATCCCGGTTCCTAGAACTCTACCTTAGGAGCTTCCTGTGCACCTTCGGCTGCCTTGAAATAGCCTTTAGTCTCGAAATCGAAAGCTGAAGCTATGATGTTCTTCGGGAAGCTGCGGACCATTGTGTTGTACGTCCTTGCTGCCTCGTTGTATTTCATCCTTTCAGTGGCAATTCTGTTCTCAGTGCCTTCAATCTGAGCCTGAAGTTCTTTGAAATTCTCGTTGGCCTTCAGGTCAGGGTAGCTTTCGCTCAGGGCAAGAAGTCTTCCGAGCGCGCTTCCGAGTTCTCCCTGTGCCTGCTGGAATTTCTGAATCTCCTCTTCATCGAGATCCGTCGGGTCAACAGTTATCTGTGTGGCTCTTGAGCGGGCTTCAATCACTCCCTCGAGAGTCTCCTGCTCGTGTGCGGCATAGCCCTTCACAGTTGCGACCAGATTGGGAATCAGATCGGCACGTCTCTGATAGACATTCTCCACCTGCGACCAGGCGGCACTGACGGCCTCGTCGGCAGTCACCATTGAATTGTAAACACTTTTTACCCAAAGGAATGCGGCGAGAGCCACTGCGGCTATCACCAGAATTGTAATCAGTCCTTTTTTCATATCTGTTCCAAATATAATTTCAAAAAATAATCTTATTCCTTCTTTCCCGGACATTGAGCGTCAGTTGATTGGAATTTCGGGATTTGTAGTCCAGTCGCTTCCGTCTGTCAGGTTTCTGACGCACCTCACGTTGGCTGCGAAATTCTTTCCTCCGGCAGCCACCCTGAAATCAGGGTTGTTTACGTAGATGTAACGGTAAAGTCCTTGTCCGTCAGTGGAATCCTGCGACCAAAAAGCTGCGTATTCATTCATTCCCGTAAATTTTGAAGGGTAATCCGCATATCCTGCCGGGGCTGCTCCGTACCTGGACGAGTTAGTAATCTTGACTTCCGGCCAGAACTCCCACATCTTTGTCCCGTTGAAATGGGCGTCGGCCATCAGACCTCCTGCAACATTCCTGAAGTCTTTTCCGGGAGTGAATGTGGAACCATCCTTAAGCCCGTTCCTTGCTGCTGTCACATTCGCGAGGGATGCCCAATCCTCCTCGGTAGGAACTCTCCACCCGCTCGGACAGGCCTGTAAAGCAGCCTTGTGCGTGTAGAATAGTCCCAGCACGTCAGTCATAGCAGTCGCATTGCGGTATGGAACTCCTGTCAGGACGACGTCTCCATCCTTGATTTCACCCTCGTAGGCAAGGTTCTGTCTGAACCATTCCCTGCCGTCGGCCACCGTGATGTAGTATTTTTTTCCATCTCGTGCATCCGTTATCAGAGTGTCGGAAATCGCACTGATGCCTGTTCCTGTCAGCGAACCGTCGACTCCTCCTTTGACCGTCACGGTCGTCTTTGATGTCGAAGTACTGTAATATCCTGTGGCATAATAGGTACAGGTCACCGTGTGTGTCTGGAGCTTTTCTCCGAATTTGAAAGTGAATCCGTACTTTCCTCCTTCTTCCCCGTAGTGTGCCGTTGTGTCGCTGACCTCCATATCAGGGCTGATTTTCCAGTAGCATCCCAAAATCTCACCGTCAGGATGTGTCACTCCGCCGGAAGTCATCGTGTGGGTGCTGTTGGGCAGGATGTACTCGGGAATGCTGAACGTCGGATAACCTTCCAGTGACGGCAATGTCGTTTCTTCTTCTTCCTTCTTGCAGGAAAGCACTGCGCAGACCGCTGCAATGCAGATGACCAGTGTTGTGAATCTTCCGGATGTCATTATCTATCGCTTCAAATATTTCCTATATAATGGTTCAATCTTGCAAAGATGGTGATTTTTTGTGAAAAACCGCTACCTTTGTACAAATACTTTGCCTTGGGGCACTCGTATATATCTTATTTTTATGAGTAATATTTCATATTTACGGAATATTTTTTATTCCGCAGTTCTCTCCTTCCTTCTTGTCGCGTGCGCTCCGAATGAAGGATATATTTCAATATCGGGATATGCCCAGGGGGGGACATATACCGTAAAACTGAATCTTGACGGACCTCAGGGCCGTGTTGCCGTCGCTCCGGAGACAATCAAGGCTTCTATCGATTCGGTGCTTCTGGCGATAGATAATTCGGTGTCCGGCTACAACCGGAGTTCCCTGCTTTCACGGTTCAATTCAGGGGGAACGATTGCTCCTGATTTGATTTTCAGGGAGTTGTACGATGTCTCCTACAAGTTTTTCGAGTTGACTGATGGGGCCTTCGACGTCGCGGCAGGTCCTCTGTTTGATGCCTGGGGGTTCGGATTCAAGGGGAATACCTTTCCGACTGACCCGGAGGTCAGGCAACTGAGGGAGAATTGTGGGATGGATGTCCTCCGGGGAACTGTGGAAGAGGCTCTCGGTGCGGACGGGATGCTTGCCCCGGAAAGTTTGCTGAAAAAGGAGGGTGCTTCTCCGGTATTGAATTTCAACGCAATAGCTCAGGGATATTCGGCCGACCTGGTGGCTAGGTACCTGTACTCTATCGGAGTGAAGGATATGCTTGTTGACATCGGTGGGGAGATTTTCTGTGACGGGGTGAATCCGGACGGGAAACCATGGAGATTGGGCATAGACAGGCCTGTGGACGGGAACAATACTCCCGGGGCCGACCTGCAGGAAACCTTCAGCACCGACGGGGGGCCTTGCGGGATTGTCACGTCAGGGAATTACCGCAAGTTCTATGTCAGGGACGGAAAGAAGTATGCCCACACGGTTGACCCCAGGACGGGCTATCCGGTGTCCCATTCGCTCCTGAGCGCTACGGTGATTGCCGCCGATGCCACCAGTGCCGATGCCATCGCGACATATTGCATGGTTATCGGAACGGAGGATGCGAAGGAGTTCCTTGAGACAGATCCCGACTATGAGGGTTATCTGATCTATGCCTGCGGGGATTCCCTCTGCTGCTGGAGATCACCGGGACGTGAATCCGTCAAAGGGAACTGATCGTTTCAAGGCAGAAGAGCAGGATACCAATCAATTTCTCATCGGCTGAGACAAGGATTTCCGGGCAGACACCTGCTGCGGAGAGGATTGTTGCGGCAAGTGACAGGAACATTATCAGGGTCACCAGAGGTGTTGCAATCAGGTTTGTGATCAGAAACCAGGCGGGAAATGTCCCGAAACAGACCCAGACTGCAGGGGCGGTGAAGATTTGGCAGGAAATCGCGAGGGCGCAGGATTCCCAGATTCTTTTCAGTATGCCCTTTCTGCCGGGCCACCATTCCTTCATCGCGGGGAAGATGAAAATGATGCCTGTCATAGCCAGATAGGAGAGTTGGAAACTTGTTGTCTTTATTGCAGAAGGGTTGATTGTCAGCTGGACCATCAGGGCGGCGGCAAGGATTCCCGGTCCTGACGGTTTTCTTCGGCACAGTCTTGCCGTCTCGTTCAGCAGGATGAAAAGGAAGGCGCGGACGATGGAAGGGGAACCTCCTGTGAGAATGGTGTAGAATCCTGTTGCAAGGCAGATTGCGGCAGATTTGGCAGTGACTGCGATTGGACTTCTGCCTATAAAGCCAAGTGCTTTTGACAGAATGAGATATATGATTCCCAGGTGGAATCCCGAGAGGGCGAGGATGTGGGATGCACCGCTGTTCCTGAATGCCGCTTTTGTGTCCGGGTCCAGCAGGGACCGGTCGCCTGTGAGGAGGGCCCGGACGAGGGCCTCGCAGCGAAGGTCGCTGAATCCCGTCTCACTGACTGCTCTTGTCAGGGCTTCCCTCGCAATCGTGAGGAATCCTCCGGAGGTAGATGTCCCGTGGACGGTCACGGGACAGGATGCGGTCAGCGCGCAGAAGAATCCGCAGAGGAAAAGGCAGGCTGCAGAAAGCAGGGTGGTGCAAGAACCGTACAGGTACCCTTTTTCTGTGTGTCTGATGATGATTAAACACAAGAAAGTCAGAATGACAAGCAATGCCGAACCCGCAAATACGGGCCAGTCTGACGAGTGATAAAATTCTGTGCCGCAAAAGATTGCGGCGGCATCTCCGAAGATGAACGGAAGCGTCAACCCCACAGTCCTTCGCTTCAGGTCCATTTAGTTCCGATTTTTTGCGAAAGTAGTGATAAATTTTTTAACTTTGCGGGCATTATGACCAAAATCTTCTGATTATTAACAATTTTTTCTGAACTATGATAATACTTGTAGTGAATTGCGGAAGTTCCTCTCTCAAGTATCAGTTGCTTGATATGAAGGGCGATGATGTCTATGATCTTCTTGCCAAAGGTCTGGTTGAGAGAATAGGAATGGAGATGGGCTGCCTCAAACACCAGGCTGCCGGAAAGGAAAAACTTCTCAGGGAAATGCCGATTGCCGACCATACGGTTGCAATCAAGGCCGTGCTTGAGGCATTGCTCGACAAGGAGTGCGGAGTCCTTGAGACCTTGGAGGATATTGAGGCTGTAGGACACCGTGTAGTGCACGGAGGTGAGGCTTTCTTCTGCAGCAAACTGATTGATGACCAGGTGATTTCCCAGATTGAGAAATGTTCGGACATCGCACCTTTGCACAATCCGGCAAACCTTCTCGGCATCAAGGCTGTGACCGAGGCTCTTCCTTCAGTTCCGCAGGTGGCCGTCTTCGACACTGCATTCCATCAGACGATGCCTTCCTACGCATATATGTATGCTCTCCCTTACGAGTATTATGAGAAATACCGCATCCGCCGCTACGGATTCCACGGCACCAGCCACAAGTTCGTTTCTGCAAAGGGTGCAAAATTTGCCGGTCTCGATCTCGGCAATTCCAAGATAATCACCTGCCACCTCGGTAACGGAAGTTCAATCACGGCCGTTGCCAACGGAAAGTCAATTGACACCTCGATGGGTTTCACCCCGCTTGAGGGAGTCATAATGGGGACCAGGAGCGGTTGCGTGGATCCTGACGTTGTTACATATATTCAGGAGAAGGAGGGACTCGATGCAGCTGCAATGAGTAAGGTGCTCAATAAGAAGAGCGGTTTCCTCGGTCTGTCCTGCGTCTCTTCCGATGCACGTGACCTGAATGATGCCGCCAATGCCGGCGACCCTAAGGCTAAACTTACTTTGAAGAAACTTGTATATGATGTGACCAAGTACATCGGAGCGTATGCCGCTGTGATGAACGGTGTGGACCTCATCGTCTTTACGGGAGGAATCGGAGAGAACAACAGCAGGATGCGCCGCCGTGTCTGCGAGAACCTGAGCTATCTCGGCGTGAAGTTCGACTATGAGGCCAATGTGGCGACCGGGAAGGATGTGATGATTTCACTTCCGGATTCAGGTGTCAAGGTAGCAGTCATAACAACCAACGAGGAACTTGTCATCGCTCAGGACACCATGCACATCGTTATGAATGAACAGGAAAACAACTAATCAATATACCAATGTTTACTCATTTTACAGATATTTTCGAGGCCCTTGCACAGAGAGGGGCGAAAAAGAGAATGATTGCCGCCTGGGGAGTTGACGGCCACACAATTTCAGCAGCGGCAAAGGCTGTTGACCTCGGACTGATCGAGGCTACCCTCGTCGGTGACGAGAATATGATCGGGAAAGTTTGTGAGGAGGAGGGAATCGACATCTCCAAATTCACAATCGTCCACAATCCTTCCGAGCTTCCTGCAGTGGCTCAGGCTGTTGCAATGATCAGGGAAGGCCAGGGAGACATTCTGATGAAGGGACTCTGCTCGACTGACAAGTTCCTCAGGGCCATCCTCAACAAGGAGACCGGACTTCTCCCTCCAAAGGGAACCCTCACACATTGCGCCGTTCTGGAGAATCCGAACTATCACAAGCTCCTTTTCCTCGGAGATATGGCAGTGATTCCTGCTCCTGATTTCAAGCAGAAACAGATTATCCTTGGCCATCTTGTGAACACGGCACATGCAGCGGGGATTGAGAAACCGAAGGTTGCCATCATCGCTGCTTCAGAGCAGATGCTCACCAGTATGCCGGCTTGTATGGAAGCTGCACAACTTGCAAAGATGGTTGACCGCGGACAGATCAAGGGATGCATCGCTGACGGCCCTCTGGCTCTGGATGTTGCCGTTGACAAGGAATCCTGCGAAATCAAAGGTCTGAACAGCCCTGTCGGAGGAGATGCGGACTGCCTTCTTTTCCCTAACATCGAGTCAGCCAATGTCTTCTACAAGACAAACTCCAAACTTGCCGCAAACGTAAAGCAGGCAGGTATGATGGTAGGAGCAAAAGTTCCTTGCGTACTTTCAAGCCGCGCGGACAGCATTGACACAAAACTCAATTCAATAGCAATAGCCGCAATGTCGGCAAAATGATGCAGGTATTTTTATGAAAGGCAGGCTTTTGGTGATTAACACCGGCTCAACTTCCACAAAGATCGCCCTTTATGATTCCGGCAGCAAACTTTTCGAGCAGAATATAACTCTCGATTCGGCAGTGCTTGCCAAGTACAATTCTGTGATGGATCTTGACCTTGAAAGTCGGGATGCCATCACAGTTTTTTTGTCATCAAAAGGGGTTCCGGTTGAAAGTGTCGACATTGTTATGGCTCGCGGAGGTCTCGTAACTCCGGTTGTTACAGGAGTTTACGAGGTAAATAAGGCTATGTGTGACACTCTGCGCACGGGGAGGGATGGGGTTCACGCCTGTAATCTCAGTGCAATCATTGCCTACGACATCGCCGAGATGATCAATGAAATCCGGGCGAAAAATGGTGACGGGAGAATCTGCAAGGCCTACATCGCCGATCCTCCGATGGCGGATGAAATGCTTCCGGAACTAAAACTGGGAGGCCGTCCGGAGTTCCCGCGTCGTACGCTCTTTCACGCTCTCAATTCCAGGGCTGTGGTCAGACGCTATGCAAGGAGTCAGGGTAAGACGAACAGGGAGGTCACTGTCATTGTGGCTCATCTTGGCGGTGGTTCTTCTGTTTCACTTCACAGAAACGGTCTGGTAATCGACACCACTGATTCTCTCGGAGGTGACGGACCTATGACGCCTGAGCGTGCCGGCACTGTGCCCGCATTTCCTGTGGTGGAGATGTGTTTCAGCGGTAAATATACCAAGGACGAGGTCAAGAGACTTCTCGTTGGAAGGGGTGGTGCCGTTTCGTATTTCGGGACGAATGATTTCAGGCAGATTATGGCTATGTCAGATGCAGGTGATGAAAAGGCTGCCCTTTTTGTCAAGGCATATTGCAGCAGTGTAGCCAAGTACATTGGCTATTTCTCGACTGTCGTGTGCGGAAAGTTGGACGCGATTATCCTCACCGGCGGCATTTCCCACAACCGGGTGATAACGGATCATATAGCCGAAAAGGTTTCGTTCATTGCACCCGTTGTTGTCTATCCCGGTGAGAATGAGATGGATTCGCTTGCCGAGAACGGCTATGGAGTTCTCAGCGGGGAATTCCGGGTGCGTCAGTATGACCCTGACCGGATTTTACCGTAAAGAGATTGCGCTGCGGGAGCTTCTGACTGTAGAGGCTCCTGCATTCGTTGAAAAGGGCTTCTGTGTATTTGCTGAAGCCATATCCTTTCCAGGTACTCGTGTTGGTGATCATTACCCAGCATTCCCCGTCAGGATAATATCTTACCAACGCACTGGTTCCCGACAACGTTCCAGTCCTTGTCCAGCCCTTCGAAGGAGCAGTGTCGTTCCAGCCGAGTGAAAAGGTTTCAGTGTCAAAATATTCAGTCATCTTCTCCACGGCCTCCCTTGAAATGATATCCGGAATTTCATCCCGTCCGTCGATTGCGGCCACGAAACGAGCGATTTCCGGGGTGGATGCGCACCAGCCTCCCGCTCCTGAAAGAAGGGGAATATTGTTCCCCCCGTAACATCTTTCAACGGTTTTCCCGCTTCCGTTGTACTCGGAGATGTATTTCCCGTCACCCTCGTGTGTGTAATATCTCACCTCATTCGGGCGTCTGTCCTCGTAGTAGTTTCCTGCAATGTGCATATCAAAGCAGCCTGCCGGTCTGAGCACTTCTTCAGTGGTGAAATCTTCGTAGGCACTGCCTGAAACTTTCTCAATCACTTCACACAGAAGAAGATATCCGAAATTGGAATACTTCTGCCAGGACCCCGGGGCAAACCTCAGGGGATGTCTCAGCACCAATCGGTAGAAATCTTCTGCCTCAGGAGCGTGGTCAAGTCCCATCTGGACTCGCACGTCATTTGAAGAAAAGAGGGGATCGCGGTAGAATCCTCCCTGATGCCTGAGAAGATGTTCCACAGTGATTTTTTTGTAGGACGGGTCCTTGATTACCGATGTGAAAGGCAGTGAATCGAGTATTCCTGAAGGTCCGAAAACATTGTCTTCCAAATGAAGCAGGCCTCTGTCGCAGAGCACCATTATTCCTGTTGCCGTGATGAGTTTCGAGACGGAAGCCATCCTGAGGATGTGTCCTGGTTCCATTTTGACTTCTTTCTCCTTGTCCGCCCAGCCATAGCCCTTTGCATAGACAAGCGAATCATTCCTCATTATTGCGAGGGATGCTCCACGTATTTCCCATTTCCGGAGGTAGGATTCTATTTTGCGGTCCATCCCTGCGGTTTCGGGAAGGTTGGATATTGTGTTTCCAAGAACTGTGTTCAGACAGACTGGTGTCTCCGGGGCAGGTACTTCCTGTGAATTCCCGTGGGAGGATGTCAGAGAGAGAATTATGGCAGTCAATATGCCCGTGGCGGTGACTGCAGCCAAAAGTTTCCGGTGTTTCATTCCTCCCCTCCTGCCAGTTCTGCCTTTCGTGCAAAATCAATGATGTACTGTGCTGTACCCTCAATACCGAGGATGGACGAATCGATGCATAGGTCATAGTTCGAGGCTACACCCCAGTTGCCGAGTGTGAAATGGTTGTAATATGACTCCCTGTCGCGGTCATTCTTTTCCATCAGGGATTTTGCCTTGTCGTGTGAAAGAGACTCTCTTTCCATTATTCTTCTGATTCTTTCCTCCTCCGGGCAGGTGATGAAGACATCGAGGGTGCAGCCCCTTTCCCTGAGGATGTAGTCAGCGCATCTTCCGATGATGACTGCTGATTCCGTCCTGGCAATTTCCTGAATTGCATGGCTCTGAATGGCGAACAATGAGCATTCGTCAATCCCTGAGCCGGTATGTCCCATCCCGGAGGCAGGGAAAAGGAAGGAGAAGAAATGCCTCCTCTCGTCACTTTTCTTGAAAAATTCCGGACTGAACCCGCTGCTTTCGGCTGCCCTTGACAGCAGTTCCTTGTCATAGACATTGATTCCCAATCGCCGTCCGATTTCAAGCGCGACCAGTCTGCCGCCGCTCCCGAATTGCCGGCCTATGTTTATTATCAATCCTTTCATCTTACAATCCCTCCTAATGATGACGGGTCGTCACCGTCTTTGAGTTTTCTGAACTTGCGGACCAGTCTTCCCGTCATAATTATCGTCAGGATGCAGGCGAATGCATCCGAGAGGGGGAAACTGAGCCAGACCCCGTCGGCACCAAGCCAGAGCGGAAGCAGGTACACCAGCGGGACAAGACATAGCAACTGTCTTGAGAGTGACAGGAAAATCGACTTGCTGACCATCCCGAGGCTCTGGAAAAGATTCGTGGAGACAATCTGGTAACCGACAATGAAGAAAATGGAGTTCATTATCCTCAGACCGTGTACGGACATCTCTGCAAGTTCCCCGTCGTGTGTGAATATTCCGACCATCAGGTGGGGCAGGAACACGGATACGATGAAACCGGCGAATGTGGTGATTGTCGCAAACACCGCTGTCAGTTTATATACTCTAAGAACCCTGGAATACTTCCTTGCACCGTAGTTGTAGCCCGCGATTGGCTGCATACCCTGGTTCAGACCCATGCACACCATCAGGAACAGGAAGGTGATGCGGTTGTTTATTCCGAAGGAACCGATTCCCATGTCTCCGCTGTACTTGCCCAGCTGCTGGTTGATGAACAGATTCACCAGACATGCCGCCGAGTTCATCAGAAAAGGCCCGAAACCGATTTCGAGGGAGTCCCTGGCGATTCTCCAGTCAAGTCTGATGATTCCCTTTTCGAAATGCGGGAAATTCTTGTGGTTGCTGAAGTACGAAACGATGATAATCATCGCAATGGTCTGCGAGATGACCGTTGCCCAGGCGGCACCCTTGATGCCCATCCCCATCCCGAAGATCATAATCGGGTCGAGAATGGTGTTGAAGATTACCGTGAAAAGCGTCAGTCCCATTGCCAGTTTGGGATTTCCTGAGGCTCTCATCGCGGAGTTGAGTCCGAAATACACGTGGGAGATGGCATTCCCGTAGAGGATGACCTGCATATACTCCCTGGCATACGGGAGGGTGTTCCCGCTCGCTCCGAAGAACGTCAGAATCGGGTCAAGGAAAACCAATGCCACCGCCATGAAGATAGTTCCGATGATGAGATTCAGGGAAACTATGTTCCCCAATACCTTGGATGCCCCGTTGTAGTTCTTCTGTCCGAGCAGAATCGAGAGTATGGTCGCACCTCCTACGCCGACCAGTGTGCCGAACGCAGTTGAAAGGTTCATCAGGGGGAAGGTCACGGCAAGTCCCGAAATGGCAAGGGCTCCGACTCCCTGTCCGATGAAGATGCTGTCAACCATATTGTACAATGACGAAGCCGTCATTGCTATGATTGCCGGAAGGGCGTATGACTTGAGGAGTTTCCCGATCCTTTCTGTCCCGAGGACAGAATGTGCTTGATTCTCTTTTCTTTGCTGTTGATTGTCCGTCTGCTCCATCATTCCTCGTTCTCCACCATTTCCACCTCAAAGACCAGAGGCGCATAGCCCGGAATGGAATTTCCGCTGCCGTTGCTTCCATACCCCAGGTCAGAGATGAATACTCCGACACCCTTTTCCATTGACCTCATCTGCCAGAGAGTCCTGGAGAATCCCTGGATGACACTTGAGGAGCTGCTGCCCATGGTGATGGAGAGTGAGTCTGCAGCCCATTTGATTGTGGCAGGGGAGTAGGTGTTTGATGCGCTGTAGATTCTGTGAACCTTTGCCGTGTCTCCGATTGTCGTGTCGAACACCTTGCCGCTGAGCAGCCTGCCCGTGTAGTTGATGTAAACGGTGGTGTCCTCCGGAAAGGCCTCCCCATCAAGCGGTTCACCGGTTCTCTTGTAGTAGAATCCGTACTGGAGCGAGTCCACCTTCTCTCCGAAGCGGTTCCCGAGGTATTTCTCAATCAGTTGCACCTGCCTGTAATTCATGCTCATAACCGTGTCGGTCACTTCAATCGTGTAGATTGCGGGAGTGTTTTCGGTGACATTGGCAATGTATTCTTCTTCCGTGGAGTAGGTCGTGTAGGTCTGAAGCCATCCCGGGATTACGACTTTCCGCTTTCCATTGATTTTCATCCCTTTGATTGCATCGGCAATGCCGGCCATCAGCGCCCCTTCTTCCGCACTCCAGTAAACGGGACCGTAATAGGTTGCGTCGCTGTGTGTCCCAAGCATCTTTGCAATGTCTGAAGATGATGTTGAGGATATGTTGCCTTCAAGGTCGGAAATCGTGTAGTTCACGGACAGAAACACCGCCCCTTCAATCGGAGCCCCGTTCCCTGTGGTCTCCTCTATGATGTAGGACCCCAAATCCGTGCGACGGGCGTCAGAATGATGAACATATATCCAGGCGTCAAAATATCTCTTTGCGGCGTCGTTGGTGACTGATGATCGCTCCTTCGCGCAACTGCAGCACATTGCAATCAGTACGGCCGTCGCCGTATAGGAAATGATTTTTCTCATATTTTCGGTATATAAAACTTGCAAATATACAAATTAATTCCGGACACTTTCTATTATTACGTGATAAAACAGGGCGGCATTTGCAGGAATCGTGCCTAGCGGTTTTTTCCCGAAACCGTATTTCCCGGAAAAGACTATGTAGCTTTCCTCTCCTGCCCGGCATCCCAGAAGACCGTTGCGAAGACCTTCGGTGAGATTCCTGTCATCCAGATTCAAGGTTACCGGGTTGCAGTCAGGGTCCGTGACACTCCAGCTTCCGCTGTCAACAAGAGACTGCATATTTGTCGCGAAAAGAGTCTGTGGCTTGCTTTCAAAGGTGTAGGCCTCATAGTATAATGTGACGGCGGCCCTGCTTCCGGCTTCCTCGCCAATTCCCTCTGTCCAGACTGCCTTGTTGGAACCGTTCTGTCTTACAGTCCTTCTCGGCTTGACTGTGACCGTAACACTGAGAGTGTCCAGGCTGCCTTCCGCATTTTCCTCGGTCTTTGCCGTCATCGAGATAATGTCTTCCTTATCCCAGTAATTCCTGTAGGATGTTCCAGGGTATGTGATCGATGCCGTGACGGAGGACAGATATTTGTCAATCCTGTCTTCCTGCGTGTTGTAGGTGTTTTCCCTGCTCGCCGAGCATCCTGCGATGAGGGCGAGCAGGGGGAATATTATATATAGGTATCTATATATGTCTGTATTACCTGGTTTCATTTTCCTTATTGATGAATATATGCGTGGTTTCTTCTATGTACCGGGCAGCCTCGACAGCGTCTTTTACCGTTCCGGGAACGGGAAGGCTTCCTCCCGAGGCAAGTTCGTGACCGCCTCCGTTGAAATGAAGCCTTGCACAGAGGTTTGCAGAAACTCCTTTCTTCGATCTGATTGAGACTCGGAATTTTTCCTTGTCCTCTTTGAGGAATATGCTCATCTTGACATCCCTGATGCTCAGGGGCTCGTTGACGAAGCCTTCAGTCTCGCCTTCCTTGATGCCGTAGCTCTCAAGGGTTTTCCTGTCGAGGATGATGTAAGCGACCCCGTCGGAAGTTATCCTCAGGTTTTCGTAAAGCAGTTTTCCCTTAAGCCTCAGCCTCTGCTCGCGGTCGCTCCGGTAAAGACGGCCGAGAATCGCATCGCGGTCAACTCCGCTTGCAAGCAGTTCGGAAGCCATCTGCAACGTCCCCGGGAAGACTGAGTTGGCGAAATTGTTCGTATCGGTGGTCATTCCGGTCATCAGGGCTGTTCTGCATTCAATCGGCAGGTTCGAGGCATCACCCTTTGTCTGCGGCAATGCCTTGAGGATGTTGAACAGAAGTTCGCAGGTTGAGGATGTCTGTGTCTGGGAAAACACAAGATCGAACTTTCCGAGGCTTGGATCCAGGTGGTGGTCAATGAGGATTTTCCGGGCTTTGGAATTTTCAAGGGCCTCCTGAAGGGCTTCTGTCCGTTTGAAATCGTTGTAGTCAAGGCTGATGATAAGGTCGCTTCTCAGGATTGCGCCCAGAGCCGGTTCAGGCGTATCCTCGTGGACGATGATCCTGCCTTCAGGGACTGATTCAAGCAGGAATCCGACTGTCTCCGGAGCATGATGGGGGAGTATGACATACGCATCCTTGCCTTGAGCAAGGAGAAAATGCAGCATTGCGACGCTGCTGCCGACTGCATCACCATCCGGACGGATGTGTGTGGAAATTGTGATTGCCGATGAGGAAGCGGTCATCTCCACCAGTGAAACGATGTCGGATTGGTCAGGGACTTTCATTTTACTCCGTTTTTACGGGCGCAAAATTACAAATTATATTGCATTTCATAAATCAAATTTTTAACTTTGTCCGGAATTTTGGGAAACAAAAAACAATTCTATAATGGTCAAGAAAATTTTTACCTATCTGATTCTCCCTATAGTTATTATAGGGCTGGTCTATGCCATCGTTCAGAGTGTGATGCAGCCAGTAAGGTTCAACAAGGAAAGGGCTGCCCGCGAGGCTGTCGCCATTGAGAGGCTCAAGGACATAAGGACTTTGCAGGTGGCTTTCAAGAGTGAAACCGGGCATTTCACGTCTTCAATAGATTCTCTCAAGGATTTCTACAACAAAGGAAAGATTGAGGTTGTGATGCAGATCGGCTCTCAGGATGACTCGGTTGCTGTTGAGAACACAAAGAAACTCAAGAAACGCAATCCCCGCATCAAACCTGAAGAGATGTTCGAACTCTACAGGAAAGGTGAGCAGCTTGTTTTCTCCATCAAGAACGAGATTCCGGTTCGCGACACTCTTTTCAACAGCCGTCCGGATTTCTGTGTGGATTCACTTGCATTCATTCCGTTCAGTGGCGATTCTCTCCTGATAGAATCCACAATCAAGAAGGTTTCAGGAGTCAATGTCCCTCTGTTCGAGGCTTCGATGCCTTACAAATCCCTTCTTAAAGGTCTCAACAACCAGTTGAGGATCAACCTTGACGCGGAGAGGGAGGACACAGGAAGGTATCCCGGTTTGAAAGTCGGAAGTGTAACTGCTCCAAACAACAATGCAGGAAACTGGGAATAATTACACATTATATAATAGTTTGACTGCCCTCGTCCCTCTCGGATTGTTCGATCCGAAAACGGCGAGGGCAATGCTTGTAGAAGTTGCCGACCTGTCGGAGAACGATGAGGTGGATTTTATTGACGTGCCCTCTTACGACGCTGTCCTGGTTTATGCCGCTCCGCCGCGCAAAGTGACAGGAGAGGGCCGGTTCATTCCTGAACTTTACCGTCTGCTGAATGTATCGGTTGGAATAGAGGACTACAACAGGATTGTTGCATCCTGGATGGAGGGAAGACTGTTCCTCGTTGTAGCCCAGGGAAGAAACCTTCTGTTCTGCAACAGTTTCCAGGCTTCGGACTTCACGACTGCGGAATATTTCCTTTTCCTTGTTCTGAACAGGCTGCAACTCAATCCGGAAGTCTCCCCGGTGTATTTCAGGACACGCCTGACCACGGATGAAGAGGCATCTCTCTGCCGTTATTTCAAGTCCGTTGGATATGTTGAATGACCTGCCTTGCCGGATGTGCTATGAGAATTATCGGAGGAAGTCTCAAAGGGAGAAGGATAACCCCTCCCGCAGATTACAAGGCAAGACCCACGACGGATTTCGCCCGCGAAGGACTTTTCAATGTCCTTAACAATGAGTACGAGTTCGAAGGGCTGACTGTCATTGACCTTTTCGGAGGAACCGGTGCCATCTCCTTTGAGTTCGCCTCCAGGGGAGCGAAGATGGTGCACTGCATCGAGATGTCGCCTGAAAATGCATCGTTCATAAGGTTGACGGCCTCAAAGTTCGCCCTTGAAAATGTCAATGTCGTAAGGCACAATGTCTTTGAATTCCTTGACATTTGCCGGGTGAAGGCAGATCTGATTTTTGCCGATCCCCCTTATGCTCTGGAGGGTCTGGAGACCATCCCTGACCGGGTTTTCGCAAAGGATATCCTGAATGACGGATGCTACTTCATCCTTGAGCATCCGGATTCGTTCTCTTTCAGGGATCACCCGTTTTTTGTGAAGGAAAAGAAATATGCCAACGTGCATTTTTCCTTTTTTGAGAAGAAATGAGAAATTTTTGAGAATGTTATGGAAATGCCGCCTGCCGTAAGGCAAAGAAAAATAGAGAATGTCACCATCGTCGGTTTGGTTGTGAATATTCTGCTTTCCGTCGGAAAGATCCTTGCCGGAGTGTTCGGTTTCAGTGCAGCGATGCTTGCGGACGGAATCCACTCGCTGTCGGACCTGCTGAGCGACATTGTCGTGCTGGTCTTCGTCAGGATCTCTGCAAAAGGCAGGGACAAGGATCATGATTACGGTCACGGCAAGTTCGAGACTTTTGCCACACTCATCGTCAGCCTTATGCTGATAGTGGTCGCTGCAAGGATGTTGGCGGCCGGTGTTGAGTCCATCAGGGAAATCCTCGGTGGAGGTTCTGTTCCCCGTCCGGGTTATCTAGCTTTGGGAGCGGCCATTGTCTCGATTCTTTCCAAGGAGATTCTTTACTGGTACACTGTCATCGTCGGGAAGAAGGTAAACAGTCCTGCCGTCATTGCGAATGCGTGGCATCACCGTTCCGATGCATTTTCTTCGGTGGGCTCACTTGCCGGAATCGCCGGTGCCATGTTCCTGGGTGACAAGTGGATAGTGCTTGACCCTGCTGTTTGCTGCATCATTAGCATTGCCATTTTCGTGCTTGCTGTAAAGATGGCTATACCTTCGGTGAAGGAACTCCTGGACGTTTCGCTTCCGGATGAGATGGAGCAGGAAATCATCAGACTTGCAGCCTCTGTGGATGGGGTCAGGAATGTGCACGGGCTGAAGACAAGAAGGAACGGTACATCGGTGATAATGGAAGCGCACATAGTCGTGGATCCTGATATCACTGTTGTCGAGGCCCACGACATTTCCACAAAGGTGGAGGGGGCAATCTCCTCCCGCTTTGGCAGGGAAACACAGATAACAATCCATATCGAGCCTTCGGTTGAGGCTGAATGAAAATGTTATGATGGAAAGGTTGTCAATATTCATTGCCGCGTCCCTCCTGCTGTCAGGTGCAGGCATGCAAGCCCAGACTGCCAGCAGTCTTTACCGTCTTTCGGACGGGGTGCAGGTCAGCGAGATTTCTTCATCGCAGGGAAATCTGAGGGATAGTCTCGGGCTTGGAGGACCTGCCGTGGAAAATTCCTATATGGGATTGCGTCTGTTTTTTGACGACAGCGGTGCAATTGATTTATATTCAAAGTCCGGCCGTGGGCTTGAACTTGAAAAATATGCCTGGGCTCCGGATTCTCTTGCCGTGGCGGAGTACGGGGCCGGAGGGGATTTTCTTGATGAGAATCTGGGCCTCGGGTTTGGGGGAATCGCTCTGTATGACGGTGAGAACATTGTCCGTCTGGTGGCCACTCAGGGACGTACGGCACGGGTTGGAACCTCGGCCAAGGGCTCTTTTGCCGAGATTGTCTCCAGGGGCGTGCTCTGCTCCGGAGCGAGCCTGGATGTTCTGGTACGCATCGATGTCAGCACGAAGAAAAGGGAAGCCTGGGTGACCGCAAAGGTTCTGAACGGTGTGAAGGTGCGCTTTGTCTCCGGATTGCCTTGCCAGGAAGGACTTACGTCCAAGACCGGCAAGGGAGTCATTTCCCTGTGGGGAAAAAGCAGGCAGACGTCCCGTGAAGTTTTGCTCGGAATGGGACTGTTCTATTCTGAAGGGGTCTTTGGGGCTCCGGAGAGGACTGATGGAATGATGAGAATCATCTCCAAACCCTCAACCCAGGTCAGTTTCAGGGTAGTTGCCGCGTCTTCCCTTGAGGCGGAGCTCAACTCGGCCCGCCGCTTTGAAAACTATATGGGATTATGAAGAAAGTGAAGATAGAAAAGACCAATGTGGCCCGTCTGCTGGACAAGGCAGGGGTGAAGTATGAACTTGTCCCCTACGAGGTGGACGAGGCGGATCTCTCTGCAGGTCACATAGCCTCCCAGCTGGGCGAACCGGTAGAGCAGGTCTTCAAAACCCTTGTCCTGGAAGGAGACAGAACAGGATATTTCGTGTGCGTGCTTCCCGGCAACCGTGAGGTTGACCTGAAGTCGGCCGCAAAAGTCTCGGGAAACAAGAAATGCGACCTCATACCTATGAAGGAACTGCTTCCGCTTACGGGATACATCAGGGGCGGATGCTCCCCCGTGGGCATGAAGAAGCCTTTCCCGACCTATTTTGACAGCAGCGCCGTCCTTTATCCCTTCATCTATGTCAGTGCGGGTGTGCGTGGACTCCAGCTGAAAATATCTCCTTCTGACATTGTTGAATATGTGGGAGCGTCTCTGGCCGCCATTTCGACGCAGAGCGGAGCATGTGGACGATGATAGAATATAGATAATAAGTGGTTATATTTAGTGTGTGTTAAAAAATCAATTTATGAAAGTCAACTTGAAACTTAACGATGTCTTCAGGCCGAAGTTATTCGGAATGTTTCGTAAGGGAGGTTATGACCGCAAGACCTTCGTTTCAGACCTGATTGCAGGTATCATTGTGGGAATCATTGCTCTGCCTTTGGCAATCGCATTCGGAATTGCGAGCGGCGTGACCCCGCAGCAGGGCCTGATTACGGCAATTGTGGCAGGTTTTCTGGTGTCCTTCTTTGGTGGGTCGCATTTCCTGATAGGAGGACCTACCGGAGCATTCATTGTGATTGTTGCCGGAATCGTGACGCAGTACGGAATGCAGGGACTCATCCTGGCCACCATTATGGCGGGAATCATCCTGGTGGTGATGGGGCTGTGCCGGATGGGAGCCATCTTCAAATTCATCCCTTATCCGATTGTGGTGGGATTCACCAGCGGTATCGCAGTGACAATCTTCTCCACGCAGATGAAGGATTTCTTCGGATTCACTATGGATGTCCCTGCCGGATTCATACCGCAGTGGGCCTGCTATTTCCAGAACATAGGGAACATCAGTGTACCTGAAACCCTTATGAGCCTCGCCTGCCTCCTGGTCATCATTCTCTGGGGCAAGGTTACAAAGAAAATTCCGGGCTCACTCATAGCATTGATTGTCGGTACTGTCGCATCTGTCCTGCTGAGCCGTTTCACCTCAATTGAGTTTGCGACCATCGGCTCCAAATTTCCGGAACTTGCCGCCGGACTTCCTATGCCGAAGCCTGTAGCACCGGAATTTGACTATGAGACAGTAAAGGGACTGGTTTCACCGGCATTCACAATTGCAATTCTCTGTGCCATCGAATCCTTGCTTGCGGCTATGGTTGCCGACGGTGTCACCGGAAAACATCACAATTCCAACACTGAACTCATCGGGCAGGGCATTGCCAACATAGTCACTCCGCTTTTCGGAGGAATCCCTGCCACCGGAGCAATCGCGCGTACGATGGCGAATATCAACAACGGAGGAAAAACCCCTGTGGCCGGTCTCATCCACGCTGCAGTCCTGTTGCTGATCTATCTTTTCCTGATGCCTTACGCGGTCTATATCCCTCTTTCCTGTCTTGCCGCCATACTTGTGATTGTGGCCTACAATATGAGTGAGTGGCGTACCTTCAAGTACCTGCTCAAGGGTGACAAGTCCGACGTGGCAGTCCTTCTGATCACATTCTTCCTGACTGTGATTGTGGACCTTACGGTGGCAATCGAAGTTGGAGTCCTCCTGGCGATCGTGCTTTTCGTCCGCCGTGTGATGGAGACATCTTCCATCTCCGTCCTTGCTGAGGACAAGGTGGCAGCCACCGAAAATGACGAGAAGGCTTCGATGGAGGACACCGAGTTTCTTGACATACCAAAGGGCGTTGAGGTCTATGAAATCAACGGTCCTTTCTTCTTCGGTCTTGCCAGCAAATTTGAGGAATTCGATTCAAGGCGTGCGGAAGGCACCAGGGTGCGTATCATCAGGATGAGAAAGGTTCCTTTCATTGATTCCACTGGAGTGAAGAACCTGAGGAATCTCTGCGAGAGAACCAGCCGCAGGGGAATCCGCGTCATTCTTTCCGGAGTCACCCCGCAGGTTCGTGCCACACTTGCGAAATTCGGCGTGGACAAGGAAATCGGTGAGGAATACATATTCCCTCACATAGTCCCTGCCCTGGAGAAGGCAAGGGAGACTGTGGCGAAATAGGAAATATTTAATATATTTGGAAAAGTTTTGACTTAAACCCTATTATGAACAAAGAGGAAATCATTGCAAAATTGAAGGATGTAATTGTCGAGGAATTTGAGGTAGAAAGAGATGACCTCAAAGATGATGCACCTCTGATGAAAACACTCGATCTGGACAGCCTGGATATTGTGGATATGGTTGTTCTTATTGAGAAATATTTCCGTTTAAAACTGAAGAAGGAAGATTTTTCCACAATGCGGACCTTCGGAGATCTCTGTGAAAAAGTCGTTGAAAACGTGAATTAGGCTATGCAGAGGCAGTGGGACGGAAAGACCCGTGGAGGCAAGGCAGGATATTCCATATTCATCAAAGTTCTCAGAACTTTGGGGCTTGGTCCTGCTTATGCCCTTCTTTGTCTTGTGGTTCCATATTTCACAATTGCGGCCCCGGCCCAGACCCGCAGCGTGTGGAGGTACTCGCGAAGGATTCTGAAGCTGGGGCGCTGGCGTTCTTTCCTTTTCCTGTTCCAGTCCTATTTCGCATTCGGGAAGGCGATTATAGACCGCGTTGCCGTCAACTGCGGATTTGAGGATGCTTTTTCCTACGAATTCGAGAATCACCAGGCGATGCTCCGCCATCTTTCCGAGGGGTGTGGGGTGGTTATGATAGGCGCACACACCGGCTCCTGGCAGATGGGTTTCCCTTTTGCCGACAGCTACGGGGCGAAGGTCAATGTGGTGATGTTTGACAACGAGGTGGAGGGGGTGAAGAAGGTCCTGGAAAGCCAGACCAGAGACAGTGGAATCAAGGTCATTCCTGTCGCCGAGGGTGACATTTCGAGCATATTCGCCATCAGGGATGCCCTTTCGCGAGGAGAGGTCGTCAGTTTCCAGGGCGACAGATTTATGGAAGGCAACAGGGTGCTGGAGGCTGAACTTCTCGGGCACAAGGCCTTTTTCCCGGCGGGACCTTTCATAATCGCATCAAAGCTGCAGGTGAAGGTGGTATTCTATTTCGCTATGAGGGAGAAAGGACGCAGGTACCGTTTCATCTTCCGTGAGGCAACCGCCGGTGCCGGACCTCAAGCCCTTCTTGATGAATATGTTGCAGCACTGGATGACGTGCTGTCACGCTATCCTCAGCAGTGGTTCAATTACTATGATTTTTGGAATTTAGGTTGATATGGATATATACAGAAAAGACAGGTTGTCGGCAAAGGCCGCCCAGGAACTCGCTCACGTCATTGCATTCGGTCCCGTCGTTTTTCAGATCACAAGGGTGATGATGAAAGAGGGAATATTCAACATTCTGCGTGACGGGAGCAGGACCGTTCCGGAGATTGCGCATCAGACAGGGCTGACAGAATATGCAGTGAAAGTCCTTCTGGAGTCGTCCCTGACTCTGGGGACTGTCCTGCGTGACCCGGATTCCGGGAAATACTCCCTCTCGAAGGTCGGCTGGTTCTTTCTGACCGATCCGATGCTGAAGGTCAATGTGGATTTCAATCACGACATCAACTATCAGGGGATGTTTCACTTGGATGCGGCTTTGAGGGAAGGCCGTCCTGCCGGTTTGAAGGAACTCGGCAACTGGCCTACCATCTACGAGGGCCTCTCGCAACTTACTGATGTTCAGAAACGGAGCTGGTTTGGCTTTGACCATTTCTACTCCGACGGAGCTTTTGACGCCGTGCTTCCGAAGGTGTTTGCGCGCAAGCCCGCCAGACTGATGGATGTCGGAGGAAACACCGGGAAATGGGCAATGAAATGTGTAGGCTATGACCCAGATGTTCACGTTACGATAATTGACCTTCCCCAGCAGATTGCTATGATGAAGCAGCAGACTGAGGGTCTTGAGGGGAGCGAGAGAATTGACGGGGTGGGTGTGAATCTGCTTGATTCCTCAAATTCCCTTCCTTCCGGACACGATGTCATCTGGATGAGCCAGTTCCTTGACTGCTTCTCTGACGACCAGGTGGTGAGCCTTCTTGAAAGGGCGGCCTCGGCCCTTGCTCCGGATGGGCACGTTTTCATTATGGAAACCCTGTGGGACAGGCAGAAATGGCCTGCCGCCTCTTTCGATCTTGCCCAGACAAGCGTGTATTTCACTGCGATGGCGAACGGGAACAGCAAGATGTTCAGCACGGAGGACCTGTTTTCGGACATTGCCCGTGCGGGTCTTGAGGTTATCAATGTCACGGATGGAATCGGGTACGGACACAGCCTGGTGGAGTGTGCCGTGAAGTAGTTCTGCCCTCAGATGTGTTTTTGGAGAATATGGAAAACAGAAAAGCATATATTGTCTCGGACTGCATTGTCTCGCCTTTCGGCATAGGGACGGATGAGACTGTGGCGGCTCTTGACGCGGGACGTTCCGCAGTCACCCCCAGGGGAGGTCTGATGAAGGACCTTGAGGGGAATGACGTGCCTGTGATGTGCTCCCTCGTGCCTCAGGAAGTGTGTGACGCTCTCTCGGACATTTTCGGACCGCAGTGGACCAGGGCTGAACTTTTTGCCCTCGGGGCGGCCCGCGGGGCTTTGGACGGTGTTGCTTTGGACGGCGGGGCTATGGATGACCGTGCTTCGGGGATGGCGGAGGGTGTGCGTATGGCTGTCATATTCTCAACCACAAAAGGAAATATATCCCTTGTCGAGGGAGTGGGGGAGGACTGTGCCGTTCCTGCGGGGGCTTTCCTCTGGGACTCTTCCCGCAGGATGGGAAATTTCCTCGGCTATGCCGACAAGGACATATATACCATATCCAATGCCTGCATTTCCGGCGTCACCGCCTTGGCGATGGCCAGGCGGCTGATTCTTTCAGGTAAATATGACTCTGTGCTCGTTGTCGGGTTCGATGCCCTCAATGAATTCATTGTCAGTGGATTCGCCTCTTTCAAGTCTTTGAGCGGGGAAATATGCCGCCCTTACGACGCTTCCCGCTGCGGACTGAATCTCGGGGAGGCGGCTGCCGCAATCCTCCTGTCAGAGAGACCCTCCGGCGGGGCTGTCGTGCTTGCAGGGGGCTCGGTCAGTGATGACGCCAACCATATCTCGGGACCCTCACGCACGGGTGACGCCCTCTTTTTCGCAATCCGTGACGCTATGTCCCAGGCGGGAATCGCTCCCGGGGATGTCTCTTTTGCAGACCTTCACGGGACCGCCACGGTCTATAATGACGAAATGGAGTCCAAGGCGCTCGCCCTTGCAGGTCTTTCGGATGTCCCTGTGCAGAGTTTCAAACCCTACATCGGACACACTCTCGGAGCGAGCGGGGTGATTGAGGCCGTCCTGTGTGCAAGGGAACTGCGCAGGGGTCTTATGTGGGGCACTCCGGGATTCTCCTGCTGCGGGACCCCTTTCCCGGTCAATGCCTGCGCCGGGCCGCGCTGTCTGGAGATGCGGCATTGCGTCAAAACCGCTTCCGGATTCGGAGGATGCAACGCCGCCGTGGTGATGAGCCTGCCGGAGTCTGCCGGTGGAAGCGCCGGGAATCAGGATGGCTGCGCTGCCGGAGGCCATCTCAAAGCTGCCAGCCTTGAGACGGTGCGCAGAGTGAAAATGGACAATGAAACTGCTGCGGAAGAGGGCTTCAAGGATGATTTTCCGGCATATATCCGTGAGAAATACAGGTCGCTCGGCGTTCAGGATTTGAAATTCTTCAAGATGGACGATATGGCGCGCCTGGGTTATGTCGCCTCCTCGATTCTTCTCCAGGGTCTTGAATACGGTCCCGAGGACATTGCCGTCCTGCTTTCGAACTCTTCGGCATCACTTGATTCCGACCTGCGCCACCAGGCCAACCTTGACAGCGGGAAAGGGGCAAGTCCGGCGGTGTTCGTCTACACCCTGCCGAATGTGACTTCCGGAGAGATCTCAATCAGGCACAAGATAAAGGGGGAGAACACTTTCTTTATTTCGGAAGGATATGACAGGGAGAAAATGATGGAATATGCATCCCTTGTGCTGGCGGAATCAAAGGCCGGGTATGCCATTGTCGGATGGATTGATTATCTTCGCGGAAATTTCTCCGCCGATTTGGAGTTGGTTCGCGAAACCTCCTGTCATCCCTGAGCGTGCCTCCTGTCATCTCGACTGAGCGAAGCGAATGGAGAGATCTTATAAAAGACTAAATAAACTGACAAACTAAAAAAACAAAATAATGGAAGAACTGATAGAACAACTCAAATCAAAGATAATCGAGGCCCTGAATCTCGAGGAACTCACTCCCGGGGACATCGACCCTGACGCACCGCTTTTCGGTGATGCCGGTCTCGGACTGGATTCCATCGACGCATTGGAACTGATTCTAATCCTTGAGAGGGACTACGGCATACGTATCTCCCAGGAGGAGGGCCGCCAGATCTTCCGCAGCGTCAGGACTATGGCTGAATACATATCTTCCAAAAAAGCGTGAGACACCCTCGTACGGCAGATGTTTTCGTGACAGGTCTTGGGGTGGTCTCCTCCATCGGCACTGGTGTGCAGGAGAACCTTGAGGCTCTTCGTGCGCTCCGGAGCGGCATTTCCAAAAGCCATTCCTTCCGCACGAGGCTTGATGTGCCTCTTGCCCGGGTTCCTCTTGGCGGGGCGGCTGATGCCCTTTCCTCATCGGATGTCCAATGCTGTCCGTGCAATCCGGAAGAGGAAGACCCGGTGACAAGAACCGCCATTCTTTCATCCTTGGCGGTCTCGGAGGCATTGCGGGATGCCGGGTTGAATCCTGCGGAACTCCCTGTGGGATTGATTCTCGGCACATCTGTCGGAGGAATGGATCTTGGCGAGCTTTTCTATGAGGATTTCAGCAGGGACCCTTCTTCCGGAGACATCCGTCTGATGAGTCATTATGACTGCGGAGCCACGACTGATTATGTCCGCAGGAAACATTCCCTGACGGGGTTCAGCACGACAATCAGCACGGCCTGCTCCTCTGCCGGGAATGCCATAATGCTTGGGGCCAGGATGATCTGCGCCGGTCTTGCCGATGTGGTCGTGGCAGGGGGAGGCGACGCCCTCAGCCGTTTCACTGTCAACGGGTTTAATTCCCTGAGGATTCTTTCCCAGTCGCCCTGCCGTCCTTTCGATGCCTCCCGTGACGGGCTAAATCTCGGAGAAGGTGCCGGTTTTCTTGTGCTTGAGAGCGGGAAGTCACTCAGACAGAGGGGAGTGCAGGCCTATTGCCGGGTCACCGGCTGGGCGAATGTGGATGAGGCTTTCCACCAGACCGGAAGCAATCCCGAGGGTGACGGAGCCTATGCCGCAATGTCGGCTGCCCTTGAGGTGGCCGCTCTGGAACCTTCCGACATTGATTTTGTGAACACCCACGGCACGGCAACTCCCGGCAACGACCTTTCGGAGGGCAATGCTCTCAAACGCCTTTTCGGGGACGCGCTCCCGCCTTTCGGCTCGTTCAAGGGATATGTCGGCCACACCCTTGCCGCCAGCGAGGGAATCGAGGCCGTCTATTGTGTCCTCTCCCTGAAATATGGAGAACTCTGGCCGAGCCCCGGATTTACTTCGGCGGACCCTCTTCTGGGCATTGAACCTTTGACCTGCCACAGGAAGGGATTGGGAATCAGGAACATATTGTCCAACAGTTTCGGTTTCGGAGGCAACGATTCCTCCCTTGTCTTCTCAGCCTTATGATATATATTTCCATAGTGTTATATATTCTCCATATTATAAAATATGATGGATAAAGAAATATATATATCTTCCTTTTTCTCCATCCGTCCTTCGACGGACGGGGAGCCCGACTACAGGGAGGTGATACCCAACGCCAATATGCGGCGCAGGATGGGCCGGATCGTCCGTCTGAGCGTCGCCTCTGCCTTGAAGTGCCTCGAGAATGTGCCCGGAAGGATTCCCGACGGAGTGCTGACTGCGACCGCCCTGGGATGCCTTGAGGATTCCGAGAAGTTCGCCTCAGAGATTATGGCCAGGGAGGAGTCTATGCTGAATCCGACTTCGTTCATATATTCCACTTTCAACACGGTCGGTGGTCAGATCGCCCTGATGGAGGGACTCAAGACCTACAATTCGACATTTGTCAACGGAGCGGCAAGTTTCAGCGACGCCCTTCTGGATGCCTGTCTGCTTGTGGGGGAGGGGAGGCACAATGTCCTTGTGCTGGCATTCGACGAGATTATCCCGACTTCAAAGGCGGTCCTGGAAAGGATGGGCAGGTTCTCTCCCGGAAGCGAGGGCGCCGTGGCTTTCCTTATCTCCGACATCCCTTCGGAGTCCTGCCCGTGCAGGATTTCCCGATTCAGTCCTGCAGCCGCCCCCGTCTCAGGTGAACGTCCGCTGCTTTCCGGCTCGATCGAGTCAGCCTTCCTGCTGGCGCGGGAGGTCGGTAATCTTTGTTCAGGAACTGCCTTCCGGGAAGTTTCCTTGCCGTCCCTTGACATCGTGATTGAAAGAATATGAACGGCGTGCTTGTCATAGTCCTCTGCGTCCTGGTGGCAGCAGCCCTCATCTTTCTTGTGTGGGCCTGCTCCCGCATCGGCTCCGGAGTCTGGATCAAGGTGCAGTGCCGTGACCTCCGCCCCGGCAAGGTGACGCTGACTTTTGATGACGGCCCCGACCCTGAAGTGACCCCGAAGGTGCTGGATGTGCTCGACAGCTATGGGGTCAAGGCATATTTTTTCGTGACGGGTTCCAAGGCGGAGAAACACCCTGAGCTCATCCGCCTGATTGTCTCCCGGGGACACACCGTCGGCAACCATACCTACACCCATTCCCCGCTTTTCCCCGTTTCCGGAAAGACTTTCATCGAAGACGACATCAGGGCCTGTGACAGTGTGATTGATTTGGCGGTTCAGGAGGCGGCTCCCACTTCGGATTCCCGCGAGCCAGGTCTGTCGGCTTCTGCGGTGGCTGCCCCTGAGCCCCGCCTGTTCCGCCCCCCTTTCGGCGTGACCAACCCCGACATCGCCAAAATCCTGAAACACACCGGTCACAAGGTCATTGGCTGGGATGTCCGCAGTTTCGACACGGTCCATCTGAAAGATTCCCTCGCCCCGTCCGAACTGGACGCCGCCATCGGTAAATGCCTCGGAAACATCCTCCGCAAGACCCGCCCGGGATCCGTCATCCTTCTGCACGACCGCCTGGCAGGCGCCCCCGCCCTACTTACCCGCCTCATCCCCGCCCTTCGCCGCGCCGGCCTGGAATTGTAATTGCATATATGTCGGAATGGAAAAATTGATTGATATAAGGAAAAGCACCTTGGAGGACATACCGCGGATGCTGGAAATTTTTGCCGCTGCAAGGAAGTTTATGGCGGAAACAGGCAATCCGCACCAGTGGGGAGAGGATTATCCGGGAAAGGAACTGCTCAAGGAAGATGTCACCAGAGGAGACAGTTATGTCTGCGAGTGTGAGGGGAGGGTTGTCGCGACCTTCGTGCTCCGCTCAGGGGAGGACCCGACATATGCAGTCATATATGACGGCTCCTGGCTCAGCGACCGTCCTTACTCGACCATCCACCGCATCGCGTCCTGTGGGGAGGTCAGGGGCATTTTCTCAAGAGTGATGCGGTTTGCATTGCAGCACAATTCCTCTATCCGGATTGACACCCACAGGGACAATGCCGTGATGCAGAACGCCATCCTGAAGGAAGGCTTCCGTTACTGCGGAATAATCCGTTGCTGGAACGGGAGCGAAAGGCTGGCCTACCAGATAGACATTTCCTTGTAGGCGCCCGACGACATCCACTCCATTCTCCCGCTTGTAATCCTTCGTGTAAATCACCTTACTGCCGGTAGAATGGAAGATAGGATATGTTACCCAATCAGAAGTAGGTTCGGACAGCGAAAGCGAACTGATCGATGAAAATCTTCTTGAAAGCGGAGATGTTGTTCTGCTCGTAGAAGATGAGCATTGCTTTTTTGTAATCCACCGAGTCAACTGTACGGAAGGAGATTGGGCAGTACTTGTTTGCAATCAGGATGGCATTGCTGGTAATGCGGGCCGTCCGCTTGTTGCCGTCAGAGAATGCCTGTATGTATGAAAGGAGTACCAGAGCCAGGAGGGCTTTCTCGAATATGTTCTCCTTTGCATTGATGAGTCGGCAGCTGTCTTCGAGGGCATCGCGGATCTGGTGTTCGTTGTCCAGAGGATAGTAGTTTGTGCCTGTAATGCCGACGCGACGTTTGCGAATGCCTTTGTCTACGTTCATCTCTTTTGTAAGAAGTGCGTGGAGATCTTCTATGCGACGGACAGAGATTTCCTTAAGGTAATCGGGTTCTGCCAGGACAAAATCGAGTGCATCTTTGTGGTTGAGAAGCATAATGGCTTCTTCCTTCGTCTTTCCGGAGGCGGATTGCTTCTCCTTCAGAAGCCGCTCGGTCTCCAGAAGGGAGTAGGTGTTGCCTTCAATCTGTGAGGATTTCCAACTCAGGTCGATGCCCAGCCTTTCCATTTCTTTCCGGTATTCGTTGGGTGTGATGCCTTCAAGATTGCGTATAAACTGTGCTTGAAGGCTGTCAAGAAGTTCTTTCTCCTCTGCCGTGAACAGATTTACTTTGGGGAGGATATCGTTTATGAGCCCGAAGTTGAATCTTGTCTGAATTTCACGCTCGTCAGTCTCCCTCTGAAAATATGTGTCAATATTCAGTTCCATCGTTACTTGTGCCTGCGGGGACACGCTGTAGCGGGTTGCCCGGCCTTGTCCGGATACAATTGCGGAGCCTGACTCTACAAGTGAGGCGATGATTCGTTTGACGGTAGCAGGGCTTTCCGGTAGATTCATTCCCGTCTCAATCTCGGTTCTGGAGGATCCAGGATGATAGTGCAGGAACTGAAGTATTTCGTTTTCTCTGGTCATTGATATTTTATTTTCGGCTCAAATATACTAAGAATACGGCTCAATTGCCAATGTTTTGAGCCGAAAATCTGGTAATAGCAGGGGTGATTGAGCCGAAAGGCTGCAAATGGCAAGTCATATACAGAATAAAATCACTACCAATGCTGCCTACCTTTGCAAAAATTAGAATCAATATGAACAAACTGAAAATCTGCAATATTTCACTGCTCGCAATCACTCCTGCAGTACTTGCAACCTCAATCATACTTGAAGCATCACACGGAGCAGCAGTCCTCGGTCTGAAATTCAATGTCTGGGTAATCATCCACCTCGTCACCGTATTGGCAATGACAGGAATTGCCTCAGTACCTCAATGGCTGATTCACGGTCACTCCCCAATCGGCGGAGTCCACAGCAAATACGGCAAGACAAATGATTACAGGGAATCCCGTACCCGGACCTGCATCTACCGTTCAGCGTGAAATAAAATAAAAATCCCCGGTCAGTCCGGGGATTTTTATTTTATCTTACCTCGAAAGAGACTTTGGTGCGGATGTCTTCGGAAGAAGAACCTATGCAGGCTGTGAAAGTGCCCTTCTCGAGGGTCCAGGAGGATGTCGAGGCATCATAGTACTTCAGCATGTCCGGGGTAATCGTGAAGGTGACCTCCTTGGTTTCACCTGGTTCGAGGGCTATTTTCCTGAAGCCTTTAAGCTCCATGACCGGGCGTTCCACGGAAGACTCGTCATCGCTGATGTAGAGCTGGACGACCTCCTTGCCGGCCAGTTTGCCGCTGTTGGTCACCTTGGTCTTTACAGTAAGCGTACCGTTTCCGGACATTGATGAACTGTTGGATGATGCTTCCGAATATGTGAAATCGGTGTAGCTGAGACCGTGGCCGAAAGCGAAGAGAGGCTTGATACCGTGTTTCTGTGCCCAGCGGTAGCCTACGAATATGCCTTCCGAATAATTGGCAACGGTGGATTTCGGATCATAAGCCTTCAAAGCATGTGCTCCATTGTCCTCAAGGCGCGCCGGGAATGTGAACGGAAGCTTTCCTGACGGGTTCACCTTGCCGAAAAGCACATCGGCGAGGGCATTTCCAGCCTCGGAACCTCCGTACCAAGCCTCAACGACAGCATTCACCTTGTCCACCCATGGCATTGCGACAGCATTTCCTGACACTATGACCACTGCAAGATTAGGGTTCACAGCTGCAAGAGCTTCTATGACAGCATCCTGATTGTAAGGAAGTTCCAGCCCTAAACGGTCAGAATTCTCGCAGTCCTGATGCCTGGACTTGTTGAGACCGCCCACAAAGATTACCATGTCGGCATCGGCGGCCTGAGCGCATGCATCCTTGATGAGTCTGTCGGCACTACGGTTTTCCGAAAGGTCCTGTCCGGTGACAACTCCGTTGTAAGCCCCGGAAACATCTCCTACATAACCTCTTTCATATATGACCTGAACACCCTCCGGAGCAGCAGCCTTTATTCCGTCAAGAGGAGACACCTCCCTCTGTACTTTCAGGGATGAAGAACCGCCGCCGACTGTCATCATCTTGACGGCATTCTCTCCTACGACCAATATCTTCCTTGCATCAGCCTTTACCGGAAGCACATCATTCTCATTCTTCAGGAGCACTATACCCTCGTCACCGATGCTCCGGGCAGCGGCATAATGCTCAGGGCTGCAAAGTGAACCGAAAGGCTTGTCAGTGCGCATAGCCGTACGGAATATGAGCCTGAGCACCCTGCGGGCCTTTTCATTGAGCACATCAACTGAAGCTCTTCCGTCACGGAGCCTCTCAAGATAGGAATAGGCAAGATGATAAGAATCATAACCGTTCGTGGAGCCCTTGGTAAGGCCATCGGTCCATGTACCGAATTCAAGGTCAAGTCCGTTGGTTATGGCCTCATCAGTATCATGGCATCCGCCCCAGTCTGATATTACGGCTCCGTCGAATCCCCATTCGCCTTTCAGTTTGTCGTTGAGCAGATACTGGTTGTGGCATACATGCTGGCCTTTGTAAAGGTTGTATGATCCCATAATTGACCATGCCCCACCTTCCTGCACGGCAGCCTTGAATGCTGGAAGATAGATTTCATTCAGGGTTCTGTCGTCCACCACGGCATCGTATTCATGGCGGAGAGCCTCCTGATTGTTGAGGGCATAATGCTTCACGCAGACAGCCACGCCGTTTTTCTGGACTTCCCTGACATATGGGACAACCATCACTGATGCAAGGTAAGGGTCCTCACCCATATACTCGAAGTTGCGGCCGTTCAGAGGGGTTCGGTATATGTTCACGCCCGGACCGAGAAGCACATCCTTCTCACGGAAGCGTGCCTCCTCACCTATTGATTTTCCATAAAGTGCAGACATTTCCTCATTCCAGGTTGCAGCAAGACAGGTCAGGGCAGGGAATGCGATGCAGGAGTCGTTGGTCCAGCCGGCCTGGTTCCATTCATCCCAGAGCACTTCAGGACGGATTCCATGAGGGCCGTCGGTCGTCCAAAGCTCCGGAATGCCCAGACGAGGCACTCCTGCTGAAGAGAATTTGCTCTGTGCGTGGAGAATCTTCACCTTTTCCTCGATGGTCATTCGTGAGAGGGCATCCTCGACACGGGCCTCAAGAGGCTGGTTTTCATCCAGATACACTGGTTTATCAGATTTCTGCGAACAATTGCCGCAGGATACTGCCACAAGAGCGGTCATGAGGACCGCAGCGACAAGTTTAAGTTTCATATCCATAATATTTTATTTATAATGATTAATCATTCTATGTTCCTTACTGCATCTTCGAAATAGATTTCATATACGGCCTTGTCCTGAAGCACTGCATCCAGCTTTGAAAGGAGGCGGCTGTCGTCCTGTTCACGACAGGAACAGAAGGCCATCATAATAACAAGGCAGGTCAGAATATTCTGTTTCACCGCAACATATGGTTATCCTGTACAAATATAGCGAAAGTCGAGAGCAGAGGCAAAATTTATTTTGACTATGCCGAGACCAGGTGATTTTCTGTGAAGAAATATCCTATTCGCCGAAATTTTCTCGGGGAATAAACCGCATAATCACCGAATACAATAGTTCGTTAATTTTTCCAGGTCCTAAGCGGCCCTGGCAGTAAATAAAACT